>JAYZBC010000038.1:0-22620 GCA_036339375.1 Pseudomonadota bacterium | reverse complement strand
GAAAGAGTATTGAGGGCAATTGGTAGAGGCACCATAGATCACCGAGGGCCAGAGTTTGGTGATTTAGCGTGCAGTATATCTGAACGTTTGAAACCGGTTTTCGGTACTGAAAACCCGGTAGTCATTTTTCCTTCATCCGGGACCGGTGCCTGGGAAGCAGCGCTGGTTAATACATTGTCACCAAATGATCGAGTGTTAATGTTTGAAACTGGTCATTTTGCTACGTTATGGTCTCGCATGGCCAAAAAGTTAGGCCTAAATGTTGATTGGGTGTCAGGTGATTGGCGCCGTGGCGTTGACCCTGTAGCGGTCGAGGAAAAACTTACCGCTGATGAAGATCATTCTATCAAGGGGGTTATGATTGTTCATAACGAGACATCAACAGGTGTTGTGAGTGATATAACCAAGGTCCGGGATGCGATGAATAAGGCTAAGCACCCAGCACTTTTGATGGTGGATACGATTTCCTCTCTTGCGTCCATAAATTACTGCCATGACCGGTGGGGTGTCGATGTAACCGTTGGGTGTTCACAAAAAGGATTGATGCTGCCCCCGGGGCTGGGTTTTAATGCGATCAGCGATAAAGCTCTCACGGCATCGAAAACAGCAAAATTAACAAGGTCTTATTGGGACTGGAGGGGGTTGCTTGACGGTATTCCAAGTGGCAATTTCCCTTATACGCCGGCGACGAATTTGTTGTTTGGTCTTGAAGAGGCCTTAAGCATGTTGGAGGAGGAGGGGTTAGAACGTGTTTTCACACGACATGATCGTCTTTCGGAGGCTACAAGGCGTGCTGCTAATGCCTGGGGTTTAGAGCTTTGTTGCCTTGATCCAACTGCTCATTCCAGTACTTTAACCGCAATTATGGTTCCCAATCCATTTAACGCTGATACAGTTCGTCAAATTGTTCTTGAGCGTTTTGATATGTCGTTAGGTACCGGTTTAGGAAAAATGCAAGGAAAATTATTTCGAATTGGACATCTTGGCGATCTTAATGACTTAACCCTTGCCGGGACATTGTGCGGAGTGGAAATGGGGTTGAAGATTGCCGGCATACCCCATCAGACTGGGGGTGTTGAAGAAGCGCTAGCCTACCTTACCAAAACTGAAAATGGTTCAGTTTAACTAAGATATTAAAAGGGATGCAGAACAAAGGGCTGGCGATGTATTTTTCTAAAAACGGGAAGCATGTCAAATGACCCAATACGTATCAGTGGAAGGAAATGAAGGTGTCATTACAATGACCCTGAATTCTCAACGAAAACTAAATGCACTAAACAAAGAAACTTGGGAACAATTAGATCAGTCGATAAAAAAACTTGTTGGTAATGAAGAGGTCCGCTGTCTTGTCTTGCGGGGACCCGATTCCAATGCTTTTGCAGCGGGGGCCGATATTTCTGAATTCGAAACCGTCCGCGCTGATTCTTTCAAAGCTAAAGCTTATGGAGATTTGGTGACAGAAACTGTCCTTGCAGTCGCGGCCTGCAGATTTCCGACAATAGCGTTAGTCCATGGAGTGTGTATTGGAGGGGGACTTGAGATTGCTGCTGCATGTGACCTTCGATTTTGTAGCGAGTCCAGTCGCTTTGGAATACCAATTAATCGCCTTGGTCTTGTAATGGGTTATCCAGAGCTTCAAATTTTGATCGACATCGTCGGCCGTTCTGCCGCCCTAGAAATACTTTTTGAGGGACGGATTCTTGGTGCCAATGAAGCGAAAGAGATGGGTTTGGTCAACAAAGTTATGCCGAGCTCTCAATTGGATAAAGAAACCTATAAGATTGCAAAGTGTATCGCAGCAGGGGCTCCTTTGGTGGCGCGATGGCATAAAAAATTTGCACAACGCTTGATGAAAACAGAACCTCTCACACAGGCTGAATTGGACGAAGTATACGATTGTTACGATACAGAGGATTACCGTGCTGGGCGGCAGGCCTTTCTCGATAAAAAAACTCCAAAATTTAACGGGAGGTAAGATGGTAAACAAAATAAAAGGACCTCTGGACGGTATAGTGGTTATTGAACTTGCCCATATTATGGCGGGTCCCGTTTGTGGTCTTATGCTTGCAGATATGGGTGCAGACGTAATTAAGGTGGAAAAAGTACCCGAAGGAGATGACTCTCGCCGTTTCCTTCCGCCCGATATCGAAGGAGAATCTGCCTCTTTTATGATTGTTAATCGGAATAAAAGAGGGATAGCGGTAGATCTTAAGACCGAAGATGGCAAAAACATTGTTAGAAAAATGTTGGCCACAGCGGATGTGGTTATTGAGAATTACAGACGGGGTACTATGGAACGGCTCGGTCTTGGTTATGAGATATTACGAAAGGAAAATGAGGGTCTTATCTATTGCGAAATCTCGGGATTTGGGCGGACTGGTCCCTATCGAGATCGAAGCGGTTTTGATTTGATTGCCCAAGGGATGAGCGGGCTCATGAGTATTACTGGTGAAGGGGTCGGACGCCCACCAGTGAAAGTTGGAGCTCCGGTGACCGATGTCACGGCTGGGATTATATCAGCTATGGGTGTCCTTGCGGCGTACATTCATAGGACTAAAACTGGCGAGGGGCAGCGAGTAGACACCTCTCTGTATGAAGCGGGAATTACACATACTTATTGGCAATCTGCCATGGAATTTGCAATGGGCCGTTCTCCGGGAGCGATAGGATCGGCACACCCTTTGACGGCTCCCTATCAGGCATTTCCAACTAGCGACGGATGGATCAATATAGGTGCCGCTAATCAAGCCAATTGGCTAAAACTACTCGAGGTCCTGGATACGCCGAGAATTTCCGATGATCCCCGTTTTTCGACTAACAAGTTGCGAATGAATAATTTAAAGGCACTGATACCAATGCTGAATGAAGCGTTGGTCGTTCGTACAACAACTGAATGGCTCGATCTTTTGGAGAAAGCGGGTGTACCCGCAGGACCAATTTTGGGTATAGGGGAAATGCATCGCGATCCGCAGGCCGTGGCTAGGGAGATGGTTGTAAAAACTACCCACAGTAGTATCGGGGTAGTAGACGCCATAGGTTTACCCGTAAAATTTTCTTCAACACCTCCTAACATTAAGCAAGGTGCCCCAGTTCTAGGGGAGCATAGTCGCGAGGTGTTAGCTGAATATGGATATGCTCAACAGGAGATCAGTCAGTTGGTAAAAAATGGGGTTGTCATTGCCAACTGAATAAACCCGGGATCGCGTAAACGAGTTTCAATTGATGTAAAACCAACAAACATCACTAGGGGCGGGGTCAAATTATTTGCCAAGTTTCTGGAGAAATATATACAAGCGTTCTCGATTTACATTAAGTTCGGCCTATGTTTGAAGGAAGCATCATATTCTTGATCGTGATTACCTTTTTTATTGCTGGCAGCGTAAAAGGTGTAATTGGGTTGGGCCTTCCGACCATATCACTTGCCCTACTTACAGTCATTGTTGGGTTGAAGCCTGCGATGGCCCTTTTGATTGTTCCCTCACTGGTCACTAATATTTGGCAGGCGGTTCACGGCAATAATGTAACTAGGCTCCTTTTTCGCATATGGCCATTCCTTTTGTTTGCGGCACTTACGGTGTGGTTTGGTACAAAGGTACTACAAAGGGTTGATGTAGGATTATTGTCAATGCTCCTTGGTGTTGTCGTTGTTTTATATTCGATTACTGGCCTTATCAAATTACAAATTTCGGTTGATCAGAGTCTAGAAAAGTGGGTAGGGCCGGTCATAGGCGCTTTTAACGGGATTCTCACGGGTATGACGGGGTCCTTTGTATTTCCCGGAGTTTTATACCTTCAAGCTATTGGATTGGCACGTGAAGCTCTCATCCAGGCAATGGGAATGCTATTTACTGTTTCGACATTAGCTCTCGCCTTATCGTTAGGAAACCAAAACCTTATCACGCCTTATCTGGGTACAATTTCAGCTATTGCCGTGGCTCCCGCGCTTATTGGTATGTTACTCGGTAAACGTTTGCGCGAAAAATTATCAGAAACCACTTTTAGGCGGGTTTTTTTTACCGGCTTACTGGTGCTTGGGTTATACATTTTTGTTTCTTCATAAATCTAAAGATGTTTCGTTGAGGTTAAAATTTTTAAGTTACTAAAAATACAATCGAAAGCCACTTCGAATACTAAAAAGAAAGTTTTAAAGAATCCTTCAATTCATCTAAAAACTAAAAGCCGAATTGCAAAAAATTAAAAAACTTTTTTCTTTAACCCTTATTCTGAGCAAAGGTGTCTTTCTAAATAAAAAATTTGTGAAGATTTATCCCTTCAAGAATTTGTAAAAGACCAATTGTTCCAATTGACTCTTAGTAAAGTCGCCCCTACCGTTTCAGAGTTAGGGAGAATAATGGTGATTTTTCTTTGGGCACACTCTTAGAGTTAGTGGATTTACAAACTCAGTTTTTTACGTCTGCGGGAACTGTGAAGGCGGTGGACGGAATTTCCTATACTGTTAACGAAGGCGAAACAGTGGGAATTGTAGGTGAATCTGGTTGCGGAAAATCGGTAAGTGCGCTTTCCATATTACGCCTTATTCCCGATCCCCCAGGCCGTATTGTTGGCGGAAAAATAGAATTTAATGGTACTGACCTCCTTTCGCTTCCAGATGAAGAAATCCGTAAGGTTCGAGGCCGGGATATCGCAATGGTTTTTCAAGAACCGATGACTTCTCTAAATCCTGTACTAACAATTGGAAAACAAATTACAGAAACCCTGATACACCACTTGTCAATGGACGAAAAACAGGCGCAAGCCAGGGCGATCGAATTACTCGGGTTGGTTGGAATTTCTGATGCGGAACGCCGCCTGGGACAATATCCCCATCAATTTAGCGGTGGTATGCGTCAGCGAGTCATGATTGCTATGGCGTTGTCGTGCGAACCAAAATTAATCATCGCTGATGAGCCTACCACAGCGCTGGACGTTACAATCCAAGCTCAGATCCTAGAATTAATGAAAGATTTGACTAAGCGCTTGGGTGTAGCTTTGATCATTATTACTCATAACCTGGGCGTGGTTGCGCGTTACGCAGACCGGGTTAATGTCATGTACGCTGGCAAAATTGTTGAAAGGGGTACTGCAGTTGATGTGTATACCCATCCGAGGCATCCCTATACACTTGGCCTGCTGGCTTCAGTCCCGCGCTTAGACCAGCAACGGGGTGAACGCTTGATTCCTATAGAAGGCCAGCCACCGGATCTTACCTTGTTGGATGAGGGCTGTGCCTTTCGTCCGCGCTGCCGTTTTGCAGTGGTGGGGTGTAATAATTCTATACCAACGCTTGATCCCGTGGGTAAAGCTCATTTATCGGCGTGTTGGGAACACAATCGATTGGCAGATCCGGCGGAGAAGGTGTTGTGACAGAGACAAATACCGTCGTTGCTCAAACTTCAGAGGTTCATGCGCCCCTCCTTCAAGTAAGAGGATTGAAAAAATATTTTCCCGTGACTGAGGGTATAGTGAGCCAGAAAATTACTGCGAATGTTAAGGCAGTTGATGGGATTAGCTTCGACATAATGGCAGGTGAAACTCTGGGTCTTGTTGGCGAATCTGGCTGCGGTAAAACGACAACTGGGCGTTGTATTCTTATGCTTGAACAGCTAACAGAAGGACAAATTCTCTTCGACGGTGTTGATGTTTCAACCCTTGATCAAAAAGGGCGCATTGCGCTGCGTCAGAAAATTCAGGTGATATTTCAGGACCCGTTTAGTTCCCTCAACCCGCGTATGAAAATTGGACAAATTATTGCTGAGCCAATGAGAGTTCATGGTATTGAGCCGGACCCAAGGCGCCGAGCTGATCGCGTGAGTGAATTACTGAGTGTGTGCGGCCTAAACCCCAAATTTGCTGATCGTTATCCTCATGAGATGAGTGGTGGTCAAAGGCAGAGAGTGGGAATTGCCCGGGCATTATCCTTGAAACCCCGTTTTATCGTTTGCGATGAGCCGGTTTCTGCCCTCGACGTGTCAATCCAAGCACAAGTAATCAACTTAATGGAGGATTTACGGGAGGAGTTTGACTTAACCTATTTGTTTGTTGCTCACGATTTATCGGTGGTTAGGCATCTTTGTCATCGCGTGGCAGTTATGTATCTTGGGAAAATTGTTGAAATTGCTGAGTGTGATGAGTTATTTGATTATCCGCTGCATCCTTATACAAAAGCACTACTTGCAGCGGTTCCAGTGCCAGATCCAGAGATTGAACGGCGCCGAGAGCACACAGTTATGACAGGAGAGGTGCCTAGTCCGATGAACCCACCTAGTGGATGCGTATTTCACCCGCGGTGCTCGATTGCGGTTGACGGGTGTTCTTTAGAAATACCAGAGTTGCGGGAAATGAAACCAGGGCATTTTGTGGCCTGTAGTGAAATTTAAACGAACCCGATTTCAAGGGGAGTATGTAGGTAATAATTGAACAGGGTTCATAACAATGGGGAGGAGTATTTAATATGCTTAAGAATATTTCCAGAATTGGCTTAGGGTTAGCCGCTGCCGGGGCTTTTGCCTTTGGTATAATTGGTGGTGCCGCCGTAGCTGCACCAAAAAAAGGTGGTGTCTTAAAGTACATAATTCCAAGTAACCCGCCTAGTGCCGATGGGCATCGGGAAACCACGTTCGGAACCATTCATCCGTTTGCACAATTCTATAGCACACTCATACGGGTAAATCCGGATAATCCAGGGTCTCCTACCGATTTCAAGTGCGATTTATGCGTTGGTGGTATTCCGAAAGCAACAAACGGAGGAAAAAGATACACTTTTAAAATTCGTAAAGGGGCAACGTGGCACAAACTTCCATCGTCTGTTAAAACCTCGAAGGAACACAAGGCTATGACGAAACTTGTCGGGGGCAAAGAATTGAATGCCCACGATGTCGTGGCCACTTTCAACAAGATAATAAATCCGCCCAAGGGTGTAGGAAGTGCCCGGAAGGCATTTTTTCTCATGGTTGATAAAGTCCATGCCCCTGACAACCGTACTGTAGTATTCGATTTGAAATACCCGTCGGGTGCTTTCATTCCAGCTGTAGCGATGCCTTACAATTTTGTCTACGCCAAGAAGGTCCTGGATAAAGACATGCATTTTTACGAAAAAAATGTCTTAGGAACGGGTGGTTTCCAGTTTGCTGAATGGCAATTGGGATCTCACATTAAGGCGACACGGAACAATACTTACTATCGTAAAGGTCAACCCTATTTGGATGGAACGTCAGCTATATTTGCGAAGAAGTACTCGATCAACCTCCAGGCATTGCGCGGTGGTAGGGCGTATATCCAGTTCCGTGGTTTTCCGCCCAAGATGCGGGACGACCTGAAAAAGGCACTCGGGAAAAAGCTCACCGTCCAGGAGGGCGACTGGAATTGTGTTCTCAACATTGTGCCAAACAACAAAGTTAAGCCCTTCAATGATGCGCGGGTACGTAGAGCGCTTACCCTCGCCATCGATCGTTGGGGTGGCTCCAATTACCTGTCGAAAATTGCCATCGTAAGGACTGTTGGCGGCATTGTTTATCCAAGTCATCCACTAGCAGCGACCAAGTCGGAACTTCATAAGCTAGCCGGTTTTTGGCCAGATCTTAAAAAATCAAGGGCTGAGGCAAAACGATTGTTGAAGGAAGCGGGTTATCCCAATGGTTTCTCGTTCACATTCCACAATCGGGCGGTAGATCAACCCTATAAAATCGTTGGCACTTGGCTAATCGATCAGTGGCGACAAATCGGTCTCAAAGTCAAACAGCGCACTCAGCCAACGTCTCAGTTCTATGCAACGCTGCGTAGGAAAAAGGACTTCGACGTTTCGATGGGTTTTAACTGCCAGTCCGTAGTCAACCCACTTTTGGACGTTTCTATGTACCAGTCCGACGACGTTGCGGGTAACAATAGTGCTGGTTACCAGGACCGTGTTTTGGACAAGTTGTTTGATAAAATGAACCGTTCTGGGGATCCTGCTGAACAACGGAGCCTTATGCGCCAATATGAGAAGCGTGCGATTCACGAAAAGGCGTATCAATTTCCCACGATGTGGTGGTTTCGGATAGTGCTGCACCGTACCGCTGTAAAAGGTTGGAAGACCAGTCCAAGTCATTACTTGAACGTAGATCTTTCCAATATTTGGCTGGAAGAACCTCTTCTTTCCGCCAAGTAATTTTTGAAACGGTGAATTCGGGTCAGTCTGTTCTTTTTTGGTAATTAAAGGGCAGACTGACCCTTCAAAACGGCGCCAATGTACAGATATATTATAAAACGCATTTTACTGGTATTTCCGACCCTTATCGGGGCGGCTATCCTCGTTTTTTTCCTTTTGCGGTTAATTCCTGGAGATGTCTGTGAACTTAGGATGGCGGGAGACGGGGGTTATTTCGATCAAAATGCGCTTGACACTTGCCGAACAAATCTCGGCATAGACCAGCCCATACTGGTCCAGTTTGGAGACTTTATGTGGGGATTGGTTACGTTCGACTTCGGTCTTTCTATGTGGTCGGGCCAGCCTATTGCGTATGAAATAGGCCTTAGGTTTGAACTATCGTTGCAGGTCGCAATAATGGCGACCCTAATTTCTATCCTTATTTCAATCCCGTTGGGGACAATTTCAGCTGTTAAGCAGGACACCTGGATAGATTATGTGGTTAGAACCTTTTCTATTGCGGGCATAGCGATGCCATCGTTCTGGCTCGGAATTCTAATAATTCTGGGTCTTCTAATATTTACACAATCTTGGTTTGGCGAGGCGTGGATGCCCCCTATTCAGTATGTTCCGATCTGGGAAGACCCATGGTATAACATTTCTATGCTAATTTGGCCGGCATTAGCAACGGGTTACCGTTATTCTGCGGTGGCTACACGCATGACCCGATCAGCATTGCTAGAAGTCCTGCGTGAGGATTATGTCCGAACTGCTAGGGCCAAAGGGTTGCTAGAAAAAGTTATAATCAATCGTCACGCGCTAAAGAACGCTATGCTTCCGGTGGTGACGGTTATCGGAATTGAATTTGCCTTCCTAATGGGAGGGTTAGTAGTTACGGAACAGGTGTTTAACCTGAACGGCCTCGGGAAATTGTTCGTCGAATCTGTAACCAACAACGACTACAACTTAACCCAGGCCTTGGTTATGGTAGTGGTGACGGTATTCGTATTTGTTAACCTTGTGATTGATCTTCTTTATGCGTGGCTTGATCCACGTATTAGGTACACTTAAGGAACAATTATATGGCAGTGGGATCAAAAATTACCGTCGAAAGTGGCTTAGAGGATTTAGCTGAACGGATGTCATGGTATGCAATCCTTGCAGACCTCATTCGCCGTAAGCCTCTGGGTGCTGCAGGTGGAGTGATTGTAATTATCATGCTCATTGCTGGCGTGTTTGCGCCAGTTTTTGCTCCGTTTGATCCTGTTATCAATGACTATTCCCGCCCCCATTTTGCACCCAACCTTACCAATCTCCTTGGGACGGATCAGTTTGGAAGAGATATTCTTTCTCGAATTATTTATGGTGCGCGTACTGCGTTACTAATTGGGTTCACCTCGTCTTTAATTGGGGCCTTCACAGGATTAATTCTAGGGGTTGCCAGTGCTTATTTCGGCGGCCTGTTTGACCTGATTTTTCAGCGGATAATGGATGTCATAATGGCTTTCCCGCTAATTATTCTGGCCCTCGCTATGATCGCTGTTTTAGGGCCTATAGTTGAAAATGACGTTCTTCTTGTGATTTTGGCGATCACCATCCCCTTTATTCCACGTTGTGCTAGGGTCGTCCGTTCCAGTGCTCTTGCTATTCGCGAAATACCTTACGTCGATGCGGCGCGTGCTTGTGGGTTCAGCCATTTACGAATTATTTTACGGCACATGACGCCCAACGTTATGGCTCCATTTCTTATTATGATCACATCCTTTGTTGGGCAAGCCATTTTGCTTGAGGCGTCTTTGTCCTATCTTGGTCTCGGTGTTCAGGAGCCTGTTCCCGCTTGGGGGCTCATGCTTCAGGGCGGTGCAGAAGAATATGCGGAAAGCGCGCCTTGGATAGCGGTTTTTCCGGGTCTTGCAATTACACTTGCCGTTTTTGGTTTCAATTTATTCGGTGACGCATTGCGGGATACATTGGATCCAAAATTGCGGGCTCAATAGACTGAATTTTAATTCATTTTGTCTTTGCTTTGGTTTAGCACGGTAATTGGTTCGTTAAATTTTCGGCATCAGCCGCCTATTGGTTGAAATTTTAATCCGTATCGATTTTGGTGCAAAAGAATAAACTGACTGAAAATGCTATATAATCGGTTGACGATGTCGGGAGATAACACTTGTGGGTGTCCGATTTGTCTACGTCGTTCTGAATTAAACCTGTTGACTTATTAAAGGTTATTTTTCTTTATGTCCGGTCGTTTAGAAGCCGCCGCTGATTCAACAATACGTCGTCGAATTTGGAAGATGGCGTGGCCAATTGTAGTATCTAACGTGTCTGTACCACTTCTTGGGGCCGTTGATACTGCTGTTGTCGGGCATCTTCCCGATCCATCTTACATTGGCGCTGTTGCCATCGGGGCTATGATTTACTTTTTTATATTTCATGGTTTCAATTGCCTCCGTATGGGGACAACCGGCCCGACTGCACAAGCCCGTGGAGCCGGGGATATGGGTGAGGTAAGGGTAATGCTTGGTCGTGCTCTCATTCTCGCCATTGCCATTGGGTGCGTAGTGCTAGCCTTGCAAATACCCATAGCCTATTTCGCGTTTTCAAACATCAATGCAAGCGCAACCGTTGAAACGCTGGGACAAGAATATTTTTTAATAAGAATTTGGGCAATGCCGGCATCATTAGCCAGCTTTGCCATTATCGGTTGGTTCTATGGTTTGCATGATTCACGTGTGCCTTTAACCCTCCAACTCTTTACAAATGGAGTGAATATAATTCTCGATTTGCTATTCGTCTTTGTTTTCGGTTGGGGTGTCATTGGCGTTGCGGTCGCTTCCTTAATTGCTGAGTATTTGGGTTTTCTTCTAGCAATTTTCCTAATTGTTCAACGTTTAAAAGTCCTTCCAACGGGCGGAAACAAAACAAGGATTTTCAACGCTCCAAAATTGCGAATGATGTTGAACGTCAATATGGACATCTTTCTGCGGACTATCTGCGTAGTTTCGGGTTTTGCTGTGTTTATTGCGCAAAGTGCACAATTTGGGGATGTAACGCTTGCAGCGAACCAGGTATTATATAACTTCGCCCATTTTATGACGTTTGGCTTGGATGCATTTGCCCATACCGCAGAATCAATGGTGGGTGAAGCCGTCGGAAGAAAGGATAGAGAAGAGTTCAAACGCGTTGTTAGGGGTGCCTTTTTGTGGGCAGTTATCACCGCCCTGGGATTTGCTGTCGTATATGCCATTTTGGGCGGTTGGATAATTGGCCTTTTAACAAATATATCTGAGGTGCGGATAGTAGCGGTCGACTATTTAATATGGGTGGTGGTTTCTCCCCTGGTCGCGGTTTGGGCATACACCTTTGATGGAGTTTATTTAGGGGCTACTCGAACTCGACTTCTTCGAAATTCAATGTTACTTTCCTTCCTCCTTTATATGGCAGTAATTTTCTTTTTTATTCCGTCAATGGGTAATAACGCTCTTTGGCTTGGCCTTTTAATTTTCCTCGGTTGCCGAGGAATTGCTCAGTTAATTGCTTATCCTGGCCTAGTTCGTTCAATTAGTTGAGGTACAATCTAACTTTAAGGTTTTAGTTCTGGTGACGCATTAGCCTTTGTAGAACAAGGCAAAATGGAATGATTAGTAGGGCGGAGAAGGCTATCATTGTAAGAGCCGCAGGGACCCCATGAAAATCGCTGACTACTCCAAATAGAACCGGTGAAACCGCACCCGCTGCCATTCCAAGGGTGTAAAACAGTCCAAAAGACCTGGAATGCCGTTCCGGATCAACAAGCTCTGCGACTGTTGCATACAATACAGATGAAGTCCCGTTAAGGGCAGCTCCAAGCAACGGTAGCAACACTAACCCTGCTCCAAGTGGGAGCCAGAGTAATATTAAAATACATATGCCTTTGGTTAGAATTGTGATTACCGAGGTCTTAATAATACCAATTCTCTCAGCAAGTACACCGCACAGAAATTTTCCTGCTGCGCCCCCACCGAAAGTGAGTGCAATTGCTAACCCTAGAGTTTCAACTGCTGCACCTTTTTCTATGAGCAAGAAAGGAAGAAAGGTTAAAAAACCGTAGATCACTGTGGTGTCAACGATATTTATACCGGAAAGGGCAAGGAAAGCTGGTTCGTTTTTTATTCCCCAGCCAGTCCCCAATAAATTTTTTGTTTTTGTTTCCTTGGTGGTTTTGTGGCGATGCTGTCTGAGAAGCAAAAAAATCAATAAACCGGCAACAGTTCCCAACAAGCCGGACGCTATAACACTGCTTTGCCAACCAATAGCGCCAGCTATAATTGCAACGGTGGCTGGTAGTCCCATTTTTCCCAAATCACCTGTAAAATTGTAAATACCAAGCGCGGCGCGTTGGCCCTTCGCTGGATAAGCTCTGGCAACAAGAGTGGAAGATAGGGGATGTTGGACGCTTGACCCCAAGCCAACAAAGGCGAGGAGCATCAACAAACCCGTAAAGCTCCCTGCAGAACTAAGCAGGGTATAACCGATACCAGCAACAATTGTACCACCCACCAAAAGGATTCTTTCTCCATAGCGTTCAGCCAAGATTCCGGCAGGTATTTGGAACAGAGATAAAGTTCCTGAATAAATAGCTTTGAGCAACCCAACTTGAGCTAGAGAAAGGCCAAACATTTGTGCCCAAAGAGGTAGTAAAATATATAGAGCATCATGCAAACCGTCGTGGATAAAGTGAGCAAAACCACAGGTTGAAAGCGTTTTGCGTGCCTCATGTTGTTTTTTATCTGCGGGAAGGGTAAGACGCATTGGTTTCATTTTGCTCATGCGTTTGTACCCAATGGCCGTAGTTTGAAGGAAGGGTGATTTGGTTTTTAACATTTCTTTTGACCGATTTCCAGTTTATCCGTCCAGATGACCCTATTTCATGGAGTGCCCTTTAGCTAAAAAACATGGGAGTGGAAAAGTAGAAGAGTTAAATAACCTCACCTCAAAATTTTGCCTCAGATTTTAGAATTAGTTGATATTGTGTGAAATGAAGTTCCTTTGGTTACACCTTTGGGGTAGGGTCTCTGATAACTTAAAAATTTAATTTGGGAATTGTTTTCTAAAAATTTGGAGGAAAAATTGACCAGGACCCAAATAGAGTTTTTATTTCTCAATATAGGTCATTTTCTTGATCACTTTTTCCTTCTGGTCTTTGCGACTGCTGCAGCCCTTATTCTCAACCGCGAATGGGGAATGGGTTATGCTGAACTCATCCCCTACGCTACACCGGGCTTTATAGCTTTTGCCGCGTGTTCTATACCGGCGGGATGGATTGCAGACAAATGGAGCCGAGAGGGCATGATGGTAATATTTTTTATTGGCATCGGTCTGAGTTCAATTGTAACAGCCGCAACCAATACACCGTTGGAGATAGCTTTTGGTCTTTTTGCTGTAGGTGTTTTTGCCGCAATTTATCACCCAGTTGGTCTTGCTATGGTAGTACAAGGTCGAACAAAAACAGGTGTACCCTTAGCAGTAAACGGGATTTTTGGAAATTTAGGGGTTGCCAGCGCTGCACTCGCTACGGGTTTTTTAATCGACAATATTGGCTGGCGTTCTGCATTTTATATTCCGGGTATCATTTCAGTTTTGATTGGTTTGGGATACCTCGTATTTGTGATTTTTACACGAAAACCGGATACAAGCGGTTCTGGCTCCTCATCCAGAAAAGCAGGAAAGCTAGACACTCCAGTTATGGAAAAAAGGCTGCTGGTGCACCTTTTTGCTATTATTTTTTTTACAACAGCTATTGGTGGCTTGATCTTTCAAAGCACCACATTTTCCTTGTCGAAGGTGTTCGATGAACGTTTGAAAGATATTGCAGAAACAGCGACTCTAGTTGGCTGGTATGCCTTCATCGTTTTCACAACCGCTGCCATAGCTCAACTTGTGGTTGGTTATTTGGTTGACCATCATTCTGTGCGTACCGTGTTTGCTTTTATAGCTGGGCTGCAGGCGTTTTTCTTCGTTGCTATGTACGAGTTGACAGGGATTACAGCTTTGTTGGTCTCCATTGGTTTTATGCTTTTTGTTTTTGGACAAATACCAATAAATGACGTATTAGTGGCTCGCGCTACGAAAAGTGAATTTCGTAGTCGGGTTTATTCCCTTCGATATGTAGTGACGTTTTCTGTGTCAGTTACAGCAATTCCTTTAATCGCGTGGATTCATGCTATATGGGGTTTTGGCAATCTATTTCTAGTTCTTGCATTTGCGGCTACAACAATTTTGTGTGCGGTTCTTCTTCTTCCCCGTACTGGCCATGTGATTGTTCCTCCCGAGAAACCAGTATTGACCAATTAGGTTTGGAATATTTTTTAAAAGTTCGATGTTTTAGGAGCAAACATTATCATTACCTGTGAGTGAAGAATTAATGTAAATCAACGGCGTGTGTTAAGAGTGGGAGGCTGCCCAAACCTGGGTTTTTATTATTTGAGTATTTTTGCCAGTCTAAATATCTACCACCGTTGCAAGAGAATTTTTTAAAGGATTTTGTTATGGCAAGCTCAGAAATGTTGAAACGCGAAGTAAAAATTCTTTTATTTGATCTTTATGGGACTGTCGTTGACATACAAAAGGGCCTAACCGAGGCTGTTACACCTTTTTTACGGAAAGCAGGGTGGGAAGGATCCCCACATCGGTTTGTTACGTGGTGGCGACGTACACATTTCGAAAATTCGATGATAAATGCTCTTTGTGACCAGAGACACACCTCCTATCGAATGATTGGAGAACGGGCAGTTGCCCATGTTATGGATCGTGCTAAAATTACTTATACGGCCGAACAATTATCCTGGCTGGTGAGCAATATAGAGAAGCTCAAGACCTTTGAGGACGTGGAGGCATCTCTGGAAGAGTTACGAAATTCTGGCTATGAGTTGGCAATTCTTTCAAATGGAGATTGTGATATGTTGGACCGTGCAAAGGAACATATTAGCTTTAGTTTTGATACCATCATTTCTGTTCAGGAAGCCGGCTATTTTAAACCTCATTGGAAAACGTATGCTAAGGCAAAGAAAATCTTAGGAGCAGACTATAAATCTATTTTATTTGTAGCGAGCCATTCCTTTGATTGCGTTGGTGCAAAATCTTCGGGTATGTGGAGCTGCTATATAAATCGCCGAGGGCAGCCTTTTGGGCACTGGCCCGAGGAGCCCGATCTTACAGTAAAAGACTTTAACGAACTGGCTCAAAAAATAGGTCATTAAATTTTCGTTTTACAAATAGCCAATTGGTAAAGTTAGTTTTTAGTTTTTATCCTACTTACCTTTTCTGAAGGATTTTTCCTTCAGGTTTTCTAATACTTTTCCGTAGATAATGTAGAATTAGTAATTTTTAGATCAGGTAGTTCGGATATATTTTTGTATTTCATTAATCGATTTTCTTAAAATTACCACATAGGTAAAGTAACTACAGGAAAAATATAGACGGGTTTGGGGTTAGGTGTTTTCAAAAAATGGTATATTTCAAGTTTTTTGAAGGATAAAGAATTTTGATAAGGGAATAAGTTTTATGACAGAGAATGTTCTTGTAGTGACTAACAAAGAGGCTGAAGGTCTTCTGGGCATGCCTGAAGCAATAAGCTTAATGAAGGAAGCATATCACGATTTTGGTCTTGGGCGTGCCCAAGTCATTCCAAGGCAACGGCTTTATATTCCAGAACCTGAATATGTTGATCCGACTTGGTTTTGGTTAAATGTAATTCCTGGGATTGTCCCGTGTCACGGTGTTGCAGCCATTCGATTAAATGCTGCGCATACTTCCTATCCCACCGAAGGGGGCGGTACACGCCAAATCATCCCGGGAGACTTTTCTGGTTTTGTATTAATTTGGGATATTGCTACGCGAGAGCTCCTTGGGATTGTTCACGATCATGCTGTTTCGCCACTACGTGTTGGCGCTACCAGTGGTGTTGCAGCAAGTTACTTGGCCCGAGAAAATTCTAAAACAATTGGTATTCTTGGATCTGGTAAACAAGCGGTAGCCCAGGTTGAAGCCATGTTTGCTATACGACCTGGAATTGAAAAGGTAAAGGTGTTTTCACCTACCAAAGCCAACCGTGAAAAATTTGCTGTGAAGATAAAGGAAAAATTTGGAGTGGAAACTACTCCCGTGCAAACGGCAGAAGCTTGTGTAACCAATTCTGATATTGTAATCGCGGCGACGAACTCAGCGGATCCGGTCATTTTTGGACGATGGCTGTCCGAAGGAACGCATGTGATTAGTATGGTGGGTGCAAGTAAGTTCGATGGACGACGAGAGATTGACGATATTGTTGCACAGCGTTCAGAACTTATCCTGGTTAATCTTCGTGAACAGGTTGATTTAGACCAACAAGGGGACATCCTCTCACCTCTCCGTAAGGGGTTTATCTCTGAGGATAACATTTACGAACTCGGCGAACTTTGTATAGGTGCTCACCGAGGGAGGACATCGTCAAGCCAAATAACGTTGCACAGTAATAATGTGGGGATGGGAATTCAATTTGCCTCTGTCTGTAAACGTGTCCTGGAAATCGCGCGAGAGAAGGGTATAGGAACAGAACTTAACAGCGACCTTTTTATGATGAGAAGAAGCAAAGAAGATGTCTTTGCACCCTAAATTTCTGTTTTGGTTTTATTCATTGAAACCGGTATAGAGAGGGTTTGGCTATATTTAGGCAAGTGTATTAGACAAAGTCCCCACTCCCTCGAGCTGAATTTCAACCGTATCGCCTGCATGCATGAACACTTGTGGCTTACGTCCTACTCCTACACCTGATGGGGAACCCGTTGTCACTATGTCACCAGGATGAAACCTGTACCATTTCGAAAAATAAGAAATGATTTCGGGTAGTTTAAAAATCAAGTCATCAGTTTTTGTATCCTGCATTACCTCTCCGTTTAGTCGGGTTTGGAGGCGTAAATTGTATGGGTTAGGAATTTCATCCTTGGTTACTATCACCGGTCCACAGGGAGTAAACCCCGGAAAATTTTTCCCCATAATATTGCGTTCCCAGCCGTGGATTGGACCAAAGGGTGGTTCCCCCGATCGGATATCCGGAATCCAGTCTCGCGCTGAAACATCATTAGCAATGGTATAACCCACCACGTAATCCATAGCTTTCGCCTCGCTCACGTTGTGGCATTCTCGACCAAATACAAAACAGAATTCGCCCTCATAATCAATTTTTTCTGGGCATTGGTTTGGTACGGAAATCTTCTTTCCCGATCCGATAAGAGAATCTCGTGTTTTAATAAATCCGGAAGGATTTTCTGGGTGGGGCGAGTCGTTCATTTCAGCAAGATGTCTGCCATAATTCATTCCAACAGAAAAGACCAACCATGGGTCCGGTACAGGTGGAGATAAAGCTGTTTCCGTTAATTCTGATAAAGCAGCCTTGCAAGCATCCATCGCGTTTTCTACCGTTTCCACAATTCGGCGTAATACGTCTAAACCGTCCTCACCATGCTCAAAAATTTCCCTAATTGAAGCAGGCCTCCAACTGGGAACAAAAGAAGAAGGAACTTTTGCTAAATTCAAAACTTTGTTATCTCCGACTATAATGCCTGGTTGTCCACCATTTTCGTCAATTGTAAGAAATCTCACTGGTTTATCTCCCTATTCATTCTTGATCCTCTGGATGGATTAATGGTCTTCATCAGTCGAAAAACACCTTAATTAAAGCAAAGGATCGGAAAGAGGTGCTCCCGTTGCTATTGCACCCGAAACAGATGCAGATACGTCCCAGGTAAGAGCTATATGATGGGAAACAGCGTGAACGTCCCGCCACGCACGATTGACCTTATTAGTAATTGATAACCCGCGTCCTCCAGTTATTGGGTACAATCGGTCGACTGCTTGGACACAAAGTTTAGTAACAAAAGCGTTGTCTCGCCTATAGCGAGCCCGTTGCTCTGCTGGCAGAACTATATCTGCTTTCCCGTTAAAAATGATTTCATCTTTGTTTTTGGTCATCAGAGCATAAGCAGCCGAAATTTCAGCTTCTGCCTCGGCAATTCTAAACTGAACACTTGTCAAATCACCGAGGCTATTTCCAGTCGCTGTCATTCTAGTTTTTAATTCTGAAATTATGGCTTCTAGGGCTCCCCGCGCCGCGCCAATAGCCGTTCCGACCAAATTGTATGAAAAAGTGGCGCGCTGCGGCAAACGGTATAAATAACCCGGGTTGATTTCGCTGCCTGGGGATAAACCTCCGCGTAATGAAAGCATGTTTACCGTACGATAGTCAGGTATGAAAACATCTTCGATAAGAATGTCATTGCTGCCAGTACCGGCAAGACCGGTCGTATGCCAGGTATCTAAAATTTGACAAATTTCTAAGGGGACTAAGGCAAAAACAGATTGGTGGTTTTTTGGTTTGTCTTTTGAAGACACCTTCATTGTTAGTATGGCCCAGGAACAATGATCGACACCACTTGAAAAACCCCAACGGCCGCTTACCCTAAAACCACTATCCACTCTTTCGATTTTTGGAGTAAAAGGAAGGAAGGATGATGCGATGGAGGCATCGGGGTTGTTGTCCCAAACGTCTTTTTGAGCCTTAGGTGGAAACATTCCTAAAAGCCAACCATGACAAGCGGTCACGCTGGCCATCCAGGCACTCGAAGGGCAACCTGCCGCAAGAATTATCGCGAGTTCCGTTTGAGTTCCAAATTCTAGCTCGTAACCACCAAAATTTGTTGGTTGCATAATTTTATAGAACCCGGCTTCTTGAAACAACTTATCGGTAGCCTTCGGTATACGCCTATCACCTTCGGTTTTCTCCGCATTTTTTTCCAAAAAGGGAAGCATATTCGTAGCACGAGAAAGAATTTCATCGCGAGTTATAATTTTTGCGGAATTATTCATGAAATTCCCTTGTTGAATTTTCAAGTGATTAGTATTTTTGTATCCCATTTTAAACTTTTCATAGAAACGAAACTAATTAAACAAAAATAAAACTAGATTTTTGATGAATTTAAGGTCGATGTTTAATGTAAGTAAAGATATGGACGAGGTTGTCCATATGTTTTTATTCTGTAACTTAGAACTTTAGTTCGTATGTGTTAGATTTTGGTAAGAGGGAATAATCGATAAATGTTGGCAGTTTTTTAAATAAACAAACTTTCGGTTTTCGTTTTGAAGGATAAAAGAACATGCTGGTCTTTTTGATCGGCACAAGGCTTAAAAATTATGTGAAGAGGAAATCATGCTTGATAATCTTCAAATTCAGGGCCCACTGACATTTGAATTAGAGGACTTAAAATACGATTTTGTTTTAGCTTGCCGTGTCCTGGTAAATGAAGGAGTTTCGGAAGGTGCTTTTAACGTAAGTTGCCGTATCGAAGGCGATAAAATGATGGCAATTCCTGTTACAAGCCCGATGCTTGTTACAAAGGATAACTTAATCACCTCCACAATTTCTGAGGGTTCACCAAACTGGAAAGCCCACCCCGCTATATATGAAGAAAATCCCGATGTAAATGCCATCATCCATTGCCATCCACCCTACGTTACTGCCTTCAGTACACTTTCTGAAGTTTTTGTTCCCGTCCACCACTATGGAGCACCTTTTCATAATAAAATTGCCCGCTATACAAGCCCGGGGCAAACTAAATCGGAAGATCGGGCCCGTAGGATTGCACGCCAACTTATTGGTAACAGGGCTATCTTACAGCAAGGGCATGGAGTCATTGTGGTTGGTAAGGATTTGCACGAGGTGCTAATCCTAACTCTGTTTTTAGAGGAAGCGTGTTGGATGAACCACAAGGCGCGCCAAATGGGAAATCCTAACTACTTGACGATAAAACAATCCCTTAAAATTACTCCACAAATTCTGAAGCAGCGTTCACAAGACAAAGCCTGGCACCACTATGTCTCTAAGTTACAAAAAAGCAGTTATGCCTACTAAAAATTTTGGGAAGCATTAACTTAATTTTCAAGCGGGACCCGACCGTCAATGTGTTGGGTGGTATTGACTTCCCATTTCCGTTTGGCCACGTCGACCCGCTCATTTTTAATTTCACGGTCAAAACCTACACATTGTAAAAGCTCTAAATTTTGATCCCCAACTGCGGCAAACCAATATTGGTTGTTCCGGGGCATAATTAGCCCGTCATTTGGTCCATACTCACCAATAACTTTATCGCCCTCACCATAAAACCGTACACGCCCTTTAAGTACAAACCAAATACTATCCATCCCTGTATGAATATGGAGGTTATTATCTCCTTCGCCGGGTTTGACGATTTGAACCAGCCCGCGAACAACATCTGTTTGACCCAGACTGACTATAGTTTTACCCGAATCTCGTTCAGGGTTTTCATAGTGAAAGGGCTGAGGAGGGCGAATTCTTTTTTTCTTTGTTGTTCTTTTCCGTACCTTTGACCCTTTTTCTTTTTCTAGTGTTACCCCATCCATTTTGAAGTCCTCCAAATAAGTGTTAAATGACATGTTGATCTCAAAAAAAAAAACTTGCAAGTAACTTTGCATCCAATTTCTTTTATCTTAATGGGTTAAAAGGGGAGGGCTGAGTCAATTTTTGTTTTGACGATTCCGGGCCATAATTTGTAGCGTATAGGCATGTAGCTAAGTTTTTCATCCTTACTTAGTTGCATGTCGACCGCAACGTTTTGTTCTCCCTAACGACTGCGGTTATAAACTAGCCCCGTCGTTTTGGAAATTATTTTCTAGGCGGGGCCTTTTTCCCTGAAGTTGTGTTTTGTACCTCTCAAAAATTGTTGTTAAAATGGGTCTTTTATTATGGTAAAACAGCCTGAAATTATTGAAAATTCGATAATTGATGCACGGGAGTCTTGGAGTCGCGTGCTTAACAAGGGAGAAACGTTACGGATTGTAGACCTAGAAGGAAAACAAGCGGTAGATTTTTTGTGTTGGAACTCCGAAAATTATGACGACCGCTACGCTGCTGCAGACACCATTAAAATTAATAAAACCGGAATATTTCTTACCACAGGAACTACACTTTTTTCTGTCGGTTTAACCCCATTATTTACTATAACAAAAGATACATGTGGTTTTCATGACACGATTGGTGGTTGTTGTTCAGCAGCTCTTAACGAATTTCGTTATAACGTTGTAAAACAACCCGGTTGTCGCGAAAATTTTTTATTGGAAATGAAAAAATTTGGTCTCGGGCCTAAGGATTTGGCTGCAAATGTAAACTTTTTTATGTATGTGCCTGTCGGAAAGAACGGTGAAATGGACATGGGCTTAGGTATTTCCAAGTCTGGCGATTATGTTGATCTTCTTGCCACAAACAATGTTTTAGCCATCATCTCCAACTGCCCCCAAATCAATAATCCTGTCAACAATTTTAATCCAACACCCGTGCAGGTAATTGTTAGATAAACAGAAAACTAACGACTCTAAATTTAGTTTATTTCAAGTTGCTAAGTTCGTTGGTGATTTTTTATTGTTTATCCATTTGAGAATTTAAATAGGATGAATAAATTTGGTTATGTTTCCCATTCATGTTCTGAAACATCTATTACTATTCCGTTGAGATCTTTATATTTGACTTCAGCCAAGAGGCCTTCAATGTTGTCGGGTAGCGCCGTAAAATAACTTCCGCCATTTTCCTCAATTTTTTTGGCCGTTTCGTCGTGGTCATCAACAACAAAACCAATATGATGCAGACCCGACCAATCAGGACCACCTTGCCCTCCAATTGTTCCTTCGGGAAAATTTAACAGCGCAAGAGTGACCAATCCATCCGACATCATTTGCACGTTGCCATAGGGAGTTTCTCCATGCACGAGGCGCTTCATGCCAAACACTTTTTCATAAAAATTGGATGCCTTTTCAAGGTCTGGGACTTGCATGGCGACATGACGAAGTTTGGCCATTTAATGGATCCTGTAAGTCCTATCACTGCGTTTGGCTAGACGCCAACGGTTTGTTTAAATCTGAAAAATACCGTATCTAATATTTGCTGACTTCTCAATTTAAAATATAAACTGAAAGGAATTTGGTTTTAAAATATTTGGTATTACAATCGAGTTTGAAGTTAAAAGGTTTATTAGTGAATAGGTTTAAAAATTTAGCGCCCGTAGCTCAGCTGGATAGAGCAGCGGACTTCGAATCCGCAGGTCGGGGGTTCGAATCCCTCCGGGCGTGCCACCTAACTAATTGAATTATATACATAAAATTAAATTTGTAAAGACTGAAAAAAAGGGGAAAAATCGCTAGAAATAGAAATATTCCACATTTTTTTTGGAATTAGGTAAAAAAGAGGAAATACCAAAACAGTTCACGCATACAGATCAACACAGGTTTCGGATTAAATTCTTCTCAACCAACTCGTCAGTCTCTCCAAGTTTTTGTCTAGTCCGAAAGCCAAATAGGTGCAGTCCACAGAATTACAACCTAACGCCGCTGCTGCGGGGATACGTTGCTAGATCTATTCAGTGTGCTGCGGTTTCCATACCGTTTATCTTCATAGATTGTTAAATAAAAAA
>JAYZBC010000037.1:0-6104 GCA_036339375.1 Pseudomonadota bacterium | reverse complement strand
ATATTGGACCAAATGGAGTTTTTGTTTCTGAAGTTGGTTAGTTGATAAGGCTTAAAACCCTAGTTTTCTGCCCGACAGGATAGAAGCGTTAGCTTCCTTGCGAACCTGTGACCTCTGCCTTCGGAGGGCAGCGCTCTATCCAGCTGAGCTACGGGTGCGTTATGTAGTGTTTTATACCTTACACCCCTAAAACTCTAGGTTTTTCAAAGATTACAAGTACCGTTTCGTCAATTCCTATTGAAACATAAATGAGATGAATTGGTGTCTTATGTGTTTTATTATCCTAACTTCACAGCTAAGTCTTTTACTCTCAAATGTGTATACCTTTTCACCATCTTCCGGCCTAAGATTTAGTTTTTGTATTAAATTATTTGGGGATGAAAAACAAATGATGATCTCATAAGGGGCGTCACCTTATGCGCTGACATTTCTCATGTTCTGACATTTTTCGATGGTTAAACCTTTTTCTTTTGCTTCTTTTACATGAATACCGCCGAAAAAGTCATAATCCCAATCGGTCCAATCTGAATTTAATGCTTTTAAACAAACCGATTTTTCTGAGGCTATTTCTAATTCCGTTTTTTTGTCATAGGCGAACAAGAAAACTACTAGTCCAACAACAAGCAACCTAAGCGCTAAACCTTTCGCCGTATCAATATACCAAGAGGGTTCACGTTTCATTGGTTACTATTTGGAAAAATTTTCTAAAAACCAATATACGTTTTTTTGCTCTTGTATCCTCATTGGTGAATGTATTTAACTCCGTTATTTCCTTCTTCCACTCAAATCTTTCAGCGTAAAAATACGTATCATCATTAAGAAATATGTCACGGTCAGTCACGGGTCTTAACTTCCTTCTGAGGTCCATCTATTTCGCCTTATGCTTCTATATTACACGGTAAAATCTAACCCGGCTCCCCTGATGTTAAAAATCTCTTGACTACTTAAATCTATACACGAATTTTGTTTTTGGGTATCGTGAAATTCTCCTTTATTAGATAAAATGGGAAAGAATCAACTCAGGAAAAACGGGATTTTAAAGTGGTAAAGAAAACACCTGAACCACCAGAAATAATTGAAGTAGATAAAACCACAATAGCGTGTGATGGCGGTGGAGGTGTTTTGGGCCACCCTCGGGTTTTTCTGAGATTAGTCAAAGGCAAAGCGGCATGTGGATACTGCGATCGAATGTATATTTTTAAATCGAAAAACGCCACTCCTTGAATTCACCATTCTGAAAAAAATAGTTTGCATTGTTTTTTAAAATTTTTGCAATTCACCCTATTGAACCTTTGTGAAACCTTTTATCATTTACTGTATTAATGATTTAACTAAGACAATGATATTTTAGTAAAAAAGGGTCTTTTGGAACCAAAACTTTTGTAACTAACAAGCAAAGTATGAGGCCTAGTGCAGATATGAACCCCAAAACTACAAGTTCCAAGAAAGTTCTGTTAATAGATGGATCAGGGTACATATTCCGTGCGTATTATGCGCTGCCAGAAATGAAACGGCCCGACGGTAAGCATGTAAACGCAGTTTACGGGTTCATTTCAATGCTGATGAAGCTAATAGAAGATGCAAATGCTGATTATTTTTCTGTTATTTTTGACACAGCACGAAAGACTTTTCGAACAAATATTTATCCGGAATATAAAGCTAATAGGCCCCCCCCTCCTGAGGATTTGATACCGCAATTTGAATTAATTAGGGAAGCGGTTACCGCTTTAGGTGTGCCCCAGGCGGAAATGGAGGGTTATGAAGCTGATGATTTGATTGCAACTTATGCCAAACAGGCTGCTGCGGAAGGGCATGATGTAACGATCGTGTCTTCTGATAAGGATTTGATGCAATTAATTGATGATAAAATTTCCATGCAGGATCCTATGAAAGGTATTTTAATAAGGTTTCCTGAAGTAGAAAAAAAATTCGGTGTGACGCCAAATAGGGTTATTGATGTACAAGCACTGGCAGGAGACTCTACAGATAATGTTCCTGGTGTTCCCGGTATTGGTGTTAAAACTGCCGCACAATTGATTAACGAATATGGTGACCTTGATTCACTACTTGCGCGTGCGGAGGAAATTAAACAACCCAAACGTCGGGAAACGTTAATAGAAAACGCTGATCTTGCAAAAATATCTCGTGAATTGGTCACTCTTGTACAAGACGTCCCCGGTTTGCAGTCATTTGAAAACTTTACACTCAAAAACCCCGTACCAGAAATCCTAATCAAGTTCCTGGAAGAACAAGGCTTTAAGTCCATTCTTGCCCGAGTAAAATCTGATTTCGAAAAAGCCGGTCTGGTTGTATATGAAAAATCTTCCGATGAAGAAAAAGACAAAGAGAATAAAAAGCCGGTATATGTTTTAGTGCAGGAGGAAAGTGTTTTAAAAGAGTGGGTTTTTGCTGCAGAGGATCAGGGTGTTGTAGCCGTGGATACAGAGACAACTTCCCTTGATTCATTAACAGCAAAATTAGTTGGTGTTTCCCTTGCTCTCGAAACACCCCTCAATGGGGCCTGTGCTTGTTATATTCCATTAGGACATTTGAATGGCAAAGAACAGGAAGTATTTGACTTGTCTGGAGGCGATGAGAACCCCAAAGAAAAGGCTGACACACCCAAACAGATTCCTTTGAAGACGGCGATAAAGGCCTTGAAGCCTATGCTCGAAAACCCGGGCGTTTTAAAAATTGCTCATAACGCAAAATACGATAGTGAAATTTTTGACCAATATGGGATCGATTTAAATCCAATGGATGACACGATGTTATTATCTTACGTGTTGGACGGCGGCCTTCATGGGCATGGGTTGGATGATTTAACTCAACTCCACCTTAGCAGGACTAACATTAAATTCAGTGAAGTAGCGGGAACAGGTAAAAACAGAGTTGGATTTGAGCAAGTTGAACTAGCTGCAGCGCTTGATTACGCAGCTGAAGATGCCGAGGTTACACTCAAACTACACCGGGTATTTAAGTCCCGCCTGGTCAAAGAAAAAATGGTTAGAATTTATGAACGGATTGAACGTCCTCTGCTTCGCGTTTTGCAAATGATGGAATGTGATGGAATTAAAATTGATGCTGAAGTTCTCAGAAATTTGTCCGACGATTTTGATAAACGCATTTTTATTTTAGCGGAGGAAATACACCGGCTTGCCGGCCGCGATTTCAATATAGGGTCACCGAAACAGCTGGGGGAGGTACTCTTCGATGAAATGGGTTTGCCCGGGGGGAAAAAGGGTAAAACAGGGGCTTATATGACCGGTGCCAATATCCTAGAAGGTTTGGCGGCCCAGGGACACGACCTGCCATCTCGGGTTCTTGATTGGAGACAACTCAGTAAACTTAAAAGCACTTATACGGATGCCTTGATTGGTCAAATCAATCCAAAAACAAAGAGGGTGCACACCTCGTTTGCGCAAGCGGTGGCATCCACAGGGCGCCTTTCTTCTAATGATCCTAACCTACAAAATATTCCAATTCGTACCGAAGAAGGACGAAAAATCAGGAAAGCCTTTGTTGCTGAACAAGGAAATTTATTGTTATCCGCAGACTACTCACAAATTGAGCTTCGATTACTTGCACATGTGGCAGATATTGCAGCACTCAAAGAAGCTTTTCGAAGAGGTGACGATATTCACGCGATGACAGCGAGTGAGGTTTTTGGAATTCCTATTAACGAACTGGATGCTCCTACGCGAAACCGAGCAAAAGCGATCAATTTTGGTATAATTTATGGTATTAGCCCGTTTGGTCTTGCCCGACAACTTGGTATCCCCCAGAGTGATGCAAAATCTTTTATAAGTGCATATTTCGAGCGGTACCCGGGCGTAAAGGATTATATGGAGATCACCAAAGAAGCTGCGCGCGAAAACGGGTATGTCACTACAATTTTTGGACGCAGAGTACATGTGCCGGGAATCAAAGACAAAAATCCTGCTCGTCGCAATTTTATGGAGCGTGCAGCCATCAACGCACCCCTACAAGGCTCTGCTGCAGACATAATAAAGAGGGCTATGATTTTTATGCCAGAAGCACTAAAGAAAGCTAACCTTGAAGCGCGGATGCTTTTGCAAGTTCACGATGAGTTAATTTTTGAGGTGCCTGAGAAGGAACTTAATGAAACTAAAAATATAATTACTAAAACTATGGAATCTGCTGCTGAATTATCGGTGCCCCTCGTTTGCGATACAGGATATGGTTCTGATTGGGATGAAGCCCATTAATTCAAATAATTTATTGTGCTGCGTTGGTAGTTCTAGTTTTTTCAGATTTTGCTTCTTTATAAGCTAAGAAAAACGAACCCGCGATTATAACGCCCCCGCCAACCCATATCCAAACTTCTGGAACATCTCCAAACATTAAAAATCCCAAAACAGCTGCAATAGGCAAACGTGTGTAGTGAAGTGCCAAAACAACTACAGCCTCCCCATGGATATAAGCCCGCGCCAGGACACGTTGGTTTAGCATCTCCAAAGCACCGATAAGTGCCATCCATGCAAGTAATTCCATACTGGGCGTGGTCCAAACAAAAATTGTTGGTAATAAAGCGAGCGGTATAATACATAGAGGGTTCCACACAGCGAGCGCGTCGGGGTGTTCGCTTAAGGCCAGTAACCTGCGGTTAATTGGGTTCCACGTTTGCGCGGCAACAACGCCAAATACAAATAAAATTCCGATATTTAATTCTACAATACCCGGCCTAATGATAATGGCTGCTCCGATACAACCCGCACAGATAGCAATAAGTCTTGCTCCTTTTAATGTTTCTTTGAGAATTAATGCGGCTAAGATTGCAGCGAAAATTGGGCGGGTAAAATGAATGGCTGTAATATCGGCCAGTGGCAAATATTTGGCAGCAAAATAAAAACATACGTTGGCGACAAAAGCGAGAGCGCCACACAAAATCATTATGCCTAACCTGTTTGGATGTAATAGGACACGAGCATTTTTAGTTAAAAGTGGTACTACAAAAATTAGGCTGAATAACGACCGAAAAAATACAATTTCAAAAACATTAATTTCATCGGCGATCAGTCGAACTACCGCTAATTGAAAGACTAAGAGTACGTTTGAAATGAGACACCAAAAGGCACACTGTATCGCAGCGGGTTGGGATGAAATTTTTGTTAAGAAGTTAGACATGATTAAGGTTTAAAATCGCGTTGGACTTGAATACTTTCACTGTGGGCTATATAGGCAGCGGAGGCACAAATTATACTCGCCCCAATCCATACCCAAATTTCGGAAACCTCTCCAAAAAAGATAAACCCAACAAAAGCTGCGATTGGCAGGCGGATGTAACTTAATGCTAATACAAAAGAAGCATCCGCAACTACAAAGGCCCTGGTCATACAACGTTGTGATAAAACACCACCACCCCCAACAATAATAAGCCAAAGAACTTGCTCGAAGTTTGGTGTTTGCCAAAAGATGATTGCTGGAACAACGGAAAGTGGAAAAATAAAAAGGGTATGATAAAGGGCTATGGTATCCGGATCTTCCGTTCGGGTCAGAGTTTTCACGATTATTGTATTACAGGTCTGCAGAACGACACCGGTAAAAACTAACAAAACGCCAAGATTAACTTCTACAAAACCTGGTCGAACGATGATCAACATACCTAGAAACCCTGCACCAATGGCACTCCAGCGGCGAGCGTGAGCTATTTCGTGAAGAAAAAGGATGGCCGCTATAGTTCCTAAAATTGGACGGGTAAAGGTAATAGAAGTTAAATCGGCCAAGGGTATTAAAGCAGCTGCTGTAAAGTAAAAGTAAGTAACAAAATAAGCCAAAGAGCCGCGGATAGACAGCAAACCAAGACGTTTGGTTTTTAAACCTTTGAAACCAGATTGTACTAACCATGGTAGCATGAATGCTATTCCGAAAACGCTGCGGAACATCACCGTTTCGAAAACGTGAATTTCTGAAGAAACTTTTCGAACAGCGGTCATTACCAGGGTAAATAAAATTCCTGCTATGGTTATCCAAAAGGTAGCTTGTGCGGCGGGAGGGGCGGCAATCAATTTTTCCTTTATATTGAATTTTGGCGACATAAATGTTTGCCTATAAGATTTAGTGCCGCCCTAATAACATGAAAA
>JAYZBC010000036.1:0-61779 GCA_036339375.1 Pseudomonadota bacterium | reverse complement strand
CTTCCCACAGTCATTGGGTAAGTAATTGATAGCTTGAGTTGTTTGTCTGGTCCGATAATGAAAACAGAGCGCACTGTCGCGCTGTCATTAGGCGTTCGCCCATCAGGGAGATACGCCTCAGCAGGAAGCATATCGAATGCTTTTGACACAACCAAACCGTCGTCCGCAATTATAGGAAATCCGGGTTTTTTTCCTCCCACTCTCTCAATGTCTTGCTTCCAAAGTTTATGATCTTCGGCGCTATCCACTGATACACCGATCACTTTGGTATGACGTTTCTCCCATTCATCAGCCAAATTTGCCACTTCGCCGAACTCGGTCGTGCAAACGGGTGTAAAATCCTTGGGATGAGAAAACAGGATTGCCCAATTTTCGCCAATCCAGTCATGAAGTGAAAACGTACCCTGGTCGGTGTTAACAACTAGGTTTGGTATGGTATCATTTATTCGAATAGTCATGTCATAGTTCTCCCTCTTTAGTGCTTTGAACGTTATGTCCGGGGGCACAAGCTGAAATTCAAATCCCCGATCCTTGAGGTGGATCAACCCATTAAAAAAGCCACCGCAGCTTTCGCCGGGTGACCCGTGCGCTTTTTTTAGCTGCATTTTTTTAGCGCCCGCAAGCTGAGCTTCAAATCGGCGCTGGAGGGTTTGTAACACAAAACTGGATTTACTCAAAGAAGAATTTGAAACTGAACATTAAGTATTTATCCCTTCGCTTGAAAACTTTTGGTGTGATCCACCAGTTTGATACTCAGCGGTCCATATACCAGCGGATGCTTATTTCTGATCCGTTCCTGTCTCTGTCTCATCCGCTTTAATATCGAATGAACGTGGTTGCCATAGAACCTCTTACCTCTGGTCGTCTTATATCCATTCTCCCTTAACCACTCCGCAATTTGCTTATATTCCCAACCCTGCTCACGCAGTTCGGTAATCTTATCGTGGAGGAATTGCTGATAGTCGGAATATGGGGGAACGCTGAGACCAGCAGTTCGGATTGTAACGGTGAAACAGAGGAATGCGGCGATGGGGTCTGGGTCGGGTTCGTTAATGCATACTTTTAAACTTACTCCACCGTGACACTTTTAGCTAAATTTCGTGGTTGGTCAACGTCAGTCCCTTTGATCACAGCAGCATGATATGCAATCAATTGCACAGGTATTGTATAAAGAACTGGGGCCACAAAAGAATTGACTATCGGCAGTTCAATTCTAGCGGCAGCCAAATTACCCAATTTTTTCATGCCGTGCAGGTCAGAAAGAAAGATCACTCTACCGCCACGCGCGATTACCTCCCTCATGTTATTTGCTGTTTTTTCAAAAAGCTCGTCCGACGGGGCTATAACGATAACGGGTACATTATTATCTATCAGTGCAATCGGGCCGTGTTTCATTTCACCTGCAGCATACCCTTCTGCATGTATATAACTAATTTCTTTTAATTTAAGTGCTCCCTCTAAAGCTATCGGATACCCTGTGCCCCTTCCAAGGTAAAGAACATCGCTAGCCCTTGCGACTTCTTGGGCCAATGATGCTATCGATGCATCATGAAATAATATGTCATTTGCGCGCGACGGCACCTCCATCAACGCCTGACATAATTTTATCGCTGTTTTTGGTTCCAAAACACGACGTTGGGTTGCAAAAAAGATTGTGAGGCATGCCAAAACTGTCAACTGGGTTGTAAATGCTTTTGTTGAGGCTACTCCAATCTCCGGTCCAGCATGGGTCAAAAGAAAAGCATCAGCTTCTCGAGCCAAAGAACTTTCCCCTACATTAACTATAGCCAGCGTGGGTTGATTTAGTTCCTTCGTAGAACGAAGAGCGGCTAATGTATCAGCGGTTTCTCCCGATTGGGAAATAAAAATTGAGAGGCCACCAGGCTGCAAATTCTGTGCACGATATCTAAATTCGGAAGCGATATCACAATCAACCGAAACTCTAGAAAATTTTTCAAACCAATACTTTGCAACGAGGGCAGCATGATAAGATGTACCACAAGCAATCAAAGTAACACGAGATACTTGGCTCAAATCAAATGGTAACTGGGGAAAATTGACCGCTTGGCTGCGTGCATTCAGACAAGCCTGAAGAGTGTCACCTATCACTGCGGGTTGTTCGTGAATCTCTTTTAGCATGAAATGGGGATAGTTGCCCTTGCCCGAAACAGCGCCGGAAACCGAGGTCTCTCTAATTTTTCTTTTTTTTGTTTGCCCATTTATATCATGGATTTTTGCACCTTCTTTGGTTATTTCAGCCCAATCACCCTCTTCCAAATAGCAAATACGCTGAGTTAAGGGCGCCAACGCCATAGCGTCTGATCCCAAAAACATTTCCCCATCACCGTATCCGATCGCCAAGGGGCTTCCTCTTCTTGCCCCGATTATCAACCCATCTTCACCCGCAAAAAGAACTGCCAAAGCAAATGCTCCTTTTAAGAGACTAAGGGAATTTGAAACCGATTCCTGAGGAGTTTGGCCTTTAGCCAAATACCCACTGATCAAATGTACAACCGTTTCTGTGTCAGTATCTGTTTCGAACAGATGCCCTTTGTTTTCAAGTTGATCGCGGAGTTCCTGGAAGTTCTCGATAATACCATTATGCACCAAAACAACCCGTTGGTCTCCATGAGGGTGTGCATTTTGCTCGTTTGGGACACCGTGTGTAGCCCAACGGGTGTGACCTATCCCAATTGTTCCCCCAACGGGATTTTTAGAAATGAGGGTTTCGAGACAGACAATTTTTCCTTCCGCTCTACGGCGACTTATTTTTCCATTTTCGATTGTTGCAATGCCGGCAGAGTCGTAGCCTCGATACTCCAACCTCTTTAGCCCTTCTAAAAGAGGTCGAGATACTTCTTCTTTCCCAATGATACCAATTATTCCACACATTAACTCAGGCTTTCTTCTGAGTATCTTTTGTTTTTTCAAAATTACGCATTCGATACTTAAGAGCCCAGCCAACATTTTCTTTTTGGGGGGCACGGCTCATAGCTAGGGAATTTTCTTTTACGTCTTTGGAAATCACTGAACCCGCTGCAATAAAAGCTCCCTTTCCAATTTTTACAGGGGCAATAAGGGCCGTATTTGTACCAATAAAAACATCCTTACCGATTTCAGTGATATGTTTGTTAAACCCATCATAATTACACGTGACAACTCCCGCACCAATATTGGTATCCGACCCAACACGGCTGTCTCCAATATAAGATAAGTGACTGGCCTTAACTCCTTCTTCTAGTCTTGCAGCTTTTATTTCTACAAAATTTCCGACACGAACTTTTTTTCCAATAACGGTTCCAGGTCGCAATCGTGCAAATGGCCCTATTATTGCTTTATCTGCAACCACGGCGCCTTCCAAATGGCTAAACGCTTTTATTTCTACGTTATCACCAATTGTTACCCCTAATCCGAAAACTACGTTTTGTCCGATTGTAACATTTTTACCGATTTTAGTGTCGTAGCAAAACCAAACAGTTTCGGGGTCAGTAAGTGAGACCCCCTCATCCATAGCTTTCTTTCGCAATTTACGTTGAATTTCTGCTTCAATTTCCGCTAATTCTCCCTGTGTATTCACACCCATCACTTCCCAAGGGTTTTCGGTTTCTACATAGGAACAAACCCAATTCTTTTGGAGAGCTATACCTACAATATCTGTTAAAAAATATTCTTCCTTGGAATTATCATTATTAAGTGCATCCAATAGGGAAATTAAACGCTTGCCATCAAAAGCCATGATCCCGGCATTACAGAGGTTTAGTTCCTTTTGAGCGTCACTGGCCTCACTAAATTCCACTATTTTTTCTAGTGCGCCATCACTATCTAAAACTAATCTTCCATATTGTCCCGGATTACTTGGCCGAAACCCGAGGACAACTACGGCAGGATCAATTTTTTGTCGACGCGCAATTAATAAGGACTCTATAGTTTTTCTGGTTAACAAGGGTGTATCACCAAAAACCACGAGGACATCACCATCAAAACCTGCAAGATTGTCGCGCGCTGCTAATAATGCGTGTCCTGTTCCTAAGGGTGCTTTTTGTTCCACCGTTTTGATCGGCGTTATATAATTCACAATATTGGGTACATCCGGAGGTACAATCACGAGGGTTTGTTCGGATTCAAACTTTTTCAGTCTATCCAATATATAACCAATCAGTGGGCGGCCAGCCACAGGATGCAAAACCTTTGGAAGGTTTGACTTCATACGCGTTCCAAGGCCTGCTGCTAAAACAACAAATGCGGTTTTTATTTTTTTCATTTATCGAGGCTCCTAACGCCCCATCCTTAGAAAAGACAATTATATGAAAAAAATTATAATTTCCACTAAAAGATAATTAGATTTAAATCACACAAAATCACCACCTTATCCTAATCCGATTTTTATATATGGAAAACTTGACTTAGATGGGGCGTAGAATGTAAATGCGACGCTCGCGAATTTCCTTTTATGGGTGCGTAGCTCAGCGGGAGAGCGTTCCGTTCACACCGGAGAGGTCGCTGGTTCAATCCCAGCCGCGCCCACCATTGCGGTTTATAATAAAGGCAGGCATAAATGATCCAAATTGATTTTAAAGGGTTTTTAAAAACTGTGACAAATTTCTCCTACAGAAATATTTTTTTAAAGTAAGTCTCGGGATTTTTTGTGCAATTTAATCTTTTACAGTTATTTTAGACGGCTCCCGAATTTTGTATCAATTCTATAGCTTATCTTGGATCTTAATGAAAAATGAGTATGATTGCTTTGAATTAAATCAAAGCTAATTGTTTAAGACCGATGGAGAAAAAATATGGTGACAATTGACTCTGATGCACATGTGCTTGAAACACCACTTACTTGGGAGCACATGGACCGGGAGCACAAAAACCATACCCCAATGGTAGTAACCCAGAGTACAGGCGAAGAGAGCTTCGGTACGAGCGGTAATGTATTGAAAGAATTTTGGGTCGTCGATGGCCGAATACACAATAAGCAATTCAATGTTGGTCTTGATACTGCAATAGAATCACGCGAGATGAGTGATGTACAGGCTAGGCTCGATCATATGAGAGAACTCAATATTGACGTACAAGTTCTCTATCCCACACTTTTTTTACGGCCACTTACCGTGAACCCAGAAATCGATTATGCCTTATGTAAAGGCTATAACCGCTGGCTTGGTGAAATTAATAGACAGGCACCCTCTGAGTTACGGTGGGTTGTGTGCCCACCGCTCCTCGCGATGGATAAAGTCCGAGAAGAAATTAAGTTTGGCAAAGAAAATGGGGCTTGTGGCATCTTCGTCCGCGCACTAGAAGCGGAGCGTCTTGCTTCAGACCCATATTTTTTCCCGCTTTATGAAATGGCATCAGAATTCGACTTGCCTATTTGCTTGCATTCTGGGATTGCCAGCTTTGCCGTTCATGAAGCATTCCGAATGGATCCCGGGTTCAACCGTTTCAAATTAACGGGTGTGGGTAGTTTTCATGATTTATTATGGAATGACATTCCGCAACAATTCCCTAAAGTCCGTTGGGGTTTTGTTGAACTGAGCGCTCAATGGGTTCCCTACGCTCTTAACGACCTGGAACTCAGGCTTGACCGCAAGGGTAAAGAAATGTGGAAAAATCCCCTTGAAGAAAACAACATTTATATAGCTTGCCAGGTCACTGATGATTTGGACTATATTTTGGATTCTGTTGGGGATAATAATATTGTTGTGGGAACAGATTACGGTCATAGCGATACCTCTACAGAAATTGAGGCATTGCGTAAATTACGTACCGACGGCAAAGTAACAGAATTATCGGCCAATAAGATTTTGGGTGATAATGCTAAAAGGCTTTACGCTCTAAATTAGTTCTAGCTGTATTTAATGTAACAATTATTGTAAGTAGTGTAGGTTTATCACTTTTAATTCGTTAAATAATAAACTTTGGACACCTTTCAAAAAGGGAGAAATTAATGAAAAAAATACTAATTAGTGGAATTGCTGCCTTGGGGCTGCTCGGAATAAGCAACACCGCAGTTAACGCTTTTGACTTAGCCAAACATTATAAAGACCAAACAGTAGAAATCCTTGTAGGTTATGGAGCTGGTGGTACTTATGGCCGAACGTCCCTTTTGCTGGGGAGACATTTAGGGAGAGTTATTCCGGGAAATCCGAACTTGGTAGTAAAACACATGCCGGGTGCCGGAGGGCTTAAGGCAACAAACTTTTTTTATAATGTCGCGCCCAAAAGGGGTATGCACCTTTTAATGCCGCCCGAAATGACTATTGTGTCTGCCCTTTTGCGACCCAAAAAAGTCAAATTCAAGACAAAGGAGTTTACCTGGCTTGGACGTGTCTTTGGTCAAAACACAACGGTAGTGGTCCGACGCGATACGGGCGTAACAACGTTAGCGGGTTTAAAAAAGAAACAAGTGATAATGGCATCCAGCGGTAAAGGTTCGCCAACGTTTTTAGTCCCCACTATGTTGAATGCACTCTTTGGCACTAAACTTAAAGTTGTTGCTGGGTATAAAGGTTCACGAAAAATGCAGCATACAATGGCAATAAATGAAGCCGGGGGCGTTGCACTGGGCTGGACCGCATGGATTTCGGGCAAACCACACTGGTTCAAGGGTGGCGATAAATCCTTTGCAGTCCCGCTGGTTCAGAGTGGTTTTAAACCGCAAAAAGGAATTGAGCATGTTCCAATGATTAGGAGCTTGCTAAAAAATAAAGAAGACAAGGATGTTGCCGCGATGCTCGCATCGGCAGCTATACTGGGGCGCGGCTTGGTTCTACCCCCGGGTATAAACAAAGCACTCGTCAAACCTCTTCGAGCAGCTTTTTGGACAATTAATCAAGATAAGGTGTTCATTGCAGATGCACTTAAACGCGGTTTACAATCAAACCCAATTAGGGGCGCAGAAATTCAACAGATTGTAAATGATTTAATGAGCACTCCGACTGCTACGGTTAAACGGGCACGAGCTCTGATATTTCCAAAAAAGAAATAAATTATCATTAAAATTCGACATAAAAGGCCGGAAAATTCCGGCCTTTTTTTTATTCTTTAAACCCGTAATTCAACCTTGCCCCTTCCAGGGTAACATACCCCTCAGCAATATCCCGGCGTATAGCTTCGGGATCTCGGTTTTTTGGGTCTCCAAAACCACCACCACCTGCTTTTTCCAAATAAAAACTTTCTCCAGCTTTCTTTTCAAACTTTCCTGCTGCTTCTAGCTCTATTTCTCCTCCATTATGGCCGACTTTCACAAAACGACTCGGCTTTCCATCTTTTCCACTTTTTACCCCATTAGCAGGAAATTTTGCACGTTCGTAACGGCGAACAACAATAGCGTCCTGCAGTAGTTCGTACCGCCTCCGGAATACATTGCCTCCCCGAAATTCACCAGCTCCTGCGGAGTCTGCAATCATGGACATTTCTGTTATGCGACAAGGGTATTCAGATTCCAGAATTTCTATGGGGGTTATATTTAAATTGGAAAGATGGGTTGCTGTCGCCGAGCAACCATCGTGTCCATAACCCCCACCATACGCGGATCCCATAATTTCATACTGCATTGTTGAATGACCTTCACGACCCCCTCCCAACCAAGAAATCAGCAAAGAACCCGACGAACCCGAACCCGCAATTGCTCGTTTTGGTGCAAACTTAGACATTGCGTCTAGAATAACGTCCACTAGCCTTAAGTTAGACTTTTGGTAGGACGAAACTGGTGCCGGGGGAGTTGCATTAGTGACTGTATTTGGTGCGAACTTAAGTTCAACAACATCTCCCATTCCACCGTTATAATGTAAATCGTGAGGACCTAGTGCGCCTACTAAACAATAAAAAGTGCAGGCCTCTACCATTGGTGGACGCAAATTGACAGGGCCCTTTGCCTGGGGGCCACTATCGGTATAGTCAAAAATCGCCCGATCTCCATCAATGGTTATGGTCACTGCAAATTTAACGGGTAAATCTCTATCTATACCGTCATCATCCATATATCCCTCGGCAGAAGATACCCCATCAGGTAAGCCGGCAATTGCCTGTCTTAGTTCCGCCGCCGCTCCGCTGAGAATGGCATCAAAAGCAGCTATGATGGTATCAGCACCGAACCTAGCGGCATTTTCCTTCATTCTGATTACACCCATATTAGTAGCCGCTACTTGGGCATGGATATCCCCGCGTACAAGGTCAGGGTGCCGGCTATTCCCAAGAATTACCCTTTCAATATCAGGATCAGGATTGCCTTCTCTATGAAACTTGATTGGTGGTAACAGAAGCCCTTCATGGTAGATCTCTGTCGAATTGGCCGAAGTACTCCCAGGGTTTGTGCCACCTATATCAGCTTTATGTGCAATTGAGGCTGAATATCCTATTAACTTTTCACCAGAAAAAATTGGCGCGACAAAACCCATATCGGAAACGTGTGGCATACCGGCTTCGTAGGGATGATTTGAAACAAAAACGTCACCATCCATAATTTCATTTTTTTGATACAGTTTATCCATGCTTTCCACAAAACGGCGGTAAGCTATCCCGTGAAAGAACATGGGTGGGGGAATAATTAGACGGCCTCTACGATCAAGTATCACGCAGCTAAAATCGCGTGATTCTCTGATAATTGTGGAATAGCCAGAGCGATAAAAGTGGTAATGCATCTCATCGACGAGACTTGAAACCTTGTTGCGAATAACCTGGACCGTTACGGGATCAACCTTTTGCGAATTTTGATCCATCACTTTGCCTTTCGATTAAGAATTAAATTTTTATAAGCATCGACATTCGCAACCCAATCCTCAGGTACAACGGTTGTAGCGTCAAATTGTTCTACAATTGCTGGACCCAAGATTTTTTCGCCTATCTTCAAATGGTCACGTTCAAAAATTGTGGTTTTTATAGCCTCGCCAGAGGAAAAATAAACATCGCGTGTTCCTTTAATAGCATTTTCGGCAGAAGCCTCATCCTTTAAAACATCAGCAGTTACGGGTTGGTATTTGGGAACGGCAACACGTAGTCGAATTCGGTAACTCACGATTTCTACCGACCGGTCTTTCGCGGCATGGCCATGAATTAGTGCATGCCTATCATCAAACCTTGAACGCGCAATTTGCATGTCATCTGCTTTAAGTCCACCGTTTCCTAATCCATCGAGAGAAACGCGTAATTCATAACCTTGCCCGGTATAACGAACATCCAATTCTCGTTCAAAAACCGCTCCTGCTGGATCAATTCCTTCTTTTATCAGTTCAGACACGCCTCGTGCTTCAAGTTGTTGTAAAATGTTTTCAGCATGCTCAGGCGGCACTTGATCCATAGGACGCAATTCTGACCTAACATAGTCATGAACGATGTCAGTACATAGTAACCCAAGAGCTGAAAACGCCCCAGGACGAGGCGGCACCAAAATCCTCGTCATACCAAGCTCTTCTGCTACCGATGCCGCGTGCACTGCCCCGGCTCCGCCAAAGGGTAACAAGCAAAAGTCCTGAGTTTCTACACCCCTTTTTGCTCCAAACACTTTAATCTCATCAGCCATTCTCAAGTCTACAATTCGACGAATTCCGGCTGCTGCTTCAAGGATGGTCATCTCCATCGGGATTGCAATTTTTTCTTTAAGTGCTTTTTCTGAGGCATCCTTGTCGAGGGTTTGAGAACCACCCAGATAATAATCAGCGTTTAGAAAACCCAAGACAATATCAGCATCTGTCACCGCTGGCGTGTTACCTCCTTTACCGTAGCAGGCGGGGCCGGGGTCTGCGCCTGCACTTTGAGGTCCAACACACAAAAAACCTCCACGATCAATCCAAGCTAAGGACCCCCCTCCCGCAGAAATTGTTGTTAAATCAAGAGCAGGAACACCCAATGGCCGCCTCGCAACGATGACCTCTGTAACCTCTAGCGGTGTACCATTTTCAATAAAAGCAATGTCAGCCGATGTGCCACCCATATCCAGGGTCACTATCCCCTTCTTTGCTTCCTTACCAGAGAGATAGGCTCCTGCTTGTGCTCCAGCGGCGGGTCCTGAAAACAAAGTATAGACAGTCTTCCCCCCCTGCACAGCGGCCTCAAAGGGCATCACTCCCCCGTTTGATTGCATTAAAAACTTTTGCTGTGTGTTAAGACCACCCTCGCCCAATCCTTTATTTAAATCACCAATATAATTGACTAACACAGGGCCTAGGTAGGCATTTAAAAGTGTTGTGGAAAGACGTGGCCATTCTCTAATACGTGGAAGTACTTCTGATGAAAGAGAAACGTGGGTCCCTCCATATTCCTCTAAAATAATTTCTCTTGTCCGTTCTTCATGGTTAGGATTCGTGTAAGAAAATAGATAACAAACCGCAATCGAGTTTGCGCCAGCATTGATAAGAGAATGTGTTGCATCGCGTATCGTTTTTTCATCCAGTGGTGTAAGTTCTTTTCCCTCAAAATCCATGCGACCGGAAATTTCACGGGTCATACTTTGTGGAGCGAGGTGTATAGGCTTGTCATAAAAGTAATCGAACGGATTGCTATCCCGGCCTTGCGTTTGAACCTCCTGAACGGCCCGGTATCCTTTAGTAATCATTAACCCTACTTTAGCGCCCCGCATTTCCAAAAGCGCATTCGTAGTGATTGTTGTCCCATGAGAAAAAAATTCTATGGTTTCCGGGGTAATCCCTTTTGAAACAAAATTGCTAATACCATTCAGCACGCCAGTTGCTGGGTTTTTTGGCGTGCTAGAAACTTTTTCGACGGAGAAATTTCCTGTCACAGAATCAAGCAACACCAAATCAGTATGGGTGCCGCCAACATCAACGCCTAGGCGAAATCGCGCGCTTTCATTCATAATTTTTGTGAAGTCATTTTGATTATGTCCTGTTAATTATTACGCGTTTTTAACCCAAGCTCCGGACCCAGTCACCCCCAACCTAAAGGCCTTTTTTTAATTAATTGAGTTATGTTTTTGCGGGACGGGAAGTCAGATAAATTCCTATAGCAATAAGGATAATACCCATAATGTGAAAATAGCGCAGCTCCTCGTTTAAAAGCGTTATGGCCATCACGACTGTAAATGCTGGTATCAGGTGTAAAAATTGACTCGCACGTGCCGGTCCAAGTTTTATCAGCCCATAATTCCAGTTCAACATTGAGACTGCGCCAGCAAAGGTAGCAAGGTAAACAATTGAAGCCATCGTTAGGAGATTAAATTCGAATGCCCTAAAATACGCGGTTTCTATTAAATAAAAAGGCAAAAGCATTGGAATTCCAAATCCAACCAAAATTGTCACAATGACTAGAGGATCAAGTTCCCTTGGGAGATTTCTAAGAAAAACTGCATAAAGTGCCCACCCCATAAATGCACAGAGCACGATGATATCCCCTTTATTAAAGTTTAGGAGCAAAAGTTCTTCTATGGAACCAGATGCTATTAACACTAACACCCCGAACAAAGAAATAAACGCCCCAACGGCTTGAAGTCGGCTGAATTTATCCCGAAAAATAAGCCAAGCAAAAAATACAATCAGGATTGGTTCCACTGAATTGATTACTGCTGCATTTATTGCAATGGTAAATTGAAGTGCCAAAAAAAGAAGGGCGTTACCCCCAAACCATAGAAACATTGCAAGAAGAACTAGTGTCTTCCAATGCGTCCGAACCAAGTGAAATTGACTTCGAATTCTTGGAAAAGTAAACGGAAAAAGTATTAAAAATGCAACCACCTGGCGCCAGAAAGAAAGTCCCATTGGCGGTGCCACGTCACGTATATAACGGACAAGGATCGTCGCTCCAGCCCAAAAGACCATTGCAACAACCAGCGCTAGATAGGGGTTTAAAACTACACGCCTAAATTTTTCCATTTTTCTTTAACAGTTTTTCTTCCGAAAACGCTAATTTTATCCCTCCTTATCCCAAAAAATTTAGAAGAGCCTAAATAAAGCGTTTTTTAAATAAAACATAAACAAAAAAGAGCGGCCTTTTAAGGCCGCTTTTGTTTAATTTATATCAAAAGTTTTAAGCAGCAGTTTTTTTCCGCTGTAAGTAAGCCAATGTCAAATGCTCTGCACAATAAGGTCTACCTGGCTGCGCTGTTTTGCCACAAATAAAAAGACCGTGACGACCTGGTTCATCAATTTGCCATCGGCACATCCAAGCCTTAACGTCCGGACCCAGGGCCACTGGTACTTCTTCCATTTTAGCTGGTTCTGGCTCTGGTGGCGGTTCAGGTACTAAAGTACCACGCCGCAGATTTAGGCGGTGTGCCTTGCCAATTACTGCATTTCTTGTAACCCCCCCAAGTTTCCCGGCAATTTGACGAGCCGATAGACCTTCCGCCCACAGCCTTGTAAGAACTACCACGCGTTCTGTTGTCCACTGCATGATTTTGGTCCTTTATTTCAACATATCGTATGTAGAAGCCATAAAGTTACTATATATCGGAAGTCGGGGTTTGCAAGGGTAATTTTTAATCAAATTAATTTTTCTTACAAAAGCAAAAATTTTCCCATTTTCATGCACTAATTGGTTCAATACATTTGGGATTATCGTTACGAGGATTATTAACAGTCTGCCCTACGCGATAAAATGCCATTGGCTCTGAAGGAAATGGTTGTAAAAGCTTTTGACATTTAATGGTATCGTTGGCGGGTGTGAGCCAGGTGTCAAAATCCTCGGGGTGCAAAATAACCGGCATACGATGGTGAATGTTTTTTAGTTTTTTATTAGCATGGGTAGTAATTATTGACACTGTTTCGATTTCTTCTCCTTCCTCAAACCCGTAACCTGACTGCTTTGCTTTCCATTTTTCCCAGAGCGCAGCAAAGGCAAAAACGCTGCCATCCTCCATACCAATTCGAAAAGGCTGTTTTAGATTACTTTGGATTCGCCACTCATAAAATCCATCAGCAGGAATAAGGCAGCGGCGTTTGGAGAATGCTTCTCTAAAACTTGGTTTTTCCATTATAGTTTCAGCCCGTGCATTAATCATTCGAGCCGCATAAGCTGCGTCCTTTGCCCAGGCAGGAATCAACCCCCAACGCACCATTACAAGTTCCTTTCTACCACTGTCAATTTTTCGAATGATAGCAATCATCTGGGTTGGTGAAACATTGTAACGGGGCTCAAGATTTGGAAAATTTTCGTAATCGAACATCCCCCTTAACGCTTCCGGAGCTGTAGTAATAGAAAATCGGCCACACATAAATACAGTTTACCAATATCCAAGATTCGTAAGAACCCACTCTATGCGGGTTGTGGCCAAGCAATTGGAGCACTATCCTCGCACCAAATCACAAAAGGAGCTGAAGATGCCGAAGAGAGACCTTACGGGCAAAGTGTGTATTGTAACTGGCGCCGGAAGCGGGTTAGGCCGGGCGATGACACTGGCGCTTACCGCTTCTGGAGCAACGGTTGAGGGTATTGACATCAGTCTAAAGGGAATGGAGGAAACCGAAACAGCAATTACTGGTGGGAATTTTTTGCCCGTCAAGGCTGATATAACAAGCGACGAAGATGCCAATAATGCAATCAAAACAGCAATTGACAACCTAAATGGTCTACACGTGTTAATAAATTGTGCTGGTCTGGGGATGCCAACATTACGGGTTGATTACTGGGAAAACCGCCTTTATTTCTGGCAAGCAGACCCTGAAAAATGGCAACGATTAATGGACGTTAATGTCAGGGGTGCTTTTCTAATGGGTAGGGCAGCGGCACCACACTTTATTGAACAGAAGTGGGGCCGAATAATCAATGTTACAACCAGTATGAATACTATGATCCGTGGTGGCAACATGCCGTATGGACAATCAAAAGCTGCATTGGAAGCAGCTAGTAACGCTTGGGCAGATGATTTTGGAGATACAGGTGCAACATGCAACGTTTTAGTACCCGGCGGTGCCGCCGACACGCCAATGGTTCCCAAAGAGTCACCCTATGAACGTGAAGCTCTCGTACAACCTGTTGTTATGGGCCCCCCGGCTTGTTGGTTAGCTTCAAATGATTCTGATGGAATAAACTCAATGCGCTTTTTAGCCCGCAATTGGGACCCAAACGCCACCGATGAAGACAACATAAAAACCTCTGGAGCCCCAGCGGCTTGGCCGGCACTTGCCGATGCTGCTGGTGTTGGGCAACCCTCTACAAAACATGGAAAAGATATTCCTCGGTAAATTTTTTATAATATTCAAAGGTCATATCTATGAATGAAATTAACTTAAATGGAAAAGTGGCCATCGTTACTGGTGGGGGCGGCGGTATGGGACGCGTCATTACTCTCGCTTTAATTGAAAAAGGGGCCCGAGTAGCAGTATTTGATGTTCGCCAAGAGACAGTTGACGCCGTAGTAAAGGAAGCAACAAAGCTCGGCCACACTGAAAGTGCTATTCCTTTGACGCGGGATGTCACCAAAATCGATGATTGCATCTCGGGTGTTCAAGAAGCCATCAATGCATTTAATACCGTCGATGTATTGGTGAATGCTGCAGGCATTGGTATGACAACACTAAAAAATGATTACTGGAACGAACCCTTGAGATTTTGGCAAGCTGATATTACTGGGTTTACCAATTTAATGAATGTTAACTGGAACGGTGCATTCATGATGGCTAGAACAGCAGCACCCCACATGATTGAGAAGGGATGGGGAAGAATTATCAATGTCACCACAAGTCTAGATACCATGTTAGCACCGGGATATACGCCCTATGGCCCATCAAAGGCAGCGCTGGAAGCTGCCACTTCAGTGTGGGCTAAGGATCTTAAGGGAACAGGCGTTACAGCCAATGTACTTGTACCAGGTGGGCCTGTGAACACGGGTTTTATTCCTGAAAATGCTCCGTTTGACCGATTAAAATTGACGCAACCGGAGGTCATGGGCCCACCGGTTTGTTGGCTTGCGTCTAATTTATCGAATGACTTCACAGACATGAGATTCGTTGCACGTTCTTGGGATCCTAACTTACCCTTAGAAGAAGCAATAAAGGAATCTGGGGGACCCTGTGCCTGGCCGAATGCCGGAAAAAAAGCCTTTAAGCCGATATGAATCAATACGATCGCAGGAAACTGCTATCCAAAATCACTGCGCTTGCTAATTTAGCAGGCGCCGAAATAATGAAGAGGTTTTGCGATAACTTAGAGGTTTTTTACAAGCGTGATTCTTCTCCTGTTACTACCGCTGACAGGGCGTCAGAAAAAATTATTGTTGAAGGGCTGAGAAAACTTACTCCCGGTTTTCCAGTTATAGCGGAAGAAGAAATGGCGTCTGGTAGGAAGGTGGAGTTTAATACCGATGCTTTTTGGTTAGTTGATCCTCTAGATGGAACGAAAGAGTTCATAGCCCATCGAGATGAATTTACTGTGAACATAGCCTTGATTGAGGATAATCTACCGACCATTGGTGTAGTTCTAGCACCCGCACGGGCTGCTCTGTACACCACTTCCGGGCCAGGAGAGGTTAGTTGTCAAATTGGAAAAGGCGTACCGAAACCAATTTCGGCAGCGTTTATACCTAAAAAACAGGTAATTGCTATTGGAAGCCGTTCCCATGGCAACAGAAAGAAAATGCAAAACCTATTAAAAGAACGTCAAATTGAGAAGGTTTTAATTTGTGGTAGTTCTATTAAATTTTGTCTTGTTGCTTGTGGCAAAGCCGACGTCTACCCACGTTATGGGAATACGCATGAGTGGGATACAGCAGCAGGCCACGCGATATTGTCTTCTGCTGGAGGAAGTGTCAAAACCCTTGACGGCAAAGAACTTTCATACGGTAAAAAAAGCTTCTTGAACCCGGAATTTATTGCTTTCGGTAAAATTAAGTAGCGAACATTTACAATGTGTGCATCACACAACCAATTCAACGCATCACTTAAAAACATAGCGCGCGCCGCCGCCTTACTTTTTGAAGGGAAACTGGTAGCATTCCCAACTGAAACTGTTTATGGGTTAGGCGCAAATGCAATAAATGGAAAAGCGGTTGCAAGGATTTTTAAAACTAAAGGCAGACCTAATTTTAACCCACTTATAATTCATGTCTCAACAATAGATGAAGCTGAAAAACTAGTTAAATTTAACACTTGTGCGAAGACTCTTGCTCAAGAATTTTGGCCTGGCCCTTTAACCTTAGTCCTTCCGCGCCGGACAAATTGTGAAGTGTCAGAAATTGCGAGCGCTGGTTTGGATACCTTAGCGATCAGGGTACCATCGCATAAGATTTGCAGAACACTCCTACAAGTCGCTAATGTACCTATAGCGGCCCCCAGTGCCAACCGCTCTGGTTCGGTTAGCCCAACGACCGCTCAACACGTTTCTGAATCTTTGGGTAGCTCTGTTGATTTCATTTTGGATGATGGACCTTGCTCTGTAGGGGTTGAATCAACAATTTTAGATGTTTCAGGGGACAATATAAAACTTTTACGTCCGGGCGGTATAACTTTAGAAAAATTGAGCCGGGTTGCTGGGACGATTCAAAGCTTCTCGGACGAAAAACAAACACCAATCGCGCCGGGCATGTTATCTCAACATTATGCAACTGAATTACCGCTACGTATGAATGCAAGCAAACTTAAACCGGGAGAAGCGTTAATAGCTTTTGGTAAAGTTTCGACGAGAGATACTGGAATGGTATACAACCTCAGTGAATCTGAGGATTTGGGCGAAGCAGCCGCTAACTTATTTCGCATGATGCGTTTGGCTGATCAACCACCAAATAAAGGAATTGCCGTTACGCCTATACCAAATCATGGCTTAGGGAGGGCGATTAATGACCGATTAAAACGAGCTTCCCATAAGCGCCCGCTTGCTCCAGACCCTACGATCGGTTAAAGCTGACAAAAATAATTTGTTAAAAAAAAAAGGAAGAGCCGTGGATGGGGTCACACAACCCATATCAACAGATATATTAGACCGCATCGTTAACATCGTTGGCGAAAAAGGTTGCATTCGAGAACCGTCGGAAATAGAGCCTTATGTAATCGATCAAAGAAAAGCTTACGAAGGTCGAACACCAATGGTTGTCCTTCCCAAGTCGGTCGAAGAATTATCCAAAATAGTAGCCATTTGTTCGGAAACTCAAACGCCTATTGTACCCCAAGGTGGAAATACCGGGCTATGTGGTGGTGCCACGCCAAGCGCAGATGGTAACCAAATTTTGATAAGCCTTACACGCCTCAATAAAATTCGTGAGGTAGACCCCTTGAATTATACGTTAACTGTAGAAGCTGGGGTGGTTTTGGCCGATATTCAAAAAGAAGCAGAAAACTGTGATAGGTTGTTTCCACTCAGTTTAGGGGCTGAAGGAACAGCGAGAATTGGTGGCAATCTTTCTACCAATGCAGGTGGAACGGGGGTTCTCCGTTATGGAAATGCACGCGATCTTGTCCTGGGGATCGAAGTTGTATTGCCAAATGGAAAAATTTTGGACTGCCTTACTGGGTTGCGAAAAGACAATACCGGTTATGACCTTAAAAACTTATTTATTGGCTCTGAAGGTACTTTAGGTATCATTACTGCTGCAGTTTTGAAACTTTTCCCGAAACCACGAGACATTCAAACTGCTTTTGTTGCTGTCCGTGATGTGAGTGCAGCGATAAACATACTTGCAAGAGCTCGAGCAGCAAGTGATGACAGAGTTACTGCCTTTGAATGGATGATGAGAACCGGTCTAGAGTTAGTTTTTAAGCATATTCCAGGCGCGCGCGATCCATTGTCCCAACCTTGGTCACAATATTTATTAATTGAATTAACATCTGGCCATATGAACGGCGGATTGCGAGAAACAATTGAAAGTATTCTATCGGAGGCAATGGATAGGGGTGAAGTCCTCGATGCAACAATCGCTGAAAGCCAAAATCAAGCAGGGAATTTCTGGAAATTACGTGAAACAATTCCCGAAGCCCAAGCGCTGGAGGGGGCAGGCGTAAAACACGATATCTCGGTACCAGTATCTTTATTGCCTAAATTTCTAAAAAAAACCGACAAAGCAATTTTAAGAGCATTTAATGACATACAAATATGTGCATTTGGGCATTTGGGAGATGGAAATATTCATTACAACCTTAACCAACCACCAAACACCGAGGGTAAGCTCTTTCTTGCAAAAAGGAAAAAGCTTAATAAAATTGTCCACGATATTGCTTTTAACCTCGGGGGTAGCATAAGCGCAGAACACGGTATAGGACAATTAAAAAGAGATGAATTACCTTATTATAAATCCGCCGAAGCAGTTGATTTAATGCACTCTATAAAATCTACTCTGGACCCAAATCAAATTATGAACCCTGGGAAAATTTTGTAATTTTCCATGTTTGACTACTGTCCTCCCCACGCGGACATACAATTTGTCCTAGAAGAGTTGGCAGGATTCAACACACTTAACTCTCTTCCAAATTTTTCCAGTATTTCAAAAGAAGATGTTGTGGCAATTCTAGACCAAGCGGGTCGTTTTGGTTCTGAAATACTATCGCCACTCAACCAAACAGGTGATCAGGAGGGTGCCAAATTAAAAAACGGTATGGTATCGACCCCCGCTGGATTTCAAAATGCCTACAAAGCCTACCAAAAGGCGGGATGGGGGAAAGCTTCCGCTAATATTGATTTTGGAGGACAAGGGCTGCCCCGCCTAATCACAACAGCTTTGTTCGAAATTTGGAATTCTTCCAATCTTTCATTTGCATTGTGTAACACGTTAACCGACAGCGCGGTTACGCTCCTTGCCAAGCATGCTACAGCTGATTTGAAAACTGCATGGCTACCACGTCTGGTTAGCGGAGATTGGACGGGCGCTATGGCAATCACTGAACCACACGCGGGATCGGATATAGGTGCCTTAACCTGCCGTGCAGTGCCCGACGGTGAAGCTTTTCGGATAAAGGGTCAAAAAATTTTTATAAGTTGGGGTGATCACGATTTAACAGATAATATTGTCCACCTGCTCCTCGCTCGAACTCCTGATAGCCCCCGTGGTTCAAATGGAATTTCTTTGTTTATGGTGCCAAAGTTTCTAATAAATCAGAACGGAGAGGTAGGTGAAAGAAATGAAGTGCGCTGCCTTTCAATAGAAAAAAAACTTGGGATTCACGCTAGCCCCACCTGTTTAATGGAATATGGTTCAAACAAGGGGGCTTTAGGCTGGTTGATAGGAGAAAAAAACAGGGGTCTCTCCGTTATGTTCACGATGATGAACACCGCCCGTTTAGCTATAGGTCATCAGGGGCTGGGTATCGCCGAAAGAGCTTTTCAACAAGCCAAGAATTTTGCTAACTCTCGAGTGCAGGGGTGCAATCAAAGAGGAAAACGCGCTACGATCATAAACCATCCTGACGTTCGGCGAATGCTATTATCCATGAAGGGCCAGGTAGAAGCGATGCGAGCCCTTTGTTATGATACCGCTTTATCGGTTGATTTATCGGAAAACCATCAAGATTCGAAAATTCGGGCCTTGCATCAAAGACGAGTATCTCTTTTAACCCCTATCATCAAAGCATGGTGCACAGATCGCGCTGTACAAATTGCTTCTCTCAACATTCAAGTCCATGGAGGAGCAGGGTATATTGAGCAAACTGGTGCCGCCCAGCTTTATAGAGATGCACGCATTACCCCGATTTATGAGGGTACAAATGGAATCCAAGCCATTGATTTGATTAAACGCAGGCTGATAAGTGACGAGGGTTTTATGATGAATGTGCTGATTGAAGAAATGCGTCAGTTTGATGGAATATTATCAACTGTAAAAAATAATCAATTAATTTCTATTCGGGGGCGACTTGCAGAAGCAGGTGCTGCACTTTCAAGAGCTACCCACCAAATTCTAAATGCTGCTAAAATTAACCCTGAAATCGCTGACGCTGGAGCCGTCCCTTACCTTTTCTTAGCAGGTACAGTACTTGGCGGCTATCATATGGCCCGTGCCGCATTTATAGCGGAAACCAGACTTTCCAAAACAAAAATAAGTAATCCAAAATTTTACGAAGCCAAAATTGCCACAGCTTTAAATTTTTCAGAAGCTATTTTGCCTAAAACTGCCGCCCTAGAAAAAGCTGCCACCAGTGGGGGCGCCGTTGTCGCCAATACAAGAATTGATTTAATTTAACCCCCTTTTTTGCATCTAATCAGACAATTTTTTATAATTTGCTCTTGTAATTATAAGTTGAATGATTGAAAAAACATGACTTGTGATTATGGCCTATTCAACACTCCTTAAAGGAAATGGTGGGAATGAATAAAGGTTCGCAGCCAGTTACTCGAAAAATAATTACCCCTGAAGTAGTAACTTCAGTAGAGAGAACTTGCTCAAAAAACGTAGCTGAAGACTATTTTGTAGAACATAAAGGACAGGTATATGCGGGAGATCACTTGCTCGTGGACCTTTGGGGAGCTAAATCGCTCAATGATCTTTCAGTCATTGAACAAACTTTGAGGGCAGCGGTAAAAGCTTGTGGTGCGACTTTACTCCATATCCATTTAAACCAATTTAGCGAGGGCGGCGGAATTTCAGGAATAGTATTACTAGCAGAATCTCACATGAGCATTCACACATGGCCAGAACGCGGATTTGCTTCTTTTGACGTTTTTACTTGTGGCTCTTGTCAGGCTGAAAATACTTTAACAGCCCTAAAACATTATTTGTCACCGGACCAAGTAAAATCGGTGATACATAAACGCGGCCTCCACGAGTGAAAGAACGTTGGTTCTCAGAAAATTTGCATAACGGCTTCCGCCAATCTTTGCTTATCGATAAGTTGCTTTTCGAAGGACGGACCGATTTTCAAGATGCTTTGATTTTTGAAAATTCTCAATTTGGCAGGGTGTTAGTCCTTGATAACATCATACAAACCACAGAACGGGATGATTTTTGCTACCATGAAATGTTGGTGCATGTCCCCATAATAGCTCATGGTTCTGTTGAACACGTCCTTATCATTGGGGGTGGTGACGGAGGAACTTTGCGGGAAGCCGTCAAGCATCCCAATGTGAAAATTACTATGATTGAACTGGACAAAAAAGTAGTAGAAATCTGCAAAAAATACATACCCGGTTTAAGTGATGGGGCTTTTGAGGATGAAAGAACTGAAATTAAATTTATGAATGGTGTTAAGTTTGTTCAAGAAACTGTGCAAAAGTTTGACATCGTTATTGTCGATTCCACTGATCCTATAGGGCCAGGGTTGGCTTTGTTTTCTTATGATTTTTATAAGGCATGCGGAAATTGCTTAACAGAACAAGGCATACTGGTTACGCAAAATGGCGTGACATTTTTACAAGAAGAGGGAATACGCAATAGCTTTAAACAAATCGACAAAATTTATAGAGATTCAACTATCTATATTACCCAGGTCCCTACTTATAGTGGGGGCTTTATGGCATTCGGCTGGGGTAGCCACAGCCCAAAAGCGAGAAAAACACAGATAAAAAAAATACAACAGCGTATAAAAGGGTTAAAGCTAAACACAAGGTATTATTCAGCCAAAACCCATATTGCAAGTTTTAAATTACCTCCCTATATCCAAGCTCTTAAAAATTAGGGCCAGAGGGCATCGCTAGCTATTTTTGCACCCTCAGCCATCGCTGAGAATTTGGCCCAAACAATTGTCGAATGTACCTCTGGTTCAGCCATGGCTTGTGTCCCAAACCCACAATCACCACCGGCAATAACATTTTCTCTTCCTACTTCAGAAGCGTAACGAAGGAGCCGCTCTGCAACGAGTTGGGGATGTTCTACGAGTAGTGAAGAGTGTGTTATAACCCCGGGGATAATGGATTTTCCCTCTGGTAATTTAATGTCCTTCCAAATATTCCACTCATGTTCGTGTCGTGGATTAGCTGCCTCAAAAGAATAAGCGTCTGCATTAATTTTCATAATTATGTCTATAAAATCCTTCATTTCCATGTCATGAACCCTGGGACCCATGTTGATACCATAACAGGTGTGATACCGTACTCGGTCTGCCGGCACTCCTTTTAATGAATAATTAATTGCATCCACTTGTTTTTCTGCCCAAGCGCGACACTCTTTTACACTTTTACCAGGATTTTTGATGTAATAATTGATCAAGCGCGGATCATCAATTTGGAGGACAAAACCAGCATCTACAATGGTCTTATATTCCTCATTCATTGCATCCGCTACAGCGTAGAGAAATTCCTCATCATTTCGATAAAATTCGTTAATTACATTTCCAACAATATCGCAAGGTGAAATAGCTGGTAAAAATGCTTCCACTGCATCATTTTTCATGACAGCATTGGTCAAGTTCAAAATATCGCGCTTTAGTAATTCCTGTCCCTCGTAAGTCAACGGTCCAGTGCAAGCCATTTGCATATTGCTTAAGGTTAGCGGATTTGAATTCGGCCTTGTAAGAGGCTCGTAAAACTCTGGGAATGCACGGGATTCGCGAGAATCAGCCCAAGGAGAAGGTCTCTGACGCCCAGTTGGGGATAACCCCCCAAGGCGTTCGTGGGCATAAACTGCAAATCCCCTTTTCGAAAATTCGCCATCATCAACGATATCGATGCCTAACTCCATTTGTTTTTTGACGATATCCAAAACAGATTTACTCAAAATGTTTTCGTAATCTGCCTGAGAAAGAGGACTTCCCCGATCAACAGAAAACATATTTTCTATAAGGACTTCGGGACGGGGAAGACTGCCAACATGTGTCACAAGAATTCGATCTTCGCTCCGTTTCATTTTGTCCTCAAAAAATTGTTAGAAAGAGCTAAATTTAAATTCAACTTATATAAAAAAACAAGGGGAAGAGTTGAATGGGTGCTCTTATTGTTTTTTATAAGTTTAACTGAGCTAAATACTACTGTAGTGGAACATCCAATTCAAACTGTCCCATCTATCTCAGCTGCTTGTTTGGCTAATATTTTTAGGGCATTGCGATCAACCTTGTTGGTTCCAGCAAGTGGCAATTCCGCTAGAAAATGAACCTTCCTCGGATGTGCAAAGGCGGGACCATTGGTGAGTGCGTGCTGCTTTATATCTTCTTCTCCAATCGAGCAGCCCAACCGGGCAACGATAAACGCGTGTGGAACATGGGCTTTTAGTGCGTTAGGTGCTGGTACCACTACGGCTTGCATTACGTCAGGGTGACGTTCCAGCAAGGTTTCTACATACCCGGGGTAAACATTCTCCCCTCCCGTGACAAACATGTCATCACTTCGACCTACAAAAAAATACCAGCCATCTTTATCCCGCCTCAAAATATCGCCTGTATTTAGCCATCCCTTTTTAAGTACATTTTCTGTTTCTTTAGGTAAATTATGGTAACCAAGCATTACTCCGGGGTTGCGTGTAAATAAAATCCCTTCGTCCACATTTGGCCCATTAGCAAGTTTAATTTCCACTTCAGAAAAAGGATAACCTATAGAAGCGCGAGGTTTTTTTAAACCCTTTTCATGTTTCCAAGATAACAAGATGGGGCCTCCTTCTGTGATACCGTAGTTCAAATTTATACGGGCCTGAGGAAAAACTTCCTGCAAGTTATCTAACAAAACTTCTGACGCAGGTGCTGAACCCATACTAAGGACTCTCACCGAAGACAAATCCGTTTTTTTAAGTAATTCTTCCTGTTGCAAAAGCAATGCATACATGGTCGGAACGCCCGTCAAAATTGTTAGCCGGTGTTTTTCTATGCTTTCAACGTAATCTTTAACGTCGAAGCGGGATAAAAGAACGATCCTACCACCGCAAGCCAAGGCCGATTTAACAGCTAAAAGAGCATTTTTGTGATAAAGAGGTGCCGAAATTATGCTACAATCCTTTGCGGACATGTCTCGACTAGAAACAAGCTGTTCCACCAACCAACGCTGACCAAAATGATGGAGTAATACTCCCTTTGGTCGGCCGGTTGAACCGGAGGTGTAAGGTTGTTCAGCAACGTCGTTGGGACCAGGCACAAAGATTTCCAGCTCCCCAAAATCAATAAATTCATTGTACCCGTTAATATCATCTGCCCCAAAAACCACACAACGAGTTTGATGGCCACAAAGGGAGACAAATTCTTTCTCACAAAAGGTGATTTTAGCTCCTGCATCTTTTAGAATAAATTGGACCTGGTCAGCTGGAAGTTTTGCGTTGACCATCACAGGCACACAACCAACCCTCATCGCGCCGAAAAGAACCTCCAAAAACTCAACCCGATTAAGGGACAAAATTGCCACTCTGTCGCCTACAGAAAACCCTTCGCGCAATAGTCCCCTTGCGAGAGCATTTATCGAATTATTTAATTCAAAGAAAGTGATCGTACGTGGATTTTCGTTAATTCGGACATCAATCACTGCACTAGAATCATCTTTACAGTTTAACGAAAAAATATCCCCTAAATTACCAGTATCCTCACGCATAGCAAAACATTCAGGGTGTAATAATGATCTTACCGATCACCTTCCGGTCCTCAAGAAGTTTAACCCCTTCAGATGTCCTTTCCAGAGGAAGAACAGTATCCACCACCGGGCTCAATTTACCCTGGGAAATCAAGTTCATCAGAGTTATGAGATCTTCAGGAAGCCAACTATTTGAACCCAGCACTTTAAGTTCAAAAGTCCAGATATACCGAAGATCAGTTTTAGGATCAAAGCCAGCTGTTGCTCCGCAGGTAAGAATTTTACCACCGCGACGGGTCACCTTAAAAGACGGAACCCAGGTGTCTCCACCCGTAAAATTGATCACAACATCAACGCCGCCTTCAAATTTTCGTCGGTGTGGTTTGGTGAATTTCTCCCAAACAGCTTTTACAAAATCTTCCTCTTTATAATTAATGACGTGGTCAGCACCCCATTCTGTCAAAGCGTTTAACTTTTCCTCTGTACTACCACAGGCAACCACTTCACAGCCCATCATTTTTGACAACAAAACACAGCAAGAACCTACCCCACCGCTTGCACCTAAAATTAGAACACGTTCGTTGCCCTGCATACCGCCATTAGTGAACATCATGCGGTGAGCTGTACCATAAGCAACAGGAAGAGCGGCAGCCTGTTGATAGGAACACCCATTAGGAATTTTAATTAATCTTGTACTGTCCACTAAACAAAATTCGGCGGCGCCTCCATGGAGCATTTCTCCCATTAAGCCTTTAGTTGGGTCCTTGGGATCCAATGGGTTTACAAGTACTTGATCACCAACATTCCAATTGTCTACTTCTTTGCCCACTTCTACGATTTCTCCAGCTATATCTAAACCTAAAATCATGGGCATTGGTATTTTTATACCTGGCATTCCCCGACAGGTAAAAACATCATGGTAGTTGAGGGAGGTAGCCTTTACTCGAATGACTACCTGCCCTTTGCCAACAACAGGATCGGGAAAATTTTCTTCAAGGACGAGTTTGTCGACCCCGCCTTGCTCATAGAGGCAAACCGCACGCATACAAAACTCCATGGCCTGTTTATAAATTTATTTTCGTATCTATTAGAGGATTTGCCCCATAGTAACAACCACGTCAAGCTTGATGAGAACAAACATTGGGGCCGTTTGGACCACCTTTTTTCGAATTGGCTCCTTAAATATGGACTGTCCCTAAAAGTTCTGACTTTTGATTATGCATACAGTAAAGAAACACTCCCTCCTAATTACCGTTTTTGGACACACCGAAAAATAGAAATTTATCTCGCCGCCGCATCTAAGGGTTAGCCTTCATCAGGCTCACCATTTAACGCAAACAATTTTACAAAAGGTGATGGCCAGGAGGAAATACTTTTGAAAAATGATTTGGTGGAGGGTTGCTGAGTTAGCGTCCCTTGTAATCTGGCTTTCTTTTCTCACGAAAAGCACGAACACCTTCCTTGTGGTCCTCCGAAGTAATCAACACTGATTGTCCGAGGCGTTCTAGAATTCTGCCGGATGCCATATCAATATTTTCGCAAGTATTCATAATTGCCTTTGCAAGACCTAGAGCCATCGGGGCTTTTGCTGCGAGCTTGCTTGCTAAATTTCGTGCTTCCGATTCCAGTTGATCGCGGGGTACCACGCGGGTGACAAGCCCAAGTTCTGCAGCTTTCACGGCATCAATAAATTCACCTGCAAGAACCAGCTCCTTAGCCCAACTAGGTCCAATGAGCCGAATTAGCCGGGAGCAACCTCCCGAGCCGGGAATAAGGTTGATGTTCCCCTCTGTAAAGCCAAAACGTGCATCTTCAGTACATATCCGGAAATCGCACGACATTGCGAGTTCAAGTCCCCCGCATGCACAAATTCCCTGTGCAGCGCAAATTACAGGTATTTCTATCCGCTCTAAACGATCAAAAAAATCGTGGATCCATCGATACTCTATTCTGAACCGCTCTGTCAAAAAATCTTGTTCAAACCAAGATAAGTCAGCTCCGGCGCCGAATGCTTTTTCGCCTTCCGCATTAATAATAATAACTCGGATTTCATCGTTTGCTTCGAGCCTCCTTTCAATCCACCGAAAGTCTTCTTTCATACCCTCGTCAAATGTGTTTAATTTTTCGGGACGGTTAAGCGTTATCGTAAGAATTCGGTCAGAAATATCGACCTTCAAAGCGTTAAAATCGTGATCAAGAATGATATTGTTGCCTTCGGTGATCATCACATCTCCTTTTGAATCATAGTAAAAATAACACCGCCGACTGTAAATTTTCAGCCGCCGGGGCAAATTTATCCCACGAAAATATTATCTCTGGAGAGACAACAGTATTTCCCGGGTGCTATCCGCAAGTTCGCAATTAATAGCCTCGAATGCTGACATCGGCGGGAACATTAGGCCTGTACCATCCATGTGACCGTGCATCTCATGCAAATATCTATTAATGATGTCTTCAGTTTTGTTTCGTTTCAAGCCGTGTTGAAGGCAAAAATCGTTATCCTCCCCCTCAAGGCGTCCGAATGCTCTTTTTAGGCAATTAGGCAAAACTCTATCAAAAACCTTTTGAAATTCAGCTAATTTTTCAGGTTCCTTCGCGAATTGTTTTAGGTTTTCCACTCCATTATCATAGTGGTCCTCTTCATCTGCCAGAACTTCTTCTTGGCTCTCGCCCCAAGGTATGTAACTCGATTCACGATATTCCATAATTTGATGACTGCCAGCTCTATCAACAGTAAAGTTGAAGACCGCTATATCGAGCCAATTGTCGAGATTTAGCTCCCAGAAATCCGCCGCATCCGGACGGCCTGCTATAATTTTCTCAGGATCTTCCCCTAAATCTCTTAACAAGTCATATAGCCCCCGGCTGTGTCTCGCTTCTTCTGCAGCAAACTCAGCAGCCAGTTCTTTCTCTTGCCAATTTGGGGCCGCACTAATTGCGCGACCAAACACTTCTGCAGTCGCTGTTTCTGCATATATTTGGCGTGTCATAAGGCGTATAAGCATCTCCCTATACTCTCCCCTGGCATCCTCAGGAACATTTATATTTGGTGGCGACGTAATTAGGTTCATTTCTCTTCCCTTTTAAAAATAGATTTTGTCGAAATTTGTCAAATTCTAAGATGTAAATCAAATCACTTTCCATTACAGGAAAGATAATTTTGGAAATTTTCTTACCCTGTTCTAAATCCCTGATTTTGCCAGCAATGCTTTATCCCTAAACTTTCTGAAGATTGCAAATATGGTTTGAGTTGAAAGTGGTATTCGCAAAAATATCACACGTCCCAACTAAAGAAACCTCGAAGAATTTTAATTCTATAATTAAAAAAAACAAAGAAATTTTTAATTTTTTATAACAAAATTTCTCAAAAAAATTTAATTTGAAAATCAAGAAATTTACCGTAGCTTCAGTATTATTTTTTCAATTTCAAAGGTATGTGCATCGTGGACACCAATTTTTCGTAATGCTTCAGCCAGCTTGAAAACATATTCAACATTTGGACCGCTTGGACCTTTTGACATAACAATTTGCGCTGCAATGTTTTCTGTTGTTGCCTCTCCTAAATAATTTGGGTTTTCTGGCATTGCTATATAAACTTTACCCTTTACTGGTTCATTAACTTCCTTTGGATAGATTTGCGTATGTAAAAGTTGATATCCTCCTTTTTCTCGAACGTTAAGTTTCGATATCACAAATTTACTATCGGCTTCTGCAATTTGATAAGCTATGCCCCAGCATATACCTCCAACTTGGTTTATTAGTGTGACCACTCGACCAGGAGAGCCTGGAATACCCCGATGATCAGTTGACCCTTGCCAAAAACGTCTACCCCATCCTTTTATGTAAGCGGGAGTTTTCCTTATAAATCGAAAATTTGGCTGCCAGACTAAAGAACCATATCCAAATATCCATGGGCGCTTCATGTCATTGAACCGCAGTGGGCCAAACAGAATTATCACCATAAAAGGCAATGGAGCTTCCTCCAGCGTCTTTAGGTCTAACAAATTTTACTGTCTTCGATATGGTTGTCATCGCAATGCCTTTTTGGCTCAAATAATTCTCAGTAAATTCTAAATTTTTGCACTGAATGCCAACGGCACCGATATAAGGTATTGATGGAATTTTAACACCGGGTAATATTTGCAGATATTTTTCGGGTGTAAAAAAAGCAAGCCTTCCGCGATCCAGGTCAATTGTTTGATATTCAGCACTTCCGATGGCTTTTTTCCCACAAAATTTTGAAAACCGGCTGGCTACCGCTTTTGGGTCGCGAACAACAAGAACCACGCTACCAAGGGCTAAATTTTCATTTTCTTCGCTAATCAGTTCCTTCCGCCATACCAAATGAGGAGTATCCTGACGCAAAATTTGTATCCGCCCTTCTTCCATCTTATTAGGGGGCACGCGGAGTACAGTAAAGGCAACCTCCACCTTCTCACCCCCTTGCAGTTCGAGTGGACGTCGTAAATTCACAGGTTCGAGTGGTTTAAAGCCCAAGGTATTTAAACGTGTAAATGCTCCCTTAGGGTTATCAACAGAAAGAGCAATTAAATGAAGCCCCTGATACTTCTTTACAGCAGTGTGCAATTGTTTTGAAAGCGTTGTGTCTTCGTTTGGAATCGTTGTCAGAAATTCAAGGTATCCTCGTTTTAAAATTGCACAACGGTTACCAGTCCCCGCAGGGATTGGTGCACCCCCTGGGTCTTCATTAAATTGGGCGACGAAAGGGGTTAACTTCAAACCTAGACGTTCCATCGCGGTTGATAACATATTCATATCTGAAACAAACCAACCGACATGATCTAGAAAGATTTGCGTTCTAATGGGTGTTTGCGATGCCTCTCTAAGTGACCCCTTCATTATATACTAAGCCTTTTTTGCTGCGATACATTCCACTTCAAGCAAATACTCCGGTTTTGCTAATCCCGAAACAATTAAAAAGGTAGAAGCTGGCTTGATTTCCCCCCAAAACCTTGCACGGACTTCCTGATAGCCATCCCGATCCTCACGATTTACAAGAAAGCTTTTCATAAAAACAACCTCTTTCAGGGAGTATCCAGATTCTGAGAGAACTATTTGAAGATTTTCAAATACGATCTCCGCCTGTGCCTTTATTCCGTTTGGCGTGGATCCATCTGTTTTTACAGCGGTTTGGCCAGCAAGATAAATAGTCTTACAACCTGAATCCACCTCAACTGAATGATAATAATTCAGCGGTTTGTGAAGCCTTTGAGGATTAATACGTTTATGAGTCAAAATATATTCCCCTTTTTCATTTTAGAGCGTTATAACTGCCGGAAATGGCCAACACCCCACGTTTTTATATTAAATATAGCCCAAAAATAAAGCTCGAAATCCTAGGTGCATTTCAATTTGAGAAAACAAAAATACAATTTTAAAAATGAGTTATTAAGTAAAAAATTCCAAAAACGTGTCCACTTGGAGATAAAAAATGATATTTCAGTAAAGTAAACGTAGACAGTTTTTAACGGGTGAATTAATAAAAAGGAAAAGATAATCAGAAGACAAAAAAATACTTCAGTTTATGCATTTGCAAATATGAGGTTTTAATTAAAAAAACTTATCACTCGGAATTAGATTATAACGCTTAAAGAATTTCTATCCGTTTTGCAAAACAAATTTTTTAAACTCAACTTTGCCACACCTCATCCCAAGAACCCTTTGTTGCCGCTTTGGAATATTCTGTTGCACGGTTTTCAAAAAAATTAGTGTGCTCAACACCATTTAAAATCTCATCTAACCAAGACAATGGATTTTTCTCAATACGAAAAATGGGTTGAAGGCCAAGTTGTAAAAGCCTTCTGTCAGCTATGAAACGAATGTATTCTTTAACCTCTGCACCGGAAAGACCTTCAACACCACCAAGTTCGAAAGCAAGGTTAATAAACGCATCCTCATGCTCAACAACGTTAGTACATGAAACATAAATTTCACGTTGCAACTTTTCTGTCCAAATTTCCGAATTCTCAGAGATGAAAGTTCGAAATAACTTAATCATGCTTTCAGTGTGTAGGCTTTCATCACGTACAGACCAAGAAACAATTTGTCCCATACCTTTCATTTTATTAAATCGAGGAAAATTTAGGAGGATTGCAAAGGAGGCAAACAGTTGCAGTCCTTCTGTAAAACCAGCAAATACAGCCAAAGTTTTTGCAATATCTTCCTTGCTATCACAATTAAAACCTTGCATGAAATCATATTTATCTTTCATTTCCTTGTAATGGAGAAATGCTTGATACTCGGTTTCAGGCATACCAATCGTGTCCAGCAGATAAGAATAGGCAGCAATATGTACCGTTTCAATGTTTGAAAATGCAGCCAGCATCATTTGGACCTCGGTGGGTTTAAAAACTTTGGCATAATGTTGCATGTAGCAATTATTAACTTCGATATCTGCTTGGGTAAAAAAACGAAAAATTTGAGTTAGTGTGTGCCTTTCTTCTGGAGTTAATTTTTTATGCCAATCCTTGACGTCGTCAGCAAGCGGTACCTCCTCAGGAATCCAATGTACACGTTGTTGCGTTAACCAGGCGTCATAACACCAGGGATAACGAAAAGGTTTGTAAACAATTTTTTCTTCTAGGAGTGACACAATAAAGTTCCTTTAACCTTCTTTTTACAAAAAACTAACATAGTGCAAGGCGCACTATAAAAAATAAAATTTTATTTTGGTCACTGACAAGACAGACATTCCTCAAAATCATTTTCGTTTACTGAAGAATTTTCTGCGGGTGCCGCTGTCAGAGAAATGCCGGTAGGTTCAGAGGAGGGTACAGGTACATTATGCGTGAAGTCCAAAGAAGATTCCTCTTGTTTTTGTGAAATAGCTTCAGCTCTTTGTATTGACTTGGAACGACAATAGTAGAGTGTCTTAACCCCCTTCTTCCATGCTTGCCAATGAATTTGATGAAGAATTTTCTTTTCTACATCGGCTGGCAAAAATACATTAACTGATTGCGACTGACATATAGAATCTGCACGATCTCCTGCAAGTTCAATAATCCATCTCTGATCCAGCTCGAAAGCTGTCTTAAAAATGTCTTTTTCATCATCAGTCAAAAAATCGAGATGCTGAACTGATCCCTCGTGAGTAGTAATTGAAGACCAAATTTCTTCCGTGTCCTTAGCCTTTTCAGCCAACAAAGATCTGAGATACTTGTTTTTTACACTAAAAGAGCCTGAAAGCGTCTTGTGTGTATAAGAATTAGCAGCAAACGGTTCTATACCTGGTGATGAACCCCCACAAATAATTGAAATTGAAGCCGTAGGAGCTATAGCCATTTTATTGGAAAAACGTTCCAAAAAGCCATAATCAGCGGCATCCGGGCAAGGGCCCCGTTCTTCAGCCAAAACTTTAGATGCGGTGTCTGCCTGATCACGAATATGTTTAAAAATTTTCTTATTCCAGACCTTCGCCATCACAGATTCCAATGGAATTTTTTGAGATTGAAAGAATGAATGAAGTCCCATCACACCAAGTCCAACCGAACGTTCCCGCATAGCAGAATATCTAGCACGTGCCATCTCGTCAGGAGCGTTATCTATAAAATCTTGCAATACGTTGTCGAGAAAACGCATTATGTCAGAGATAAATTCTTTATTCCCGTTCCAAAGCTCCCAATTTTCTAAATTAAGCGAGCACAAGCAACAAACCGCGGTACGTTCTTGGCCATCTTTATCAACACCAGTTGGCAGAGTAATTTCGCTACATAAATTAGACATCTTAACTTCGAGATTGGCCAGTTTATGATATTCGGGTATAGCTTTGTTTACGTGATCAATAAAAATAAAATAGGGTTCTCCTGTTTCCACTCGGGCCGTTAATAGTCTTATCCATAATGAACGCGCTGAAACCATTCTAACAACGTGTTGATCTTTGGGACTACGAAGTGGTAGCTCACTATTTGTTTCCACAAGTCTCATAAATTCGTCAGTGAGTAACACGCCGTGATGCAGGTTAAGAGCTTTGCGATTCGGATCACCGCCGGTTGGACGACGGAGTTCAATAAATTCTTCAATCTCCGGATGGTCTATAGGCAAGTAAATAGCTGCAGAACCTCGCCTCAGAGAACCTTGGCTTATGGCTAATGTCAAAGAATCCATAACACGAATAAAAGGAATAATTCCAGAGGTTTTTCCATTAGCTCCAACTTTTTCACCGATAGACCTTAGGTTTCCCCAATAACTACCGATACCTCCACCTTTTGCAGCAAGCCAGACGTTTTCATTCCAAAGGTTTAAAATACCTTCCAAACTGTCGTTTGCTTCATTTAAAAAGCATGAAATAGGGAGTCCGCGGCGAGTACCACCATTAGATAAAACAGGAGTTGAAGGCATAAACCACAAATTGCTCATGTAGTCGTAAAGACGCTGAGCGTGATTGGAGTCATCCGCATAGGAACTTGCCACACGCGCAAACAAATCTTGAAATTCTTCATTCGGCATCAAATATCGATCGGAGAGCGTCGCCTTGCCAAATACTGTGAGCAGGTCGTCCCGACTTCGGTCAATCGTTATGCGTATTCCATTCTCTGTTTGAAACACTTCAGGCGCAATGTCTGCATTTACTATATCAAGCACCCCAAAAACCTCCCTTACGCTAAATTACTAAACTCTACACTTACTAAGCCAAATATGAAACTTACAACAATAAACTTAAACCTTGATTCGCTCAAAAGCTGGTTAAATTATAGAGTCAAAAGGTTTCCGCTTGTCCCACCTGACTTTAGGCTTAATTATACAAACGAGAAACAATCCTGTAACTGTCCCAACCAGACAAACCACAAGTGAGTTTGCACAAGCAAAATATCTACGTCAACAACAATTAGTGTTTTGTTTGAACTCACCTACTATATTTTGTGTATAATAAGGTGGATCAACGGTGGGAAACCCTGTTAAAAACTGTGGAAAACTATTAATTTTTCGGCAAAATGTCTGTAAAAAAAAATTAGTGGGTTTTTCTTCAAATAAAAATGAAAACACAATTCAATGGTTCATTACAAAACCTTTACAACTAATTAACCTTTCATGGCGTTTTTTAGTCTTGAAAATACCAAATGAACGTTTTCACCAAAAATTTGATCTTTTGCTCGGTCTGAAATTTCTGGGCTAGAATCTATGTAACGTTTCGTATCATCGTAGTTGAACCCTGTTTCGGGATCAATTCCACGAACAGCCCCGACCATTTCTGAGGCAAATAAAATATTTTTGATAGGAATTACCTTAGCAAGTAGATCTATTCCTGGTTGATGGTAAACACAAGTGTCAAAAAAAACGTTATTTAATAATAATTCGCCGAGAGGAGGACGATCCATATCTTGAGCCAAACCCCTGTAGCGTCCCCAATGAAAGGGTACCGCACCACCGCCATGTGGAATGATAAATTTAAGCGAAGGAAATTTCACAAATAAATCCGACAAAAGTAGTTGCATAAATACCGTGGTATCGCCACAAAGATAGTGTGCCCCAGTGTGATGAAAGTTTGGGTTGCAAGAGCCACTAACATGCAACATTGCGGGAACATTTAGTTCTACCATTGCTTCGTAGAGCGGAAACCACCACTCATCCGTAATTGGCGGATCTGTCCACATTGCACCAGATGGATCTGGATTTAGATTGCAACCAATAAAACCCATCTCTTTAACACAACGCTCTAATTCAAAAATGCATTTTGCAGGGTTGACCCCCGGATATTGTGGTAACTGACAAACTGGAACAAAATTTGCCGGATAAAGATCACACACACGCCGTATCATATTATTGCATATTGTCGTCCAATAAATGCTAGTTTGTTCATTTCCAAGATGATGACCCATTCCCACTGCCCGGGGTGAAAAAACGGTGAGATCAATACCTCGTTGACGTTGCAATTTTAATTGGGCAGATTCCAACCTCTCACAAATTTCGTCGTCACTACATTTAAAATCGGCCTCTGACGGTTTAAAGGAGGAATCATTTTTTAAACTATCCAGCTGTTCTTTACGGTAGTTGGTCAACTGGGGTGGTTCGGTGGTGTAATGACCGTGGCAATCAATTATCATAATTAAAACTCCTAATGTAGGTTCAAAACGGTGGGTTACTGGATTGCTATTAAGGCTTGCGCCCTAAAATTTCCAAACCCTTATCCATCCCTGGTGTAGAGCGAACAGGGGCCGCCATAAGGAAGGTGTAACCTTGTTCTAAAAGCCTCTGAACATTCTGCGCATTTACATGGGGATGCCCAACTGCCACATTATTTTTTTGACAGATATTCACAATCTCTGCCATTGCTTCTAAAACAACGGGATGTTCATACTGCCTTGGGAACCCAAGCTCCTGACTTAAATCTCCTTCACCGATAAGTACCACACCAATGCCCGGTACATTTTGCAAAATGTCAGATAAAGCAGCTATTCCACTTGAATCTTCTATCATAATAACAACTAAAATTTCTCCATGTGTTATAAAAGGCCAAACATCTGCTTTTTGGTAATATTCCTGCTGAGTCAATCCCCAATAACGTACTGCACCAGTGGGTCCATCACCCCTGATACCCTGAGGTTCATAAAAAGGTTTGTCTTTCAAGCGAGGATAACGACAGGCCGCAACTGCATTATAGGCTTCTTCAACAGAACTTATGTGCGGCCAAACAACACCATAAACTCCTAAATCAAGAGCTTGCTTGGCTTGCCATTGTGCTAGCTCTTTGCCGTTCGCCGGAACTCTGACCATTGGGGTAACGCCCGGTGCAAGAGTTCCGCTTTTAATAATTTGTCCACGATTCAGCATGTATTGTAAACAATCCCTAAGGACCAGCGCATCCCATGGATTGTGCTCCATTTCAAATACAATTCCGTCATAATCTGTGGAAGTACTATTTGCTATTGCTGATGTTACGTCTGGTATGGAGAAAGTAGTGAATGCAGGCTGACCCGCTTCAAGCGCTGCAATTACGCCGTTTAACCTTTGAGTTTTTACCATCTTTAGTCCTGAAATTTTTCGTTTTTTGATTTTAGGGAGAAATGTAGTTTTTAACAAACCGGAATGCACCTTGCATCTCAAATAAAATGGGTTTACCTGATTAATTTCTAAAAAGGATACTTGTATGGCCAAAATTGTACTTGGAATTGGAACTTCCCATGGTCCGATGTTGTCAACCCCATGGCAAAAATGGGGTGATAGAGTGGAAGCAGATAAAAAATTAATTGAACACGACTTTCGTGGGAAAAAATATAGCTATAACGAACTGGTGGAATTACGTAAAAGTGAAAATCTTGGTGAACAAATTACGTCAGTATGTTGGAAACGCCGATCAAGGGCCTGCAAAAAGGCAATAAATGTTTTGTCCACAAAGTTCAAAGATGTAGCTCCTGATGTCGCAGTAATTATTGGAAATGATCAGCGCGAACTATTTATGGAAGACAATTTTCCAGCCATTTCAATATTTTGGGGGGAGAAAATACAAAATCGTCCTAGAACCAAAAAACAAATTTCAAAACTACCTCCAGGTATAGCTATCTCCGAAAGGGGCCATGCGCCACCCAAAGATGCCACATACCAAGGTCATCCAGAGTTTGGGTTTCATCTTATTGAAAATTTGATGGAGCAAAATTTTGACGTGGCTGCGTCATCACAACTGCCAAATGGATCTGGATATGTCAATGGTATTCCCCACGCATACGGCTTCATTTACCGCCAAATCATGAAAGATAAAGTCATTCCAAACGTCCCGATAATTCTCAACACTTTTTATGCCCCTAACCAGCCAAACGCCGCAAGGTGTTATGCACTGGGTAAATCACTAAAAACGGCAATTGATAGCTGGAATTCTAAAGCCCGGGTGGCTGTTTTTGCTTCGGGAGGATTAAGCCATTTTGTCATTGACGAGATGTTCGATCAAAAATTTCTTAGAAGTTTAAAAGAAAACAATACCCAGCTTTTAACCAAAACTCCTGAAAATTTTTATCAATCAGGGACCTCTGAAATTAAAAACTGGATCCCAGTTTCTGCCATTATGGAGGAGTGTGGTAAGGAGATGACTTTAGTTGATTATGTTCCTTGCTATCGGTCTGAAGCCGGGACGGGAAATGCAATGGGCTTCGTCTACTGGGATTAACAACAAAAAGGGTAAAAGATGATTGATCTTTACGCGTGGAAATCTGCTAATGGGCGACGACCTATTATTATGCTAGAGGAAACTGGCACTCCCTATAACTTGATTCCTGTTGACCCCCATGGCGGAGAAAACAAAAAACCTGATTACCTGAAAATAAGCCCAGGCGGAAAAGTCCCCTGTATGGTCGATCCAAACGGAAGCTTCGGCAAACCGGTCCACTTGATGGAATCAGCTGCCATTCTGTTGTATTTGGCTGAGAAGACAGCCAAATTTTTTGGAAAAAATAGAGATGAAAACTGGAATATCCGACAGTGGCTTTTTTATTTAGCTACAAATGTTTCTGTTAGTTTTTCCAATCTCAACCACGCCCGAGAACTCGAAAACCAATGCCGGGAATTGCTTAAAAACCTAAACAATCATTTAGCAACTAACACGTTTTTTGCCGGAGATTATTCAATTGCCGACATGATGGTAATCGGACGTTTTGGTGATTTTCGTTTTGATTTTATAAATTTGAAAGAATACTCAAACATCATAAGATGGCGGAATCAACTAATGGCCAGACCCGCTGTTAAAAAGGCCATGGAAATACCAATTTCATGAAACAGAATTAATTTTTTTAAAAGGAAACTTAAAATATTTTTAAAATAGATGTAATTCAAAAAAACAGTTGGTTTTTGGCCAACTACATTTGCATTTTAATTTGTAGGATGGTAGCGATTCTCTTAAGGGAAAAAAAACATATTGGATGGATACTTCAAAACTATTTTTGAATAGGGGGAAATTATGAAAAAACGCTATGCCGAAACTCAAAAAACCGATATTACACGACGTACTATAATCAAAGGTAGCACCGGCTTAGGAATAATGCTTGCCGCTGGCACAGCACCGGCTTTTATTAGCGAGGTAGGAGCTTCAAAATTACGAAAAATAAAATTTATGTTGCCTTGGTTGTTCGTGGGAGGACACACTTTTGAATTTGCAGCCCAAGCTGTGTATTGGAAAAACCGCGGCTTGGATGTCGCGATTCAGCGTGGATATGGATCAGGGGCAGCAGTTAAAGCGGTTGGATCAAAAACGGTTAATTTTGCTGAAGCAAGCCACAACGTAGCCGTCATAGGGGCATCGAAGGGTTTAGATGTGGTAGCAATTGGTGCCAAACTTCAAAAAAGCCCAATGGCCATTTCTTGTCGCAAAGATTCGGGTATTAGAGAACCCAAAGATATTATGGGCAAAACTCTTGTCCAAGCTGCTGCTTCGGGAGACACCAAAATGTTCCCAGGGTTTGCAAGAGCTACTGGAATAGATGCGTCTAAGATCACGCGAAACCTCGTACACCCAAGTAAACTGATCAGTTCGGTGGTAAACAAACAAGCAGATTGCACCGGAACCTATTATGTCAGCAACGCAGCAACGCTCGCCAGAAAAACACCGTCTGTACATTTTATGTATGCGGATTACGGCCTACAAACTCTTGATCTTGGACTAATTTCTCGTTCTGACATGATAAAAAATGAAACTAAACTCGTTCAAATGATAGTTGATGGGGCTATGGAAGGATTGAAGTTGCAGCTGCTGAACCCGAGCAAATCTTTGGATTACATGATCGCAGCACGGCCTGAACTTAAAACCAAACCACGAGACCTTCTTTTGACTCATGCAGGAAATACAAACTTCCTATCCATCGGCCCGTCTGTTGAAAAACATGGCTTAGGCTGGATGGCAAAAGAAGACCAGACGCGAACCAGGGATGTAGTCATAAAGTACATGAAGGCCACAAACGTGCCCCCAATCAATAAACTTTTCACTAATCAGTTTGCAGGCAATATTAAGTTAACAAAGGCAGAATGGGCTAAAGCTAAAGCGCAATCTGCCAAATATAACCCGAAGGGCGCTTAATTTCTTTGATTATTGGTGTGTTTCCCGTTTCCAGTCAGTGGAAGCGGGCAACATCAAATTGTTTTTTGTTCAAAATCTAAAAGGTAATGACAAATAATTCTGTACACGTTTGTGTCAAAGAGCTACGCAAAACCTACCAGACTCGCCGAGATGATATAGAGGCAATTCGTTTGGTTGACATGGAGATAACTGAGGGAGAGTTTGTTTCGATTCTGGGCCCGAGCGGTTGCGGGAAAAGTACACTCCTTATGATTGTAGGCGGGTTATTACCAATTACCTCTGGAAGGGTTGAAATTGGTAGTGAGCGCGTATCTGGCCCGCGTCGAGATACTGGTGTTGTATTTCAGGCCCCGGTACTTATGCCATGGCGTTCAATTGTGAAAAACGTAATGTTTCCAATTGAAAGCCTCGGCCTCTCCCAAGTTGACTACCGAGAACGCGCGAATGAATTGCTTGAAATGACAGGACTAACAGGGTTTCGTGAAAACTACCCCAGCGAACTTTCGGGTGGTATGCAGCAGCGGGTGGCTATTTGTAGGGCGTTAATCCATAACCCCAATCTCCTTTTGATGGATGAACCTTTTAGTGCTTTGGATGCCATCACTCGAGATACCATGAACCAGGAACTACTTCGAATTTGGGAGGAGTTTCAAAAAACAGTTTTATTCGTTACCCACAGTATCCGAGAGGCAGTTTTTCTATCTGACAGAATTTTCGTAATGTCACCTCGCCCAGCAATTATAAGTGAAATCGTGGAAATTAACCTTCCCCGGCCACGCTCCCTTTCTATCGAGGAAACTCCAGAATTTAATCAGTACGTTGCGCATTTACGCAACGCAATTGAACACCAGGGGTAGAACCATTTAAATGACGGATCGGATGGACAACAATCAACTAACCTCCATAATTTTGCGTTGCGCAGGTCCAACAGGTATCGCTTTTTTGATATTGGTCCTTTGGCATTTTGCGGTGGTATTGTTAAACGTTCCAGAGGCTATCCTCCCAACACCCATAAAAATCGTTGCAACAATTTTTAAACATGGGGAATTACTACTAATCCATACTTGGCCAACCACATTTGAGTGTTTGGTAGGATTTTTTCTCGCTGTAGTTGTAGGGATGGGGCTTGGTGTGCTGCTCGCATTTTTTCCCATGTTCCACAACAGTGTTTATCCATTAATCGTTGCTTTTCAGGTGGTCCCAAAGGTCGCTTTAGCTCCACTTTTTATAGTTTGGTTTGGGCTTGGCTCCCTTTCTCGTGTTCTCCTTGCGTTTGTAATTGCTTTTTTCCCGATGGTTGTAAATACGTATGCCGGTATTCTTAGTACGGACCCGCTTATGGTCCGAATGGCTCACGCCTTCAGTGCTAGCCGTTGGACGGTTTTTTGTAAAATAGAATTTCCTAATGCACTCCCCTACATTTTCAGTGGCCTTAAAATTGGAATCACCTTCGCTGTAATTGGAATTATTGTCGCTGAATTTGTTACAGCCCAGAGGGGTCTTGGTTACCTCATTGTCTTTTCTGAAGGGAATATGGATACCCCTCTTTTAATGGCCGCTCTAACAGTCCTCAGTATTGTTGGTGTTTTCTTATATGCTGGGGTTGTCGCGATAGAAAAGCTCATCATCACATGGGATGTAGGGCAAGACATTCGCTAGAAAATAGGTTTAAACTAATAAATCCAAAACAAATTTTACTTGGAAAAATATTCAGTTAGGTAATATGTGTTACCCATGTTTGCCAAAATCACCCAATTGAACCAACCATCAGAAATCTTGACTTTTGTTTTTAACCCTTTATTGGTTCTAAAATGGTTTTGCTCATTCACCAAAAAGAGACAAGGTGAAGAGTTTAATTTGAAAAACCGTAAAGACGATCCGGGTTATCAACTAGAATTTGATTTCGCAGCCTTTCATCAGGCACATGTAGTGCTAACAAATTCATTAGGTCACCATCGTTTGGCATGTATCCGTTAAGATTTGGATGAGGCCAGTCACTGCCCCACAAAACCCTATCCGGTGCAGCGGCAATGCAGGCTTGGGCGAAAGGTACAGCATCTAGATAGGGTGACCCACCGCTGGAAATTCGCTCAGATCCGCAAATTTTTATCCAGAAATCATGTTTTTCTTGTAACAGTCGCAATAAAATTTGAAAAGGTTCCTGGTTCACACCATCAATTGTCTTCACACGTCCCATGTGGTCTATTACAACTGGCAAAGGCAAATTAGCGAGTTTATCAGCATTTTCAACAATATCTGAAGCTTCCATGTAAATGACCACATGCCAACCAAATTTTACAACTCGTTCTGTAATCTGTTGGACCAAAGAAAAATCTGGTGTACTCCCGATGTGACGGGCAAACGAGAAACGAATTCCACGAATGCCCCCGTCGTGTAAAAATCTAAATTCCTTATCGGAAAAACTCTCATCAACAATTGCTACTCCTTTATACCGTCCACCCGATTGAGCGATCGCGTCAAGCGTTGCCGTATTGTCCGTTCCGTGACAAGTCGCCTGAACAATTACAGCCCGTTCAATACCCAGTATCTTTTGAAGATTTTGAAGGGCTTCCAAAGGCGCATCTGGCGGGGTGTAGGTACGATTTTCACTAAAGGGAAAAATTTCATTTGGACCAAAGACGTGGCAATGCGCATCACAAGCGTTTTTAGGTACTGAAAAGCTGGGGCTTCTAGGCTTGGGATCAGGCCCTTGACAAAAATTCATAATTGTAAATTAACGGGGGTCACAGTTGGTAACAATACTAACTCTATTTATTCCACTTTATCACAAAATTTTCAAATGCTGCCAATGTCTCAGGACTACAACGATGTTCCATCCCTTCAGCATCGGCCCATGCCGTGGCCTCATCTACACCAACTGCCTTTAAAAATGCGACAACAATATGGTGACGGGAACGCGAGGCGTCAGCCATTTTTCGTCCATTAGATGTTAAAAAAATAGAACGGTATGGCTCCGAATTTACCAATTTTAATTGTTTGAGACGAGCAACCATCTTGTTAACAGTAGCTCCGCTCACACCCAGACGCTTTGCTACATCTACTGCTCGCGCCTCACCCTCCTCGTCAATTAGATCAGCTATTAACTCAACATAATCCTCCACAATTTCTGTTTCACGTGCCCTTCGAGCCCTTTTGAAATGACTGGCTTGGCGATCCGGGGTCATATGAGCGGAAATTGCCCCGGTGCCGGCCGGAGGGCGCGTGCGCTTTCTACCCGAACTTTTAGAAATTTTCATAGTAACAAGTGTATATAGTCGTCGTTCCCTTGACAATGATTTAGGAGAAGCTATTATTTTTAGTATCGGCTAACTTTAAGAGAATTTTCAAACAATTCAGCGGCCCCATTTATTAAGGTAATTCAAGGTATGACGTCGCTTACCATAGCAGCACGGCGTGGTTTTAAAGGTACAGTAAACTGGGCGAATGAATTAGGACCATTACGGCTTTGTATTTTATTTGCCCTCGCTGTGATTGCGGCATGCTCGAACGAAGCTGCTCAAATTATTGGGCAAAGCCTGGCCGATGCTTTCCTTCAAGTCACTGTTTTTGTGGCTGCAACTTTGGCTATTTTTTATTCCTTGGAGGCATGGTTCAAAATTGATGCAGCTGGATTGTTAGCTAAACATAAAACTTGGCAAGTCCCTATAGCGGCGGGTCTAGGAGCTCTACCCGGTTGTGGTGGCGCTATCATGGTTATCACCCAATACATTCGTGGCGGCATCAGTTTTGGTTCAGTGGTTGCCGTACTCACGGCAACAATGGGGGACGCGGCGTTCCTTTTATTGGCTCAAAAACCAACAATTGGGGCTTCAATTTTTATCATCGGCTGGCTTACAGGTATTTTCTCAGGGTATATTGTTGATGCGGTTCACGGTGCCAATTTCTTACGTTACCCTGCGGGGAAAAAACAAAGTTCGTACAATGCTTCTATCCGAAGAGTAGACTCACCCTTTTGGCTGGGTCTTTGGGCCCTTTTTCTAATACCCGGGCTAATTTTTGGGGGGTTTGTTGCCTTTCAGACAGACACTGCGGCAATTTTTGGTACCTCTAACGGGGTGCAAAACGTTGTTTGGATTGGGTTGATAGGGGCCATAATCTCTCTACTACTATGGGGTGTCGTATCTCCATTACGTCAAAATGCCGACGCGAAAGTCCCTTCAAAAGAATCCTCATTTTTTGGCTGGGCATCAGCAAGTACAGGCCGGTTAGGGGATGCCCCACAACGGGTGGCTGGTGATACCTGTTTTGTCACGGTATGGGTAGTATTTGCCTACCTTATCTATGAACTTGGCGTGTATTTCCTGGATATAGACCTCAAAATTCTTTTCCAAGTTTGGGGACCCTTAATTCCTATGATAGCAGTTGTGATTGGCTTCATTCCTGGATGTGGACCACAGATTGTTGTTGCAACGATGTACCTCAACGGGTTGGTACCTCTATCAGCTGAACTTGGAAATGCAATCAGCAATGACGGTGATGCATTGTTTCCAGCGATAGCTATGGCACCTATGGCGGCGATTATAGCAACTATTTATAGTGCTGTTCCTGCTATAATTTTAGCATACACCTATTACTTTTTATTCGAGTGAAACAACGCTAATCTAGACTCTAGAAGGCACCTCTCCCAACGCCCCTTTTAATTGGTCATCTACTTGTTTTGCATTTGCCAGTGTTTGTTGGTCCGAATTGCGGCTTCCTATCATTTGGACGCAAACAGGTAATCCATTAGGCCCCTCAGAAATTGGGACACAAACGGAAGGGGTATACATTTGCGTCCATAACCTTGCAAAAGTTGCAGTTCGGACTTCTGTTAAACCAATTGGGGCCTCTCCTGAAAGTGCTGGTGATAAAAATAAATCGAAACTTTCGAATAACCTGTCCATTTCAAGGCGGGCTTTTGATAATACTTTCATGGAATTTTTATAATCGACTTCTGTAAGGCCACTCACAAATTCAACCCGTTCTCGATTATGAGGGTTAAAACTATCTAAGTGGTTTGAAATCTCGGTTTCAAGGGCTACTGTCGCTTCCCATCCGTTAACTATTGAAAAATCGGGAATTATATCTGTAAAAATTTGAGGAAGTTCGACCTCTGAAACTACTGCACCTGTTTTACCAAGAATTTTTCCAACCTCCAGTATAGCCTTTTGCATACAAGGCTCAGTCTCATTCCAATCTGAGGTACGCACAATGCCAATGCGAAGAGTGTCAGTTGCTTCAACAGAACGTCTGGCCGTTTGAACACTGTACATCAATACTAAATCTTCTAAGGAACGGGCAAATAAACCAATTGTATCTATAGAGGGTTTACAATGGCGCAAACCACCTCGGTTAATCCCATCAAGGCTTGCCTTAAATCCATAGACACCACAATTGGCTGCGGGCCCAATTACCGACCCACCAGTCTGAGTGCCATTTGCCAATGGGACCATAAAATCTGCGACTGCTGCAGCCGAACCGCTAGAGGACACCCCAGGCGTACGTGAAAAATCGTGAGGATTAACGGTCTTACGAGGCGAGGGACATGCAAACTCTGTTGTAACAGATTTTCCCAATATAACCATTCCTGCATCTCGCAGTTGGGACACGCAGGTAGAATCACCGTTGCTAGCTGCACCCTTATAAGGAGGAAAACCGTGCCCCGTCGGCATATCCTTGGTATCAAAAATGTCCTTGATTGCGACGGGCACACCATGGAGAGGACCACGCCTCACTTCTTCTCCATCTAACGCCTTCGCTTGTTCCAACGCGTAATTTGGATCTATAAAATCCCACGCTTGAACCAATGGATCCCGAGCCTCAATGCGATCAAGACATTCTCTCACCAACTCCTCTGAAGTAATTTCTTTTTTCTCAATTTTCGCTGAAGCCTCGCATGCTGTCAGCCCGTTTAGACCCATTGGCCCGCTTTTAGTTAGGTCTGTCATTTAATTCTCCGTAACATGATAACGTTTTCTCTAAACAAACCCAAAATCACCTTCCGGGTTATCAAGCTGGGAAATTCAGGGTAGCTAAATTAAACCCCTTCGAAAAGGTATTGTAGAAAACATGTAACAGGAATTTCAAATGCAAGTTTTAGTTTTTGGGTGGAAGAATAAAATTCAAGAAGCTCTAAACTAAAATCCAAAACGTTTCCTAAATGTTTTTTCGCAAAAGAAATCTCTGAATTTTACCTGTAGCAGTCTTCGGCAATTCTTCAACAAAGGTAAACCAACGAGGATATTTGTAACGAGCCAAACCCTTTTTACAAAACTCCAACAATTCTGCTTCTAGGTTTTGGGAGGTGTTAACACCGTCCGCTAAAATGATAAAAGCTTCAGGTTTAATCAATTCATCTTTATCGGGCCGAGCAACAACAGCCGCCTCAAGCACCGCCGGATGTTCTATCAACTTGGCTTCTATCTCAAAAGGAGAACACCAAATGCCACCAACCTTCATCATATCATCACTGCGCCCGCAATAGATAAAATAGTTTTCTTCGTCCTGATAATAGGTATCCCCAGTATTTATCCACCCTTCTTGGATGGTTTCAGCAGTCTTTTTTGGGTTGTTCCAGTAATATTTTGCAATCGAGTTTCCTTGAATCATTAAAGCACCGGGTTCGCCTTGAACCACTGGTTTGTTATCTTCACCGATTATTTTTGCCTTGTACCCAGGAACAAGGCGTCCACTTGCTCCTGCCTTGTGATCTCTATAAGAGTTTGAAATAAAAATATGCAAAACTTCCGTCGAGCCGATTCCGTCTAAAATTACACCACCCGTTTTTTCTTGCCACCGAAGTAAAATATCTCCAGGAAGGGCTTCCCCCGCGGAAACAAAAATTCGCACAGAGGAAAAGTTTGGCTTTTCCTTCTCCATGGCCTGCAATTGAGCTGCATAAAGAGTGGGTACGCCAAAGAAAATTGTCGGTTTATATGCTTCTATAATTTCAAAAGTCATTTTAGGGCTGGGTGGTAACGCAGAAATTACAGCTGTAGCACCAACCCATAAAGGGAACGTCATTGCGTTTCCAAGACCGTACGCAAAAAATAACTTCGCAGCGGAAAAACAAATGTCTTTTTCACCGATATCAAGAACACCCACCGCATAATTGATACAAGTGACAGGAATATCTTTATGAGCGTGAACTGTTCCCTTTGGTTGACCGGTAGAGCCGGAGGAATATAGCCAAAAACAATCATCATCTGCTGCGGCAGGAGCGACGCTAAGCAATGTACTTGCGCTTTCCATCAATTCGGAAATTGATTCCTTCCCCAAAGTTTTTAAAACCCATTTTGGCTGCGGATTCGACAATTTGACAGCTGTCTCAATTTCTTCATTAAATTCTGGGCTATAAATGATTGCAGCACATTTTGAATCCTCAATCATAATTTGGTAATCTTTTGCTTTAAGAAGAGTATTAAGAGGCACGGGAACGAAGCCCGCTTTTATACAACCCCAAAACAAGTAAAAAAATTCAGGACAATCTTTCACCACCATAAGGACACGGTCACCAGTTGATAACCCAAGTGTTTTAAGAGCATTCCCTCCACGGTTCACTTGCTCCACAAGCTCATAATAACTTATTTCTCCAAATTCTCCGGAAATCGCTGTTTTTTTGCCCCGTTGTTCATCTAAATGACGATCGATAAAAGGGACAGCAACATTAAATTTTTCAGAAAAACGAACTTCGCCAGGAGTTTGTGTTTCATCATAAATAATTATGTTATCGGGCATAAATTCGATCCTAAAGAGCCAAAAATATTTTTGCAGACAGCCTGCACCGCTATAAACTGAAAATGGAATTGGTATAATATCCATAACAAGGCTTAGAAGGGAAATAAAAGGATATGAATAAAAACAACCCCTTTTTAATTGCGGGAGGTGGAATTGGTGGGTTGGCACTCGCGCGAATGTTAGCGCTAAACGGATTTGAAAGTATCGTATTTGAGCAAGCCCAAGTATTTGGGGAAATTGGCGCAGGAATTCAGCTCGGACCCAACGTCCTTCGAATGTTCGACCACCTTGAGGTCTCCCAAGCTATGCGCCAAATAGCATTTTTTCCCGAAAATATAGTCATGATGGATAGCGTTTCTGGAGAAGAGGTAACTCGTATACCGCTGGGAGAAAAATTTGAGTCATATTTTGGAAAGCCATACGCAGTAATACATCGAGCGGATTTGCATAGCGTGTTGTTGGATGCTTGCAAAAAAATGGATGAGGTAAAACTCTATTCCGGCAAAGAAGTCATCAACTATACTATTTCTAAAGAAAAAGTGGTCGTAAAAACTTCAGATGGTGAGAGTTTTGAGGGAACAGGACTCATTGGAGCTGATGGGCTTTGGTCAAAAATGCGGGAAACAATTTGCAATGATGGTGACCCAATAGTTTCCGGCCACATAGCCTATCGGGCAGTCCTCCCTATCGAGGAGGTCCCCACCGAGTTAAAAAAATGGATGAATGACATTGTTCTTTGGGGCGGCCCACGAAACCATCTCGTACACTACAAACTCAGAAGAGGAGAGCTATTTAATATTGTCGCAGTCTTTCATAGCCAGCGTTATGTTGAAGGCTGGGATGCATACGGGGACCCTAAAGAATTAGAACAACATTTCGAAGGCACCCGGACCGAAGTACAGGCGTTACTTTCGAAGATTAACGTATGGAAAATGTGGGTGTTATGTGATCGCGTTCCAACAAACAATTGGACGAAGGGCCGCGTTACTCTTATAGGAGATGCTGCCCATCCCATGCTCCAATATCTTGCCGCTGGAGCGGGCATGGCAATGGAAGACAGTGTGTGTCTGGTCGGTTTACTTAAAAAATTTCCTGGCAACATCGAACGAGCATTTGCAGCCTTCCCTGCGGAAAGGTATTTGAGAACCGGTCGCCTCCAGTTAACCGCGCGCTTTTACGGTGACGTTTACCATGCTGAAGGAGTAACCAGAGAACTTCGCAATTTAGTCTTGGGAGGGCGAAAACCTGAAAACACATACACTGGAGTCGAATGGCTTTATAAAAAAGGAAGCTCAAGCCCAGGATCGACAAATTTATAAAAATTAAATAACCATACTGTAATTAGAATCTTTATTGATAACCTTCGACTAGTTAAACCTTACGTACTCGAAATCAAAGGGGTGGCCATCAATACCTCGAGTAGGCGGCGCTACCCAACTAGCGATCTTTCCAGGCTCAACAACCGCTTTTTGCAGGGAAATCACAAATTCTCTGTCACTGTCTGTCGGGAGCCAATTATCAACTCTCTTATCCCACTGTTCTTTAGTTAACTTTTTGCCTTCGGGACTGATGTGAGACCCAGCAAAAGTACCGATAACACGCCGGAAACCGCGGTGGGGCAATTCAAATTGAAAATCAATTTTGAATTTCTTCATTACCCTGTTCCAACGATTAACGCCGAGTTGACAATCCTCAACATAGTCATCGCGCAAACGTTCATTAACTGCTAACAGAGCATTATACTCCATTTCTTTGATCTTTCCGTCCTCCAGCAAGGTGATGTTATAAATATCATTTTTGAGCTGGTGATCATCCTCAATCTTTGATTCTTGAAATCGTCCCTTTAAACCAGCGGTATAATAATTTGCTGCGTTGGTCGAAATTTCCTGGCCGAAAAGATCCAAAGAAACGCTATAGTGAAAATTGAGGTATCGCTGAAGCGTAGGCAAATCTATTGCCCCAGCAGCACGAACCTTCTCAGGATCATCGGTTTTAAGCTCATTCATTACCTCACAGGTTCGGTTCACTACGCGCATGACACCAGTGGTTCCAATGAACATATGGTGAGCCTCCTCTGTCAACATAAACTGGCAAGTCCGAGCCAAGGGATCAAAACCTGACTCTGCCAAGGAGGATAGTTGGTATTTGCCATCTCGATCAGTGAAAAATGTAAACATAAAATAAGACAACCAGTCCGGCGTCTCTTCATTAAAAGCGCCAAGAATGCGCGGTTTATCCGGATCACCGGAATGGCGTTGCAACATAGCTTCAGCTTCCTCACGGCCATCCCTTCCAAAGTGCGCTTGCAATAAATACACCATAGCCCAAAGGTGTCGTCCTTCTTCGCAATTAACCTGAAATATGTTTCGAAGATCATAAAGAGATGGACAGGTAAGCCCTAATTGACGTTGCTGTTCTACTGAGGCTGGTTCTGTGTCACCCTGTGTTACAATTAAGCGGCGAAGCGATGCCCGATATTCACCCGGTACATCCTGCCACACCGGTTGTCCTTTATGTTCTCCAAAAGGAATTGTCCGCCCTTCAACGGGAGGCGCAACAAAAATACCCCACCGGTATTCCGGCATCTTAACATATCCAAAATTGGCCCACCCCTCTGCTTCCACGCTTATGGCTGTGCGCAAATAAACGTCAAAGTCGTGAGTGCCCTCAGGACCGAGATCTTTCCACCAGCTAATAAAGCTTGGTTGCCATGATTCAAGAGCCCTTTGGAGCCGGCGATTATCCGCTAAATTTACATTGTTGGGAATTCGGGAGTTAAGATCGATTGTCATTTTCAGACCCTTTTCTTATCAAATTCACTTCGTTGTCCAGTACCGTAACGCTTCAAAGCTCCCTCCGGTCCTGCAGCATTGGGACGTTGAAATATCCAATTCTGCCAAGCGCTTAACCTCCCAAAAATTTTTGTTTCCATCGTTTCAGGGCCAGCAAATCGAAGATTCGCTTCGAGCCCTGTCAAGCCATCCGGAGAAAAACTGGCTCGTTCTTCAATCGCAATGCGCACCTCATCTTCCCAATCAATATCGTCAGGAATAAAGGTTACCAAACCCGAATCGTCTGCTCCCACAGCATCAAGATCCTCCCCAATCTTCATTCTTGCCGAGTTAACTTTGTCTTCTTCCCCAAATAACCGGGTTTCTAATCTCGTCAAGCCGTTACACATGGGATAACTGCCAAAATTCATTACGGTGAGACGTATTGTTGGTGCCGGAAGGTTGCTGCCTTCTATAGTACCATCAAGCATGTAAGACCGATCCGCAATTAAAACCAACTCCAATAAGGTTCCAGAGAAGCAGCTCCCGGGTTCAACTAGTGAAATAAGACTACGAGAAGAAACTTCAATGCGTTTCAAAGTCCGCTTGAGAAAGAGTCTAATTTCTCGTACCAACCAGTTATCCTTATTTGCTTCAAGCAAATTGTCATAACTTTCAACTAAACTATTATCTCCATTGGAGCGAAACACCCAAGTCCCGAGCTCACCCTCATTTAGCCTCAAGTGAATGATTGCTGCATCCAGCTCTCTTGCCAAAGCTAAAGGCCAAAACTCGACCCGTTGTGCTAAAATTTCTTCCAAATTCACAGGAGGAGGATCAGAGGGGCCATTAATTAGGAAAGTCGCTACATTGATTTCTCTATCAATTGTAACTGTAACGTTGTCATAAACTATGCTGTCTGTATTATAGCTAACATTGAGAGGTGTGAGTTGAACCCCTTTCGCCGAAACAGGTCGGTCAGATTTATTTGCAAATTCTTTGGCCCGAGTCACCACTGTTTCATCAAATTGTGAGCGCGGTACAATTTCGTCAACTAAATTCCAGTCAACCGCCCTTTTTCCTCTTAAGCCTTCTGTCGTCGTACAAAAAACATCAGAACGATCATGTCGTACCTTACGTTTGTCAACCAAACGCGTAAGGCCTCCTGTCCCCGGTAAAACAGCCAAAAGGGGTAATTCCGGTAGTGAAACCGTGGAGGCCCCGTCATCTATTAACATGATGTAATCAGTTGCTAACGCTAGCTCGTAACCACCTCCTGCTGCGGTTCCGTTGATAGCACATATATAGGTTTGTCCCGAATAGCCTGAACAATCTTCAATTCCATTGCGGGTCTCATTTGTGAACTTACAAAAATTTACCTTATGATCATGGGTCGAAAGCCCCAACATTCGAATATTGGCTCCCGCGCAAAAGACGTTAGGGTGATCCGAACAAAGAATTACACAACCCACTTCCGGATGTTCAAACCTCAAACGCTGAATGGCATCATAAAGCTCAATATCAACACCGAGGTCATAGGAGTTAAGCTTTAGTTCATAGCCCGGCTTCAAAGGAGCATCTTCTTTAACAGCCATTGCCAGGCGGGCAACATTGTTTTCGATTGTAAGGTTCCAGTGCTGATACTGATCGGGGCTGGTAGAGAAATTAACTACGACTTCTCCTTCCAGGGAATATGAAGGAGCCTTTTTGTTAGCCGCTTCCTTTTGCGACATTCTAATCACCTCTCGACTCTAAAGACGTTACTGCTCTCGTCAAATACCATAATACCAAGCGAAGACCTAAAAGCCAGTTTTTGTTCCTTTAAATCTTTTAAACCTTTGAGAATTTTCAATAGAATTCCGAGACGAGAAATTGCTTCAACTAAAATTTGTTGATTAGTTGGCCAAATATATAGCAACATAATTTGCGCCGTCAATGAAGTTAAATTTGGAACAAAAACAAACAAAATTTTCTAAAACTTAGTTATTAATTTCCTTAAAACAAGGGCTAAAAAATTTATAAAATACCGGCTGACGCAAATACCTGGTGGTAGTCATAGTTTAAATAATTTTGGCATCCCTTAGTCGTTGAAATTTCTCAGATGAAAAACCTAGCCCTTCACAGAAAATCTCTTCGTTGTGAGCCCCCATTGTTGCACCCAGCCAGTCAACAGAGCCAGGAGTTTTAGAAAATTTGGGAACCACGTTTTGAACAATGGCAGTACCTAATTCGGGATCCGGTACCCGCACCAAAGCCTCACGAGCTTGGTATTGAGAATCGTTAAATATATCCTTCGCATCATAAATGGTTGAAAAAGCAACTTCATGCGCCTCAAACCGCTCAATGACTTGTTTCAATGTATGACGTTCAATCCATGCCCCTATCGCTCCGTTGACCTCGTCGGAGTGTTTCAAACGTTGGGGATTTTCCAAATATCTTGGGTCTGAAATCATATCCTCACGATCAACTGCTTTGGCCAATCGGATCCAAATGCTTTGGGTACTGGCCGCTAAGGTTAACCATTTGCTGTCTTTTGTCTGAAAGGTAGAGCTAGGTGCCACATAGGCAGCACTATTTCCGCTCCGCATGTGAATTTCATTCATTTGATCATATTGGATGGCATCAAAATCCAATAGCCGGAAAACTGATTCAAACAAGGCCAGATCAATAGCCTGACCGGTCCCACCTAGAACGTCGCGTTTATAAAGAGCAACCATTACAGAAAAAGCACCAAAAAGACCAGCAATTAGGTCTCCTAAAGGATATCCCGGCGTCATTGGAGGCCCGTCTCGTTCACCAATTAAATTTGTCAGTCCAGCCATCGCTTCCGCAACGCGGCCGAACCCTGCCCGGTTACGATAAGGACCAGTTTGTCCAAAACCAGAAATTCGTAGCATAACGATCCGTGGATTAAGGGCTTCAATAACCTCCTGACCAATTCCCCACCTCTCAAAAGTGCCGGGGCGATAATTTTCTACAACCACATCTGCGTTACGACAAAGTTCCTTAAAAATTTCTCCGCCCTCAGGTTTCCCCAAATTTAGAGTTATACATTTTTTGTTGCGTGAAATGGATTTCCACCACAAAGGTATACCCTTTTCCGTGATTGGCTCCAGTTTTCTCTGGCCATCACCATTTTCAGGATGTTCAAGTTTGATAACCTCAGCCCCGAGATCTGCCAGCAAAACTGTCGCAAACGGAGCGGCAACCATGTTGCCGGCATCAATCACTCGAAGACCTTCAAGCGGTTTTTTATCGCTTTTTGATGTTAGGGGAAACTCGTGTGATAGTTTTTTATTATCCATAGTGAGGATCTTTCAGAGCTCAAACTACTGGTACAGATTGTCAAACAATGGTTCGTTATAGCTTTCGACATATTGGATTAAGTCGATAACGTCAACAGCACTGCATTTCCTTTTCTTTGGCCTGGCAGTCAATCTAATAACACAAAACGGCAGACGTCACCCTAAGGATCAGTATTTAGACAAATACGTGCAGGTGAGTGAAGTAGGTGCAATTGATAATTTTGCTAATGTTAACATAATCAAACCCAAGTATATATTTGCTCTGACACTCTTTCTTGCTTAAAACACATTTAAAAAGAAAACGTTAAACAAATTATTGTGCTTTGAATTTTTCAAGATGAAAAACAAAAGAAGATTGCCACCCTTTAATACATTTACTTGAATTTCGGTATTGACCCAAATGCTCCACTGAATTTACCGTTCGCAAGACTGTTTTTAGGTTGAATAAAGAGGAAGACCCATGTCCAAAAACGCACAAGAGTGGATGGCGCAACCACCGGTTGCAGAAAATGATTTTGTAAGTTCCCTTATTTACACCGATCAAAAACTATTTGCAGAAGAAATCGAAAAAATTAAAAAATCGACTTGGAAGTTTGCATGCCACGAAAGTGAAATACCAAAGACAAACGACTATCGAACAATAAATCATGCGGGTATTCCTCTAATAATAACACGAAGCAGCGACGATGAAATTCGCTCATTTATCAATTCCTGTTCCCACCGTTCCGCGCTCATCCTCAGAGAACCTGCCGGAAACGCTGAAAAGTGGATTTGTCTATTTCATCGTTGGGTTTTTAATAACAAGGGGGATTGCTCCGCTATTCCACGTCAAGAGGCTTATTCCGGCACTGGAATCTGTAAAGAAAATCGTGGCCTTCGAGAGGTTCGAACGGGAGTTCGACTGGGAATGATCTTCGTTAATTTGAATGACACAGCACCCTCGTTAGATGAATATTTGGGCAACGCTTTGGACAACGTTGAAGAGGTCATGGGACAAAAAGAATTAGAAGTTTTTCACTACCACCAAACCATATTGGATGTGAACTGGAAACAATGGCACGAAACAAATATGGAGACTTATCACGAGTTTTTGCATTACGTGAATCGAAACGTAGCAATGAAAAGCGAAGGATATGGACAACGTACCTGGAAAATTTATCCATCCGGGCATGGTACTTTAAACCCAATGACACAAACATATTCAAATATAAAGGGCTGGGGACAACGCGATTACCTGCCATTGCCGGGAATGCAGCCAAACGAGTTTCGCACTGTGAAAATTTTCCCCGATACTAATATTTTGTGCCGTGCAACTGTAATACGAATTGACACCTCTACACCCATAAGCCCCAACCGTACCCTGGTTGAGTGGCGAGGGTTAGGTATAAAAGGGGAATCAATAAAAGATAGAGAAATGCGCCAGAAACATCACAATCAGGTTTGGGGTCCATTGGGACGGAACTTGTACGAGGATGCCTACGCTGTTGAATGCGTTGAAGAAGCCAACAGAAAAGGTGCCGCAAATCACGGTATTATCGCCCGCCATGAAAAACTAAAAACACAGGATGATATTATGATGAGGACCTTTTACAAAGAATGGAGCAGACTGATGGGAAGGCCTTCACACAATCCTTTTTCCAAGCCAGACACTGAAACACTTTGATTTAAGAATCAAAAATGACCATTTTGGATGACCAAATTAAAGAACTGGTTAATCAGTCTTGCCTCTACATAGACGATGGTGACTGGCCTAATTACCTGAGCCTTTTCACCACGGACTTTACCTACCGTATCCTTTGTTATAGCCCCGAGTTAAGAAAGGATATGGTGTGGATGGAGCAAGATAGAAAAGGGATGACAAATTTGGTTAATAACTTGGAAAACCACATCACTAGACAGGGGCGATTTATGCACCAAGTACAAATTGCGGCCATAAATCGAAAACAAACCTTTGCTGAAACAATAAGCCCATTTTTAGTCGTCTATACCGGTTTGGAGGGAATTACTAAAATTTTCGCTGCTGGTCGTTATATCGATGTAATAGATACCACTTCTGATAAACCTCTCATATCAAACCGAAAGGTGGTGTTGGACACGCGGGACTTAGGAAGCGGTTCACACTTTCCGATCTGACGACGTTAAATTTGAAGCCTCAGCCTGCCTTGTGTTAAAACCAACACATGCCCCAAGTAGAAAACACAAAATATAAACCGGTCCAAACATTAATTGCTGACCAAGCAGCTAAATTTGGCGATAAACCTTATATGGTCTCGATTGATCAAGGCGAAAAACAGTTGAGTTTTTTGGATCTTTTCAGATTGGGCAATAGGATGGCTCATTTTTTTTCGGAGCGCAGCTTAAAAGCCAACGATAGAATTTTGTTGCTGGCAGAGAACTCTATTGAATTCATTGCTACATTTTTAGGTGTTCAACGTTGTGGTGGCACGATAGCAACTGCAAATGTCGAGATGAACCGCGTCCATATCGGCGAAATTTTACGGGCCGTAAATCCGATGCTCGTTTTGGTCCAAGAAGGTTTAGACTTGGAAAAGATTCAGGACAAGAAAATGCCGGTTGAATGGATGTCACTTGGCAAATGGAACTCCGAAGGTAACTCAACCGGTTTTTTTAAACTGTTGGAAGATTATTCAGATCAAGGGGAAATCAAAGAAGTTTGTGAACCGGATGACATCGCAGTTATTTTTTACACCTCCGGGACGGAGGCAAAACCCAAGGGTGTTTTGCAAGCCCATTCAGCTGTGTGGCCAAACTATGATGCCACCGCTGATTGTGTCGCCCTTCAAGAAACTGACCGGCTCGTTGATTGCCGTTCTTATAGTTGGCTTTCATCCCAAAATATGAGTTTAGGTGGGCCATTGGCACGAGGCGCGACTGTTTATATGGCAAAAAAGTTTTCACGTACTCGTTATTTTGACTGGATAAAAAAATACCAAGCAAATATAGCTGTTGCAGTCCCAACAATTCTAAATATGTTTCTTAATGAGCCCGTAAAAATACATGGCAGTGAAATTCCAAATTTGCGCTTTATAATGACATCTTCAGCACCAATGCTGACTGAAAACTGGGTCCAGTTTGAAACCCAGTACGGGATTTTGATATGCCAATCAGCGGGGTGCTCTGAAGGTGGGCTAATGTGCAGCCATCGGGGAACAAAGCGGAAAATAGGCACTATTGGCCAACCTCTCAAATATCAAAAGGTTCGGTTGCTTGATGAAAACAATAAAGAAGTATCGGAAGGGCAACCCGGCCAAATCGTTGTATCAGGCCAACAGAAATCTTGGGGTTATTTGCATGCCAATGGTCGAGTAGAGAAATTGCCAGACGAGCACCGAACCGGAGACCTTGGAATAATTGATAAAGATGGACACATTACTGTTGTTGGCCGTTTAAAAGATCTAATCATTAGAGGCGGTGTGAATATTTCTCCCGTTGAAATTGATAATATCTTGTCCCGACATCCCGACATCATTGACGCAGCGGCTTGCGGAGTACCGGACAAAGTTTACGGAGAGGAGGTAATTTGTTTTGTCATATCACGCAAAGGGAGTGATTTGACGTCAGAAATTGTTCTAAACCATTGCAAAGAATTTTTATCGCCTTTTAAAGCCCCCAAAGAAGTTATTTTCACAAAAAAACTTCCTAAAAACGAACGCGGGAAGTTAGACCGGAAAGCTTTATCCTTAGAATGGGAAAAGTATTCTAACCAACATTAATTTGTTCTAAGCCTGCTGTTCCCTATTCATCAGCTGAGTAAGCAATTGGCGCGCTTGGATGGTGGGATGATCCATAGCCACGTCAATTGTTGGCGCATTTGGAAATTGCTTTAACCGTTGATGTTGAGCTTCTACCATCCTTAGATCCTCAAGAAAAATCGTGCGGATCACACGAAGCTTCTCGGTGGTTTGTTCATTGGCTATATCAAAATTACGGGATGAAGACCAGAAATGGTGGGTGGTATTTTCTGTCTCTGGCGTAATTGCGTGACAGTTATGAACCGTAACCCCGTGTGTTCTGTCGCCCTCAAATGCCCCCGTACCAGCTTGTGCCGCACCGACATCAAACATAATGGTACCCGGTGCTGTGTAGACCCATTTGTTCCAACTATCGCCCTTGCCTTTGATGTCTGCAGCATCGGCCCATAGGGGAGGTGGATCGTCATTGGGCATCAATCGCTCACAACGAATGGAAAGTGAATCGCGTTTTACTTTAGGTTTTATCTTTAATTTAGCGGGGTTCCCAAGAGTATTAGGATGAACATAAGGCGAATGCGTCTGATCCAACTGAATATCAATCAAAAATTGATAATTACATTTAATATGAAAATAGTCAGTTATTGGCACCCATTCCGGACTGTCATGCCAAAAGTAATTTGGTAAAAGACCTTCATCAGCTAATTCAGGATTCCCCATCCAGATCCAAATCCAATTGTTTTTTTCACAAACTGGATAACTCTTGACTAACGCCCCTGGGGGCACCAACTTTTGAGTTGGCACACTTACACAATGGCCTTCCCGGTTAAACTTCAACCCATGATAACCACACTCGATTTCATTACCCTTCAAGCGTCCATAAGAAAGGGGCGCACTACGGTGACAACATCTATCCTCTAATGCACCAACCTCACCACTTTCACAGCGAAACAAAACTATCGGCTCATCCAGCAAAGTACGTGCCAATAAATTCTTTTTTAGGTCAAAAGACCAAGCAGCAACGTACCAACCATTTCGTAGATACATGAATTTTCTCCTTCAAGAAAATTCTATGACGCATTAAATAAAAACGCTAGAAAATAGAAAGGGCGGTTTGGAAAACCGCCCTATTAAATTATTTTTGCTTTATTAACGACCTGTGCGGGCTAGAGAGTGGACCCAGCCCTTATTACCCATATAGCTTTGCGCTTTTTTAATTTGCTCTGCATTAAAAAATTTATCTGGGAATACCTGATCAACGGGATAAATCGGACGGAGAAAATCGCTTTCATAACCGTAAGGCACCGTCGCGTCGATACCCATCCCTCCTTCAAATTGGGTATTTGAAGCTGTCCATTCCCGATCCCCTGCCGTCATCCGTTCTGCAGGCATAAATGTTTGGCCTACGCCACCCGGAAGTGGGTTAAGGATATCTGTTTGAGGATTTACCCGGGTAGTCAGATTCCAGATAACATCATCCATATCATAGATATCTGTATCTTCGCTCATGGCAATTGCCAGGCGTGAACCTTGTGAACAAGAAAGAACTGCTGACAAAAAATTACGTTGCCAACCTTCTTCTATTTTGCTGTGTTTTTTGACTTGGATAATTGCGCCGCCCCAGTCTGTCATTGGGTAAGGGATATTTACATCCTGGACGATACCAGGCTGTAAACGCTCACATAGCTCATAGATAGCGGCTTCCCTAACTGTCGTATCAATATTTTGACAATCCATTGTATGGACCCCAAGGGGGAAAATAATTGGTCTCGACTCGCGTGCCCGCATCGTAACGCAAGTCACGTGGAAGGTTGGCGCTTTATAAGCTTTACCCATGTAACCCGCCCATTCTGGATGAAAGTGAAAACGCCCCTGTACGCCAGCTTCCTCTGACTCGGCAGTTTCATAGCGACGATCGCGTGGATGCAAATAGCCTTCCAATGTCATTTCAGCGTCAGCCAAAGCAAAGGCGCCAGGCACGGTTTTTGCTTCAACCATGCGTACTGGCTCCCCAATAAGTCGGCCTGCAACCCCAAGCTCATCACAACCGGTTGGGAGAATAACGTAATCAAAGCCAGCGCCAGCTAGTAAGTTGGGTCCGTAGGGAATCCCAAAATTCATGGTTAATGGGATGGGCTCTTCATCCCGATAATGTTTAGCCATAACCTGCCAACCATGCGAACCAGGTGAAATTTGGAAGGTACCGACATTTCCCCAACGAAAATTCATGCGGTTGTAAGCCATGTCGGTTCCGCCTTCAAAATAATCACCGGCAAACAAACGTTGGCCCGAACCCACAGTTAGTTCGGATTCATAGGTAGTGTGCCTAATAGGCATCATATATTCATTTACGTCTGTAGGATTTTCAATAATTTCTTCGTGACTAGCAGCATCTTTCGAATCAACCACAATTGGCGGTAATGGGTTGCGAAATGCATTGGCTATAGCAATTGTCATTTCACGCATGTCTTTAACGCCAAAGAGCTTACACATAATGCCTTGATCCGCGAACAAATTAGTGATCGCACGGTTATCGGGTTTACCCGTAACGTTATTGAACAAAAGCGGGCAACTGCCATCGAGATGTTTCTGAACACCCGTAATTTCGAGATCTGGATTGACCTCTTTGTCGGTTTCAATGATATCGCCTTCTTCGCGCAGAAAATCAATTGTACTCCGAAGGTCTCGAAGTGAATTAGTTTCTGGTGTGGGTTTAAGTTGTTCTCTGGCTGTAGCCATTTTTGTCTCCTAAATCATCCTTTTTGTGTCAAAACACCAAATTTCGTTTAAACTTAAATATAACTTAAAATTTTTATTACGTAATAAATTTGGGAGTGTTTTTTTACGTTCCTTAAATTGCAAATGCAAGCCTAGTCTTTGTCTTAATTTAATATTAACTCTGTATAAAACTAAGAAAAACAATGTCAAAAAGTTAAATTTCAGCTTTATCCGTATTTGTCATCCAACCTTGAGTTTGTGACAAAATTATGCGCCCATGTTGGTATAATAAGGGCAAAAAATGATTAGCTTTACACTAAATGGCAAATTACAGAAAGCTCAAGACATCCTGCCATCTACTACCTTGCTGGATTATTTGCGTAATGTATTAAAAATGACCGGCACAAAGGAAGGTTGTGCGGAGGGAGATTGTGGCGCCTGTACGATAGTTTGTGTGGACTATAAGGGAGGTAAACATCGTTTTCAGGCATTAAATTCCTGTCTCATGCAAATAGGCCAAGTGGATGGGTTGGAAATACTCACAGTCGAGGGTTTAGTAACAATCAATTCTGGTTCCCTCACACCTGTTCAAGAAAAAATGGTATCTGCAAATGGCACGCAGTGCGGATTTTGTACACCGGGCTTTATTTGCGCCCTCTTTGCTCTCGCCCAATCCAAGGAAAACATTTGTGAAAATGTAATTCACGATGCTCTAGCTGGGAATCTTTGCCGCTGTACCGGCTACCGTCCCATTATAGAGGCGGCCCAGGAAGGGTGCCAAAAGCCGATAGAATACACCCCATCGAAACCCCCTAAAGGCAAAACAAAACATGTTGTAGGGAGCCAAAAATTTCATGCACCTAGAACTCTCAAAAATTTAACCCTACTGCGTTCTCGTTTCCCTGAAGCGATGCTCTTGGCGGGTGGTACTGATCTTGGATTGAAAATAAGTAAAGAAAGGCAGCAACCAGAAAACATCATACATATTGCCCAAGTGAAAGAACTCCGTGAAATCAAAGAAACAAATTCAGATATAACTATTGGTTCTGCGGTAACTTTTTCTGAATTTTTCCCTTCAATTGAACGGCTATATCCTTCGTTCGGAAAAATAATACTCCGATTTGGATCACGGCAAATTCGAAATCTTTGCACGCTCGGTGGAAATATTGGAAATGCGTCCCCAATTGCTGATGCGCCTCCCTGTTTAATGGCATTGGGAGCAAATTTGTTACTTGCAGATCCGTTTACCCATAGGAAAGTTGATTTTGAAAAATTTTTTATTGATTACAAAAAAACTGATCTAAAACCTAGCGAAGTTATCAAATCTATTTCCATACCTAAGCTAAAAAGCAATCAAGTTTTTCGCGCCTATAAAGTCAGCAAGCGATTCGATCAAGATATTTCAGCTGTCATCGGAGCTTTCTTTTTAGAAATTTCCAATAAAAAAATTACTAAGGCTCGCGTTGTCTTTGGCGGAATGGCGTCAAAAACCCAACACGCCAAGACAGCTGAAAAATTTCTCACTAATAAAATTTGGAGTGAAGAAAACTCTATAAAAGCAAGCAGGCTAATCAACAGAGACTTTGTTCCAATTAGCGACCACCGTGCCTCCGCAAATTATCGGACCAATGTAGCTTCCAATTTGTTTGTTCGCTTTTGGCGTGAACTTAACAAACAAGAACAAGACCTTGAGGTGGTGGGTTTGTCATGACATACACACCCAATATTACCGGAGCGGTTCACACTAAAATCCAACATGACAGTGCTATTAAACATGTTACCGGCAAAGCCCATTACATTGATGATTTACCCCTACCCGAGGAAACACAAGAAACAGCACTTTTCCTTTCACCACATGCCCATGCCAAAATTATTTCAATTGATAAAAGTTTGGCAGAAAACGCACCAGGTGTTTCAGCAATCGTCACCTCTAGAGATATTCCAGGCGTTAACGATATTGCCCCTGTTTTTGACAATGAGCCTGTGCTCGCTGGATCCATTGCGGAATATGCTGGAATGCCAATAGCCGCTGTAGCCGCTGAAACATACGACCAAGCTTTTTCGGCGGCGAAATTGATTGAGGTTAAGTACGAAGTTTTGGAGCCCATATTATCCATCGAAGAAGCCTGGAAAAAAGAAGAGTTTACCTATAAACCGCAAAAAATTGTTCGTGGTGATGCGGAGTACGCAATTAAAAAGGCTGAAAATGTGGTAAAGGGGGAATTTTGTTGCGGAGGGCAAGATCATTTTTATCTGGAAAGCCATATTGCGCTAGCTATCCCAGCAGAAGATCAAGATATGACTGTTCTCTCCTCCACCCAGCATCCTACAGAAGTACAGCACGGGGTAAGTGGTGTACTTGGCGTGCCGCTCAATGCCATAACGGTTGAGGTGCGTCGCATGGGCGGTGCTTTTGGGGGTAAAGAAAGTCAGTCGACAATATTTGCTGCCATTGCCGCACTTTTAGCCAATAAAAGTCAAAAACCGGTTAAATTACGTCTTCGTCGTGATGATGACATGATTGCCACCGGCAAGAGACATGATTTTTTATTTAATTATCAGGTTGGATTTAACACTCACGGAAGAATTGAAGGCGTCATTATTGATATGGCTGCGCGGGCAGGCAACGTGACAGACCTCACCAGCGGTGTAATGGGACGGGCGATGTGCCACGCTGATAATGCATACTACATCCCCAACACTATAATTCGCGGGTGGCCCTGTAAAACCAACACAGTTTCCAATACTGCATTTCGAGGTTTTGGTGGCCCCCAAGGAATGCTGGTAATGGAGGTAGCAATCGAGCATATAGCACGTCATTTAAACCAGTCGGTAGATAAAGTACGTGCACAAAATTGGTATGGGACTTCAGATAGAAATATAACACCCTACGGACAAATAGTACGGGACAACATTATTGTAGAAATTGTGGACCGTTTGAAGGAAAAAATCGACTACAAATCTCGTAAAATTGCAGTCACAGAATTTAACACTTCACATCACACCCTAAAAAAGGGTATTGCCCTCATGCCAGTTAAGTTTGGAATTTCTTTCAACTTACCAAGACTGAATCAAGCCGGAGCATTGGTTCACGTTTTTACAGATGGCAGCGTCCACCTGAACCACGGGGGAACGGAAATGGGCCAAGGGCTTTTTACAAAGGTTGCCCAAATTGTAGCAACAGTGTTTCAAATTGACATTAACCAGATAAAAATTTCATCAACTCGAACTGACAAAGT
>JAYZBC010000035.1:0-17916 GCA_036339375.1 Pseudomonadota bacterium | reverse complement strand
AAAAGTGTCTCCAGCATTCTAAAGGTCTCAGCGACTTTTAAAGAACTATAATGGCTTAACATAATTCCGCCGGACCCAACACGTATACCTTTGGTACGACTTGCCACTTGTGAAATAAGAATTTCCGGTGCGGCACCCGCCAGTCCGTTACTGCTATGATGTTCCGCGAGCCAATACCGGTAAAAGCCAAGACTATCTGCAAGCTCTGCGAGTGCTAAAGTGTCAGAAACCGCGTCGCTAGGTGTTGCACCTGTCCTAATTGGTGATTGGTCTAGAATACTGAGCCGTGTCATCGATATCTTTTAAATGAACCAAGGAATTTATTATAGCCGCCCTTGGCCGAGGCTAAGAGGCAACATAGACTATTTATATGCCAGAAAACATCCTCCAACCCAATGTCTCGAGTGACAAAAAATCTAGCTGGATGGAATTATTCCTACAGGGCCGGGGACCATACACTGTCCTTCTTAATTTAGGGATAGGCTTACATGCTATTGATATTTTCATAATTACCACAGTGATGCCCACCGTAGTCGAAGATATTGGGGGGCTTCGTTATTACACATGGACATCTATGCTGTACATGGTAGGCACAATTGTTGGTGCAGCCGCTGGCTCACATTTACGTGACCAATTTGGGGCACGCCTCGGTTATTTCTGGGGTGGTATGCTTCTTCTCATCGGCACCATCGGATGTGCAATTTCACCAGATATGTTGAGTTTGCTTATTGCACGTATCTTAAAGGGTGTTGGTGGTGGATTGGTGATATCACAATCTATGTCGTTAGTGAGCGATTTATATTCTCCAAAAATACGCACTAGAATTTTGGCAACCATTTCAACAACCTGGAGCGTTGCTGCACTTTTCGGCCCTGGTGTAGGCGGTCTTTTTGCAGAACTAAACTGGTGGCGAGGAGCCTTTTGGTCACAGGGGCCCTTTATAATTTTATTTTTATGGATGGCATTAAAATATCTCACGAATTCGGAAAAAAACGTTCATAGGCGCCGTTTTCCGTGGAGACGCCTTAGTTTGTTAGCAGGTGGAGTTGTAGCGGTTGGTATATCCAGTCAATTCAAACAACCAATTATAAACCTTGTTTTGATTGCAACAGCATTAATCGTCGTCTGGCTGACTTTTAAAATTGATAGTAAATCGAAGGCAAAACTATTTCCATTGGGAGCCCTATCTCTTTTCACACCCGTTGGTCTTGCTTATTGGTCATACTTTTTAATTTCAGTCACCCATACGACTTTACTTATTTTTACTCCTTTATTTTTACAAGTTTTACACCAGATCTCGCCTCTTTACGTTGGCTACCTTTCCCTTGTTTTCTCAATTGGTTGGACGATTGGGTCCGTTGTAGCCTCTGGCTGGTCGGGCTGGAAGGAGCGATGGACCGGAGTAGGTGGTATGCTTATGGCTACGTTAGCGACCATTGGCTTTTCTGTATCTGTGCTGTCAGGAACAATGTTAATGGCGACCATTTGGATTTCGTTTATTGGTTTGGGAATTGGAGTCACAAATGTTCTTATGACAAATTTTGGCATGAGTGTGCCCCTTAAAGGCGAAGAAGCGGTGACCTCCGGGTCAATGCCGACCATCCGTTCATTAGGTGTAGCTTTTGGTGCGGCAGCGGCCGGTTTAGTCGCAAACAGTGTGGGATTAAGTGAAGGAACTTCACAACAAATCGTCACTAAAGTTGCTACGTGGACCCTAGGCCTCACAGCGTTAATACCAGTTCTTACCGCTTGTGTTTGCTTGCGTGCCGTGACATGGGGATGGCGTTTCCGGACAAGGGTTTGATTCCTTGGCAACATTTACTCTACATACAATGCTAAAATTAAAGTAATCAGAAGGAAAAAAAATGACCATAAAAACCGTCGCCATATTGAGCCCAGGTGAAATGGGCGCCGCTGTTGGAAGGACACTTGGCCGGCAAGGAATAAATGTCATCAGTTACCTCCAAGACCGCAGCAATGCAACCCAAAATCGTGCCAAGGCAGCAGGCATTCACGACGGAGGTACCTTAAAAGAAATATTAAAAGAAGCCCAAATTATATTTTCAATCTTGCCACCGGGAAATGCTCTTCAACAAGCCAAGCTGGTCGCTGATAGTATGAAGGAAACAGGGCATACCCCTGATTATGTTGATTGTAATGCCGTAGCTCCAGAAACTGCCATACAAATGGCGGAAATTATAGACGCAGCAGGAGCTAATTACATCGATGGCGGAATTGTCGGAAATCCGCCTGGAGGGGAAAAACCAACCCGGTGTTTTGTGAGTGGTAGCCAAGCCAAAATTTTAGAAATTTTTAATGGGGAAGGTATTATTTTTCGTCAATGTGGTGCCAAAATTGGGAAAGCGTCAGCAATCAAAATGTGTTACGCCGGAATTACCAAAGGCACTAGTGCTCTACATACCGCCATGCTGATATCGGCCGAGTTGCTAGGCGTATCAGAGGAATTAACAGAGGAATTGGTTTATAGCCAAACCGGTTTATATAACCGAATGAAAGCTACGGTCCCTGCATTACCGGCTGTGTCTGACCGATACATAGGTGAAATGAAAGAAATTTCAAAAACGCTAGAGGCCATAACGATGCCCACCGGATTTCATGACGGCTCAGCAGCATTATATGAATTCCTTACACACTCACCTTATTCGGAAGAACGCCGTGAAACAGTAGATAAAAACCGTTCAATGCAGGAGACAATCAAAGGTTGCGCAAAGGCCCTTTAGAAACCAAAGGGAGGAGAATAAATTTCTCCCCTGACTTGATGTTTAATTTTTTTTAAAAATTGGGTTTTACCTGTAGAAAAAAAAAGTAAATGCGAAGGACAGTTTTGACAATCTGTACTCCCGAAATTGGGAATTGGATATGTGGCATCAGTTGTAGATTGGATTATTTTAACAAGGTTGCACTCTTGACCAAATGGAACTGACAAAATGTTTTTTATGTGTCCAAACACCGTTAATGAGTCTGCATGCCAATAGAGAGATTTTTTGGCTTTCAAATGCCTACGGATTCGGCCATTAATACCACCATTGCCATATGCATTCCCTGCATAAAGATAGAACCCAGGAACAAGACCTACAAACCCAAGTGCACCAATTTTTCGATTGAATGGTTTTGTTAATTCAATCAATAAACCGTAAGCACCCTTTAAAGAAGGAATTGCTGAGGTTTCACCTTTTTTTCTGGTCTTGCCATCCTTTTTTAATTTTGAAGAAACTAACCGATTGTCCATTTTCTAAAAATTATTTTAAAATGAGTTGGTTCCAAAAAAGTTTTAAAATTCATCGTTTTTATTCAAGTTTTATCTAACTTGCCTTTCAAAAACCAAAGTTAGAAAGCCAGTTTGGTTGTTTCTGGAAAAGCTCCCCTTTAAGCTTTAACTCTTTTTTGTTCTTTTTCAAAATTTGCATTTAAAAAAACAGCAGAAAAAATTATTATCGCCCCTACTCCTATCCAAATTTCAGGTATTTGGTTAAAAAAGATATAGCCGATAATACTTCCCCAAATCAATTTCGTGAAATCGGCTGGAAGGACGATGGTTGCATCAGCTTTTTGAAAAGCTTCGGTCAATGCTAGCTGGGAAATAGTGCCAAGCATAGCAAGTAAAGCCAACCAAATTAGTTGCTCTGATGTAGGCCATTGCCAAAAAAAGATAGCAAAACAAAAGGCAAGAGGGGTTTGCAAAAGGCTAGCATATAAAGCAACAGTTACTGATGTTTCCGTTTTCGTTAGAACTTTAATCACTACCAAAGCTATCGCCCAAAGAGTGTTAGACAAAAGAACCATTAAGGCTCCAAGAGATACGGATTGAATACCCGGACGCAAAATAATAAGAGCACCTAATATGCCTACTGCTAGCGACACCCATCGATATACAGTCATTTTTTCTTTTAGAAAAATGACTGCTCCTAAAGTTGCAAAAAGGGGGGCCGTAAGCCCAAGAGAAATAACCTTTGCTAAAGGTTCCATACTCAATCCATAAAAAAACGCAAGCATCGCTGCTACATTAAGGACAGATCGTAAAAAATGGAGGCCAAGTCTACGGGTAATAAGGGGACGTAGGCCATCTCTCAAAAAAAATGCCGACATAAAAATAAAACCCAAAAGCTGGCGGATAAATGCAATCTCGAAAACATGGACGCTTTGAGATAAATATTGAACTATGCCGTTAGCACCGGAAATGGAACCTGCCGAACTGAGCATATAACCAATGCCCTTGACGTTATTAGGCACCACACCAAATAAGTTTGCTACTTGAGAACGGAGTTTGATCATAATTGTTTCAAATGAAAACTGTGCTTCCCTTAACACAAATTAACCTAAATGACACAATTTCAGATAAAATTATTGAATATTTTCACACTGACTCATGCATTGTATAAATTTATAAAGAATAAATTCTTTTTAGAAATGTAAAGATAATGGAAACAGACTCGTTTGATTTCAAAATACCGAAAAGATTAATAGCCCAGAAACCCATTACACCTCGGGATTCTGCCAGGCTCCTTTATGTTGGAAATAAGCTAAAGGATTTAAATGTACAAGATCTTCCGAAGTTCATAAAAAAAGGGGACATTTTAGTCCTGAATGACACCAAAGTAATCCCAGCTCGTTTTTTAGGACAAAGGGGGGAAGCCTCCATAGAGGTCACACTCCACAAATCAAATGATAATGGAACATGGTCCGCTTTTGCGCGGCCTGCGCGAAGACTGCGAGAAGGAAATATCATAAAAATCAGTAGTAATTTTTCTGCAGAGGTTGTGAAAAAACTTGAAGGTGGGGAATTTATTTTACAATTTACAGTGGCTTCCCTAGAAAGAGCTCTTCAAAAACACGGTTTTATGCCTTTGCCTCCGTATATCAAGCGGGCTAAAAAAGGTCATCCAGCCGACTTAGAAATGTATCAAACCATTTACGCTCGTCATATGGGCGCCTTTGCAGCACCAACAGCGGGCCTCCATTTCACTAAATCACTTCTAACGGCAATAGCCACTGGAGGAGCAAAGATTGTTTACCTTACTCTCAATGTAGGAGCAGGAACATTTCTGCCGGTAAAAGTAAAACATATAGCCAATCATAAAATGCACGCTGAGTGGGGCCAAATTACATCAAAAACCGCTAACGATATTAACACCGTCCGTAAAAATGGGGGTAAAGTAATCGCCTGTGGAACAACTGTCCTCAGATTACTAGAGTCGGCCACTGACGAAAACGGCACCCTTCAGCCATATGAGGGTGAAACAAATAAATTTATTAGGCCAGGCTATCAATTTAGAATAGTAGACCGTCTTATGACAAATTTTCATATGCCTCGAACCACTCTTTTTATGCTTGTCTCCGCTTTTTCCGGTCTTGAAAAAATGAAATCAGCTTATACTCATGCTATCAAAGCTGGCTATCGTTTTTATTCCTACGGAGACGCTTGCTTTTTGGACAGGAATTTATCCTCATGACATTAAGTGGGATAAATTTTGAATTGCTGGCCACAGATAAAAATGGCCGTCGAGGGAAAATTACAACCGCACACGGCATTATAAATACACCTGCATTTATGCCGGTTGGAACTGCAGGAACCGTTAAAGCTATGACACCTGATGACGTCGCAGCAACCGGAGCGGAAGTCGTGTTGGGAAATACTTATCATCTAATGCTGCGCCCTGGGGCAGAACGAGTACAAAAATTAGGTGGACTTCATTCTTTTATGAACTGGAAGAAAAGTATCCTTACTGACTCGGGTGGATATCAAGTCTTATCCTTGGCAAAGCGTAGAACCATTAACGAAAGTGGCGTGAATTTTAAATCTCATATAGATGGGGCTGAATTTCAGCTCACACCTGAAAAATCCATAGAAGTACAAAGTCTTTTGAGGACTGATATCTCAATGGTCTTAGACGAATGCACAGAATGGCCTATTTCAGAATCTGGTGCAAAATCCTCAATGGAAAGATCTATGCGTTGGGCACTCCGTTGCAAAAAAACCTTTGAAACCAAGAATGGACATGGATTATTTGGTATTGTCCAAGGGAGCATCTTCACGAAATTGCGAACAGAGTCAGCTTTACATTTAAAAGAAATTAAATTTGATGGTTATGCAATTGGCGGATTAGCGATTGGTGAGCCTCAACGTTTAATGTTTGAAATTTTAGAAATCACAACGCCGTGTTTACCAAAAAATAGACCCCGGTATTTAATGGGTGTCGGTAAACCAAGTGATATAGTTGGGGCTGTTCTCCGCGGGATAGATATGTTTGATTGTGTCATTCCGACTCGTTCAGGGAGAACCGGACAAGCATTTGTCCGTGGAGGTTCCCTTAATCTCCGTAATGCGCGACACGCAGAAGACAAAAAGCCGCTCGACGTCACTTGCAGTTGTGAGGTATGTCAATCCTTTAGCCGTGCATATCTTCATCACCTGGTCAAAGCAGGTGAAATGCTAGCAGGAATGCTTTTGACCAAACATAACCTGTATTATTATCAAAAACTTATGGAGAACCTCCGCGCAGCAATAACTGAAAGAAGACTCAACAAATTCGCAAACGATTTTTATAGTGAACAAAAACTCGGCCCAGATTTATCTGGAGATTTTATAATCAAGGAGGGTTGATGACAAAAATAACGAAAAATCCTACAACTCAACTAGGGATGGCTACTGAAATTCCTTCTTCTCCTCATGATGCGAAACTAGACCGAATTAAAAACCCGCACACTGACAAAAATTATGTTGCCCGTTTTACCTGCCCAGAATTTACCAGCCTTTGTCCAGTAACAGGACAACCAGATTTTGCTCACTTTGTGATTGATTATCTCCCAAAAAATTGGATTTTAGAAAGCAAATCTTTAAAACTTTATTTGAATTCGTTTAGAAATCACGGTTGTTTTCATGAGGACTGTACTATCCGAATAGCCAAAAAACTCGAAGAACTTTTACAACCAAGATGGCTTAGAATCGGTGGGTACTGGTATCCCCGTGGTGGAATTCCTATCGACGTGTTTTATCAAAGTGGTGACATCCCTAAGGGTCTTTGGGTTCCCGAAACTGGCGTTACACCTTATTCGGGTAGGAGATGACCAATTCAACTCATATCAATTCGGTAACAGCTGCCATTCGCGATCGCGCGCTGTCAATAGGTTTTGACGCAGTTGGTTTTGCAAAAGCCAAACTCCACACTAGCACTCGTAATCATTTATTCGATTTCGTCTCCAAAGGGTTCCACGGTGACATGGGTTGGTTATCAGAACGAAGGGAAAAACGTTCGGATCCTAGAAAACTGTGGCCGGATGCAAAGACTATTATTGTAATTGGATTAAATTATGGGCCGAGTGAAAACCCCTTAAAATGGTTATCCCATTCCAAAAGAGGAGCAATTTCCGTATATGCCCAAGGAGCCGATTATCACAACGTGCTAAAAAAGAAACTCCGGTTGCTTGCCAAATACGTAGCTGAAAACTTCCAAAGTGAGGTTAAACTCTTTGTAGATACCGCACCCGTTATGGAAAAGCCGCTCGCTCAAAAGGCTGGCATTGGGTGGCAGGGTAAGCATACAAATTTAGTTTCGAAAGTTTCAGGTTCATGGCTTTTTATAGGAGAAATTTTCACTACACTGGATCTTTCAGTAGGGGAACAAGAAATTGATCACTGCGGTACATGCAACCGTTGTATAACCGTATGCCCCACAAAGGCCTTTCCAGCACCGTACCAATTAGATTCTCGGCGATGTATTTCATATTTAACTATAGAGCATAAAGGCCACATTCCCCGGGAGTTTAGGCCCTTAATTGGAAATCGAATTTTCGGCTGTGACGATTGTCTAGCAGTTTGCCCTTGGAACAAATTTGCCACCAAAACGACAGATCCAAACTTATTAGCTCGAAACGAATTGCAGTGGCCATTTTTAGGCAACCTTGTTCAATTGAATGAGTCAGAATTTAGAAAATTTTTTTCTGGTACAACAATCAAAAGGTTGGGGCGAAATAGGTTTATCAGAAATGTATTAATTGCAATGGGAAACAGTAAAAAAAGGGAATTTATCCCTCTTGTAAAAGAACAACTAGAAGATAAATCGCCCCTTGTTCGGGCAATGGCAATTTGGGCACTTGCTCAGTTACTGGAACCCAAATTTTTCAACGAAGTTCGAGAAAACAAATTTGCCGCTGAACAAGACTTAACAGTCAAAGAAGAATGGTCGTTTTCAAACCAAACCTTTTATTCTTAATGACGAAGTGGAATTTTCAAAAATTTGTGACGATCACCCGACCTAATAATTACGTCAAAAGCACGAGAGCCTCTTATCAAGCCAATCTTTATATCATCTCCTGCAGCTCCAACTGACCAAATTTTCCTATACATTTCACCAAGACTCTCAATTTCATCATTTTCAATGTGATCGATAATATCTCCTGTCTGGACTCCAGCCTGATCTGCAGGACCACTTTCATGAATGCTGGAAACGATTAAATTTCCAAGAGCCTCTGTCGTCTGCATACCGAGCCAAGGTCGTGAACGTTTCTGCACCCTCCCTGTATTCGTCAAATCATGATAAATAGGCTTGAGCAAATCAGTGGGAACAAACATATTGCCTTGCACTTGTCCCTCGCTCCCACCAGCCTCTTGAACAAAAAGTGACCCTATACCAACTAAAGAACCTGATTTTGGATCAATTAATGCCCCTCCACTCCATCGTGGATGAAATGGTGTCGTAAAAAAGGCAGTTTCTAGCATATATTCCCATGACCCAACAAATTCTCTCTTATCCGCAATCTTACCCAAAATGGAAGACTTCACACCACCAGCAGAAGCAATCACAATGGGTGTGTCCTGGACAATTTTGCTAACATTATCAGCAACAATCAGGGGTGGACTGTCTAAAGGTTCTACTGTCCGAACCAAACCAAATCCGGTATTATGATCATACCCTACAACTTGGGCCGGGATGTCTTTACCATCCAACCCGCCAATGAAAACGTCGGTAGCCTCAGTAATTAAATAACCGATTGTTACTAATGTCCCATCCGCATTAATTAAAACCGCATTCCCCTCACGTTCTGTCCCTAAATTTCTAGCGCTATGAGCGTCTGTGGGGACAGATGACTTCAGTGAACGAACGGCTGAAAGGGATATCTCGAGATCAAAGTCCACGTCTTTTTCTGTAGGCTGAGGACCAGGCACTTGGGGTTCACTGACAGGTAAAATACCGTCCAACCGATGACCATTCGCACGCTTCACTTCTGACATAAAAATCCTTCCAAAATTTTGTATTCAAAGTTTATTCAAGCGGTTTACTCTCCAGTTTGACGTTTAAGGAAAATATAGCCTCCGTCAACCAGCAAGTCTGTTGCCGTGATAAATGAAGAGTCTTCTGAAGCAAGAAAAAGAACTGCTTTTCCTATTTCTTCTGGTTGTCCGACACGACCTAACATATGAAGTTTCCCACGGGCTTGATGAAATTCATGTTTTGTTTGAAAACGTCGTCTGGTCCGGGGTGTCTCAATTACACCAGGGGAAATTGAGTTCACACGAATATTATCACCTGCAACTTCCGAAGCAAGAATAGTGGTTAAATGTATTAGCCCCGCCTTTGTTGTACAATAAGCGGAACGATTCGGTACACCAATAGTGCCCAATTGGGAGGCCATATTAATAATGGCACCACCTTTCGATGCACGAATAGCCGGTATTGCAAATTTCGCCATCAAAAATGGACCAGACAAATTAACTGAAAAAGCGCGGTTCCATTCCTCAAATGGTAGTTTTTCTACAGGGGCATCTGGAGTTACTGCCGCGGCAACGTTTACAAGTATATTTAAGCCCCCAAAAGCACTCTCGGCTGCCTTTACCGCCGCCTTTGCCTGTTCAGGGACAGCTACATCAAACTCAAAAGGTTCCGCCATATTACCTTCTGAAATAATTTCGGAAGCTATTTTTTTAGCCATATTTTCCCGCTCATCAGCAACCAAAACTTTCGCGCCCGAATTCGCTAAAATTTTTGCCGAAGCACCACCTATAGCCCCTCCGCCACCAGTAACCAACGCCACTTGACCTTCCAACTTTTTACTGTGTTTCATTTCATAATCAACATTCATTGGAATAAAACCACTTTCCACTCTGGGGACCCTTTGAGATCACAAGAATTTTGTTTATTTTCTAACGGTAATTTGACCAAGGCTAGCGCGCAACAGTAAGTATTTAAATAGCGAAATTGACAAAGGGGCGAAGTGAATGTCACTTAGTGGTGGTTATCCCCAAGGTACTTTCCTTCCAACGTAGTGGATTTTATAGCAAATCATGAATTGGGACCGCATACCGAATAATACAAAAGGCGCTTTTTTTGTAATAATTGGTGGTTTTTTTCTTATCATCAGTGCCGCATTAGTAAAACATTTGGGTGAAAGTCTCCCGACATTTGAAATCCTTTTTGTACGTTTTTTGGCCGGGTTTATCGCAATTACTCCTGTAGTTTACAAACTTGGTATTAAAATTCTCAAAACCAAAAAAATATTTCTCCATGCAACACGAGGATTTGTAAGCTTTATGGGAAATATGTGTTTCTTTTTCGCACTTGTACATATATCGCTTGCAGATACTGTAACCATCCTATTTTCTCGACCTTTATTTGTGGTTGTAATAGCTATTTTAGTTTTGAGGGAGGTGGTTGATCATAAAAGAGGAGTTGCAACTTTAATTGGTTTTGGTGGTATCTTGTTAATTACAAAACCCTTTGGCGGCGGATTTGATCCTTGGGCTTTGGTAGCTTTGAGCGGCACATTTTTTGGCGCTTTGGTAGTCCTCACAGTAAAAGTTCTGAGTAGAACTGAGAATACTGTGACCATTATGTTTTACTATGCCCTATCAACTACGATTTTAGCTTTTATTCCAGCTGTTTATGTTTGGCAAAACCCAACTTGGGTTGAATTAATTTTACTCCTCCTTACAGGCATTCTTGGAATACTCGGGCAAGGGCTCTTTACCCATGGGGTTGGTTTGGGCGAAACAAGTTTTGTCATGCCCTTTGATTATTTGCGGATCGTTTACGCCTTCCTTTTCGGTATAATTTGGTTTTCAGAAATTCCGGGTTTGTGGAGTTTTATCGGCGCTTTTATAGTTATCGGGAGTAGCCTTTATCTGCTAAAAACTGAAAATTATAAAATCCAAAGTTAAAGAATATCGAAACAGGATCTAGTTTAATAAGAAAAACAAAATCGGGGAGAAATTAATGACTACAATGATTACAGGTGCCGGCCTAGTGGGAACATCCTTCGCTCAGCATGCAGTTAGAAGAGGAGAAAAAGTAGTTTTTGTTGACCCAATTCCAAGAGAAGACTTCATCCGTTCCAAACTCGGAAACTCAGATTTTACCTATCTTAATGAGGATGTTCGAAGTCTACCCGGACTTATTACAACAATTAACCAACATGGTGTCGATACAATTCTCAATACCGCGTCGGTCATTGGTAAAAAAGTCAACCAACCACTGCATTTTGGTTACTCACTAAATGTCGGTGGCACACAAGCCGTCGCCGATGCTGCCCGTTTAACGGGTGTGAAACGCGTTGTGCATATAAGCACATTCGGTGCTTACGATTGGCGCAAGATAACTCAAGGTCCTGTCCGAGAAGATAACTTGCTGGGGACCGGAACCGCGTATAGCAACTCAAAAGTCGCGCAGGAAATGATTATTGAGGCTTACGGCTTAGAGGCCGGTTTCGACGTATTCATGCTTCGCCTTGGCAACGTTTTCGGTGTTGGCCATTTCTGGGGTGGCTCTGGGGGCGGACAAAAAGTGCAGGATTTGGTTATGGCCGGCATTACCGGTGAACCAGCAAAAATACCTGAAGAACAAACTATGGATTTTGTTTATCTATATGCGAAAGACTGCGGTCGCGCGATTGATATTTGCTCCACGATTACGCCGCCAACGGAAAACGTATTCAACATAGCGTATCCTTTTGTAACCTCTTTTGATGAATTAGTTACACTAATAAAAGACCAACTGCCTGACTTGCGGGTAGAAATTGTTTCAGGCACACCCCCAGTTAACAGGGCAGAGCCACTGGATATCGCCCGAGCTAAAGAAATGCTGGAATGGGAACCCGAATTCCCCATGGAAGACGCCTTTGCCGATTATATCGCTGATTTGAGAACCCAGTTGGGCTAAAAATTATCAAGGAATTACATTCAACATGGAAAAAGAGCCTTTTTATACTAATAATGAAAAATTTAATGTTGGAGGGATCCTCCTAGACCGCCCATTTAAAATTCGTCGTCTAGGACATTTTGGCATTAATGCTATCAAAATGGATGAAGCTTTGCATTTTTATCATTCTTTAATGGGATTTAGGATAGTCGATGTTAGAGACCCTTCTGCAAATGGTGAAAAAATTCCTGAAAAATTGAAAAAGTTTGGTAACCTTAAAGGTTATTTTTTTAGATATTCTCACGACCACCACGCATTTGTTCTATACAACCATCTGCAAAGGGGTGCTCTCGACAAGCTTGGTCGTTGGCGTCAAAACATAACGGTCAATCAAATAACTTGGCAGGTAGGAAGCCTAGCCGAAGTTGTCCAAGGTCATCACTGGTTAACTGATCGTGGCTGCAATATGATACGAGCGGGGCGCGATATGCCTGGATCTAATTGGCACACCTATTTGATGGATGAAGACTGGTTCCAAAATGAGCTTTATTATGGGATAGAACAAATTGGGTGGGATGGAGTTTCTAAACCGTTGAAATTGCATAATCGGGAATTCAAAAATGTAGCTGAATTGCCTCAAATTTCCGAATTCCAAGAAGTACAAGATGCTATAAAGGCTGGCGTACCTTTAAATTCTGGGTATCGTGACATCGAACCAATGGAAGAAAAATACGATGTTGACGGAATTCTATTAGGTCGCCCTTTTAAAATTACGAAAATAGGTCCCGTACGCCTTTTTTGCGAAAACATGTGTAGTGCGATTTCTTTTTATCGTGACAAATTAGGCTTTATGGAAACAGAAACTGTAGACTACAAGGGGCACCAATGTTTATTTTTGCGCAATAATACTGAGCATCACTCTCTGTCCTTATACCCATTGGCTTTAAGAAAAGAACTTGGTTGCCGTGACGATACACAGTTATTCGCTTTTGCTGTCCGCTTGGCAAATTATCAACAACTGAAGAATTCAATTAGTTTCTTTCGAGAAAATGGATGCACAATAAGGGAAGATATTCCACCGGAACTTTACCCAGGAATTGATTACACAGTTTTTGTAAATGACCCAGATGGCCACCTTATTCAACTCTATGCATACATGGAACAAGTGGGTTGGGATGGTAAACCGCGAACAGCAGAACAAAGACGCAGAGTAACCCCTGGTGAATGGCCTGATACAATTGAAGGGGCACCCGACAGTTTTATGGGTGAGCCCTTTTTGGGGCCTTTTGGATAGCCAATGGAGCTCCCGCCATGGCCGAAGATAGACTTCCGACTCATTTATGGATAGATGCACATCTCAAGAGATGTTCAGTGATGGGAATTTCGGCAGTTGTAGTTAATTCTGGGCAAAAAATGGGCGGGTCCGTGCTCTTAAAAATTTACCAGCCTGAGGTTGGGTGTCGATTGATGTCTCAAATGCGAGATTTAGACGGTAAACTTTCGTGGTACTGTCCACATAAGGAAAAATATATACAAGAAACCGATGCTGATGCCTTAATCAAAAAGTCAATCTCAAGGGACCCAGATTTATGGGTCATTGAAATCGATACTAAGGATGGTAAAGTTCCTGTAGAAAATATTAATTTTCAGTAAGTTTTTTCTCCAAAATTTTAAGGAAAATCATAAATGAGTAATCCAAATATATTCGTTTTCGCTCCCGTAGCTGATAGTGATGAATGCCACAAACAACTAGAAAATTATGGATGTGAGTTAGAGATGGGTAAAGCCGGCTGGCATACGCCGCAGGGTGATAATGAAGAAGCAATGATAGAGATAGCCAAAAATGCAGACGCATTAATGGGGACTTCAATACGCTCGAGTCCAATAAGCCGCAGTATAATGGAGGCCAACCCTAATTTGCGGGTGGTTGCTAAATGCACAGTTGGAACTGACGACGTTGACGTGGAGGCAGCGACAGAATTGGGAATTTTGGTCTGCCACGCACCAACTGAATCGAATTGCTACGGTGTAGCTGAAGGAACGGTTGCTTTTATTTTGGCCTCAATAAAAAAGGTGGCCCAAAGAGACTCCATTGTAAAATCTGGGAAATGGCGTGATTCCAACCTCATGGGCCAATTTCTGGGGCGTAGGACTACAGATGACTACCCAGGCTTAACACTTGGGATCATTGGTTTGGGAAGAATAGGTGCACGCGTTGCGCAACTTTTCGCCCCTTGGAGAATGAGAATAATAGGAACGGATCCCTATATCGAAGACGAGCGGTTTATCCGTAATGGTGTTAAAAAAGTAGATTTGGACACTCTATTGGCTGAGTCCGACATCGTTACCATGCATTGTGTAAATACTAAAGAAACGACAAAACTAATGAATGCGGAAAATTTTGCGAAAATGAAACCCACCGCAATTTTTGTAAATACCTCGCGGGGGGCTAATGTTGATGAAGCTGCTTTAGCAAAAGCTCTTGAAAACGAGGTCATTTCTGGCGCTGCCATTGACGCTTTTGTTGACGAACCAATCGACGAAAACTCGCCATTAAAAGCTTTAGGTGACAAAGTCATTCTTTCACCGCATATGGTATCTTCCAACCAATCAAGTGGCCTTGGTCCCGGCTACAAATGGGCTGCTAACGCTGTTTTGCAGGCGTTAGCGGGAGAAGTCCCAAATAATGTTTTTAATCCGGAAGTAATTGAAAAATGGAAGGAGCGGTTTGGGAGTAAAACTGTGCTTAAATCGAACGAACCTGTGCCAGACCATCCTGGATATGGCCCTCCAAATCCTTAAAAACCAGACCAACTTAATTTGATTTGCCAAAATTATGAAAGACCAAAACAAAGGTCAGGCATTTAAAAAACAGATGCGTTGGGAGGGTTATATTTACCTTTTAGGATTTGTTATGACCATTCCCGCCGCCAATTGGTTTATAGAACACATTGGTACGGTTTGCTCAGATAAGGGACCTTGTCTACTTCCAGTGGCACCGGGTTTGATGGCACCTAGTGGTGTGGTAATGATTGGGCTAGCGCTGGTTTTACGGGATTTAGTACAAAGGAGGCTCGGAACAAAGATAGCAATCTTTGCTATAATGGCAGGTGCAATCATATCCGCTATTTTTGCACCACCTGCTTTAGTTGTCGCATCGTTATTAGCTTTTTTGTTTTCAGAATTTGCGGATCTTTTAGTTTACACTCCCCTGCAACGCCGTAAATTAGTCCTGGCTGTTTTTGCTAGCGGCTGCGTCGGTCTGGTAATTGATAGCGTTGTATTTTTACACCTTGCGTTTGGGAATTTGGAGTTTATCTATGGTCAAATTATTGGTAAAACTTGGGTTATTTTCCTAAGCCTTCCTGCGATTTTTTGGTTTCGAAAACGCGATGAAAGACTGGGAATAGAACCGGCCTAAAAATACCGATAATCATAAATTTCAAAACGCAAGCGATACCTAACTTTTCTTTAAATGCGCATCCCGGCGTGCGTATAATTTTGCATCGACATATCCCATCGTCTCAGGCTTACCTCGACCCAACATGACCTGAAACCATACAGGTTCAAGGCTATTATTATCATAGCCATGCACAACTCCAGGTGGGCAAGTAATGCATTCCCATGGGCCGAGCCGTGTCGTCAGACGTTTACCCTGATCATCTTCAAGAAAAGCATCCAAGTGTCCTTTAAGGACAAAGAAAGTTTCCTCTACTTCATGGGTATGAGGAGCATTTCCCTGACCCGGCTCTACATACATAATACTAAGGGTATGGGCGCGAGCTGGTATAGCTTTGGTGTCTCCGTGTTTACCAGAGCCCCCAGCTCCAATAAATCTATGTTGTGCACGTTTATAACCTTCAATTTTTGCATCTTCAAAAGCTTCCCAATCTGGAACCCTATCTCGAAATCGCGCAACGTATTTTTCAAGGATCTCTTCTATAGAAACATCAACGAGTTCGGGAGGACGGGGATGGCGTGCAACGCTCATAATTCAATCTCCAAAGAAAAAGGGAAATGTAGGGAAAACATGTTAATGACCTTAATATTTTTCGGCCATAAAACTTTATTTGTTAAAGGCTTTTGCCGCAACTACCCATAAGTTAAAACCTATGGTTCATATTCTTTTAGAATTACTTAATTTTGGCTTTATTGATTTGGGTAGTCCTCAAGCTCTTCAAAAAGGGGGGCACCCTCAATTGTGCATCTTCGAAGCAAACGGTTTTCATGATCAGGAAACCATGTGCGGCCGTGGATAGCACAACGATTATCCCACATTACGAAGTCACCCAATTCCCATTCATGTTCATAAACAACTTCAGGGTTCTCTCCCGCCAAATATAGTTGTTCTAACAGCTCTTCACTTGCTTTGTGGTCAAACCCTTCAATTCGTTGTGTCATTAAACGATCAACAAAAAGTGATTTCCTACCACTTTCCGGATGAGTAACAAAGACAGGGTGGTACCAGTGTGAAATGTTGCTTATATCGCCAGAAATATCGACTCGGGCACGTCTTTCATACTGATGTATATGCAATGCCTTGCGGCCAGAAAGTAATTCTTTTAGCTTGGGATCCAGAGAATCATACGCCTTATACATATTAGCAAACAAAGTGTTTCCACCTCGGGATGGCAATTCTACTCCATATAAAAAAGTGTAAGTATAGGGTTTTTCAGCATAACCCGAATCTATGTGGTACCACATTTCTCCATCACCGAAGGAGCCGATAGGTTCACCATCAATTCTTTTATTACTAACCAGCATGACACGCTGGTCGTTTTGTAAAACCCCATTAGTACGCTCTTTCAGTGCTTCCGGTGGTTGTTTGCGGTCTCCAAGCTCACCAAAGTTAGACGCGAACCTTAGTTGTTCTTCTTCTGACAGCCTCTGATTGCGAAATACCAAAACAATATATTGATTCCAAAGGCTACGAATTTCATCTACCGTTTCTCGGCTGAGGTCTTTGTGAAGATCTACATCTAGGATCTCAACTCCACAGGCAGGAGATAAGGGTTTGTGTTGAACTTTGACCATTTGATCTAATTAAAATATGCCCAGCTTAAATCGTTAAACCGAAAAATGGTAACACTAGAAAGAAATTGGGTCTATCCTTTAAGGACGCTATTTTAAGCTTAGATTAAACCGGAATTTAAGCTGCCTCAAAATCAGATCCACTGCGCCAACTACCGCTAGATTTGCACCTTTTACAAACTCGTTCACCTGACCAACTGCTATCAAAACTATCACCACACTTCAAACAGTTACGTGTTTTTCTGACATAAACACGTTCAGGTTCAGGTTTTTTTGATTTATTTTCCATTCCCAAGATTAACTTAAGGTCCTTGTGAAAGAAAGAAAAAAATATGAATGGTGTCCCCTAGGGGAGTTGAACCCCTGTTTTCGGCGTGAGAGGCCGATGTCCTGGGCCACTAGACGAAGGGGACCCAAATACACCAACGTTTATTATTCAAGGTTTCGAATTAGATCAAGGCCTTTGAACTTAATCTAATTTTCCTTTTCTAAAGTAATAAGGCCAATTCGCTCACCCTTATTTTTATCAATTACAAGGAAACCATAATTGCCATCAGGCAAACTTAGCCTTAAAACAATGGTATGTTCGCTTATTTTTGTTTCCAAAATTTTTGTGCCTTTTGGAATGATTATTTTTTTCTCACCAAACCTTCGAACTTCCTCGAAAACATTAGATTTGTTTTCAACCGATTGAAGCACATCACTGGAATTGCCGTAGCGATCAAAAATTTCGATA
>JAYZBC010000034.1:0-132897 GCA_036339375.1 Pseudomonadota bacterium | reverse complement strand
AAATTTTCTTTAACGAGGCCCTATAACATACATGTTCCAACTTTCTTTTTCCTCGCCTATTGGGCCCCTGACCCTTGTACAGGATGGGGAAGACATCACTCGCCTTCTTTGGCAAAGTCCTGGGAATGGCAAAGGAAGTCTGGAGCTTTTTAGAGCAAAGGAGCAGATTAACAATTACTTTAAGGGTACCAGAAAAAATTTTTCACTGTCGCTCAGGCCTTACGGCACAAAATTTCAAAACCGCGTTTGGTCTGTTCTGATGGCAATACCCTACGGAAAGGTTAAAACTTATGGTGAAGTAGCCAGAAAACTTAAAACATCTCCACGGGCAATAGGGAATGCCTGTGGCCAAAACCCTATTCCTTTGATTATACCCTGCCACCGTGTCGTTGGCGCTAGTGGTTCTTTAACTGGTTATAGTGGGGGCGATGGACTGAAAACCAAGGCTTTTCTTTTAGAACACGAAAACTCACAAAGACGATTAGTTAAATGGACACTGTAAAATTAATAAGAGATTTATTTAAAAACAATTACCGGGTTCTAATCCTAGACAACGAAGTCACTGTCAAAGATTTTGTGGCCGAACCGCCCCTTAGTTGGGCGCGTCTAATTTTAAAGGAGGGTTCATATATCCCCGACCAGGGTTCTCCAACATTTTTAACAAACAAAAAAGCAGATCAAGAAAAACTCAACTGGGACCACGTATCCAACAAAGACATCAGAAACCTTATCAAGCTAATAGACAACAGAATTGACCTAATTGTCTTCGGAAATAATGCGGGGCAGGGTTACCCATTAGCCCTTGCTTTGTCTAAGGAAATTAGGGCTAATTGTGGCGTTGTTGTGTATGGCAATAACCTTCCCGAGCAAGAGGCATACGAAAAACTGGGCTACAAAGTTTTCTGTCGTCGTGTTAATTTATTACATATCGTGCGCCAAAGAGCCCTCGCAGTTAACCTTTCCCCCTCTCTGATCTTTATCAACACAATCCAACACAACCACCAAAATTATCATGCCCCATAGCCCTCTAATTTAAAATAGGATACACACATGACATAAGGGAAGTGTCACGCTACGCTCCCAGGTTATACGCAACTCTTTAATAAGTGAGGAAAAGTCCATGGCAGAAATTACAATTCAGGGACCTGATGGTTCTTTCGGCGCCTACATTGCAAAACCAACCTCGGGCACTGGGCCTGGCCTTGTCGTAATCCAAGAAATCTTTGGCGTAAATAAAGTAATGCAAAACCTCTGCGATGAATTCGCTTCGGATGGTTATGTTGCCGTCTGTCCTGATTTGTTTTGGCGAATTGAACCCGGCATTACTTTAACAGACCAGTCAGAAGAAGAGTGGAATAAGGCTTTTGAGCTGATGAACAAGTTCTTGCCCGACTTTGAAAAGGGTCAGGCAGATCTTCAAGCAACCACAACAGCTATTCGCGAATTGGATGATTGTAATGGTAAGGTAGGCTGTGTTGGATACTGTTTAGGAGGGAGCCTCGCTTATTCTATGGCTTGCCAATCCGACGCTGACGCATCTGTAGGGTATTACCCAGTACAAATTGATGACCACCTGCCCTACGCGGAATATATCAAAAACCCGGCAATGTTCCACATCGCCGAAAAAGACGGCTTCTGCCCTCCAGAATCTCAAACGGCTATAGCCGCAGCCTTCACCAAAAACGATAAAATCAAACTGCACACCTATCAAAACGTCGACCACGCCTTCGCCCGCCTGGGTGGTGCAAACTATAATAAGGAAGCAGCGGATTTGGCTAATTCTCGAACTGCGGAACTTTTCCAGCAAGCTTTGGGATAGGAAATCATCGTTGAATATGTATGACACCCTTAAACAAAGAATAACCAATAAAAAATGATGACACACGCCATAAAAATTCACCGGACCGGCCCAGCGTCAGTCCTTAAGTGGGAAACCACTGAAACTCCCCGACCCAAAAGGGGTGAGGTTATTATTCGACATACGGCTATCGGTCTCAACTTCATCGATACCTATCACCGGAAGGGACTCTACCCCCTGCCCACTCCTTTTACACCAGGCCTGGAAGGTGCCGGTTGCATTGAGGAGGTAGGCAAAGGTGTAACAAACGTCAAATTAGGTGACCGAGTCGCCTACTGTTCTGACCCAATTGGGGCTTACTCTGAGACACGCTTATATCCAGCCAATCGGGTAATAAAGATTCCAAAGGGAATCTCCGACGAAAAAGCCGCCTCTATGATGTTAAAGGGCTTAACTGCCGCAATGTTGCTGCGGCGTATTTACCGGCCCAAGCCTGGTGAACCCGTACTGATACATGCGGCCGCCGGCGGTGTTGGGCTAATCTTGTGTCAGTGGGCAAAATTCTTGGGCGCAACTGTTATAGGGACGGTGGGTTCCACAAAAAAAGCAGCCATTGCCAAAAAACATGGATGTGACCATGCCATTGTTTATACTAAACGCAATTTTAGAGATAGAGTCCGAACAATTACAAGGGGATTGGGGGTTCCAGTTGTTTATGATGGTGTTGGCAAAGACACCCACTTGGGGTCCCTCGATAGCCTAAAATCAAGGGGAATGTGGATTACCTTTGGAAACGCTTCCGGGCCCGTGCCGCCGATAGCTCCCCTCACCCTATCTCAAAAAGGGTCGCTTTTTATGACGCGCCCAATCCTTTATCATTACATCTCTACAGAGAAGGAGCTGGTAACTTTATCAAGGGAATTATTCTCAGTGGTCCAAAGAGGTGGGGTAAAAATAGCTATAAACCAACGTTACAGATTAAAAGACGCGGTAAAAGCACATCGTGATTTGGAAAAACGGAAAACAATCGGTTCTACGATTTTAATTCCATAAGCTACTAAAATATTTATTTTCTTGTTTTTATTGGTTCATAGAATCAAAAAAGTCCGCGTTATTTTTTGTCGCCTTCATTTTTTCAATTAAAAATTCCATGGCGTCTGTAGTTCCCATGGGGTTCAAAATTCTGCGCAACACCCACATTTTTGATAAATTGCCTTTTTCAACCAACAATTCCTCTTTGCGGGTACCGGATTTTGCAATATCCATAGACGGAAAAGTGCGTTTATCGGCAAGCTTACGATCAAGAACAATCTCAGAATTACCGGTCCCTTTAAATTCTTCAAAGATCACCTCATCCATTCGGGATCCGGTATCAATTAAGGCTGTAGCAATTATTGAAAGAGATCCCCCTTGTTCTATATTCCGAGCAGCACCAAAAAAACGCTTTGGCCTTTGTAACGCATTTGAATCAACCCCGCCCGTTAGCACCTTTCCGGAAGAAGGCACAACAGTGTTATAAGCCCGCGCTAACCGGGTAATGGAATCCAACAAAATCACCACGTCATGCCCATGCTCCACAAGACGTTTGGCTTTCTCAATTACCATATCAGCCACTTGAACATGCCTTGTCGCAGGCTCATCAAAAGTAGAGCTAATGACCTCTCCATCTACAGAGCGCTGCATATCGGTCACTTCCTCCGGCCGTTCATCAATAAGCAATACGATTAAGTAAACCTCTTTGTTGTTTTCAGTAATAGCGTGGGCTATCGACTGGAGCATCATTGTCTTTCCTGTCCTTGGTGGCGAGACAATTAGGGCTCTTTGTCCTTTGCCAAGTGGCGCTGTAAGATCCACAATTCGGGTCGTTAAATCACTGGTTTTGGGATTATCATAGTCCAGTTCGAATTTTTCTTCGGGGTAAAGAGGCGTTAAATTATCAAAATTTATTCGGTGACGAACTTTTTCTGGATCGTTGAAATTGATTTTATTGACTTTCAGCAACGCAAAATACCGCTCGCCATCTTTTGGGGATCGAATTTCCCCCTCCACCGTATCACCAGTACACAAACTAAACCGCCTAATTTGACTGGGTGATACATAAATGTCGTCCGGCCCAGGTAGATAGTTTGCCTCGGGCGCACGGAGAAAACCAAAACCATCTTGTAAGACTTCGATAACCCCGTCACCAAAAATTGAAACCTCGTTTTCAGCAAGCTTCTTTAATATCGCAAACATCATCGCTTGTTTTCGCATCGTAGACGCGTTCTCAATTTTAAGCTCTTCTGCATAAGCAAGAAGGTCTGCCGGTGTTTTCTTTTTTAATTCTTGGAGTTGCATGATCTTTGAAATTTAGGTTTGTTTAAACAAAACAGGGGGGATATTGCGCTTCATTCAGCTACGCCGTCCATTTTACAGGACTTACAGGTTTGGAAAAGCGGTCGCTGTGTAGGTTCTAACGACTTAGTGGTGTCTCAGTAACTTAAAAAACATCAATTGTCAATCAATTGTATAAACCCTAAAATTTTTGAAAACCAAAACATTAGAAGGGCTTAACCACCACCAAAACAACAATTAGTATCATAAGCAAGGCGGGTAATTCGTTCGCTATACGAAAAACTTTTTCTGAAGTTGAACAACGATCATTCTCAAAATCCCGCTGCCAAAAGACAAACAAGCCGTGGAGGGCTAGCATTCCAATAACTAAAATTAATTTTGCATACAACCACCACTCCGACCAAGTTACAAAACCCGGAGCAATCATCAAAAGAAAACCAAAAACTAAGGCAGCGATCATAGCCGGGTGCATAATATATTTTAACAGCCGGCGTTCCATAATTTTAAACGTCTTTGCCTGCTCACTAGCCGCTTCCATAGCGCTGTGATAAACAAACAAACGAGGGAGGTAGAGTAGACCCGCCATCCAAGCAATTACAGAAATAATATGAAGCGCCTTAACCCACAAATAATACTCTACTAACCAGCTCATTAGGAACCTCTGGGAATATCTAAATATGGGCAACCAGAAAACATTTTCGGGCAATTTTTCTTAAAACCGCAAGGAAAAACCAAGTGATATGGCTTTGCACTTAATACCATCCTCGCTAATCCTTTGATATAGGATTTTGTTGTTCCGACTGTTGGTGCACGCTCATAGATCGGTGCACCATTTTTCCTGGCCAATGCTGCATACTCAATATCTAGTTCAACCAGGGTCTCGGAGTGTTCAGAAACAAACGCTATTGGCACCACCAACAAAGCCTTTTTTTCCTTTGCAGCCTTTATTATTACCTGATCCGTGTAAGGTTTTAACCACTCCACCGGCCCGACCCTACTTTGATAACAAATAATATAATCCAAACCCTTAATATCTAACTCCTTGACTACACTTGCGACTGTTTGTTCTACATGCCACTGATAAGGGTCACCGCTTCTAACAAATTTTGTTGGTATTCCATGCGCTGAAAATAAAACTTTAAAACCCTGGGACCCCTGCCTTACTTTTTTTAATCCTAACTTGATGTTACTAACAACAGCTTTAACAAAGCCTGACTCGCAGGGATAGCAACACACCGAACTTGTAGGTATGGCAAGGCCGGTTTTTTCTTCAACTTTTTTCCACTCCGTCAAAAACGAGTTCGTAGTTGTTGTGGAAAATTGGGGATAGAGGGGTAATAACAAAATATGATCCGGTTCAAATTGTTGTATTTGGGTTAAACACTCTTCCAAAAAGGGGTGCCAATAACGCATGGCAACAAACACCTTAAAATTCCCCTCTACTTTCAGCTCAACCTCAAGGGCTGCTGCTTGTTTCTGCGTTTGGTCTAAAATTGGCGATTTATTGCCAATTAACCCATAAATCTTTTTCGCTGTCGGTTCCCTTCTTTTAGAAAGAATTTTAGCTAAAATCCATCGAGCGGGAGTGGGAAGCCTAATAATCGCCGGATCATTAAATAAATTAAAAAGAAAGGGTCTTACAGCATCTAAACTGTTTGGTCCGCCTAAGTTGTATAAGACAACAGCTGTTTTAGTCATGTCTTTTCGTTAAGCTTCCAATTTAAGACTATCTTACAAAGAGCTGACACATTTTCCGGTGGTGTTTGTGGGAGCACGCCATGACCCAAATTAAATATAAACTGTTTGTTTCCAACAATTTCTAAAATTCTTTTCGTTTCCTTTTCTAGGGCTTTACCGCCGCAAACTAGATAAACAGGGTCTAGGTTGCCTTGAAGAACTGTTTCTCCTTGTAGAGACCCCTGCGCCCAATCTAAAGGTACTGTTTGATCAATACTTATAGCGCTGACCCCTGATAAATTTTTAAATTTTCCATATTTTAGTCCTGCTAGCCTGGGGAAAACGATAATTGGGACACCTGGTTTAGCCAAAGATACCTTTTTTGCTATTCTAGATATCGGCTCTACAGACCATTTCTCAAAAGCACCGTCTGGCAAAACCCCAGCCCAGCTATCAAAAATCTGAACCACGTCAGCACCGGCGTTTATCTGGCAAATTAAGTGTTCTGCCAAAACATGTTCTAACATTGAAATTAACTGGCCGAAGTTTTTAGGTTCGTTATATGCCCAACTCTTAATATTAGCAAAGTTTCGGCTGCTTCCTCCCTCTAACATGTATGTTGCTACGGTCCAAGGTGCTCCCGAAAAACCTATTAAAGTTTTATTTTTTGGTAGTTTGTTCCGGACTATTCTCAGCGCCTCATACACAGGTGACAAATATTTACCTACACGATTTTGTTTGTATTCGCTTATTTTAAATGGCCTTTCTAAAACACTTAAAACTGGTCCTACGCCCTCCCTAAAATCCACTTTTTGCCCTAAAGCATCAGGAATAACCAAAATATCGGAAAAAATTATTGCGGCATCCAGAGGAAATCTTTTTAACGGTTGTAGAGTCACTTCTGCCGCTAATTCTGGGGAATAACAAAGTGACAAGAAAGAGCTTGTTTTTCTTCTTATCTCCCGATATTCCGGTAAATAACGGCCTGCTTGACGCATAAGCCATATTGGTGGACGGTCTACTTTCTCAAAATTAAGAGTAGATAATAACCTGGGTTTTCGTTTAACCATTTTATTGTCCGTAAAAAAGGTTAAGTTTAAACTAATTACTACTACTTATTAGTTAAATTAAAAAGGTAGTTGTTGTAGTTGTACCATTGAAATACGGGGATACTTTTTTATACCTAATTTGTGCACAGGGTCTTAGTTGTTGATAAAAGATTTACTAACTGTGGAAAGAAAAAGAAAACTAAAATTAGAATGATAACAAAGTGATTTTTAAATTAAAGGAATGCATTAAAAGGGGGGATAAGTTTTTATAAACAGGGTGTAAATATAAAAAAACCCTATGAATAAAATGAAAATTAAAATTGCAAAAAAAGCATAAAAAGCATCTCATGCAAAAACCGTCCACTTATCCAAAAAAGATCATTGTTTTTTCCGCAGGTTTATCAGAGATATAAAAATCAAACTTTTGGAATGCTAGCTCTTAAATTTCATTCCAGTTATTTTAAGGTTTTTACTAATACGTCACTCAGGGGGGACTTTTTAGTGGTTAATACAAACACAATTTTGCTTGCTTCAAGCAGTATTACCCGCCAAAGAATTCTATCTGAAGCGGGAATCAAATTCCAAATCATCCATCCAAATGTAGATGAAACAGAAATAAAATCTGCTTTAATACAAGAAAAATTTAATAGTGGCTCCATAGCTGAAGTATTAGCAGAAAATAAAGCGCGCCAAATTTCCCTTAAGAATCCTAGGGCTTATGTAATCAGTTCAGACCAAGTTTTAGATTTAGGAGGTAAAATTATCAGCAAACCTCCAGATATACACGCAGCAAGAGATCAATTACTTGATTTAAGGGGAAAAAAACACCGGCTGTTCAGTTTTGTTTGTGTTTTTGTTGATGGAATAAGATTATGGCATGTTTTAGATACCGCGAGCATGTGGATGAGAGATTTTTCAGAAGAATTTTTAAAAAGATACTTAGAAGCACTAGGAGATACCGCTCTAAATTTTCCGGGAGCGTATTGCATCGAGAATAGGGGCATACAACTTTTTTCTAAAATTAGTGGCAATTATTTTACAATTTTGGGGCTACCCCTATTGCCATTGTTGAAGTGTTTACGAGAGCAAGGGGTTATAAAATTATGAATCTCTCAGGAAAAACCCGGGTTGCTGGCGTTGTGGGTTGGCCTGTAAGTCATTCTTTATCTCCAAGACTTCATAACTATTGGTTGAAAGAAAATGGAATAGACGGCGTGTACATTCCACTGGCCGTAAACCCAGAGAACATAACCAGTGTTGTTAAATCGTTGCCAAAATTAGGTTTCGCTGGTGTTAATTTAACGGTACCTCACAAAGAAAAAGGGATGATGCTTGTTGATAGTGTAGATGAGTTGGCTGAAAGGGTTGGAGCAATTAACACAATCGTTGTAACAAAAGACGGGTTTTTAGAGGGAAAAAATACTGATGTTTTCGGATTTAAAGAAGCCCTCAATCAAAACACACGAACAACCAATATAAAGAATGGTGTTTCTGTGGTAATTGGAGCAGGAGGTGCTTCACGTGCGGTAGTAGTTGCATTGGTTGAATTAGGTGTGCGTGAAATCAGAATTATAAATAGGACTTTGGAAAAAGCGGAGCTTTTAGCAACAGGTATAGGGCCGATCTTGAGACCTGTTTTGTGGAAAGAAAGAAACGACGCGTTATCAGGCGCATCTTTCCTGGTTAACACCACAACTCTGGGAATGGAAAACCAACTTCCCCTGGACCTTAGCCTCGACGCTTTACCAAAAACCGCGGTTGTTAACGACATTGTTTATCGACCACTGTTCACCCCACTTTTAAGTGAAGCCAAAAAACGTGGTAACCCAGTTGTGGATGGCCTTTGGATGTTGATGCAGCAAGGACGTCCAGGGTTTGCTGCATGGTTTGGCTGTGATCCGGTGGTTTCGCCTAAACTTCGAGCACATGTTCTGGGAATGGTTTAAAGCCAATATGATCGTCATTGGATTAACAGGCTCAATAGGGATGGGTAAAACTACAGCCGCTGGAATGTTGCGGAGTTTTAAGTTGCCCGTTTGTGACTCAGATGCTTTGGTTCATGGGTTTCTTGGAAAGGGCGGGGCAGCAGTAGACCGTGTGTCATGTGCCTTCCGGGGCGTTTCACGAGGGGGTGCAATCGATAGAAACGCTTTAGGCAAGCTTGTTTTTGGAAATCAAGAAGAATTAAAAAAGCTTGAAACCATTCTTCACCCGATGGTGAAGGCGGCACAATTTAAATTTCTCCGACGGTGTCAGGCCACTCGGGTAAAGCTAGCAGTTCTTGATGTTCCGCTATTGTTTGAAGTTGGGACTAATAAACTTTGTGATGTTGTTATCGTAGTATCCGCTCCCCCATTTCTTCAAGAGCAGCGCGTATTGGGTAGGCCCGGAATGACAAAGAAAAGATTGAGTGCCACACTTGATCGCCAACTGTCAAATGAAGAAAAATGCCGTAGCGCGGATTTTGTGGTTCAAACGGGTGCTAATAAAAGGGATACCATGAACAGACTTGGTGAAATAGTGCGGGGTTTATGTTCAAAATAAAGGAAAATTGAATGCGAGAGGTGGTTTTAGATACAGAAACAACAGGTTTGTCACCACACGATGGTGACAGGTTGGTTGAAATAGCATGCATAACGCTTAACAATCATTTGCCTACCGGCGAATTTTTTCATGAATATTTCAATCCCCAGATGCCCATGCCAATAGCAGCGGAAAAAATACACGGGCTCACAGATGACTTCCTTTCAACTAAACCGCTATTTTCTAGCTTGGCCAAAGATTTTCTTAACTTTATCGGCGACGACCCGTTAATAATTCACAATGCTCCATTTGATTTGGGTTTTATAAATTCTGAATTGGTCAGGCTAAAATCTGACCCACTCCCCGAAAAACGGGCTATAGATACCTTGGAGTTAGCTCGAAAATCCTTTCCGGGTTCTCCAGCCAGCCTCAATGCGCTTTGTCGGAGATTTGAAATAGATAATTCGGCCAGGACTTTTCATGGTGCTTTATTGGATGCGGAATTATTAGCAGAAGTTTATCTTGAGTTGATAGGGGGGCGTCAACCAAATTTGGTTCTTGAAACCAAAAGAAAAGAACAAAAAGAAGAAGACGGCTCTCCAAATACAAAACACGTGATACACACACCACGACCTCACCAAGCAACTGACCAGGAGCTGTCAGCGCACGAAGAGTTTTTAAGGCTTTTAAAGGACCCTATTTGGAGCAAATAAATAAAAAGCCAGAAAGGGCTTAAGCGAGGTTTTAATTAATAGAACCCGCCTCGCCGTTTTCTCCCCCAGCTTCATTTGTTTGTTGTTCTTGATACAATTGGACAAAATCAATTGGATTTAAAAATAATGGGGGCAGGCCACTGTCTCTTGTTACCTCCGCGACTATATTACGCGCAAAGGGGAAAAGCAGTCGTGCGCCTTCTATTAAAAGAATGGGCTTTAGTGCGTCTTTGGGTGCATTGGTTACAGTAAGAAGGCCGGCATAGGTTAGCTCAACTATGAATAAAATTGTGTCACCGGTTTTTCCTTCCCCCCGGATGAAAATTGAAACCTCATATTTTTCGTTTTTTATTGGCCGAGCTGTTGTATTCACTTCCACATTAATTGTGGGGTCTTGCCCAAACATTGCTGGTGTATCAGAACCCACAGGGTTTTCAAAAGACAGGTCTTTAATATATTGGAGCTCAATAGAAATTTGTGGATTGGATAGCTGTTCCTCATCTTCTACATTATTTTTCTTTATTGAGGAATCAGGTGGTACATCGGCCATAAAAAACTCCACAGAAAGCATTTATTGTGGCTAACATGTATCTGGCTCCAAAACAAGCTCACTCAAATATTTTGATAGGAGAAAAAATAAAATGTTATTTTTTTTCTTTTTTTCTATCAAAATGATTTGGGTCCACCTCTCTAAATTTTCCGTCAATTGAAAACCCGCGCTTTTTTGTGGGACTGTGCTTTCCGGTACTCCAGGCATTGTTTTGTCCCCGAGTCAAAATTAGCCATAGAAAATGGCGGAGAACATTTCTAAAGGGGCGTACAAACAATGAAAACCCCAAAATGTCCGTGACAAATCCCGGTGTCAGCAAAAAAACTCCCGCCACGAGAAAGGAGGCCCCGTCAAAAATTTCCCCGATTGGAAATTCTTGTCTTTGAATGCTTTCGGTGAGGCGCCGAAAAGTCAAAAGGCCGTGTCGTTTGAATAACCAAGCTCCCAGAATAGCTGTAAACACAATTAAAACAAAAGTATTCCAACCACCTATTGTATCCCCGAGAAAAAGAAAAACTGCAATTTCCACCAGGGGCACTATGATAAAAATAAGAAGAATGAAGATAACCATACTTGCGATTTTGTCTGGAAAACCCTACTTTCTAGTATCGACGTTAAATTGCAACCTGAAAAGAAGAGAAATTAATTTTTATTTTAATTAAGTCATAAAAAATGAACGCCTTTCAAAAATTATTTAGTTGGTAAATTTATAATGGGAAATGGTTTCCAATTACTTGATATTATTTTATTTGCCATGATAGCGGCATTTCTAGTTTTTCGTTTGCGCGGTGTCTTAGGTCGGCGCACAGGGCATCAGCGTCGTCCACCCGGAAACCTATCTGACGCCTCCAGAGAGGCGCCATCGGAAGACCAAATTTTAGAATTACCGGACCGTTCCAACGATACGGATTCTGGTGTGTTGGATGAGGAAAAGGCGAACGATCCAATAGCTATGGGATTGCTAGAGATCAGCAAGGCGGATCCACAATTTTCAACAAGTGACTTTTTAAAGGGTGCACGAGGGGCTTTTGAACTGATAGTGAAAGCGTATTCGGATGGTGATGAAAAAACACTTAAAAATTTATTAAATGATGAAGTTTTTGAGAATTTCTCGACTGTAATTTCTGAGCGCAAAGGCGCCAAACAGGTTCTCGAAACAGCGATAATTGGGATTAAAAGCGCAGACATCGTAGATGCTCGAATTGATGGCCGGACGGCGTTTGTGGGGATAGAAATTATTTCAGAACAAATAAATGTACTGCGCGATAAAGATGGTGTGGCAATAGAGGGTGACGACAATCAAATTACTGAAGTTACCGATCTTTGGACATTTGCTCGGAATGTTCGGGCAAGAAACCCAAATTGGATTTTGGTTGAAACCAGGAGCCCCGATTAAAAACCTTCAAAGTACCCTGTTAATGATAGTGCTTAGTGGCACTCTTTTTGGCTGTGCAAAAAAACAAGAAATAGATTTGGTACAGCAGCGTTCTCTCTCCCCTGTTTCTTTTAAAGATTTACCTGGATGGACGGAAGATAATCATCATCTCGCCTTAAGTTCATTTCAAAAAAGTTGTTCTAAGTTGCTTCGAAAAACATGGAGTATCTCAAAGTGGAATGAAGTTTCTGGTGGCGCTGGGACATGGAAAAATATTTGCGTGTCAGCAAACTCTTTCAGACCCATTAACCAGAGTAAAGCTCGGAAGTTTTTCGAAAAGCATTTTCGCCCTTACAAAGTGGCTGGTTACGGGTTTATTACTGGATATTATGAACCCACGTTGAGGGGTTCTTTAACACGAATTGGGGAGTATCAATTTCCTATTTATGAAAAACCAGCTGCTTGGCCGCCAATCCAATCTATAAAATTTTCGGGTTTTGGAGGTTCGAAAACTGGGGTTTCAAGGAATTATCCAACAAGAAAAGAAATAGATGAAAGAATGCTTGAAGATAAAGTGAAAGTTCTTGCGTGGGCATCCAGTCCAGTTGATGTTTTCTTTTTGCATATACAGGGTTCGGGAATAATAAAACTCAGAAATAATAAGACTATGCGTTTGGGTTTTGCTGGGCATAATGGACATGAGTACACCTCGATAGGGAAAGTACTGATATCCAAAGGAGAAATTCAAAGCGAGAAATTGTCCATGCAATCTATACGGGCTTGGTTATTAGATAATCCTAAGAAAGCCACCTCGGTTATGCACAAAAACGCCCGTTATATATTTTTTCGTAAGCTTAAAACTGGAGGACCATTGGGGGCACAGGGCGTTACCCTAACTTCTGGCCGGAGTCTCGCGGTAGACCCAAAATTTATACCTTATGGCACCCCAATATGGTTAAATTTTCAATTATCAAAATTTCAAAAGAGTGATTTTCAACGTCTATTAATTGCCCAAGATACTGGCGCTGCAATAAAAGGGCCTTTTAGGTTAGATATATTTTTTGGGCGCGGGCCTTTGGCGGCCATACAGGCAGGCCATTTAAAGCATCGCGGGAGCTTTTTTCTGTTGATCCCACAACATTAAGAAGTTGGCTTAAAACTGGACGGTGTGATGAAATTTGATAACGATTCTAGCAAAAGACAACAAAGGAATTCTGGGACCATCCAGGGCGTATCTAAAAGGATCTCTGTTTTAAAGGCTCTTTCGCTCCAGAAAGGACAAACAGCACTTGATATAGGCTGCATTGGTGGCAATTGCTCCAGGTATTTTCTCTCGCTGTAGACCTTTCTGGAAAAGCTGACGTAATAGACGCCAGTGTGTCACTGGTTCAGTCGGCGCAAGAAAGATGTAAACAACTAGTTAACGTGGAAATCTTTTGTGCAGAACCGAAAAAATGGAACTCCCAAACGAAAGCTGCCATGCAATTTCTTTAATACAAATTTTAGAATTCACCAAAGGGATAGTTCCAACCTTGAGTGAAATAAGAAGGTTGCTCAAAAAAAGTCTAATTTAGCTATTGTATTAGTACTTAGGGATCACTTGAAATTTCATGGGCCAGAAGAGAAATTAAATAATATTATCCGTGAAGCATATAAAGATCACCGTTGCCATCAAATGTTGCCCCTAAATTTGCCGACTAAACTAGAAAAAATCGGTTTCAAAAATATACCAACAACGCAAATAGCATTTTTAATAACTCAGAGAAATAAAAATTCGTTCGCTACCTATGCTGGAACGACCCTTGTCAACCTTGTGAAAGGTAATGTCGTGGCGGAAGAGGATGTAAAACTGTGGCAGTCACAATAAAACAAGCGGAAATTCAGGGTAGGTTCGATTTTATAAGTTTTCCAGTTTAGACTCTTGCGTATTTGCCGTAAAAGTGAATTGTATTTTTATACAAAAGGTTTTTAAAATTTGTGGTGCTATTTGTGTGGTACCCTGATTGTTTGGGATAATGGGAAAGCGTTCAATAAAAAAACCACCGATTGGTGAAAAAAAATTAAAGGGGCTTTTGCGCCCAGAAGACGAAGCATTGTTTCGGGCTGCGGTGGAAAATGTTGAGGAGTCTGTATATGTTTCTCCTAAAATTAGCCCGAAAATAAAACTTAATTTTCCAGCTAGCGAGGTTGTAGCGCCGAAAAGGGATTTAAAGCCACTTTTAAAGGGGGTTTCGGGTGACATTGATCGTCGGACAATGAGGGCTCTTAGACGAGGCCAAATTAGGCCGGAAGACAGGCTGGATCTTCATGGGATGAGTCAGGAAGACGCGCACAAATCTTTGGTGAAATTTTTACAAAGATCGCGAGCAGATGGGAAAAAATGCGTAATCATAATTACTGGGCGCGGAAAAATTAGCCAAGGCGGCGGCCTTTTGCAAAACCAAACGCCAAAATGGTTAAATAGCCCCTTGTTGCGACAAGGCATAATAGCTTTTTCAGCTGCCCAAGCTAGTGACGGGGGCAGCGGCGCGATTTACGTTTTGTTGCGTAAACCGCGATACAGGCTAAAGGATAAATTTACTTAGGTCTGCGTTTTTTGCGAGATCGCTGACTCTTTCACGCACCATGTTGGCGTCGATCACAATTTTTTCTCCGCCTCGATCGGTGGCGGTAAAACTAATTTCGTCTAGTAATTTTTCCAAGACTGTCTGTAAGCGGCGTGCCCCAATATTTTCAATGGAACGATTTACTTCGGTAGCAATTACTGCAACCTCATTAATTGCATCATCTGTAAATTCCAGATCAACTTCTTCTGTGGCCATTAATTCCACATATTGTCTAATTAAACTGGCTTCTGGTTCTGTAAGTATTGCTTTGAGGTCAGAAACTTCAAGGGCCTTGAGTTCTACACGAATTGGGAGTCTTCCCTGTAACTCAGGGAGCAGATCTGATGGCTTTGCTATATGAAACGCCCCTGAGGCAATAAATAGAATGTGATCTGATTTTACTGGTCCGTACTTCGTTGTTACGGTAGTGCCTTCTATGAGGGGGAGCAGATCCCTTTGAACCCCTTCTCGGCTTACGTCTGCTCCTCGGCGTTCATCACTTGCACAAATTTTGTCAATTTCATCCAGGAACACTATTCCATTTTGTTCTACCGAAACCGTGGCACTCCGTAGTACTTTTTCCTCATCCAGTAGTTTATCACTTTCTTCTGCTACAAGCACACCATGGGAGTCTAAAACGGAAAGCTTTCTCTTTTTGGTGGCCCCACCAAATGCCTTGCCGAACATGTCGTTAAGATTAATCATGCCCATTTGTGCCCCAGGCATTCCCGGCACTTCAAAAGTAGGCAACCCGCCCCCTGAATCATTTAAATCGACTTCTATTTCTCTTTCGTCTAATTCGCCCTCTCTTAACATTTTTCGAAATTTTTGGCGGGTTTCATCACCAGCATTCTCGCCCACCAAAGCTGTTATAACGCGTTCTTCTGCCGCGAGTTCCGCTTTTGCGGAAACATCTTTCCGCATGCGTTCCCTTGTATCATGGACCGCAACCTCCATTAAATCTCGAACAATTTGTTCAACATCTCGACCAACGTATCCAACTTCGGTAAATTTTGTGGCCTCTACTTTTACAAATGGGGCTTGGGCCATGCGTGCTAGCCGCCTAGCAATTTCTGTCTTTCCCACGCCGGTGGGGCCTATCATCAAAATGTTTTTGGGCAAGACCTCATCCCGGAGGTCATCCGCTAGCTGTTGACGTCTCCAACGGTTGCGCAACGCTATGGCTACAGCGCGTTTGGCATCGGATTGGCCTACTATAAACCTGTCTAATTCTGACACAATTTCTCGAGGGCTAAAACTAGTCACCGCTTTGCAAGCTTTCTATTGTGAGGTTGGTGTTTGTATAAACGCAGATGCTTGCAGCGATGTCCATGGCTTTCCTTGCGATTGCTTCTGCATCTAGTCCTTCCAAATCGATCAGGGCTTGTGCCGCCGCAAGCGCATATGAACCACCAGAACCAATGCCAATTAGGCCGGCATCTGGTTCTAAAACATCTCCTGTACCAGTGAGCACAAGAGACACGTTTTGATCAGCAACCGCCATCATCGCTTCTAGACGTCGGAGGTAACGATCTGTGCGCCAGTCTTTGGCAAGATCAACGCAAGCACGGGTAAGTTGGCCGGGATGTTGTTCTAGTTTGGTCTCTAATCTTTCGAATAAGGTGAATGCGTCGGCAGTGGCCCCGGCAAAACCAGCTATGACTGATCCATCTCCAAGTGGGCGGACTTTTTTGGCATTAGCTTTTATAACGGTTGGGCCCAGGCTAACTTGTCCATCACCGGCTATTACAACTTTGTTGTCTTTGCGGACTGAGACAATAGTCGTTCCGTGCCATGAATTTTGGTTTAGGTTTATCATTTGTCCTACAATAACTTTCGCTCAACTAGTCTGTTTGCATGAAAAGATCAAGTATTAGCTACCAGCATGTAGGTGTTGTTAGTTCGTGTTCAATACACAAAAGAAAATAAACACATTATTTTTTTTTAGATCTCCTCCCCAACTTAGGCTAAACTGGTATTAATCACCCAATTTTAAAATTTTTAAAGTCAGCATTTTGAATCAGTATTGTTTATCCGGATTTTTTGTCGTTTCCCAAAAAACAGAGGGCTGGCGAAGTAATAGACGGCCTGTTAAAACCCTTTAAAGATGAGAAAGGAACGGGACATGCGAAAAGCAAAAATTTCCCGCAAAACAAAGGAAACTTTAATTGAAGTTCGACTTAATCTTGATGGTCAGGGAATTTATGATATTTCAACCGGCATAGGGTTTTTGGATCATATGCTTGAACAAGTTTCACGCCATAGTTTGATAGACCTTTATGTTAGAGCAAAAGGGGATTTACATATCGATTTCCATCACACTACTGAAGACACGGGTATTGCAATCGGCCAGGCCGTAGATAAAGCTCTTGGAGATCGCAGTGGAATAACTCGTTTTGGATCGGCTTATATTCCCATGGATGAAACTTTATCTCGTGTCGCGATGGATATTTCTGCCAGACCCTATTTAATTTGGCGAGTTAATTTTTCAAAGCCGAAACTCGGGGAAATGGACACTGAATTGTTTAAGGAATGGTTTCAGGGGTTTGCTCAAGCGGCTGGAATTACGCTCCATGTAGAAAATTTGTATGGGGAAAATAATCACCATATCGTAGAATCTTGCTTTAAAGGGTTAGCCCGGTCATTGCGGGCAGCGTCCTCAATGGACATGCGAAACGAAGGCTCTGTACCCTCTACGAAGGGGGTTTTAGGCGAGAGGCGCTAATTTTACTAAAAAAATGAAAATATATTTAGTTCACATTTCCTCTAAAAGGAACGAACTCAAACAATTACCAATAATTTTACGGGATGGGTTTTCCTTTCCAGCGTTTTTATTTACTGCAGTTTGGGCGGTTTGGCACAAGTTGTGGACACTGGCGGTAATCATTATTTCGATTTGGATCGCAGGCGGTGGTTTTCTGTATTATTTTGGTGCAGATGATGTTGTTTATCTTTTTATGTTTTCGGGGTTTGCTTTGATGCTAGGATGCATTGCAAATGATTTTTTAAGTAAAGCCTTGTGCCGTCACGGGTTTCAACTGGTGGGATTGGTGGCAGCTAAAAATTTAGAGTCCGCTTTCCGTCGGTGGGCCACCATTGCAGCCCTTAAAAAAGGCAGCCTCAATTAGGAGTTGGCCCAAATGAAGGTCATGGTTATTGATTACGGATCTGGAAATCTCCGTTCAGTTGTCAAGGCATTGGAACTTGCGGCTAGGGATATTCACAAAACTAACAAAATATTGCTGACTAGCAATTCCAGAGATCTTTTCAATGCAGATTATGTGGTTTTGCCTGGTGTCGGTTCATTTGGAGATTGTTTGGCTGGATTGAAGAATCTTGCTGGCATGAAGGAAAGTTTGCAAGAATTCGCGATAAGCCGATGTAGACCCTTTTTAGGAATTTGTGTTGGTATGCACTTAATGGGCAATAGAGGCTTGGAGTATGGAGAACATAACGGGTTAGGCTGGATAAAAGGTGATGTCACTGAACTTGCTCCCCAAGATAAAGAGTTAAAGATCCCTCACATGGGTTGGAATGAATTAATCCTGGAAGATAAAGCCCATCCCTTTTTTTCAAATGTTGGCAATTCTGCCCATGTCTACTTTGTTCACAGTTACTCCATGAAATGTGAGAGGAAAAAAAATGTTTTAGCCCGAGTGGAGCATGGGGAGGAAATTGTAGCGGTTGTGGGCAGTGAAAATATGATAGGAACTCAATTTCATCCAGAAAAAAGCCAACGGGTCGGGCTTTCCATGCTGAAAAATTTTCTATGTTGGAGGCCATAAAAACCCGATGAAATTTCTTGTTAATTATGATGAATAAAAACTTTGTTAAACTGGTTGTAGAAAAAGCCAACGAACTGACTGACTTAGATATTTCGGATCTTTGTGATGCTGCTGGCACAGCAATTCTTGATGGCGGGGGATTCGGTTGGTTGAAGTCTCCCCCAAGAGACGTTTTAGAAAGGTATTGGAAGGGTGTTCTACTTGTGCCTGAACGCGAACTGTTTGTTGGCAGGTTTGATGGGAGGATAGCGGGGACGGCTCAATTAATTCGAATGCCAAGAAATAATGAAGCGCAGTCTCACATAGCGACAATTACCACAAATTTTGTTGCTCCTTGGGCACGCGGACATGGCATGGCGCGACAATTAACAATGGCCTGCGAGAGAACTGCAAAGAGACACGGAATTAGATTTATAAACCTGGACGTTCGTGAAAGCCAAAAAGCAGCCATTCAATTATATGAATCGCTTGGCTATCAAAAGTGGGGAACAAATCCAAATTATGCTTTGGTAGCCGGACAATCTGTCTCTGGCCATTATTACACCAAGGCCCTTAGAACCAAAACAAAAAGGTGATAGGGAATAAATGATCCTTTACCCAGCAATTGATTTAAAGGATGGACTGTGTGTACGACTGTTGCGTGGCAATATGGAGCACGCCACAATTTTCAATACAGATCCTGTACAACAAGCTCGGGACTTCGAGGCGGCGGGTTTTGAATGGCTTCACCTTGTTGATTTAAATGGTGCGATCGAAGGAAAGCCAGTAAACACGGAAGCAGTTACAAATATTATTTCCTCTGTGAATATGCCGGTGCAATTAGGTGGCGGCATTCGCAATTTTGAAATTCTTGAGCATTGGTTAAGCTCGGGTGTGAGCAGAGTCGTTGTTGGGACGGCCGCCTTTTCTAATCCAAATTTTGTTTTGGAGGCGTGTCAAAAATATCCCGAAAAAATTGTAGTGGCAATTGATGCTCGTGATGGACTAGCGGCTATTGAGGGTTGGACCAAAGACTCAGGGATGCGCGCCTTGGATTTGGCGCTTAGGTTTGAGCATAGCAGGGCCGCTGCCATCCTTTATACAGATATTAACCGTGATGGTGCAATGGCTGGAGTGAATGTGGAGGCAACGGTAGATTTAGCTTTCGCTTTGACAACTCCAGTAATAGCTTCCGGAGGAGTTTCTTCTCTTGGCGATCTTCGAGAATTAAAGGAAAAGTCGTACTCCGGGATTGAGGGTGTGATTTGTGGGAGAGCCCTTTATGATGGGAGAATAGAGCCCGGAGAGGCTTTGACGCTCATGAAAGAAGCGGGGGGCGGTTAAGTCTGTTATGCTCAAAACAAGAATTATACCCTGCCTAGATGTAAAAGATGGCCGGACCGTAAAGGGCGTGAATTTTATAGATTTAGTGGATGCAGGAGACCCTGTCGAGCAGGCTCGGGTTTATGACGAAGCAGGTGCGGATGAACTTTGTTTCCTTGACATTGCTGCATCTTCCGAAATGAGAGAAACATTATATAACGTTGTGGCGAAAACAGCGGAGCAATGTTTTACACCCCTCACAGTTGGAGGGGGCGTTCGGTTTGTGGAGGATATTAGAAAGTTGCTTCTCGCCGGTGCCGATAAAGTATCAATTAACACCGCTGCTGTGAGTAGTCCGGATTTGGTTAGTAAAGCGGCTGAGAAGTTTGGCTCTCAATGTATTGTCGTAGCCATCGACGCAAAAAAGGTTGGGGACGCTAAATGGGAAATTTTTACCCATGGCGGTCGAGAACCAACCGGTCTTGATGTGGTCCAGTGGTCCAAACAAATAAATTCGTTGGGTGCTGGGGAAATTTTGCTTACTTCCATGGACCGTGATGGTACGAAAAAGGGCTTTGATATTGCTTTAACAAAGGCAGTGGCCGATTCGGTATCCATCCCGGTCATAGCATCCGGCGGCGTAGGGAGTCTTCAAGATTTAGCGGAGGGAATAAGGGATGGACACGCTGCTGCAGTTCTTGCTGCATCAATTTTTCATTTTGGGGCTTTTTCTATTAAGGAGGCTAAAGAATATTTGGAATCTGCTGGTATTCCAGTAAGGCCGTTCCCAATATGACAATTCTGGAGGAAAAATAGGCCATGGAGATAAAGCATAACAAAATGAGCATACAAGTTTTGGAGCGTTTATACGGAGTTATTAGGTCCAGGGCAAGCTCTGACCCTAACTCTTCATATACGGCGGCCTTGCTTTCCGAAGGCCTAGAACGCGTCGCGCAAAAACTAGGTGAAGAAGCAATAGAGACCGTTATCGCCGGAGCGGTTGGAGATGTTCAAAAAACCATTCAAGAGAGCGCAGACTTAATTTATCATTTACTCGTTTTGTGGGCGGCAAGCGGAATTTCACCTGAAATGGTGTGGAAAGAGCTAGAAAGTCGGGAAGGAATGTCTGGTATTGAAGAAAAATTGTCTCGCAAATACTAAAAATCGAAAACGCAGAATTTGTGTGAGGTGCTAAATTGATTAAATATAATGGAGACAATATTTTTGCAAAAATTTTACGGGGTGAAATCCCCTGCAAGAGGGTGTTGGAAACCGAATACGCGTTAGCGTTTAACGATATCAACCCACAGGCCCCTACGCATGTCCTGGTAATTCCCAAAGGGTCGTATGTGTCAATGGATGACTTCACAGCTTTTGGAGCGCCTGAAGAAATTGTTGGTTTTTGGCATGCGGTAGGTGACACAGCGAGAGCTTTGGGTTTGGCCAAAGGGGGATATCGAATTCTTGCAAACCATGGACACGCTGCGCATCAAGAGGTCCCCCATTTGCACGTACATATTTTGGGCGGCCGGCCGTTAGGACCGATGTTAGAGGGGGGCGATATCCCACCCGATCACACGTGGATACGCAACTCTAATTAGAAAGATTTTCAATAACGGGCGACGCGGACCTTTAGCTGAAATTAAAAAGGTTTTTGTTATATCGCACTTTCATAAATTTCAAGCTAAAAGTTTTTGTTATAATGCATCTCAATCGCGTTCCACACGTTTTTCTCTAAATTAGAGCCGTCGAGGGCATTAATTTCTTGAATACCTGTTGGTGAGGTTACATTAATTTCAGTCAAATAATTGCCGATGACGTCTATTCCAACAAATATCAAACCGCGTTCTGAAAGCGTGGGGCCTATGATTTCACAAATTTCAATTTCTCTTTGTGTGAGCTTGGTTTTTTTGGCTGTTCCCCCCGCGTGAAAATTAGCACGGGCATCTCCCAAAGGAGGAATACGCAAAACAGCGCCCACTGGTTTTCCATCAACGAGAATAATGCGTTTATCCCCTACACGGACTTCAGGGATATATTGTTGCAAAATAATTGGCTCGTTATATTTTTCGGCAAACATTGAGAGAAGTGCATTTAAGTTTTCATCTTCCGGGCCTATATGAAAAACATCAACTCCTCCATTGCCGAAAATTGGTTTTATAATCAGATCTTTATATTTTTCCCGGAAGGCCGTTATTTCTTTTAGATCTGAAGTAATGAGAGTTGGCGGTAATAAACCATCAAAATGGGTGACTAATAACTTTTCCGGTGAGTTGCGTACGTTTATAGGGTCGTTAACAACCAATGTTTTTGGGTGAACATGTTCCAGCAAATGTGTTGCAGTGATGTAAGAAAGATCGAATGGGGGATCTTGCCGCATTAAAATAATGTCAAACAAGGATAACTCGAGCAGTTCCTCGGTTCCAACAGTAAAAACATTTTTCTTCTTAGGAAAGACTTCAAATGGGCGTGCCCGCGCGTATACAAACCCATCACGAAATACCAATTCTGATGGAAGATAATGATATAGGGTATATCCACGGGCTTGTGCTTCCAAAGCAAGCACAAAGGTGCTGTCGGTGTTTATATCAATAGACTCTAAAGGATCCATTTGGATTGCTATTGTGAGGCTCATTTTCCAGCGCCGTTATTTATTTAATAAATAAGAAAAATTAAAATTTAGAAAATAATCTATATACAGGGACCTCTCCTTAGTTCAATTTCGAACACACTTTTTGCAAAAGTGTTTTTGCGGCGTGCTGATCAATATTCTGGCCGTTGCTTGTTAGGTATTTTTCTAATGCATTTGCCGAAGATTTTAAGTTACCTATTCTCGCATAAAATACACCCGCTTCAAATAATAAGTTAGACAATTTTGGGGCAATAATTAGCATTCGCTCAATCACGTTCACAGCACGTTTGAAATCACTGGATTTTTGGGCCCTTATTTTTGTATTGTTTAAAAGGCGTATCAGCGTGTCTCGATTACTTGCTGGGTTATAGTGGTTGGGCCTGATCTCCGCTCCTTTACCAAACATCTGTTGCAAAAGTTTACGGAGATCACTTGCTTTACACCGGCTCCCTTTATTAAAAGGGTTCAGAATCATGCGATTTGGGCCACAGCCTATTCTAATCAGAAAATGACCGGGAAAATTTAATCCGGATGCATTCCATTTTAATTTTTGAGCTACACTGAGGTAAATTATAGCAAGCCCAACGGGTAACCCTTTTCGACGGTCTATAATCCGCATAAAATTGGCATTCTGTGGGTCGTTATAGGTTAAGGTATCACCACAATACCCCATTTCATTTCCGATTACCTTTGCAAGGGTTTCAGCGCGTAGTGTTGTGTCATGTATAGCGCCACTCGGAATACTATTTTGCACATCCCCCACCATTTTTTGGAGATGTTTTCGATAGGGAATGATTTTAACTTTTGGTAGATCAAGTGCAGCAAGTAATAGCGCTGTCTCCGCCAAATCAATCTTTTCATCTTTTTGTTGTCCCACAAAACGTAATTTTGTTTTGATTCTTTCCGGCCCCATAATTAAGTTTTGGAACTACTTCTGGGGGGCTTGGGGTTTCAAGCGTCGCGGGTCATTTTTTAAATAGACGTAACTGATAACTTGACGCACATGCTTTAATTGCTGTGCATGGTTCTTTACACGAGCTAATTCAAAGGTGTCTTGAGCGATGCCCATTAGGTAAACTGTTTTCTTTAGTGTTTCTACTGAATAATTGATGGATTCAACTGATGGGTCAAATGCCAAACTTGTTTTTAATTGAGTTGTAATCCAGGCGTCTCTTACGAAACCTAGAATGCCCTCATTGTTTGCAATCTTTATTTCGTTGATGACTTCTTTCACCCCTTTTACTTGCCACGCAAGGCGTACTGCATCCAGGCGCATCTGTTGTGATTTTAGAGTTCCGGTGAGAAGAACACGGCCCTCAGAGATAGATACGGATACAAAAGTAGCAATCCGCTCGTTATGTTCTAACCAACGAGCAATTATTTGAGCTCGAATGGCCAAATCCAAAGCCGACGCTTTCAGGCCACGTTCTTCAGATAAAGCCTTACCAACGGTGGTTCCCGCGCCGATAAATGCACCCACACAACCAGTTAATGGGATTGCCAACAGGATTATGATTGTAGTTACAATAATAGGGTTTGCGAACCGGGCAGAAAGAGTGTTTCGGATTCTAATTTCCATGACCGTATATTGCACGGCCCTGTGAATCTTGCCAACCCTTCTTGTTTGATGAGGGGGGAAACTTGATCAACTTTGAAGGTTCCTCACAGAGGTTTTAAACGAACGTTTAAACCAGCGGGTTCTTTGCAAATGGAAAACCCCACCTTTAACTGATATTTTTTATTTACGATTTCTTTTTTAGTGTGACCGCTCGTTTATAAAGTTCTCTTCGAGGGATTCCTGTTAATGCAGAAACCGCAGTAGAGGCGGCAGCTACACCCTTTTCAAGTAATTCTAATTTTAGGAGGGTATTTATTTTTTGTGTACTAAGTTGTGGCTCCTCTATCGGTGGACCAATCAAAATTGTAACCTCTCCCTTAGGAGGTGGCTTTGATTTGGCCTCTTTGGCTAATACACATAACGTACTCCTTGAAATTTCTTCATGTATCTTTGTAAGCTCTCGGGCAATAACCGCCTTTCTTTTTCCTAATATTTGGGCTAAATCGGGGAGTGATTTACTTAATCTTTTGGGATTTTCAAAAACTATTAGACTAGCCTTTATATGGGCGATGGACTTTAACATGCTTTGTCTCGCTGCCCTTTTTGTTGGCAAAAAACCAACGAAAAGAAATTGGTTAGTGGGCAATCCCGACGCAGTTAGAGCAGTTAATAATGCAGATGGGCCGGGTAATGAAATCACACATAGTTTTTCGTCAATTGCGGCATTGACCAAACGATAGCCAGGGTCAGATATAAGGGGGGTACCAGCATCAGAAACTAAAGCGATAACTTCTTTGTTTTTAAGTCTTTCAATGATTTCTCCAAGAGAGCGTTCAGCGTTGTGGTCGTGGTATGGAATGAGTTGGGCGGAGAGGTTAAATTCTTTTTTTAGTTTCCCTGTAATTCGGCTGTCTTCACAAACAATAAACTTAGCTGTCTTTAAAACCACCATAGCTCTCAGTGTTATGTCTCCTAAATTTCCAATTGGTGTCGGCACTATATAAAGCCCTGGTTGTACTTGGGCGCTAGATAGTTTACTTCGTAAGGTTTCAGAAGTGAGTTCGGCTAAATTTTTATGAGTGGCAGCACTAAAATCCACGGGGTCTGGGGGCGCTAATTTCGGGTCTAAATTCGTTTCAATTTTTTCGCCTACTTTCGACATTAATGCAACTACTCCAATCGATGTTTGTAGTTTGGGCTATTTTGTTAATTACAGGGCTTGGTGCATGTGACGTTTCCAATGGTAAAAATGGCCAACGGTTGGTTCAAGGCCGCAGTATTATGTTACCCGTTTTAATAAAACCTATTGATACAGGGACTTACAAAAAAAAGCAAAAATTGGGATTAACAAAACGCGCTTCTGAGAAACTAAAACCAGCCTTTAGTAAGTACAGTTTAAATAAAAATTTACTTATTGACCAAAAAATTGAGCAGCAAATTTATATAGGTTTATTACTACCCTTGTCAGGTTCTAATGCTTTGGTCGGCCAATCTTTACTTCGTGCTGCACAAATAGCCTTTTTTGAGGTTCCCAATCATAATTTGGTTTTATTGCCGCGGGATACGAAAGGAACACCAAAAGGAGCGCGTGAGGCAGCGTTGTCGGCTTTAGAAGCGGGGGCGACCCTTTTGTTAGGGCCGGTTTATTCTTCTTCAGTACTCTCGGTTGCTCCAATTGCAGCAAGTGCTTCCGTAAATATGATTGCTTTCAGCAATGATAGAGCAGCTGTGAGAAAAGGTGGATTTATTCTTGGATTTTTGCCAAAAGACCGTATTGAACGTGTAGTTTCTTTTGCGGCCTCAAAGGGGTTTCGGAAATTTGCAGCATTAATTCCCAGAGGGAGGTTTGGTGACAGGGTGGCGTTAGATTTTGCAGCTTCTGTAAAAAAATCGGGGGGTCTTGTAGTTCGTTCTGCGCGCTATGGATCAAATCGGAGTTCGATTTTGGCCGCTGTAAAATTTTTGAGTGAATACTACCATCAAAAAGGATCAAATTTGAAAACTTCTGATGTCTTTTCAAAAAAACAAGACATTCTGAAAAGCAGAAATTCTTTGCATGGAGTGCCATTTGAAGCTGTATTTTTGCCGGAAACTGGTGAAACATTGCAAGCAATTGCGCCCCTCCTTCCCCATTTTGGGATAGATATTCGAAAAATACGTTTATTGGGTATTAACGATTGGTCAGTTATGCCCTTTAAGCGTGAGCCCTCTCTTGCGGGGGCCTGGTTTGTGGTGCCCTCCAGAAAATACAGGGACATTTTTTTCAAACAATTTAAACGCATGTTTGGACTTCAACCTCACCCATTGTCAGTGCTGGTATATGATTCGGTCTCCTTAGCCGCTTTAAAGGCGAATCAATTAAGAGATGCTTTTTCTATAAAAATGCTCACACAACCAGAAGGGTTTTTGGGGACTGCAGGTTTGTTTCGCTTGCGACGCGATGGCTTGGCAGAACACAAGTATTCTGTAATGGAACTTAATCCAAAAGAAATCCGTATTATCAGTTTAGCTCCCAAATTGTTTTTTAAAAAAAATTAATGTTTAAGCTAGTAGGGCCGCTAACACGGCGTTTAGGCGCAAGCGCCCTTGAGGGGTCGTCCGTAACCCATTTTTATCTAAAATCAAAAAACCACCCTTTTTCAAGTGATTTAGGCGGTGAGGGTTAATAAATTCTTCTAACTTAACTCCTGCGACGGAATAAAATAAATCTCTTTTTATTCCATCAGAAAGCCTTAAACCAAGCATGATTAATTCTTCCCGCCGGATTTGGGGGTTTAGTCTTTTGTATTTACGAATAGCGTGGCCATTTTTCTCAACTTCATTTATCCAATTTTCCGGTAGAGGAATTTGTTCCGTTGCAATAATCGATCCCTCTTCCGTGGTTAATCTTCCGTGGGCGCCCGGGCCCACTCCAATATAATCGCCGCCATTCCAATAATTTAAATTGTGCACACAAATAGCCCCTGTTTTTGCGTGATTTGAAATTTCGTATGCTGGGACATTATGGGCTTCACATATTTCTTGAGTGATTTCAAATTGTTTGGCGGCTTTTTTCTCGTTCGGAATCTGGAAAGAACCTTTTTTGAAAGAGGAGTAAAATGGAGTACCCTTTTCAATTGTCAGTTGGTACAACGAAACATGTTTGCTTCCGATTTTTAACGCTTCAGTTAATTCTAAAGACCAGTCTTTTATGGTTTGTTCTGGTCTAGAATAAATAAGGTCAAAGGAAAACGTTGGGAAAACTTTGGCCGCTAAACTTATTGCTTCTAACCCTTGTTTTTGGTCATGTTTTCGTCCTAAAAACTCTAGAGCATTGTCTCTAAGCGCTTGAATTCCTATAGAGACACGGTTTATTCCAGCATCGCGTAGTAATTGGAATTTTTCCATTTCTATGGAGGTAGGATTTGCTTCCATAGATATTTCTAGATATGGAGATGTTTTCCATAATTTCATAATGGTTTGCAGCAAAACGAAAACTGTTTCAGCATTCATTAATGAGGGGGTTCCGCCGCCAAAATAAATGCTTGTTATTTCTCTCCCTTTGGTTTTCGTAGACCAATATGAAATGTCTGTTAGTAAAGCTCTTTTCCACCGGTTGTTATTGATTTTGTCTCTGGTATGGGCGTTGAAATCACAATAGGGGCAGAGTGAAAGACAAAAGGGCCAATGGATATATAACCCGAGAGACATAACGGTAATTCAAAAATGATTGAAGCAAGCTGCTTCCAGTTTAGCAAAAGCTTTTGCACGGTGGCTTATTGCATGTTTTGCCTTAGGCAGCATTTCACCGAAAGTTTTTTTCTTTCCGTTTGGTAAAAAGACCGGATCATAGCCAAAGCCTAATTTTCCTCTTGGCGGCCAAACAAGTTTCCCTTTTATTTTCCCTTCAAAAGTTTCGCAATGACCATCCGGCCAACAAAGGGACATAGCAGTGCATAAAAATGCTGTCCTGTCGGTATGTCCTTTAATACGCTGTTCAATTGTTTTCATTGCTTTTGAAAAATCTTTTGTCTCGCCTGCCCACCTTGCCGAAAAAACACCCGGAGCCCCATTTAGGGCAGGCACTACTAAACCTGAGTCTTCTGAGAGTGCAGGCAATTTGGCAGTGTCAGCGGCATGTTGTGCCTTTAGCTCTGCATTTTCAACAAAAGTAGTGCCGTTTTCTTCAGGCTCTATCAAACCAAAATTCGGCGCAAAAATTACTTCAAGTTTGTAGGGGTTTAATAATTCAGCTATTTCACTGATTTTACCCGAATTATGACTTGCAAGAATTATAGTTTTGCTTTTAAGTTTTCTATAGGTTTCCATTAAATTTCAATGAGCTAGTGGAAATTGATTCCTTCTGTAATTTTGCAAGGTCTTTTGTGCCTTTAAAGGCAAGGTCTATTAAATTGTCTAAAAGCTCTCGGCTAAAGGGCGCTTTTTCCGCTGTTCCTTGAATTTCAACAATTGCCCCCCTTCCCGTTAAAACAAAGTTAGCGTCGGTTTCTGCATTCAAATCTTCAGCATAATCTAGATCAAGTAAAGGAACTCCGCTGCAAATTCCACATGAGATAGCTGAAATAGTATCCGTCATAGGAAATTCTTCTAACTTCCCATCTGAAACTAGTTTAGTAAAAGCGTTGTGCAAAGCAACCCAAGCCCCTGTAATTGAAGCGCAACGAGTGCCCCCGTCGGCTTGAATAACATCACAATCTAAGCGTATTTGCCTTTCACCAATCTTTGAAAGGTTTGTTACTGCACGAAGCGACCGACCTATTAAACGTTGGATTTCATGTGTGCGCCCACTTTGTTTCCCGCGGGCGGCCTCTCTGCTAGTTCTTTTATGAGTAGAACGCGGCAGCATGCCATATTCGGCTGTAACCCAACCGGTGCCAGAATTCCTGAGGAAATTTGGTACGTTGTCTTCCACCGACGCGGTGCAAATAACCTTAGTATTTCCAAAGTGTGCTAAACAGGATCCTTCAGCGTAAGGGCTAATTTCCGGTTTAAGTGTTACTTTTCTTAATGAATTTGGTGCACGACCGCCATAACGACCCGTCATTTATCCAAAACCTTTTCCAATTTTTTATTTTTTTCAAGCTATCCTCTTGATCCATTTACGTCCAGTATGTCTTCTACTTATGAGGCTTATTGACGCACAATATTCCCAACACTACATTCTGGTTCTAATGACGTTTTGTTAGATGACTATGAACCCTGCACCTTCAAGTATAATTAATGAACTAAATGAACGTTCTCGCGTGATATTCAGCCAAATAGTTGCTTTATATTTAGACGAAGGCGAACCCATAGGGTCACAAAAACTTTCTCATAAACTTGTAAAACCCCTTTCTTCTGCGACCGTCCGAAATGTGATGTCTGACCTAGAAAATATGGGTTTGCTTTATGCACCCCATGCATCGGCCGGCCGCCTTCCAACTGAACTTGGTTTGCGTCTATTCGTTGACGGCCTGATGGAGATAGGAAGACTCTCTGAAGAAGAACAAAATAAAATAGAGGGCAGGTGCGTAGGTGTAGGTAAAACCTATAACGAAGTATTGGAAGAAGCTTCCACCGCTCTTTCAGGTCTTTCTCGTTGCGCAGGTTTAGTTGTTGCTCCAAAAAAGGACCGGGGATTAAAACACATAGAATTTGTTGGTTTGGCTGATGGAAGTGCTTTGGTTGTAATTGTGGCGGAGGATGGGTTCGTTGAGAATCGTGTTATTGATATACCATTGGGCACTCCGCCATCTGCCCTTGTTCAAGCGGCAAATTATCTTAACGCCCGGCTCGTTGGAAAAACTCTTGAAGAAGCTTCAAAGATCATTGAACTTGAAATTTTAGAACACCGTGCTGAAATAGATGAACTTACTCGTGGTCTCGTTGAGGCTGGTTTAGCAACATGGTCAGGTGAAAATGGTTCACGTTCTCTTATTGTTAAGGGCCATGCACGTTTATTAGAGGATATTAATGCGCTTGCCGATTTAGAAAGGGTTAAGGCCCTGTTCGACGCACTAGACACTCGGGATCTTATGTCAAACTTACTCAATTTAACAAAAACAGGAGACGGAGTGCAAATTTTTATTGGGGCAGATAACGATCTCTTTAACTTGGCAGGATGTGCTATGATTGCCGCGCCTTTTTCTCATTCAAAAGGAAAAGTGGTTGGAGCGGTAGGGGTTATTGGTCCGGCCCGGATTAATTATGCTCGGATAATTCCCATTGTAGATTATACAGCTAAAATTATTGGTAAAATTTTAAAATAGAGAAAGAAGATGTCGAAGAAAAAAGGAAAGACGGGAAAATTTGAAGGACAAGATCAAAAGGACCTGGATCCAAAGCATGGTCAACGGTTGAAAGAAGAAGCTAAAGATGAAGCCACCAGTTTTGTTACTGATGATGTAGAAACAGAGGGAATTGATACAGAAAACAAAAAGGGAAAGTCGCCATGGGGAGAAGAGGGTCCTGAAGCAGAAATTTCAGAACTTAAGGACAAACTTTTGCGCGCTTTGGCGGATAATGAAAATACCATTCGTCGATCAAAACGCGAACGAGAGGATTCCGCAAAATATGCTGCGGCAAGTTTTGCGCGAGATGTGCTCACTGTAGCGGATAATCTCAAACGAGCACTTGATGTTGTACCAAAATCAATCCAGGCTTTGGAAGAAGCCAAACCATTTTTGGAAGGAGTGGAGCTTACTAATAAAGAATTGTTAACTGTTATGGAAAAGCATGGAATACAAAGAATAGCGCCGCTAGGAGCAAAATTTGATCACAATAGGCATGAGGCACTTTTTGAAGTTCCTACCTCTGAAAAAGAAGCGGGGACGGTGGCTCAAGTTATAGAAGATGGATTTATGATACACGATCGGTTGCTTCGTGCTGCAAAAGTCGGTGTTGCAAAAGCCATTGATGCGTCGGAGGCAAAGAACACAACCAAAGGGAATGTTGAAGAAGATCAAAAAAATAACAAAAATTAGTGTGATTTTGTAAAAAACTCCTAAAAATGACAAAAACTTTCAAAAACACTGTGTCTAAATGCTTGCGGCACACCTTCTTCGTTCCTATATAGCTTTCGAAGGCAAACCCTTTATACCCATTTGTATAAAGTAGAGGCGTAACAATCTAATTAAGGTAACTGTGCTTCTCTTTTGAATGAAGCAACAGGATAAACCAATAAAAAGAGGGTAAAATGGCCAAATTAATTGGGATTGATCTTGGAACTACAAATTCCTGCGTCGCTGTTATGGAAGGAAGCGAGCCCCGGGTGATTGAAAACAGTGAAGGTGCTCGGACAACGCCCTCGATGGTAGCGTTTACTGAAACTGATGAGCGGCTTGTGGGCCAAGCAGCAAAACGCCAATCGGTAACCAATCCGGAAAACACACTTTTTGCCCTTAAGCGCCTAATCGGTAGAACCTTCGACGACCCTATGACTGAAAAGGATAAGGATTTAGTTCCGTATTCAATTATTAAAGCTGAAAATGGAGATGCCTGGGTGGCGTCCCGAGGCAAAAACTATTCGCCTAGTGAAATTTCTGCTTTTATTTTGATGAAAATGAAAGAAACTGCTGAAGCCCATCTTGGGGAAAGTATTTCTGAGGCAGTAATTACGGTTCCTGCCTATTTCAACGATTCTCAACGTCAAGCGACTAAAGATGCTGGACGTATTGCTGGCTTGGACGTTTTGAGAATTATAAATGAACCCACCGCTGCGGCGTTGGCATATGGTCTAGATAAAAAAGATAGCGGAACGATTGCTGTTTATGACTTGGGTGGAGGTACATTTGACGTTTCCGTTCTAGAAATTGGCGATGGTGTGTTTGAGGTAAAATCAACAAATGGAGATACTTTTTTAGGAGGCGAAGATTTTGACGCCCGAATCATCGATTATTTGGCTGAAGAATTTAAGAAAGAACAAACCGTCGATTTGCGCCAAGACAAGCTTGCCCTACAAAGGCTGAAAGAAGCAGCTGAAAAAGCCAAAATTGAACTATCGTCATCTGTTCAAACTGAGGTTAACCTTCCTTTTGTTACTGCCGATGCGAGTGGCCCAAAACACCTAAATATAAAACTAACTCGAGCAAAACTAGAGGCATTAGTTGAAGACCTAGTGGATCGAACCATTAAGCCGTGTAGGGAGGCCTTAAAAGATGCCGGCTTATCTGCTGGAGAGGTAGACGAGGTAATTTTAGTCGGCGGTATGACCCGTATGCCAAAGGTTATTGATTCGGTAAAGTCGTTTTTTGGACGTGAGCCACACCGAGGTGTTAACCCTGATGAAGTTGTTGCTACTGGAGCGGCCATCCAGGGCGGAGTTTTAACAGGTGATGTGAAAGACGTCTTGCTACTTGACGTTACACCTCTATCTCTTGGAATTGAAACCTTGGGGGGGGTCTTTACGCGATTGATTGATCGGAATACCACAATTCCAACTAAAAAGAGCCAGACTTTTTCTACAGCAGAAGATAATCAAAACGCTGTCACAATTAGGGTGTTTCAAGGTGAGCGAGAAATTGCAAACGACAACAAACTTCTCGGACAGTTTGATCTCGTAGGGATACCGAGTGCTCCTAGGGGCGTCCCTCAAATAGAAGTAACTTTCGATATTGATGCTAATGGTATTGTTAATGTTAGTGCGAAAGACGTAGCAACAGGAAAAGAGCAACAAATTCGCATTCAGGCATCTAGTGGCCTTGCGGAGGATGAAATAGAAAAAATGGTCAAAGAGGCAGAAAGTCACGCTGCTGACGATCAGGCACGAAAAGAACAAATAGAGTTGCGCAACCAAGCTGATAGTTTGATTTATGCTACCGAGAAGAATCTTAAAGAGCATGGAGATAAGATTGACGAGAATGAAAAAACGAAAGTGGAAGAAGATGTAGCCGCACTCCGTGAAGTTATAGATTCTGGTGATGCAGAAACGATAAAATCAAAAATTGAAATTTTGTCACAATCATCTATGAAACTTGGTGAAGCGATGTATAAAGCCCAGCAAGAAACAGCCGCGGCTCCTGAAGGAGAGGACAACGGTGGAAATGGAGCGTCGGGGACGGAGCAGCCCGCCGATGAAGCACCCGTAGTTGACGCTGATTTTGAAGAAGTTGAAGAAGAAAAAAAGAATAAATCCGCCTGACTGAAATAAAGTCAAAATTTTGCTTTAAACGGGAGTTCATTTAATGGCCAAGACGGATTATTATGATGTCCTCGGTGTTGGCCAAAAGTCCTCTGCAGAGGAACTTAAGAAAGCTTTTAGAAAAAAAGCTATGCAATTTCACCCTGATCGAAATCAGGGCAATGAAAAAGCGGAACAGAAATTTAAAGAAGTTAATGAGGCTTATGACATTCTCAAGGATGACCAAAAACGTGCGGCCTACGACCAATTCGGACATGCAGCGTTTGAGGGCGGCAGTGGTGCAGGTGGTTTTTCTAGCGGAGGCTTCGGCGGAGGTTTTGCTGATATCTTTGATGAAATGTTTGGTGATCTTACTGGCCGTCAACAAGGTGGGCGAAATTCACAGGGTGCGGACCTTCGATACAATTTAGAAATTTCTCTCGACGACGCTCACCGAGGAAGAGATACTCGCATTAGAGTTCCCTCTTCGGTAGTCTGCGGAAAATGCAACGGCTCTGGAGCGGAAAAAGGGACACAGCCAACCAATTGTAGTACATGTCAAGGTCGTGGGAAGGTCAGAGCTAGTCAAGGTTTTTTCACCATAGAACGGACCTGTCCAAGTTGTCACGGTGAAGGCCAAATTATTACCAGCCCATGTGGTGTTTGTAGTGGATCCGGGTCTGCTCGAAAGGAAAAAACTTTAGAGGTAACAATACCCCCGGGTGTCGAAGATGGAATGAGGATTCGACTTTCTGGAGAGGGTGACGCAGGCAGTAAAGGTACTGCACCGGGCGATCTTTATATTTTTGTATCTGTTTCGGCACACCCCTTGTTTAAACGTGAAGCGGCTAATATTTTTTGCATAGTTCCACTTCCAATGACAACCGCAGCTTTAGGTGGGTCCGTAGAGGTTCCCTCTATAGACGGTTTGCGTGCCAAAGTGAGTATTCCGGCTGGTGCGCAGACCGGGCATCGGCTTCGGTTGCGCGGAAAGGGAATGAACGGACTTCACGGTAAAGGACGGGGCGACATGTATATTGAAATTCAAGTCGAGACGCCGGTGAATTTAAGCAAGGTACAAAAAGACAAACTTCGGGAATTTGAAGCAGCACTTAAAGTAGGCAAAAAAAACTTAACAAGCCCGGAATCCGAAGGATTTTTTGCTAAAGCTAAAGAAATTTGGGGAAACCTTAAAGAGTAACTTTTAGGCGCATTTTTTTGACCAAGAGAATAAAAAGGATTCTCCCTTGGATTTGTTATGAGCATAACGGGTCTTGGTTTTTCTTTGGCTTTTCGGGAATGAAAGGTATAGAAAATGACCGATTTAAAAATTGGCGTTGTGGGCGCCGGAGGTCGTATGGGAGGAGCCGTTGTTCGGCAGGTAACTGAAACCGACGGATGCCATATCGTTGCTGCCTGTGAAACAACTGGGAATTCCGCTATAGGGATTGATGTCGGGCAAGTTGCCGGTTGTGGTGAGATTGGTGTTAAAGTTATTGAAAATGCTGCAACAGTTTTTGATTGCGCAGATGCGGTGATCGAATTTTCCCTTCCAAACGCTACTACTGAACACGCTGATTATGCTGGGAAGGTGGGTTGTGTCCATATAATCGGCACCACTGGTCTCACCAGCCAAGACGAAAACATCCTTAAATTTGCTGCCGAGAGGACTACAATCGTATATGCGCCAAACATGAGCCTAGGGGTAAACATTCTTTTTGCTCTAACACGCCAGGTAGCTTCGATGTTAAATGACGAATTTGACATTGAAATTTTAGAAATGCATCACCGACATAAAGTTGATGCTCCTTCTGGTACCGCTTTGGGGCTTGGAAAAGCAGCAGCCGAGGGACGTGGAACTACATTAAAAGAAGCTGGAATTTTATCACGCGAAGGAATTATGGATCCCCGGAAAAGTGGTACTATTGGTTTTGCTACTTTGCGAGGCGGGGACGTTTCGGGAGACCACTCGGTAATTTTTGCCGCTGAGGGGGAAAGACTAGAGTTTCACCACAAAGTTGGTTCCCGTCAAATATTTGCACGTGGCGCCGTTCGGGCAGCGTTTTGGGCCCAAAACAAGCCGAAGGGACTTTACTCCATGTTTGACGTACTAGGGCTAGAAAATTAAATGAAGGATTCAGCGTAATGGTTGGTATGAAAACAAACACCAATTATTAATTCATTTTTACAACCATGGAACACACACCAATTGAAACCTGTTTCCGGCGTTTGGCGAAAGCTTCACCCAAACCAAAGGGTGAATTGAATTACGTCAATAATTTTACATTGTTAGTAGCTGTAGTACTTTCAGCCCAGGCAACCGACGTGGGGGTTAATAAAGCTACCGAAAAATTATTCCAAAGGTACGATACACCGGAAAAAATGGCTAAACTTGGCAAAGCGGGTTTAATTAAACATATCAAAACTATAGGCCTTTATAGGACTAAAGCAAAAAATGTTATAGCCCTTAGTAAACAGTTAATTGATAATCATAAAAGTGTTGTGCCAAATGATCATGACGCATTGGTAAAACTACCCGGTGTTGGCCGAAAAACAGCAAATGTTGTTCTAAATCTTGCCTTTGGAAAGCCAACAATTGCGGTTGATACACATATCTTTAGAGTTAGCAATCGTCTGGGCATAGCTCCTGGCAATAATGTTGAGAAAGTTGAAGAAGGGCTTTTAGAAAATACCCCCGCTAAATATAAGCAAAATGCCCATCATTGGCTTCTTTTGCATGGTCGTTATGTTTGCAAGGCGCGTAAGCCGAATTGCGAGAATTGTATTCTTGCCGATTTATGTCAGTTTAGAGATGGTGCAATTTCAAAATTATAACTCTCAGGACATTACTTTTTTGATTGCCTCCCATAATTTTTGTAAATTGTGTCAAGACAACTAGATTCGGGAAATTCTTTGCCTTTCGGAGTGCGGGCTTCATAAAATTTTACTCTGTACACTTTTGGTGCATTGTTTTTTTTTGGTAAGTAGGCGAAAAAGTCAAGAATGCAAAATTTTGTTGTGTATCGCCAAATTTCCGATGGTGGATCATGCCGCAGAAATTTAGGTTTACCAAGAAGTACAATGATGAATTTTTTGTCCTTTCCCAACAAAGTATTGATTTTTAGGGAGACTTTTGGAACCGGAGGTTTTTTCACCTGGGTGTAAGGAATTGTTTCTTTGAAAATAGGTTTGGCAGGCTTTTCTTGGGTTGGAGGCTCAGGTTTGACCTCAAAGGTTGGTTGGGGTTTCTCGGAGTAACTGCACCCCCCTAAAAAGCAAATCCATATTATGTAGAAATTTCGAAAATATTTTATAAGCTGTTTGGAGTTTGCACAAAAAATTAAAGGAGTGATTTTAACCCTCGTCATCAGCATCCGCTATATTTTCTGCGCTTCCTTTGATTTTTCCGCCTCTTTCAACTTCCAAAATGCCAAACTGAGCCTCTCCAATAATGAGTCCGGTAGAGCGTACAACTAATAATTTTCGGGCGGTAATTTTGCCTTCAAAGATGCCACCAATTTCTGCAATTTCGATATCAGCTTCACCTTTAAAAATTCCCGTTTCAGAAATTTCAATTTCCCTACATTCTTCCAGTTCTGCTTCGACCTGGCCTTCCACAACAAGTTTTTCGCATGCACTGATTTTTCCAGTCAAAGCGATCTCTCGGCCGACAATAAGTTTTTTGCTGTCGCCATAAGACCCGATTTGACTGTTTTCAAGGGGTGAAATTGAAAACTCGCTTGGTCTTCGCGCTATAGTAGGACTTGTTGACATCTTCGTTGCGGGTGTTCGTGGCGGTATAATGACCGTTTCCGGTGTTTTTGGGAGAGGTAATTTTGCCTCTGCTTGTAGTGACCCATTTTCAATATTGTTTTCTGATCTATCTTCTGCCATCGCTAAAATTTCCCTTCATGATCGTTTGTTTTGAAAATCTAATGAGCCACTTTTTTTCTTAATTTTTAACTCTTTAGAAAAAAAACAGCAAAAACTTTTAGACAACTGGCACAACTAAAAAATTCATTATAGATCTTTATCATAAATGTTAAGGTTAAAAAATTAAAAATTTTTGTGGTTTGTAAGATTTACCGTTTAAGTTTTTTTGGGTTTTTATGTTTGCTTGAAACAATCCGGAGAAAGAGTTTTAACGTTTAATTTTTTGGGAGAGGGGCTTTAAACCATTTAAGATTTTTAGTGTTCAATAAAATTTGATTTTGGTTGGGAAGTGGGTTGAATAATGATGTATGCAAACAATGATGTAATTGGCATAGGGAATGCCATTGTCGACATTTTGAGTACAGTAAGTGAAGCCTTTCTTAAGGAATTCAATCTCGATAAAGGTAATATGACTTTGATTAGTGCAGAAACAGCAGAAGAACTTTTTCAAACAATGCCAGAACCTATTTTTGTGCCTGGAGGTTCTGCAGCTAATACCCTGGTTGGCATTGCATCACTCGGTGGCGATGCAGCCTATTTAGGTAAGGTGCGCCAAGACTTTTTAGGCCATGAATTTAATAAGGGATTAATTCGGATGGGTGTCAAGCATTTTACCCCGCTGGCGAAAAAGGGACCGCCTACTGCCCAAAGTCTTATTTTTGTAACACCGGATGCAGAGCGCACAATGCAAACATACCTTGGTATTTCGGTTGAGCTAAACATCAAAGATATTAATCCTGACGCCATTGCCGCCTCAACAATTACATATTTGGAAGGGTATTTATTTGATCCACCGGATGCAAAACGCGCCTTTGTAAAGGCAGCAGAAATAGCACATTCTTCCGAACGAAAAGTAGCCTTGTCATTATCCGATGCGTTTTGTGTTGATCGCCATAAGGATGAATTCAAAAACTTTATTTTCCATAATGTAGATTTTCTTTTCGCGAATGAGGCTGAAATTATCACTTTATTTGAAGTCGAAGAATTTCAACAAGCTGCATTCCTGGTTAAAGATTTTTGTGAAATTGCTGCTCTTACTCGGGGAGATAGGGGTTCTGTGGTAATTGATTCAAATAAGGTTATAGAAGTCCCGGCTCAGAGAGTGGTCAAAGTGGTTGATACAACCGGAGCCGGTGATTTATTTGCGGCTGGCTTTCTTTTTGGACTTTGTCGCGGTTTTGAAGCACAAAAATGTGCTTTTATTGGTTCTCTTTGTGCGTCTGAAGTAATCCAGCACATAGGGGCAAGGCCTATAAATTCTCTGCAAAATTTATTATTAGAAAGCGGTATTGAAAACTTGTAGATTTTTATTAAGGCGTTTAAGGGCCGGAATTAATCAGCTTCAAAGTTGATAAAGTCTAAGCCTGTTTAAAACCCGAATTGGGAAAATTGACTGTCAAAAATGTTAGTGGGTAACCGAAAAAGAGTTGCTAATTGGCAAGATGCGATCAAAGTCTATTTAGATCGCCGCCAATTTGTTATTTTTTTAATGGGTTTTTCAAGTGGCCTTCCCCTTCTCCTCGGCTTTTCAACGCTTTCATGGTGGTTATCCAGTGAAAATATACCAAAAACCCTAATTACTGGGCTTTTGGTCGTTGCTACACCCTATGCTTTTAAATTTTGTTGGGCCCCTCTTTTGGATAAAGTACCGCTCCCTTTTTTCACAAAAACATTAGGACAGCGTCGCGGTTGGTTGATATTTATACAACTATGTTTGATGTCCTCCATTATTGCTTTAGGCGCTAGTTCGCCAAAAGACGGCCTAATCTATATGGCAATTATGGCTTTTTTAGTCGCTTTTTTCTCGGCCAGCCAAGATATTGTAATAGATGCCTACAGAATTGAAATTTTGGAAGAGTTTGAACAAGGTGCTGGTGCGGCTTCAACTCAAGCAGGTTATCGTATTGGACTCCTTATAGCTGGTGCGGCTCCCTTGGCTTTATCCGATTTTATTTCATGGTTTTGGGTCTATTTTCTTATGGCTACATTAGTGGTAATTGGTGTTTTTTCTGCCCTAATAGCAGAAGAGCCTAAAAACAATTTTATGATCAAATCAAGTGCTTTGGGTTTCAAGGGCGCCCTTGGTGAAAGTATTATTGATCCTTTTAAGGACTTTTATAAGCGCCCAGGTTGGCTCTGGGTGTTGTGTTTTATTCTTTTGTACAAGTATGGGGATGCAATTGCGGGAGCACTTTTTAACCCTTTTTTCCGGGAACTTGGTTTCACTGGCACCCAAGTAGCGCTGATTGTTAAAACCTATGGTATTCCAATGACCATGCTTGGGGTTTGCGTTGGCGGTGTTATTGTCGCCCGCATAGGAATTTTTTCTGCTTTGCTATTGGGGGGCGTTGCCCAGGCGGCTACAAATTTATTGTTTGTATGGTTAGCCCTACAAAGTAATGAAGCTACAGAGGTTGGACTATTCTTTGCGATTGCATCGGACAATTTTTCAGGTGGTCTTGGGTCTACCGCGTTTGTTGCTTTTCTTTCCGCACTTTGCAATTTACGGTTCACTGCAACTCAATTTGCGTTATTTACCTCATTTATGGCGTTGGGGCGCACCTATTTGGCAATTCCGTCTGGTTGGTTAGTTGATCAAATAGGGTGGTTTAATTTCTTCTTATCGACCGTAGCTCTTGCATTACCGGCCCTTTTGTTACTGGTGGTAATTCGTCGCTATAGAACGGCCATTTTTCCGGCTAGGAATTATTAATTTTTTAGGAGCGCATTAATCGCTTCTATGACTGCCTCTATAGGAATGTCTTTCATTTGGGCCTCACCATAATTTTGTGCCTTAATAATTTCACTTTTATTAGCCGCAGGAGCAAATTTGTCTGGAGAGGTAGGGCCAAATAAAGAAATCAACTTGATATCGGCTAAAGCGAGAATATGACCTGCCCCTGAGTCATTTGCTACTGCTACTGCTAAACGCTGACCAAGGGCTATTGAAAAAGAAACAGTGGGTTTAAAACTCTTATTTGAATCTACAGTGGGGTATAATGCATCGGGGACGGCGTGTCGAAGTTTTGCTAATGAGGGAAGTTCCTTTGGTCCCAAGATAAAGACAGGTTTTCGGCCTAACTTAAGCTGATTTTTTGCTACCTCTATAAAATTTTCTATCGGCCAGCATTTTTTTAAATCGCCCGCTCCCGGCGCAAGCCCGATATAAAGAGGCCCTTTTGGTAGAATTTTCGATGCAAGGTATTTTTCCGTATCAGGTAAAACTAATTCATAACCAGGAATTGGCGCCTTTCCACTAGCAATTTCAAGTAAATCCAGCATTTGATGAATCATTAACGGTGGTCGAATATATGGCTGCGTTGGTTTAATATCTGAAAAAAAGAAATTTGCGGTTCCTGAAACGAAAATCTTATGACGAATGCGTTTAACTAGAATTGTAGAAAAGAAGCCTCTCTGGGTGTCGATAACTAGGTCAAATTTCTGGGCATACAGAGGACGTCTGTAAAAAAATTTAAAAGGCTTATCGAACCCGACTTTCTCCATTACTACGTCTATCATACCAGTAACTAGTGGTGCTAACTCTTCGGCGAAAGTACTTTTGTGCTTGCCTGCACACCAACTTATGTGAGCTTTAGGGTATGCGTTTCGAAGTGCTCGCAGAAAGGGTAGTTTCATAAGAGCGTCGCCAACAAGGTCTCCTCCCACATAAATTAGTATGGAATTTACTTTCCTGTCATCCGGCTGAATTTTCTTTGCCGGTAAAATTTTTGATTTAGCCAAAAACCTTTCAAGCATATTATTTAGTTATCATAAAGTTTCGGTATTTTAAAATAAAAGGCGGCCTACTTTATTTTGTGTTGATTGAAAAAGGAAAATTTATATGCAAAGCCGCGTGCAAGTCATCAGGGGTGATATTACGGATTTAAAAGTTGACGTCATTGTAAACTCTGCAAATGAAACTTTGCTGGGAGGCGGGGGTGTTGATGGCGCAATTCACCAGAAAGCGGGGCCGAAATTGCTTGCGGAATGTAGGGATCATAGTGGTTGTGCTACGGGTGATGCAAAAGTTACTTTCGGATATGAGTTAAATGCTCGGCATGTAATTCATGTTGTTGGTCCGGTGTGGTTTGGTGGTAATATGGATGAAGAAAAAAATTTAGAAAAATGTTATCTTCGGTGTTTAGAATTGGCTGTTGAAAAAAAGCTGAAACAATAGCATTTCCTGCCATAAGCACAGGAGCTTACGGTTTTCCTTTAATTTTAGCGACTAAAATTGCGGTTTCTGCTGTTTGCACAGGACTTTTCGGAAAAGACCAGCTTAAACTTGTCATTTTTTCTTGTTTTAACGATCTTGTTGAAGAAATTTATTTGGAAACTTTGAAAATATTTCGGGGTTCAGATGAGTTTAAACTATTTAATTGAATCGTGCGCTGCTAAAACTGCGACAGTGACTATATCTGAAACCGTTGCATCCAGTCTGGCAATTTGTGCGGGGCGGCTTAGCCCCACAAGCAATGGGCCAATTACTGTTCCTCCACCTAACTTTTGTAATAATCTTGATGAAATAGCTGATGCAAACAAATTCGGCATTATCAAAACATTTGCAGGTCCTTTAAGTCTGCTGAACGGATAGAGTTCTGTCATCTGTGGGTCTAACGCAACACTAACGGTCATTTCACCTTCGTACGAAAAGTCCCTTTTCTCTGAATCAAGAATCTCGACAGTTCGTTTTATCTCACTAGTTACGGGACTAGATCGGCCCCCAAAGCTCGTATGTGATAATAGAGCTACACGGGGTTCATGGCCAAGTTCTTTGGCTTTGGTTGCTGATTGTATAGCAAAGTCTGCGAGCTGTTCTGAAGTAGGTTGCTCGTGCACTAAAGTGTCTGCGATAAAGACCGTTCGGTGCTGAGCGGAAACTATAGTCAGGCCAAATAATTGCTGGTCCTTTTCAATATCAATTGCCCGGGCTAGATCGTTCCAACAAGTTGGTGAATTTCTTGTAAGACCTGTCACCATTGCGTCAGCGTCCCCGGAGGCCACCATACAAGCCGCAAAAATGTTTCGATCCCTATTCACCATGCGTTGGCAATCACGATACAAAACCCCATTTCTTTGCAGGCGTTGGTAAAGGTAATCGGTATAATGTTTGTTTCGTTCCGAAAGGCGGGCGTTATGCACTTCAATGTTGTTATTTTTTTCCAAACCCAATTCAGAAATCTTTTTTTCAACAATATCATCTCTACCAATTAGGACTGCTGTTCCATATCCGGAATTTTTGAAAACCTGGGCAGCTCTAATGACTTTTTCTTCTTCACCTTCTGCGAACACCACCCGTTTGGGTTTTCTTTTTACGCGTTCAAAAATATCATTCAAACTTCCTACAGTGGGATCAAGACGCGCATTCAATGCTGTTTTATAGGAACTAATGTTTCCAATTTTGGTTTTAGCAACCCCTGACCTCATAGCGGCTTCTGCTACAGCCGGCGGGACAGCGGTAATTAGACGTGGATCAAAGGGTGTGGGTATAAGATAGTTAGATCCAAATTGGAGACGTTGCCCTGCATAAGCTCCACTTACTTCGTCAGGGACATCCTCGCGTGCAAGTGCAGCAAGAGCCTTCGCTGCGGCAACTTTCATTTCATCATTAATTCGGCTTGCTCGAACATCCAAAGCTCCTCGGAAAATATATGGAAATCCGAGAACATTATTTATTTGGTTTGGATAATCTGATCTTCCAGTTGCGACGATCGCATCTGGTCTTGCTTCATACGCTAATTCCGGTAAAATTTCTGGATCCGGGTTGGCTAAAGCAAAAATAATGGGGTTTTTACCCATTGACCTGACCATTTTTTTGGTTACTACGTTGGCGACCGATACTCCGAAGAACACATCGGCTCCCTTTATAGCGTCTTCTAGGGTGCGCGCACTTGTATCTTTTACGTAACTGGATTTCCATTGGTTTAGGCCTGTATCGCGACCTTGGTACAAGACTCCTAGAGAATCACAAAGGGTGACGTTTCTTTTTGAGAAACCCATGGTAATAAGGAGTTCCAGACATGCTATCGCAGCCGCCCCGGCACCATTAACAACCATAGTGGTGTTTTTCAAATTACGACCAGTTAAATCTAATGCATTGAGCAAGCCCGCTGCTGCGATTACGGCGGTGCCATGTTGGTCATCATGAAATACAGGAATATCCATGAGGTCCCTGAGCTTTTGTTCAATTATGAAACATTCGGGTGCCTTAATATCCTCTAAGTTAATCCCGCCAAAACCTGGGCCAAGAAATCTAACACAATTAATAAACTCATCAACATTGGCCGTATCGATTTCTAAATCGACAGCGTCTATGTCTGCAAAGCGTTTAAACAGAACACATTTGCCTTCCATTACAGGTTTGGATCCGATAGCGCCGAGATCACCTAGACCTAATACAGCTGTCCCATTGGAAATTACCGCCACCATGTTGCCTTTATTCGTGTAATCGTAAGCGGAATGTTCATTATCATAGATTTTTAGGCAAGGTGCCGCTACTCCCGGAGAATAGGCTAAGGACAAGTCGCGCTGTGTAGTAATGGATTTAAGGGGTGCTATTGAAAGTTTTCCTGGTGGAGGGCCGGCATGAAATGACAATGCCTCACGTTCTAAGTTGCTTGTTTTGTCAGTTTTTGTTTTAACGCCAACTTTTTTACGACTTTTATTTTTTTTTACCCTTTGGACCATAATCCTTCCTACCCATTTTAAAAACAGCTTGAAGCTTTTCAACCTTTTAGGCAAGGGGTTGAATGATTGTCTTTATTTTTGGTCGCTTGTTTGAGCAGGTTGGTCCGTTTCTTTTCCGGTGATAGACTGAAATCATGGGCACTTCAGGACATCAAAGAACTAAAAGTCAGACTGGGAGACCAGTGTCTAGCAGTACTCAAACCACGCCAATGATGACGCAATATCTATCTATCAAAAGTGAACATCAAGAGTGTTTACTGTTTTATAGAATGGGGGATTTCTACGAACTATTTTTTGAGGATGCTGTCAAAGCTGCAGAGACTCTTGATATAACCCTGACTAAACGCGGTAAGCATATGGGTAAAGATATACCAATGTGTGGTGTTCCTTTTCATACCGCTGAAATTTATTTGTCTAGGCTGATTAGTAAGGGGTTCCGAGTTGCGGTATGTGAACAAATTGAAGATCCTGCAGAAGCAAAGAAAAGAGGATACAAAGCAGTTGTGGCCCGCGAAGTGGTTCGTGTTGTAACACCTGGGACTATAACTGAAGATTTGCTCCTCGATGCTGCACAAAACAACTTTTTAGCGGCTTTGGTTGACGTCCAAGAAAAATTTGGATTGGCATGGGTAGATATTTCTACAGGGAAATTTTTTGTAGAAGCAACCGAAGAATCAAAAGTAGCTAATGTATTATCACGTATTAACCCTGGCGAACTGCTTGTGCCCGAAAGGTTGTTAAACCACACAGAATTGTTTCAACCCCTTCAAGACTGGCAGGATATTTTGGTTCCATTACATTCTAGTAGGGTTAATAGCGAGGTTGCAAAAATTCGATTACAAAAGTTTTACGGTGTAGCCTCGCTCGATGGATATGGTGCTTTTACTCGGTCTGAAATAGTAGCTTGTGGAACTTTAGTTGAATATATAGCACTTACACAAAAGGGACATTTGCCACATCTGGAACCCCCTTCTCGCTACACAAAAGGTTCTGTTTTAGAAATTGATTTGGCAACACGTCGTAATTTAGAACTTACCCAAACATTGGATGGAAAAAAGTCCGGTTCACTTTTGTCTGCAATTGATTGTACTGTGTCAGGGGCGGGTGGCCGTCTAATCAATTCTTGGCTTTCTAATCCTTTAACTGATGTGTCAAAGATTTTGGAGAGATTGGATGCAGTCCAACTCTTTTTTGATGAACACACACTTTGCTTAGAGTTAAGAAAAATTTTGTCTGTTTGCCCTGATCTTGAGAGAGCACTTTCACGGCTGACTATTGGCAGAGGAGGCCCACGTGATCTTGCTGCTATAAGAGATGGGTTGGATCTAACACTGGAAATCCTACTACTTTTTAAAATCCAAGATTTATCTGATAAACCAACCCTGATTGTTGAAGCGCTCACTAATTTAAAAAATCATAAAGCATTGGCCTCTCAGTTACGGAGTGCGCTGGCGTCAACTTTACCTCTTATGACACGAGACGGTAGTTTCATCGCCGCGGGGTATTCATCTGAATTGGATAATCTTGTTGAACTACGTGACGAAAGCCGAAAATTAATTGCGGGTTTGCAATTAAATTATATTGAAAAAACTGGGATTCCGACATTAAAAATTCGACATAACAATATTCTTGGTTATTACGTCGAAGTTACTCCTGCTAACGCTCACAAAATACCTGGTGGAAATGACACTGAATTTATACATAGGCAGAGTTTGGTTAGTGCTGTCCGTTTTACTACAATAGAATTAGGGGAGCTCGAGGGCGAAATAAATCAAGCAGCAGAAAAAGCTTTTGCACTTGAGGAACAAATTTTTGGCTCATTAGTTGAACAAATTAAGGTTCATAAACATAAAATAGCAACCGCTGCACAGTCGTTGGCAGAACTTGATGTTTTTTCATCTCTTGGAACCCTTGCTAAAGATAAACTTTATATGCGTCCTTTAGTTGACGAAAGTTTAACTTTCAAAATCAAAAGAGGACGACATCCTGCAGTAGAAATTTTTCTCCAAAAAAATGATGAAAAGTTTGTTCCTAATGACTGTACTTTAGACCCAAAAAACCGAATTTGGTTGTTAACCGGGCCAAATATGGCTGGAAAAAGTACTTTTTTGCGGCAAAACGCGATTATAGCGATTTTGGCGCAAATAGGATCTTTTGTTCCAGCAGAATCAGCCCACATAGGAGTGATTAATCAAATATTCAGCCGGGTTGGCGCAGCGGACGATCTTGCCCGAGGGAGATCAACATTTATGGTTGAAATGATAGAGACTTCTTCGATTCTTAATCAAGCTCAAGAACGGTCCCTGGTTATCCTTGACGAAATTGGAAGAGGAACTTCTACCTTCGATGGCCTGTCGATAGCCTGGGGTTCTTTAGAACATCTTCATGATGTAAACAGGTGTCGAGCCCTATTTGCCACTCATTATCATGAGCTGACTTCTCTCGCGGCGCGTCTTTCAAGTTTTTGCTGCTATACTATGCAAGTCAAAGAATGGAAGAGTGATGTAATATTTTTACATGAAGTAGTCCCCGGGTCAGCTGATAGGTCTTATGGGATCCATGTGGCAAAATTGGCTGGTTTGCCGGAGAATGTGATAAATCGAGCGGAGGAAGTTCTAGTATCCTTAGAAAAAGGTCAGGAAAGGGGGGCGATTGCCCGCCTTACCGACGACCTCCCTTTATTTAGCGAAACCCTTTCGATGCCGCCAAAAAAAGAACAATTTAGTGAAATAGAAATGCTTTTGGCAGACGTTGAACCAGACATTTTGTCACCTATTAAGGCCCTTGAATTTATATATCTTTTAAAGTCTCTTCAAAAAGAGCCTAAACCCCATTAAACAACAGTTAATTTTTTTGTTCTAATTTTACCCCTGTCTATGCTACGCATGTCCTTCCTATGAAATTTGGACACATGAATAACAACTTAAAACAGCAAATTTTTATTGATCCTAATTATTTACGAAAAGAGTTGGATATTAGGTTGAATGAAGAGGCGCCACCGCATGTAGGGCGCCAAATCCTGCTTAAACTAATTGACGAAACAATTGGAACAAGCAACACAGAAATCCGTCGTCAATTTGAACACGATCAAAGTTTAGGTTCTGATACTATTCGATCAAACGCACTTCTTGTGGATCAAATATTAAAATTTGCAATAGAAACAATAGTTGGCCGAATTTATCCTACTGCCCAACCAACTTCTTCAGAGCGTTTGTGTTTTGTGGCTGTAGGTGGCTACGGAAGGAGCGAACTGGCTCCGTCGTCGGATGTTGACCTTCTTTTTCTGCTCCCCTACCGCTTAACACCTCGGACCGAACAAATTGTCGAATCCCTTTTATATCTACTTTGGGATTTGGGCTTCAAAGTAGGGCATGCTACCAGGTCTATGGAAGACTGCATTCGTCTTTCGCGAGAGGATATTACTATCCGCACAGCTTTATTAGAAGCTAGATTTTTGTCTGGGAACACGAAGTTATTTGCACAACTTAGACGCAGTTTTTGGAGAGACGTTTCGCATGATACAAGGTTAGATTTCGTTAAAGCTAAGTTAGTGGAACGAGACAAACGACACATACGAATGGGTGATTCTCGTTATGTACTCGAGCCAAACGTTAAAGATGGCAAGGGAGGTCTTAGAGATCTCCAAACTTTATTTTGGATAGCCAAATATTTATACCGAGTTGAGACAGTTTCAGATCTGACCAAACAGGACTTTCTGACCCGGAAAGAAGTCGGAAGGTTTGCTAAAGCAGAAAATTTCTTATGGACGGTTAGGTGCCATTTGCATTATTTGACTGGAAGAGCCGAAGATAGACTGACCTTTGATCTTCAATCCGAAATTAGTAAAAAATTAGGATATAAAGATCATGCAGGAACTCGTGGTATTGAGCGGTTTATGAAGCACTATTACCTTACGGCAAAAGAAGTAGGTGATTTAACTAGAATTTTTTGTGCTGCACTAGAAGCCGAACAAAGACAAAGATCACCCTTCTCTTTTTTTGGTCTAACCTGGTTACATCGTGAAATATCTGGGTTTCCCATAGAAACAGGACGGCTTTCAGTATCTTCAGCGAAAGAGTTTGCTGAGAATCCTACCCGCATGCTTTTACTTTTTGCTATCGCCCAAAAACGGGAATTAGATATTCATCCCAAAGCTCTTCGTTCTGTAACGCGTCACTTGCGTCGGGTCGATACCATAAGAAATGATCCAGAAGCAAACAGACTTTTTCTTGAGATATTAACATCACCCAAGGGGGCAGAAACAACGCTTCGTCGAATGAACGAGGCAGGTCTTTTTGGACGGTTTGTACCAGATTTTGGTCGGGTTGTCGCGCAGATGCAGCACGATATGTATCATGTTTTTACTGTAGATGAGCACACAATTTTCGCGATAGGAATATTGCATGGAATTGAACGTGGAAATTTTCAAAAAGACATGCCTTTGGCTAGTGATGTTGTAGCTAAGATTAGTTCGCGACAAGCGTTATTTGTGGCTTTGTTTTTGCATGATATTGCTAAAGGCCGGGGTGGAGATCATTCTCTATTGGGGGCACGTGTGGCGGAGCAATTATGCCCGCGCTTAGGGTTAAACCAAGAGGAAACAGAGACGGTATCTTGGCTCGTCAAAAATCACTTGTTGATGAGTCGAATAGCGTTTCACCGCGATTTAGGTGATCCGAAAAGTATCAATGACTTTTTGGAGGAAGTGCAATCTTTAGAACGTCTTCGATTGCTTTTTCTATTAACAATTGCAGATATTTGCGCCGTTGGACCCAACGTTTGGAATAATTGGAAAGGATCACTATTACGGGAATTATATTTTGCCTCGGAAGCGCTACTTTTTGGTGGACATGACGCTACGGGGATAGAGAAGCGGATAAATAAATCCAAGGAAGGACTTCGAATTCTTCTTGATGACTGGTCAGAGGAGGATGTAAACAGTTTTTTTGCTCTTGGCTCGCCTTCCTACTGGCTGTCATTGGAAAATCAAGTCTATGTGAGACACGCACAATTAGTGCGAAAAGCAAATGAAAGCCAAAAAGACATAGCCCTAGATGCAACCGTTGATGAGTTTAATGGTATTACCGAGTTAACTATTTATACACCAGACAATCCGGGTCTATTTTCAAAGATAGCAGGTGCGATGGCGTTATCTGGTGCCAATATTGTGGATGCAAAAGCCTTTACAATGACAAACGGCATGGCTTTGGATGTTTTTTCAATTCAAAATTCTGCAAGGCGTGCCTTTAAAGAGCCTACTTCAATAGAAAGGCTAAAAGAAAACATTAGACTAACGTTGAAGGATCCGCTGACGCTTGCTCGAAAAATCAAAAAACTTTCAAAGACCTCTGAACTTGGAAAGGTATTTACTGTCGTGCCAAGGGTTTTGATAAACAACTTTGCAAGCCAAACTCATTCTGTGGTTGAAATAAATTCTTGTGATCGAGCTGGGTTGCTCTATGAGATCACAGAAAAATTAACGCACCTTGGACTCCAAATTTCAAGTGCTCTTATCATGACTTATGGCGAACGGGCTGTTGATGTATTTTATTTAAAGGATGCATTTGGTATGCAGATAACTCATAAAGGAAAACTCGGACAAATCAGAAGAGAATTATTAAAAGTTATTTCTGATAAGCATTTAACTAAACTCCAAGTCGAACATTCCACTAAACCAAAAGGAGATACACCAATAAGAAAGTAGGGGTGTAGTAAAGGCATATTTCTGTTTCTGTTTATATTTTGCCAAGGTGGTTTTCATAGGTCCCAGTATGGTTTTTTTGCGTTCAATCCTAACTGTCAGTGCGTTTACAGGTCTTAGCCGAATCCTTGGTTTTGTAAGAGATATTTGTATTGCTAATTTTTTAGGTTCGGGACCAGTTGCAGATGCATTTTTTATTGCATTTAAAATTCCGAATTTATTTCGCCGTCTTTTTGCAGAAGGGGCGTTTAATGCTTCGTTTATCCCTTTGTTTAACGAAAGTTTAGTTGCTCAAGGAAAAAAAGGTGCCATAAGTTTTGCAACAAAAATTCTCTCAATTATGGTAATTTTTCTTTTCTTATTTATTACGGTCATCCAAATTTTTATGCCTTGGCTTATGTATTTGTTTGCTCCGGGGTTTTCAGATGATGTAGAAAAATTCGGTTTGGCGGTTAATTTAACAAGGCTAACTTTTCCTTATCTACTTTTTATTAGTTTGGTTTCACTCCTTGGGGGTGTGTTAAATTCACTTGGGCGATTTGCTGCAGTGGCTGCGACGCCGATAATTTTGAACTTAGTATTAATTTTAGCTTTGTTGATTTTCAGCTCCTATCTGCCGAGCGAAGGACATGCGTTGTCTTGGGGGGTGGCGTTTGCGGGAATAATCCAGTTTCTTTGGTTATTAAACGTATGCCGAAATGAAGGCGTTTATTTTCGATTACATTTGCCCCGCTTTACACCCCAAGTTCGGCGGTTTTTGAAACTAGTTTTGCCTGGTATATTTGGGGCGGGAGTTGTACAAATTAACCTACTGGTTGATTTAGTGATTGCCTCGTTTTTGCCAACTGGGGCGATATCTTTTCTATATTATGCTGATCGTGTGAATCAATTGCCCCTAGGTATTGTTGGAGTTGCAATTGGGACGGCTATTCTGCCTCTTTTATCTAGGCAAATTAGAATTGGCGATGAAAAGGGTGCACTTGAAAGTCTAAACCGAGGAATTGAATTTGCATTGCTTTTTGCATTGCCGGCGACGGCGGCTTTTTTGTTAATTTCTAATCTTACAGTAGAAGTATTTTTTCAACGTGGCGCTTTTGGGGTTAAAACTAGTGTAGCGACAGCACAGGCTCTAATGGCTTACGCTTTAGGGTTGCCAGCCTATATTTTGGTTAAAATAATAGCGCCCGCATTTTTTGCCCGAGGAGACACGATAACCCCGGTTAAAATCGCCGTTGCATGTGTAATTATAAATGTTTTTTTCAATTTAACACTTGTGCACATTTTAGGGCATGTTGGTATAGCTTTGGCTACCGCCATTTCGGCTTGGATAAACGTCTTTTTTCTTTTCATCATTTTGTGCCGCCGCGGCCATTATGAGTTAGACCAAAGATTAAGGTTTCGTTTTAAACGAATTTTATTTGCAACGTTGGGTATGTCAGCTTTACTTTGGTGTGGGTTGTTGTGGCTTACCCCTTATTTCGAAGGAGGACAAACTTCTCGTATTTTGTTTTTAAGTGTTTTGGTTGTTGGTGGATTAGGTATTTATTTTGCACTTGCCGTATTTCTGGGTGCGGCGTCTAAAAATTTTATGAAAATGTTGAAAACTAATTAAACTAAGAAACAAAATAAATTTTCTCTTGATCCAATTTTTTTTTAGGGCAATAAAACCAGTCTGTACACTGATGAATTAATCGGAAAGGAACTTAAATGGCGCGGATTTTTTCTGGTGTTCAACCTACGGGAAATCTTCATTTGGGAAATTACTTAGGCGCAATTAAAAATTTTGTTTCTCTTCAAAGTCAAAACGAGTGCATATATTGTGTTGTTGATATGCATGCCATCACAGTCTGGCAAGATCCGTCCCAAATAGCTGACAACACACGGGAAGTTACAGCTGCATTTTTAGCGTCTGGTTTAGATCCTAAAAGGAGTATAATTTTTAATCAGAGCCGTGTATCCCAACATGCAGAAATTGGTTGGATTTTCAATTGTGTAGCACGCATTGGCTGGCTGAATCGGATGACACAATTCAAAGAAAAAGCGGGTAAAATTCGAGAGAACGCTAGTGTTGGTTTGTATGTTTATCCTAATTTAATGGCTGCAGATATTCTTGCGTACAAGGCTACACATGTTCCCGTGGGCGAGGATCAAAAACAACATCTAGAATTAACAAGGGATATAGCGCAAAAATTTAATAATGATTTTGGAGTAGAATTTTTTCCAATTGTAGAATCACTAATATTGAATTCCGCGTCGCGAATTATGAGTTTACGTGATGGACTAAAAAAAATGAGTAAATCAGATTTATCTGATTTTTCTCGACTTAATCTTAATGATGACGCAAATGCAATTGCGACGAAGATTAAAAGAGCCCGCACTGATTCAAATCCCGTGCCAGATGGTTCTTTAAAAGGTGGAGATAAAGATAGTCGGCCAGAAGCGTTCAATCTATTGGAAATTTTTAGCGCACTAAGTGACCGAGCTATCCCAGAAATCCAAGCAGAATTTGGAGGAAAACCCTTCTCTGTATTTAAAGAAGCACTTACAGATATAGCGGTAGAAACATTAGGGCCAATCAGAAAAGAAATGCAAAGGTTGTTGGATGAAAAGGCTTATATTGATGAGGTGTTGTCCGCAGGGGCGGAGAGGGCACGAAAAATAGCGATACCGGTCCGGGACGATCTTTTTAAAATTTTAGGGTTTATTCAGGATTAGAGAGTATTATGATAAAAATTAGCGATAGTTTTTAATTTTTAGTGAAAAAATTATTTATCACTATTCGTTAGTCTTTTTAAATTTTACATTTTTTTGTATTGGTGGGGTTGTCGATGGAATTGTATTTTCCCATCGCTGAAATGTCGATCAACATTTTGCTGCTTTTGGTTTTAGGGGGCGTTGTAGGGATGCTTTCCGGTATTTTTGGCGTTGGAGGAGGTTTTTTAATGACACCCCTTCTTATTTTCATGGGTGTTCCTCCGGCGGTTGCGGTGGGCACTGAGGCTAATCAAGTAGTTGCAGCATCCGTTTCTGGTGCGTTAGCGCATTGGCGACGTGGGAATGTCGATTTTAAAATGGGCTCCGTTCTCCTTATAGGTGGATTTATTGGCTCTTCTTTTGGTGTTTGGATTTTTACTTGGTTGAGAAAACTTGGACAAATTGATTTGGTAATTTCTTTATGTTTTTTCACATTTTTAGGGATCGTGGGAGGGTTGATGGTAGCTGAAAGCTTTCGTGCGTGGATGCGTAACCAAAATCCCCAAGCGCCCAGAAGAAAATTACACCAGCATACATGGATGCATGGATTGCCCTTCAAATTGCGATTTCGAAAATCCAAACTTTATATTAGTGCTTTAATGCCCCTTTCTATTGGTATTTTTGTGGGAATTTTATCGGCTATTATGGGAGTTGGCGGCGGCTTCATTATGGTTCCTGCAATGATATATCTACTGGGAATGCCGACTTCGGTTGTTGTTGGGACCTCTCTTTTTCAAATTATTTTTGTCACGGCTAATGTGACATTTCTTCAGTCAGTGAATAATCATACGGTCGATATTTTGTTAGCTTTAGTTCTTGTGATTAGTAGCGTTATTGGCGCCCAAATTGGGACAGCGCTTGGGTCTAGACTTAGATCTGAACAGTTACGAGGTCTTCTGGGAATTGTTGTATTATTGGTAGGTTGCAAGGTAGGCTTTGATTTGGTTTCTACACCCGAAAACCTTTTTTCATTCTCTGTTTTAGGGGTGAATAAATGAGGTTGATTTTACAATTCCTTTTAATTGTTAACTTTTTTATGGTTTTCGGTTCGACACTTGTTTCTGCTTATCCATTGTTAGTGGGTTTTTCTAAAAAAGAAGTTAAAATTTCAACAAGTTTTACCGGCACAAACATACAAATGTTTGGTTCCATTGATGGTGAGGGAGAGATTGTAACGGTTGTGCGGGGATACAAACGACCGGAAATACTTCATCAAAAACACCGCATCGCTGGTATCTGGGTCAATGGTAACTCAGTAATGTTTAATTCCGTGCCTACCTATCATTTTGTTGCAAGTTCTAAAGCACTTAACCTAATTACTTCTGAAACCACGCTTCGTCGTTTAGAAATTGGTGCTGAACGAATTACGTTTTCCCCTGCTAAAAACATGGGTAATGACGTTCTTCAATCTTTTAGGCGGGGATTAATTACACTCCGGCAAAAACAAGGCCTTTTTACTAAAACGCCATCAAAAATAAAAAAAAATAAAACCAACTTATTTCGTGCAAATATCAAATTTCCATCTAACGTGTTAACGGGTGATTATGTCGCCGAAACTCATCTATTTAGAAATGGTCAAAAAATTGCTACTAAAAAGACAAAATTAGTGGTTCAAAAAGTGGGTATTGAGGCGGCAATTTATAATTTTGCTCATCAGTACGCCGCAATTTATGGTATTGTAGCTGTTGTCATTGCACTATTCTCGGGTTGGTTCGCCGCTTTTATTTTTAGAAAGGTATAAAAAATAATGTGCAGCCCTTCTTCCGATGTTGAGTTCATTAGAGATACTATGGATGTGCATCAAAGATTATTTTTAGTTGTGGTAGATACTTCTGAAGAAATGAATGTAGCTTTAAGATTCGCCTGCCAGAGAGCAAAAAATACAGGAGGCCGTGTAGCGCTTTTATATGTTATGGAACCTGCAGACTTTCAGCATTGGATGGCCGTTGGGGAGAAAATGAGGGAGGAGCGACGTGAAGAAGCGGAGAGAACCCTACAAGATTTGGCGAGTCAGGTTAAAGAAATTACCGGCGAAATTCCTGTTTTATTTTTTCGAGAGGGAAAAGCAGCGGATGAGATAGTTGATTTAATCAAAGAAGAACAAAAAATTTGCATTTTGGTTTTGGGTGCTGGAATCGGACAAAAGGGGCCAGGACCTTTAGTTACTTCTCTGGCTGGTAAACTCTCCGGAAAATTTCCAATACCAATTACCGTCGTGCCTGGGAATTTGACATTGCAAGAGGTGGATGCTCTAACACAGAATCAAACGTAATTTCGACAAAAATTTTTAATAAAATAATAAAAATTTATTCGGTACCTATATGAGGATTGCCGGGTTTGGATGGGAGAATTTAATGAGACGAAATGCACTTAGGGGTGTTTTTCTTTGGAAGGTTTGGCTATTCCATAATGTAATATCAATGAGGATTTCTGCATTTTTTCTTTTTGGTATTATAATTTTCACAAGTTTGAGTGCCGCTGGCACACCAAAAATTGGTGCACTAAATGGGAGTGTGACTTTAAAAGCAGGTTATTCTGAGAAAGGAATTTTACAACCCTCCTCTGACCAAATGTTCTTTGCAATGTATCCCATCAAGGTTTCATCAGGTTTTTCTTCTAAGCTTTTGCGATCCGGGCTAAAAAATATCCAATATGAATCATTAGGAACTTTAAGAACTCTACAAATTTTTCCTCGTAAACTCCCCATGCGTTTACCCAAAAATATTTTAAAAATCAGAAGTCCAAGTGATCGAAAAGCTGTGTTTATTATGACCACGCTGCCACTCATTCTTTATGCGAATGAACTCATTCTAAAGGACCGTGTGCAGATTGAAAATTTGCGTTCAAAATTCGCAGGCGGGATATCCTTAGGACGGCAAGAAAAGAATTTTCTGACGAACCAGGCTACAAAACTAGGATTAAAAAAACTTAATTTTGGGACTTTGTTGAAGCATGTTGATATTATTCCTCCTTCGCTTGCAATAGCACAATCAGCCGAAGAAAGCGGGTGGGGAACTTCACGTTTTGCTAGGGAAGGAAATGCCCTATTTGGGCAAAAAACTTGGAAAAAAGGTAAAGGCATTGTTCCAAAGAAACGCGCCATTGGAAAAAAGTATAAAGTACGTTCTTTTGAACATCTTATCGATGGTGTACATTCTTATGCTCGAAACCTTAACGGGCATTTTGCTTACAAGATATTTCGAGCCAAAAGGGCTAATTTGCGGAAAAATGGTTTAAGAATTGACGGGTTGTCCCTAGCTGATACGCTTTTTAGTTATTCTGAACGCGGACATGACTATATTCAAACAATTAAGAGAATTATTGTTGAAAACCGCTTGGCAGTATTTGATTATGCACGTCTAAGAAATTCTTCCGCCACTTTTAACTCCGCTCCTGATGCATAACTATCAATTTCTTGGTGAGGGTTTTCGCATTAAAAATTGCATACCATACCATTTCCATCGACCCTGTTTTTCTTGAAGTGTGCAATTAACGCGAGTCCGGCCGGGGGGTAATTTTTTCATACGCACTTCGATGCGCCGTTTTCCCAAGAGTTTTACATGGACTTTCCCTTGACCGGATGCGTAACAACTTAAGTTTGAGAGATTTTTTTTTGGTACGTTTGTCACTGTAAAACCAAGCAGAGGAGGGTTTTGAGTTTGTCTTAAAAATGGGTCTAAAGGAATAATATCACTCACTTCTAGGGGAACTGCTCCACTTGCGATACGTAAACGTCCTAAATCACCATACTTTTCGTTGAAAGAAAATCGGGGTAAATACATGAAATTAGAACTTTTATGCAAAACCCCTGAATGCTGACCAAAGCCAAATTCAAAACCTGCTGCTTTTGTAATTTCCCCGACCCTTAAACTATATTCACCGTAAGGATAAGCAATTAATTTTGGAATAAAACCCAGTTCGGTCTTGAACCTATTATTTGATTTTTTTAAATCGGCCTTATTACGTTTTTTGTCCCAAACAGGCATGTGTAAATGCGAGGCTGTCTGGCTGCCAACAGTGACTCCAGCTTTAACCATTTTCCTCAACTGATTCCAGGACATATATCCAAATGATTGCTGATCAAGAGGGTTAGTAGCAACAAACAATGTGAATGGAAAATTTAGTTGACGCAGGCGCGGCCATGCCTCGACAAAAACTGATAAAAATGCGTCATCAATACTAATTCCTATTGTTTGGGGTGGCAGTGGTTGGTTTGAAGTGATTTTTTTGAGAATTTCCGGTATACTCCTTACAGAATATTGTCTTTTTTTTAATTCTTTCAAATGTTTTTCAAATTGTTTGATTTTTATGTTAGTGGAAGGGTGTTTGCTTTCACCAAAGCGGTGATACATAAAAATTACCGCCGAGTTGGCAGCAAAAACACCAACCGGTAGCAAAATTACCAAAACAGCCATTAAGCTAAACAAAGTTTTGTGCATCAAGTGAATCAATGAACAACGGTTTTAAAGTTTTAAAATAATCTCTCCATTAAGGTCTGTTTACTATTTAATTGCAAAACATGAAACTTTATTTATTGTATTTGACTACAAAAGTGGTTTGGGTGTTTGTAGGTTGCTAATTAATGGATAGATTTTTGAATTGTGGAGTTGATAATGCCACCATTCATTTTTATAAAAATCCCAGCCAGCTTGGGTCATTAACCCGAGCAAAATAAGCCTGTTTTTTTGAGCTCTAGAAGAAATTTGTTGGTTTCCGTGCTGTGATTTAGTTGAAAACGAATCAAAATCAGTTCCCATGTCAAGTGGTTTGCCGTTTTGTTCCAGAAGTGTCAGGTCAACAGCTACTCCTCTGGAGTGGGGAGAACCAGAAGTGGGGTTGGATAAAAAATTTGAATTAGGGGTATGGTTCCAAAGAATGGATTGTGCTTCAGTTGGTCGAAATGCGTCAAAGATGAGCAACCTAAATCCCAACGCTTTGGCATACAGGACAGATTTTTGGAGTTTTTTTGCAGCTTTATGGTGCAGATAACATATAGAATGCTTATAAATGGATGCTTTTGTAAAATTATCGGGTGTAGCGTAGGCGAGAAGAATATCTACGTCATATTTTGGCGAGGTAATTTCTGTTAGATCCATGGTAATAACCGAGTTTGTTCCGCCATTATAAATTATTTCTCGAAGATTGTAGAGAATTTGAGGATGAAAATTCTTGCTATAGATACAGCGCTTTCGAATTGCTCAGCCGCAATTTGGGAAGATGGGGAGGTGTTAGGAGTCAATTCTATAGAATTATCAAGGGGACATGTTGAAGTATTGATGCCGATGATAAAAAATTTAATGGCAAAAACTAGTGCAAATTTTTCTGACATAGATATGATTGCTGTTACAATTGGCCCCGGTTCGTTTACTGGTATGCGGACAGGGCTTTCAGCTGCTCATGGTTTAGCACTTGCGTTAAATATTCCAGTACATGGAGTAACTACTTTCGAGGCGGTTGCGTTTTCGGTTTTCAGGCAACTGAATAAAGGGGCTAAAAGTTTGCCTTTGTTTGTGGTTTTGGAAACCAAAAGGGCAGATTTCTATTTTCAACAATATACTGCTGATGGATCACCCCAAAATGAACCCATTGCGGCGTTGCCCGAAGCAATCATCCAATTATTACCAAATTGCCCTATTAGGGTCGCTGGGGATGCATGTGATAGGTTCCTAGATGCAGTGCCAGAAAATAAAATTGGAAATATCAAAGTAGTAACCGAATGTCGATTCCCGTTCTCTGAGCATGTAGCTGAAATTGCAGGTAATCGGGTTCATAGTGCAAAAAAAGCTACCCCATTTTACATACACCCTCCAGCTGCAAAATTACCTTATTCCAATTAATGAATGCTATGAATAACGACTTAATTGAGAATTTGCGCTTTGTAGATGTTGAACTTGTTTCAAATTTGCATGGCCGGTGTTTTTTTGACGCTTGGGATTTTAAAACCATAAGCCAAATTTTAAAAATGGCCGGTGCTTTTGGCTTGGTCTCTCGAAGATCCAGTGCTCAGTCAATTGTAGGGTTTGCAATTGCACGAATTGCTGTAGATGAATGTGAGTTGCTCACGTTGGGTGTTGCTCCAGAATGTCGTGCGATTGGGTTTGGAGCACAATTGCTCCAGGCTACAATGAAACGGGCAGTTATTGAAAAAGCAAAGTGGATTTTTCTTGAAGTATCTGAAGATAATATGGCGGCCCTGCGGCTTTACAGATCCCACGGGTTTATAAAAGTGGGAAATCGCCCCCGGTATTATGAAAATTCTGATGGTACTCGGAGCGATGCTTATACCATGCGGGTTGCGTTGCCAAATTTTAACATTTCTGTAAAAAAAGACGATGTACTGTGTTAGCGTCAAATTTTTTTTTAAAATCTTCGCTTTTCAGATAAAGAACTTTGTGTCCAAGCTCTTCTACAGAAGCGGGGACGTTTTCTACTGGCTCTTTTCCAATCATCCGGATTTCAGCTGTCTCCCCAGGCTTCATTTTTTCTATTAATAGTCTGGTTTTAACAAAAGTCATCGGACAAACTTCTGCCGTTATATCTAAAAAATGAGCAATTTTTTCGGGCATTATTATAAGCCTCAATTATAAATAGTTTCTCATTCTAGTTCAAAACCAGTAAATCAGAGTGAGGTATTGATGAATTTTAGATAAAATGCATTTAAATATAAAGAATAATATCCTTTACCCGTTTTTTTTGTATAATGTTTTTATGGTTAGAACAATGGAACCAAAAAAACCAAAAAATATAATTTCCCCCATCGAACAAGCCTGTGTAGAAAAAGGGATGAAGATGACAGAGCAGCGGAGGATAATTGCTCGGGTTCTTTCGGGTTCTACTGATCATCCTGATGTGGAGGAAGTTTACCGCCGTGCTTCAGAAATCGACCCAAGAATAAGTATTGCTACTGTCTATAGGACATTAAGATTATTTGACATTGCAAACATTATTGAACGACTCGATTTTGGTGATGGCCGTGCGCGATATGAAATAGCCACAGAGAATTCACACCACCATCATTTAATTGACATGAAATCCGGGAAAGTTTTGGAGTTTGAGAACGAAGAACTTGAACAAATAAAAGTGCGCATCGCTAAAGAATTAGGCTATAAATTAGTAGGAGAAAGGTTGGAGCTTTACGGGGTGCCCCTAGGTCAAGAAGATGCTGCTTCAGATTCTGAAAAAGAAAAATTGGGCGATTGATGTTTTTATTCCAAATTGTTTGAAAGCATTTTTGTTATGGTTGGCTTAAAGTTTACTTTTTTGGCCTGAAAATTCCTGTACCAAATTTTGTTTAATAAAATTTATTCCCCAGAAATTTTTAAACCGATCACTGCGGGCAAGTTGACAGCCCGGTTGGCAAAATCCAGAAGTGAAATTGCAGCGGCACAAGCCCTCCGTTATCAGGTCTTCTACAACGAAATGGATGCTATTCCGTCGTCAAGGATGAAGAATTGTCAACGGGACTTTGATAAATTTGATAAGTTTTGTGATCATCTTTTAGTGCTAAGTGACGAACGGCCCAATTGGCCGGGTCGAGTTGTTGGTACATATAGAATTCTCCGGGGTAAAATAGCTAAGCAAGGGAATGGTTTTTATTCATCCAAAGAATTCGACCTGAATGCGCTGATGAATATTGACGGTGAGATTATGGAGTTGGGGCGGTCTTGTGTGGATTTACATCATCGTAAATTACCGACGATGCAGCTATTATGGCAAGCTATAGCTGAATACGTGAATTGTTTTGATATAAAAGTATTGTTTGGGTGTGCCAGTATCCCAGGGACTAAGCCCGAAAAAATGTCGTTAATACTTTCCTATCTGCATCATAACCATCTTGCTCCTAAACCACTTCGACCTAAAGCACTGTCTTCTAGGTATGTGAATATGAATTCTTTACCAAAAGATAAAATAGTGGTTGCTGAAGCATTAAAAGATTTACCACCCCTCATTAAGGGTTATCTCCGTCTTGGAGGATATATTGGGGAGGGCGCTGTCATTGATAAGCAATTTAATACAGTGGATATTTCTATCGTGGTTGAAACTAAACTTATAACAAACCGGTATTTGCGTCATTACGAACGATCTGCGCAGTGGTCGGATGGTTAAAAATGTTTTTGTTTCTAGGTTCCGGGGAATTCTTCGACTTAGTATTTATATTTTTTTAACTTTAACCGTTTTTCCGACTATGTTTATTGCTGTTTTAGGCCGAGCACGGTTCGCTATTGTTCTCCCAAAATTTTACCATCAGCTTTGTTTAAGAACTTTGGGGATTTCCATTAATATTTTAGGAAACCCATCGTCTTTAAAACCCACTTTATTTGTGTCCAATCATGTAAGCTATTTGGATATAGCGGTTATTGGCTCTTTATTAGAAGCTTCTTTTATTGCAAAAGCGGAAATTTCGAAGTGGCCAATTTATGGGACTTTGGCCCGCCTTACCCAAACCGTGTTTGTTGAACGTCGTGGGAGTTTTGTGGGAAACCAACGCAACGAACTTGCAAAAAGGCTTTTTAAGGGGGACAACCTAGTTTTATTTCCAGAAGGGACTAGTGCGGATGGGCGCCATGTCCTGCCTTTTAAAAGCTCTTTGTTTTCAGTTGCAGAATTGCGTAATGAAATCCCGCCTTTCCAAATTCAACCGGTTTCGATCGCTTATACTAAACTTGATGGACTACCACTAGATCGATCTTTACTACCTTATCTTGCTTGGTATGGTGATATGACCCTGTTTCCGCATTTTCTTGAGTTGGCTGGTCTAGGCGCGATCACAGTCGAGGTAAATTTTCATACACCTATTTCTAGTGATCGATTTGAAACCAGAAAAGATTTAGCTGAATACTGCCATCAAATTGTTTCCTTTGGTGTCGCCAGTTCTAATCAGGGAAGGAAATCTAATAAGCCCTAAGGTTCCCCTCAAGCCCTTTTCTTGACTATTGTGAGGTCAATGTTAAGGTTTGTAATGTTTTTACTCTATATATTAATAACGGTGCAGAAAACAATTCTGAAAATTTTGGGTTAAGTTTTGGCAAAAAAAGTTTTTATTAAAAGCTACGGCTGTCAGATGAATGTTTATGACTCCGCCCGAATTTCAGATGTATTGGCGGTGGAAGGTTATAAACCAACACAACATGCAAAAGATGCTGATTTGGTGATTTTGAATACTTGTCACATAAGAGAAAAAGCCGTCAATAAAGTTTACTCCGAATTAGGACGCCTCAAATCTATCAAAAAACCGGAGGCTTTAATTGCTGTGGGGGGGTGTGTTGCTCAAGCTGAGGGGATCGAAATTTCCCATCGTGCACCCGCTGTGGACTTTGTATTTGGTCCTCAGAACTATCATAAATTACCGTCTATGCTGACCCGTGCAATAGCGCAAATTGGAAAAAAAAACAAACACCAAAGAATAATTGAAACAAACTTTCCAGCTGAATCAAAATTTGAGTTTTTACCAAATGTAACAACGTCAAGTTCCTCTGCTTTTCTGACTATTCAAGAGGGGTGTGATAAGTTTTGCAAATTTTGTGTTGTTCCCTATACACGAGGAGCCGAATTTTCAAGGTTGCTAGAGGATGTTTTGAAAGAGGCTGCTATACTAGTAAACTCCGGTGCTAAAGAATTGATCTTGTTAGGTCAAAATGTAAATGCTTACCACGGGTGCAAGGGTGGGCTATCTAAATTACTCCAAGCTTTAGCGAAAATTGATGGACTTAAACGTGTGCGGTACACCACATCTCATCCTAGCGATTTTGATTCTGAATTAATTAAAGCCCACGGTGACATTCCTAAACTAATGCCCTTCTTGCATTTACCTGTGCAGTCAGGATCAGATCGAATTCTTAAGAACATGAATAGACGTCACACCATCCGGGATTATATGGAGTTGATTGAGAATTTAAGAAATGTGCGTCCTGACATATCTTTTTCATCTGATTTCATCGTTGGGTATCCCGGAGAGACAGATAAGGATTTTGCAGCGACAATTTCTTTAATTAAACATGTTGAATTTTCGCAAGGCTACTCCTTTAAATTTAGTAAACGCCCCGGTACTCCGGCTGCTGACATGAATAAACAGGTTCCAGAAAAAATCAAAGACGAAAGATTATCCTGTTTGCAGACTTTATTGCACGAAAAGCAGACCGCCTTTAATAAGAATTCTATGGGCAAAACGATACCCGTTTTGTTAGATCGCTACGGTAAAAAGGCAAATCAGCTTATTGGGCGTACCCCACATATGCAGGCTGTGCATCTTAATTGTTCCAGTTTGAAACAGACTAAAAAATACCTCGGAAAAATTATATCGCTTGGCATTTCTGCAACATATACGCATTCTTTGACCGGCCACCTTGAAACAAATTCATTTAATAAAAGAAAATCGCTTAAGGAGTATCAACCGGTTTGAGCAGAAAACAAAGTTCTGGCGGTGTTTCAACGGCTTTAGAAACTACGGAAGATGAGCCGCTGGTAGTAAGTTTCCCGGACAATAAGCTTTTGCCCATATTGTTTGGTGAACACGACCGTCATTTAGCCAGGATAGAACAAATTTTAAATATTCATATTTCTTCCAGAGGAAATATTGTATCCTTAAAAGGTTCTTTTCCAGAAAAAAAATTTGCAGCAGGGGCTTTAAAAGAACTTTATAAAAGACTTGAAAATAATTTACCCGTTGATGTAGCTGAAGTGGATGCTGCCATTCGGATGGCAGGAGAGGCACGGAACATTAATGAGGATGCCGCCTCCGGGAAAAGCCAAGAAATTTCAATACGGACTCCGAAACGTCATTTGACGGGTCGTTCACCTTGTCAAGTTACTTATATAAAGGCACTGGCTACCATGCAGATGGTATTTGGTATTGGTCCGGCAGGTACCGGCAAAACCTATTTAGCGGTAGCTACTGCGGCACAGAAGTTAATTTCAGGCCAGGTCGATCGTATAATACTCTCCCGTCCTGCTGTAGAGGCTGGCGAACATTTGGGGTTTCTTCCAGGTAGTTTGCAAGAAAAGATTGATCCATATTTAGCACCTTTATATGACGCATTATACGATATACTTCCTGCGGATCAGGTGGCAAAACGCCTTAATTCAGGGGAGATAGAAGTAGTACCTTTAGCCTTTATGAGAGGGCGGACGTTGTCTCACGCTTTTGTAATTCTTGATGAAGCCCAAAATGCAACAAAGATACAAATGAAGATGTTCTTAACGCGCCTTGGAGAAGGTTCAAGAATGGCCATTACGGGAGATCCAAGTCAGGTAGATTTGCCAAGGGGAGCGGTTTCTGGCCTTGCCCATGCCGTTAAGCTTCTTGGGCAAATCAAGGATGTTAGTGTAGTCAAATTCACTAATGCGGATGTCCTCCGACATAAACTCGTTACTCAAATTGTGCAAGCATACGATATAAATGAAAAAAATTAATTAAAACTGATTCTTGAAAAAGTCATGAGCCACGAAAATTTGGAATACCATGATACTAGGGTGCTGGTTGAAGTTAATTGTAAAGCTTGGGAGATGGTAAAATTTGATGTTAGACAATTATGTTCATCTGCTGTTTTAGCAACCTTAAATGAAGTAGAAATGGCAAAATTGCCCTGTGAAGTAAGTATCGTTCTTGCTGATGATAACTTTGTTCAAAACTTAAATAAAATTTGGCGTGCTAAAGACCAGAAAACGAACGTGTTGGCCTTTCCTTGTGAAAATTTGTGCTCGGAAACCGGTATCCAATTGATTGGTGATATTGTTGTTGCTTTTGGCACCACAAAAAAAGAGGCAGTTTCGACAGGAAGGTCAATTAGGGATCACTTAGCACATTTGATTGTACATGGTGCGCTTCACCTTTTCGGTCACGATCATTGCAGCGAAAATGAAGCGGACTTGATGGAAACAAAAGAGATTTTTGCATTAGCACGAATGGGTATAGGTAACCCTTATTCAAACACAAAATATTAAAAAATTGGGGTTGTAATGAAAGATTTCGCCGACAATTCAGTTTCGAAAGGGGGGATAAGTGCAAATGGGGACCGTAAAATTAACCGGAAGGTTTGGGCATGGGTAAGAAAAGTCTTTAAAGCACGCAATGATGTAGACCTTCGTGATACCCTAGAAGAGCTTATTGAGCAGGAAGAAATAGGAGAACCACCTGCTCCAAAGAACGAAATTGCCCTCTTACGAAATATTCTTCACCTGCATGTTTTGACGGTGTATGACGTTATGGTTCCCCGTGCAGACATCATAGCAGTACATTCAGAAATTTCTCTTTCGGAACTAGTGAGAATCATGAGCGAAAAGGCGCATTCACGTATTCCAGTTTACGAAGAAACTTTAGATAACATTATAGGAATGGTGCATATCAAGGATGTTTTGGCTTGTTGGAACTCTGAAGAAAAAGTAAATCTTAGAAGAATAGCGCACTCTGTTTTGTTTGTTGCTCCCTCAATGCCCATCCTTGAACTACTACTCCAAATGCGGGTCAGTCGGCGACATCTAGCGTTGGTTATAGACGAATTTGGTGGTGTTGACGGTATGGTCACCATTGAAGATTTAGTTGAAGAAATTGTAGGAGAAATAGAAGATGAACATGATGAAGATGAAAAACCCCTGTTGACTAACCCTCTGGATGGAAAAATGGAGGCTGACGCTCGTGTATCAATAAAAGAGTTTGAAGATAATGTGGGTGAAGTTTTAAGTTCGGAAGAAAGAGAGGAAGATTTTGATACACTGGGCGGGTTTGTCACATTTTTAGCTGGTCGAGTGCCGGTTACTGGCGAAGTTGTAAGGCACCAATCTGGTATAGAGTTTGAAATAGTAGAAGCAGATCCAAGACGTATCCGGCGGATGCGTATTTTTTCTCCACCCAATTTGACATCGTCTAGTGAATAATCACTTTTGTTTTGTTGTGTAGAAACGTTTTTTGTTTATTTAGCCCGTACGACTAGAGAGCTGACCGGTTGGCGCCGTGGCTTTACTTCGTTTGGTTTAGGGATCATCAGTGCGGCCGGTTTACCGCCGGTACACGCTGTTCCCTTTCTCTTTTTATCTTTTTCTGGCCTTCTTTGGTTGATTAGTGGAGCTCAAACCCGAAAAACAGCCTTTCTTGAAGGGTGGTGGTTTGGGTTTGGCCATTTTGGGGCAGGATTGTACTGGATTTCTATTTCTCTTTTTGTGGATTTACAGTTTGCTTGGTTAATACCCTTTTCAGCTTTAGGTATCCCAGCGATTCTGGGACTATACATTGGTTTTGGGGTGCTAATAACTTATTGTGTTGGAAATTTGGCCTGGCGTGTTTTAACAATGGCGGTTACCTGGTCCTTGTTTGAATGGCTCCGCGGATTTCTGTTTACGGGGTTTCCCTGGAACCCAATCGGAACGGTATGGGCATTTTCAGATTTCAGCATGCAGGCAATTTCGGTTTTTGGCGTTTTAGGCTTGGGATTCTTTACTGTGTTGTTTGCTGCAGTACCTTCAATTCTTGCATATAAGACTATCAGAAATAGGAGGGGAATTTTTACAACAGCAATGATGTTAATGGGTTTTTTGTTTTTGAGTGGCTTTATAAGACTTGCGTACGCACCTAACACTTCACTAAATGCCTCTGAGTTTTTGTTTCGTGCGGTGCAACCCAATATACCTCAACGGTTAAAATGGAAACCTGAGCTTGTCGATGAGCATTTAGCAAAACTTATAACCCTTTCAAAACTAAACAATCATAACTCCCCGGAGTTGGTTATTTGGCCTGAAACTGCTGTACCTTTTTTTCCTGAACGGGACATTAAACGACGTCGCAATATGGCCTCAATTTTGCAGGGCAAAAGCTTTCTGATAAGTGGTTCTTTAAGAACGACGGTTGATCGTCTTCAAACTCATAAAATCTGGAATAGCTTGTTTGTGATAAATCATAAGGCCAAAATAATAGCCACCTATGATAAGCATCGTCTTGTACCATTTGGAGAATATGTTCCTTTAGTAGAGTTTTTTGGGCTACAAAAATTTATACCTGGACCCACAAATTTTGCAACGGGCCGAGGTCCAAGTACTGTAAAACTTGAAAAACTACCACCGTTTAGCCCTCTTATTTGTTATGAGGTAATTTTTTCAAATATAATTATGAAAATCCACCCCTCCCCAAAATGGATTTTAAATTTAACTAACGATTCTTGGTTTGGTAATAGTTCCGGCCCTTATCAACATTTTGCTATGGCAAAAGTTAGAGCTATAGAAGAAGGCTTGCCTTTGGTTCGAGTGGCAAACACGGGGATTTCAGGAATTTTTGACGGGTACGGACGTGTAATCAAAAAGTTAGGGTTAAATGAAGAAGGGTTTATTGATTTTAATTTACCAAAACCCAATAGCAATAAACCTTTTTTTGTTCAATTTGGCGAGACACCTGTAATAGTAATTTTATTTTTAACCCTAGCTTTGATTTTTATTTTCAAAAGGCATAAAAGTTTTTGAAACTATATTTTTCTGTTTCACTTTTAATAAACCTAACTCAACTGATATAATGTCTTAAGCGAAATTCGAGGGTCTATCCCTCATAAAACACCAAGGGTTAGTTCTTACTTTATATTAATAAAACCTTTGGGTAGAAGTCATAATTTGGCTGGAAAATTTAGGAGAACAAAATTGCTAAAGCGCAGCTATTCATTTACCAGCGAATCCGTCTCCGAAGGTCACCCAGATAAAGTATCAGATAGAATTTCAGATGCTGTACTTGATACTTACATGGCTGCTGATCCGATGTCGAGAGTAGCCTGTGAGACACTTTGTACCACCAACCGTGTGGTTCTTGGGGGTGAGGTTCGTGGCCCAGGTTCAATTACAAAAGACTTACTTGAAGATGTTGTTCGAACCACAATTAAAGATATTGGATATGAACAAGAAGGATTCCACTGGAAGCACGCCCTTGTAGAAATACACCTTCATCAACAATCTACTGATATTGCTCAAGGTGTAGACGCAACTGGTAACAAAGACGAAGGTGCGGGTGACCAAGGTATTATGTTTGGATATGCTTGCAATGAAACTAAGGAATTAATGCCAGCACCTATCCAATATTCTCACGCTATTTTGCTTTCCCTGGCAAAGGCCAGACATTCGAAAACACAGCTTGGCCTTGGTCCAGATTCAAAAAGCCAAGTGACCCTTTTGTACGAAAATGAAAAGCCTGTTAAAGCTACATCAGTTGTTGTTTCCACGCAGCATTCTGATGAGCTTTCAAATGAAGCAGTTCGAGAAATTGTTCGACCACATGTACTAAAAGTGCTCCCCGAAGGGTGGATGTGTGATGAAGATAATTTTTTCGTAAACCCGACGGGTAGGTTTGTCATTGGTGGCCCTGATGGAGATTGTGGCCTTACCGGTCGCAAAATCATTGTTGACACATATGGAGGTGCCTCCCCACATGGTGGGGGTGCTTTTTCCGGTAAGGATCCGACGAAAGTAGACCGATCAGCCTCCTACGCTGCACGTTACGCCGCTAAAAATATTGTTGCTGCTGGGCTCGCAGATCGCTGTGTAATCCAGGTTTCCTATGCGATAGGGATTTCCAAGCCTCTTTCAATTCTTGTTAATACTTACGGTACAGGAAAAGTCCCAGATGAAAAACTTTCTGAAATGGTACCGGAAATTTTTGATCTTTCACCAAGGGGCATTAGGGAACACCTTGAACTTAATAAACCAATTTATACTCGAACAGCCGCCTATGGGCACTTTGGCCGTGAACCAGACATTGATGGCGGGTTTTCTTGGGAGAAAACTGAGTTAGTTAAAGAACTCAAGGCCTTTTTCCACTGATTGCTAAAAAAATCCTCTATGGCAGGCGAAGGGGACGTCCTCTGAGTGCTTATCAAAAAGAATTGGTAGCAACATTATTGCCATCAGTGGAAATAGAACTTGCTGAAACAGATTTTAACATTAATCCCAAGTCATTTTTTTTAGAGCCATTCGATGAAATATGGTTCGAAGTTGGGTTTGGTTCAGGAGAACATCTTGTATGGCAAGCAAAACAGAACCCACAGGTAGGGTTTATAGGGTGCGAACCTTACCTTAATGGTGTTGGCCGACTTCTTTCGAAAGTGGATAAAAAAAACCTATCTAACATACGTATTTTCAGAGATGATGCACGAATACTAATTCAGCTTATGGCAAGTGCTAGTATAGCGCGCGCATTTTTTCTATTCCCGGATCCCTGGCCCAAGGCGAGACATAAAAAAAGAAGAATTTTAAGCAATTCCGTTATTAATCAACTTTCAGTATTGCTTGCTGATAATGCAGAGCTAAGGATAGCTACAGATGATCAAGAATACAAAGAATCTATTTTGCAACAGGTACTTTCCAGCGGTAACTTTGACTGGCCCGCTTTTCAAGCAAAAGATTGGCAAGGTAGGAGTTTAGATTGGCCAGAAACTCGATATGAGGCGAAAGCGAAAAATGCTGGTCGTAAAAGTACATTTTTTTGTTTCCGTCGTAGACCGAGAAAATACTAAGGGGCTTGCAGGCACCCCTATTTTCGAGCTATAAAAATGGTTATAGCATTCCATTAGTGTTTCGGGCATTAATTTTTAGGAGTGGGCCAGCGGCCCACTTTTTTTATTACCTTGGCAAATAAAGTACAATTTTTTCGAAGGAAGGATTAAAGTATTAACGATAACGAAGCAAAAACTGTCGAACTGCTCGTAGCCGCCTCTATCAAAAACGCAGGTTTTGATTTAGTAATTGTTCGTTTTATGGGACAGCGGGATCAAACTTTGCAGATTATGATAGAAAGACAAGATAGGCGTCCAGTGAAGTTTGATGATTGTGTAATGGTAGACAAAATTGTTTCAGCTATTTTGGAGATAGAAGAACCACTTAAGAGAAGTTATATGCTTGAGGTCAGCTCCCCTGGAATTGACAGACCCCTTGTGCGAATTTCTGACTATCAGAGGTTTTCTGGTTTTGAAGTGAAGGTAGAAACTTTGCTTCCTTTAAATGGATCCAAAACTTTTCATGGTCGAATTTTGCGTGTAGAGAAACACAGGGTTTGGCTCCAGTGTGGGAGTCAATCAATAGTTATAGCTTTAGAAAACGTTCGAAATGCCTCTCTTGTACCAACTGAAGAATTAATTAAAGCGGCCGGTTATGAGGCAGCGCTAACCGCTCAAATGGAGCAGTGAAATGGATTTGGAAAACGATGTAATTATTGGCTCCGGCTATGATAGGGTCGAATTGTTGCAGGTTGCGGAAGCCGTTGCCCGGGATAAGGGAATAGAAGCGGAACAAGTAATTGATGCAATGGAACAAGCAATTCAAAAAGCAGCACGATCTCGCTACGGTCAGGAAAACGACGTCCGTGCCTTAATCAATCGCAAGACCGGAGAAATACAGCTTTTCCGTTATCTAGAAGTTACTGATTCAGTTATTAATGAAGCAATGCAAATTTCTTTGGAAAAGGCACGACGGATTAAACCAGAAATTGGGGTTGGTGAATTTTTGTCAGAACCCCTGCCTTCAATTGACTTTGGGAGAATTGCTGCTCAAACCGCAAAACAAGTAATTGTGCAGCGAGTTCGTGAGGCTGAAAGGTCTCGACAATACAACGAATACAAAGACCGTGTAGGGGAAATAGTCAATGGCATAGTAAAACGTGCCGATTTTGGAAATGTTACGGTCGATCTTGGACGGAGTGAGGCAGTTTTAAGGCGCGATGAAATTATTCCGCGGGAAACTTTTCGGCCAGGAGACCGTGTTCGAGCATATATTTATGACGTTCGTGAAGAAATGCGTGGCCCTCAAATTTTTATGTCACGGACGCATCCACAATTTATGGCCGGGCTTTTTACCCAAGAAGTACCGGAAATTTATGACAGCATTATTGAAATAAGAGCGGTGGCCCGTGATCCGGGTAGTCGAGCTAAAATTGCTGTTTTGTCCAGCGACACTAGTATAGATCCCGTAGGTGCTTGCGTAGGAATGAGGGGAAGCCGTGTGCAGGCCGTAGTAGGTGAACTGCAGGGTGAAAAGATAGATATAATCCAATGGTCCTCTGATCCAGCGACCTTTATTGTTAATGCTTTGGCTCCTGCCGAAGTGGCCAAGGTCGTGATTGATGAAGAAGCAAATCGGATTGAAGTTGTCGTGGCCGATGATCAACTTAGTCTCGCGATAGGGCGACGTGGGCAAAATGTGCGACTTGCTTCACAATTGACAAGTTGGGATATAGTAATTCTAACGGAGGAGGAAGAATCTGACCGACGACAGGAAGAGTTTCGCCAACGGTCTCAGATGTTTATCGATGCACTTGAAGTGGATGATGTACTCGCCCATTTGTTGGTCACTGAAGGCTTTTCCTCAGTGGAGGAGGTAGCCTTTATCCCGGTTGAAGATTTGCTAGCAATTGAGGGGTTTGATCAGGAAATTTCGGAAGAGTTACGAACCCGCGCAGAAGCTTATTTGTCTGAAAAAGAAAAGAAAAACTCCGCTCGACGTCTTGAGCTTGGCATGTCTGATGATTTACTTGAAGTTGAAGGATTAACTAGCTCCATGCTTGTGACGCTGGGGGAGGCTGGAATCAAAAACCGAGAAGACTTAGCAGACCTTGCTGGGGATGAATTAAGTGCCCCTACAGATGGTTTGCTTCGCCAATTTGAACTTTCAGAGGGAGAAGCAAACAATATAATAATGTCAGCCAGGGCACATTGGTTTGATGGTGAAACAACTCCAGAAGAGGCCGAATCAGAAGAATTGATACAACAAGAAGGCCAAGAAGAGGATACTACTGATAATCATTGATTGTTGTTTTTCGGAAGAATTTTAAAAAGATGTCCCCGATCCAAACAATAGGGTGTGATTTATTAAGTCTTCCCGTAAAAAAAGACTGTTCCCGGCAGCGCCGCTGTTTCGTTAGCCAGGAAAAACAACCTGTGGAAAAATTGGTTCGTTTTGTAGTTTCCCCTGATAACAAAATAGTGCCAGATATAGAACATTGCTTACCTGGCCGTGGATTGTGGTTGAAGGCATCGCGAGATATAGTTGAAAGGGCTTGTAATAAACAGTTATTTGAGAAAAATATGCAGGCCAATGTAGAAGTAGATAAAAATTTAATAGAGGTTGTCGAAGAATTATTAGTCCAGCAATGTTTAAATTTAATTGGATTAGCACGTCGTGCGGGTGAAGCAGTCGCTGGATTTGAAAAAATGAAGACTTTCCTGAGTAGACATGGGGCGTGTGTAGTTTTTTGTGCTTATGATTGCACAATTGAAAGCCGACAAAGGATGATTAAATTGGCTGGCGCTGCGCAAGTTGTAGATGTATTTTCCAGTATGGAATTGGGTAGAATTTTTAATAGGAAGAGAACAGTTTATGTAGCTGTAGTCAAAAAACAATTGGGGATGCGTTTATTAGTTGAATCTACACGGCTCGCGGGATTTCGTATTTCAGAAAAAGTATGAAGGCTTTTTTAAAATGATCGATGAAACTAAAAATAAGAAAAGTGTATTAAAAGCACGTCCTGGTCGTCTGGAATTAAAGAAGACTATAGGTGCGGGTCAGGTGAGACAAAGTTTTTCGCATGGTAGAACTAAATCTGTAGCGGTTGAGGTTAAAAAAAAGCGAACCTTTGCAAAGGGTGCTAGCGGCATCATGGAGGAGGTGAAATTAAAAAAAATTGATCTGGTGGAGGAAAAATCAACTAGCGAAAAAGTTTCAACAAAACCGAAGCCCATAAGCAAAACAAAATCCCCTTCCAATAAAACCGCAACACTTCGAAGTCTCACGGAACATGAGGCGGCCGCGCGTGCCAGGGCGCTTGAGTCTGCACTTGCAGAAGAAGCAGGTGCGGACGAAATTATTAAACAAACACAAGAAGGCGCAGAGGCACGTCGGGAAGCTACTAAAGCAGAGGAAAGTGCTAGACATAAAGAAGAAGAAGAAAGACAAAAGCGCCAGAAAAAAGAAGATGATCGAAGAGAAGGGGAAAAACAAAGACGCAAGGAGGAAGCAGTTGTAGCTGAGAAGGCTGCTGAACAGGCAGCTAGTTTGCAAGACCGTTTGGCAAAGCAAAAAAAGCCAGAAATCCTCCAGGAATCAGAAGAGGAAAACGAAGAAACAGAAAACCGACCAAAACGGATAAAACAAGAAAAACGGCCTACCCCTCGCCGCGGTGAAGCGCGTCGCCGAACAGGAAAGTTGACCATAAATCAGGCTTTAAATGAGGAAGAAAGGGTTCGTAGTCTAGCTTCAGTGCGTCGTGCTAGGGAAAGAGAAAAACGGAGCCAGCAAACACAACCACAAGAAGCCATCAAAATAGTTCGTGATGTTGTGGTTCCCGAGGTAATCACCGTTCAAGAGCTTGCTAATCGCATGGCAGAACGTGGTGTGGAAGTGATCCGCAGCCTTATGAAACTGGGAGTAATGGTTACTTTACAGCAAACAATTGATGCTGATACGGCTGAAATCATTGTGTCTGAATATGGTCACAACATACGACGAGTCAGCGACGCTGACGTGGAAATTGGATTCAAGGGTAAAGACGATGCCGAAGAGGATTTACTTCCCCGGCCCCCAATTGTGACAGTTATGGGACATGTAGATCATGGAAAGACCTCCCTTCTTGATGCCCTCCGTTCTACTGACGTTGTTGGTGGAGAGGCTGGGGGTATAACGCAACATATTGGCGCTTATCAGGTGAAACTTTCCTCTGAAGATAAAATCACGTTTATAGACACACCGGGGCACGAAGCCTTCACGCAAATGCGTTCCCGAGGTGCGAATATTACCGATATTGTGGTTTTGGTTGTTGCAGCAGATGACGGGGTGATGCCTCAAACCATTGAGGCTATCGATCACGCAAAAGCTGCAGAAGTACCTATTATTATTGCTATCAATAAGATGGATCGCCCCAATGCGGATCCTAAACGTATTCACAATGAGCTTTTGCAACATGAAATTGTTGTGGAACAGCTAGGTGGCGAAATTCTTGCAGTAGAAGTCTCAGCTACTGAAAAGCAAAATTTGGAAAAGCTAAAAGAGGCTATTCTCCTTCAGGCAGAAATTCTTGAACTTAAAGCCAACCCTAAAAGAAGTGCAGAAGGTATAATTATAGAGGCCAACTTGGAAACGGGTCGTGGAGCAGTGGGCACCCTTCTAATTCAACGCGGCACCTTAAATCTTGGAGATATTTTAGTTGCTGGAGGGGAATGGGGTCGGGTTCGAATGATGTTAAATTGTCTTGAACAAAATATAGAAAAGGCGGGGCCAGGTGATCCAGTAGAAGTAATGGGGCTTAGTGGCACTCCAATTTCAGGAGATGATTTTGCTGTTGTGGAAAGTGAAGCGCGGGCCCGTGAAATCACAGAGTTCCGGACACGGCGTTCCAGGGTTCAAAGGTCTGCCGCAATACCCCGAGGAACAATCGATCAAATGTTCTCCGAAATTGAATCCGGGGAATTACAGGAGCTACCTTTAGTAATCAAGGCAGATACACATGGTTCGGTTGAGGCAATAAGTGCGAGTCTCAAAAAAATTAGCACTGATGAGGTAGGTGTCCAAATTCTACATTCCGGTGTAGGTGGAATCAATGAATCTGATATTAGTTTGGCGAAAGCGTCTGCAGGATTTGTCGTAGGGTTTAATGTTCGGGCAAACGCTCAAGCAAAAGAAATGTCAAACCGAGAAATGGTAAATATTCAGTATTATTCGATTATTTACAATTTGATTGATGACGTTCGCGATATGTTGAGCGGTATGCTTACCCCAGAGGCACGAGAGACTTTTCTGGGGAATGCCGAAATTTTGGAAATTTTTAATATAAGTAAACAAGGAAAAGTTGCTGGTTGTAGGGTAACAGAGGGAATGGTCAAAAGGGGCTCATCTGTAAGATTATTACGAGAATCCGTTGTAATTCATGAAGGTAGTCTTTCCACGCTAAAACGCTTTAAAGACGAAGTTCGCGAAGTTCGCGATGGTATGGAATGTGGTATGTCATTTGCAAATTACCAAGATCTCAAACTTGGTGACACTATAGAATGTTTTGATGTAGAAGTGGTTGCTCGCAAACTTTAGACAATCAAGGATTATATTTCCGCATTTTTACTTTAGCGGATAAGGAAATGAGTGAACATCCAAAAAATTTTTTCCATGGTCATCGGGCACAAAATCAGAGAAGCTTGCGTGTAGGAGAATTAATACGCCATACCCTAGTGGACATATTCGCTCGAGGAGAATTACGTGATCCAGATCTTGTTGGGGTTTCTTTAACAATAAGCGAGGTCCGAGTTAGTCCTGATCTGAAAAATGCGACAGTTTTTGTTATGCCATTAGGAGGAAACGAAGTAACTAAAGTTGTTCTAGCCCTCAAAAGGGCCAAACCTTTCCTAAGGCGTCGCGTCGCAGAAACCACTGAACTGAGATATACACCTACTCTGAATTTTGCTGAGGATGTGGTATTTGATCAAGGTAAACATATTGGTCAGCTTCTCCAGTCTCCTGAAATTGCTCGCGACCTAGAAACAGGGATTTCGGATCCAAAAAGCAAAAAAAGAAAATGAAAAGCTCAAAAAGAGCCAATGTTATAAATGGTTGGGTTGTAATAGATAAGGCCAAAAACACGACTTCATCATATGTAACCGCCCGAACGAAAAAAATTTTGCATGCAAAAAAAGCGGGACATGCAGGGACTCTAGATCCGCTGGGTACGGGTGTTTTACCCATTGCTCTGGGTGAGGCTACAAAAACTATTTCTTATGTTGTAGATAAGTTTAAGCATTACAAATTTACCGTTCGTTGGGGTGAAGAAAGAGATAGTGATGACGCAGAGGGAGCAGTAATCAATGTCAGTAATGAAAGACCATGCGAGGAGGAAATACGTTCAGCACTTTGCAAATTTACAGGGGAAATTGATCAGGTACCCCCACGATATTCCGCATTAAAAATTAATGGAGAACGTGCTTATAAATTAGCGCGTGCCGGCCGTGAATTTAATTTACCCAGCAGGAAAGTGTTAGTAAAAGAATTTACTTTATTGGATTTGCCAAACGCAAATTTTGCTGAATTTGAAGTGGTGTGTGGCAAGGGAACATATATTCGGAGTTTAACACGTGATTTAGGCAGAAAGTTGGGTGTTTTTTCTCACATTACCCAATTGCGCCGCATTAAATGCGGGCCTTTTTTTGAAAAAAATGCGATTTCACTGGAAACTCTGCAGGCGCTAGTGCATAGTGCGCCGCCCTATACCTATTTGTGCAAAGTAGAATCAGCGCTGGACGACATCCCGGCATTAGATTTGAACGCATGGCAGGCGGGCTATTTAAGGCAGGGTCGGTCAATAGCCGTCCATGATTTAGTTAGTGCTAACCCAATTGGGACTAGCTTGTCAGTTAAGGGGAGGGTGTTTTGTGCAAAAGCCGACGGAATTCCCGTAGCGATTGTACGAATTTTAGCTGGCAAAATACACGTAGTACGTTTGTTGAAACTTTAGTTAAAGGAGAAATAGATGTCGATTACCCAGGAAAGAAAAGCTGAGCTCATAAAAGAATTTTGTCTTGAGGAAAATGATACCGGATCGCCGGAAGTGCAGGTTTCGATTCTTACTGAAAGAATAAAAAATCTTACTGAACATTTAAAAGAACACAAGAAGGATCACCATTCTCGCCGCGGCTTGTTGATTATGGTTGGACAACGGCGAGGCTTGCTAGATTATTTAAAACGTAAAGATCAAAACCGATATGAGGGTCTTATCCAAAAATTGGGTTTACGACGCTAGATCCTATTGAATTTGTTTTTGCTTGGTTTAATTGGTTGTTAAGGACTAGTAATAGAGAAGCGGTTTTAAAATTGACGCTCATTTGGTGCCGTCGATTAGGAAGGAACAAAATTTATGTTTTCCATACATCGTAGAGATCTGATGTGGGGTGGGCGAAAGCTTAGTTTTGAAACGGGGAGAATTGGTCGACAGGCTGACGGTGCCGTTTTGGTGAGTTATGGGGATACGGTCGTACTTTGTACAGCAGTTGCACAAAAAGAACCAAAACCGGATGTAGATTTCTTTCCACTCACAGTTAATTACCAAGAAAAAACCTTTGCTGTTGGAAAAATTCCTGGTGGGTTTTTCAAGCGCGAAGGCCGGCCTTCTGAAAAAGAGGTTTTGACTTCTCGCTTAATTGATAGACCTATTAGACCCCTTTTTGCGAAAGGATTTCAGAATGAGACACAGGTAATTTGCACTGTTTTAAGCCATGATATTGAAAATGATCCTGATGTTGTTTCTTTGGTTGGCGCCTCTGCTGCTTTAACAATTTCTGGTATCCCTTTTACAGGTCCGGTTGGTGGCGCACGTGTCGGGTATATTTCTGAAAAATTTATTCTTAACCCCTCCCCAGATGAACTTAAAGAATCTGCTCTGGATATGGTGGTGGCGGGCACAACGGAGGCCGTCTTGATGGTTGAATCTGAGGCTAAACAGCTTTCTGAGGAACTAATGTTGAAGGCTGTTATGTTTGCTCACGAAGAATTTCAACCTGTTATCAAAACTATTATTGAATTAGCTCAGGAATGTGCCAAAGAACCTTGGCAAATACCCCCCCCTTCTGAAGAAAAAGAAGAACTCCGAGTTAAACTCACAAATATTTCAGAAACGAGTATTCGTGAGGCCTACAATGAATCGATCAAGCAAGAAAGAGTAGAAAAACTAAGCGTTGCAAAAGCAGAAGCTATCGATATTTTAGGAGATGAAGAAAATATCAAACCCCTTCTTAGTGGTCTTTTTAAAGACTTAGAAAAACAAATTGTTCGTAACAATATTTTGCAAACCGGTAAACGAATCGATGGCCGGGATACAAAAACAGTACGGCCTATAGTTTCAGAGGTGGGTGTGTTACCACGGTCACACGGGAGTGCTCTTTTTACTCGTGGTGAAACGCAGGCACTGGTTGTTGCAACACTTGGCACTGGAGAAGACGAACAAATAGTGGATGCGCTTGAGGGAGAATATCGAGAAAATTTTCTCTTGCACTATAACTTTCCACCCTATTCGGTAGGTGAGGCCAGTTTTCTCCGATCACCTGGTCGCCGAGAAATTGGACACGGAAAACTCGCTTGGCGTGCTACCCGTGCGGTATTACCTTCAAAAGAAGATTTTCCTTATACCCTCCGAATTGTTTCAGAAATAACTGAATCAAATGGATCCTCCTCAATGGCAACGGTTTGCGGGACATCGCTTGCGCTAATGGATGCCGGTGTACCAATTAAATGCTCGGTAGCGGGAATCGCAATGGGGTTGATTTTAGAAAACGGAGAATATGCAATCCTCTCAGATATTTTAGGGGACGAAGATCATCTAGGTGATATGGATTTTAAGGTTGCTGGTACAAAAAACGGGATAACTTCTCTTCAAATGGATATAAAAATTACTGGCATAACAGAGGAAATTATGAAGGCGGCTCTAGAACAAGCCCGTGGCGGTCGAATTGAAATATTGGGAGAAATGGCAAACGCAATTGATACTGCTCGAGCAGATGTAAGCTCCAACGCCCCACGTATCACCTCATTTACAATTCCTAAGGAAAAAATTAGAGAGGTAATCGGTACTGGTGGTAAAATAATTAGAGAAATTTGTGAAACGACGGGTGCTAAAATTGATATCGAAGACGATGGTACTATAAAAGTGGCTTCGGTAGATGGGGAAGCAGGCCAAGCAGCTGTTGATTGGATTAAAAATATTGTTGCTGAACCAGAAATTGGAGTTATTTACGAAGGCAAAGTAGTAAAAATTATGGATTTTGGTGCTTTTGTGAATTTTTTAGGGCCAAGAGACGGGCTCGTTCACATCAGTGAACTTGCCGATCACCGAGTGGGCAAGGTGTCTGACGTTATAAGTGAAGGAGATAACGTCAAAGTCAAAGTTTTGGGCATTGATGCTCGTGGAAAAGTTAAACTCAGTATGAAAGTAGTGGACCAATCAACAGGCGAAGAAATTAATTCTAAAAAGAAAAGTTCAAATGTGGAACCTGTTGAATCTGAAACTAGTGCCTAAAAATACAAAACAAAATTTTGGTTTTAAAAACTGCGCTGCTACTTTTGTGTGCTAAATTTTATGAAGGGGAATTGGCCAAGTCTTTCTGTGACCGTTACTGGTTTTTTCCATTAAACCTAAACACCACGACATTTCAAACTGAAAACCTAAGACGCGGTTTAAAATTAGCTTGGATTTTTTTTATATAAACAAGTACAAAATCAATATTCAAAAATACTAGTTTTTAATTGGGCAGAGTAGACATGCCATATTTCTTCGCACAATCAAAAGAAAAAATTAATTTAGGGCTGGTCAATTTAATTTTCGTTTATATAAAGAAAGCTATACCGCCTATTCTTATTTTTTAAATTAAAGGCTTAAGAAAAAAATGGCATTAGGGCAGTATTTTATTGAAACTAAAAACCCCATTTTAGCAAAATACTAAGGGTATTGTTTTAATATGGGTTTTGAAGACAAAAAAAGCTTTTCTTACGAAGAGCTACTCAAATGTGGGCATGGAAAGTTATTTGGTGCTGGCAATGCCCAGTTACCCCTGCCTCCAATGTTAATGTTTGATCGGATCACAAAGATTTCTAAAGAGGGTGGAGCATACAATAAAGGAGCGGTTATTGCAGAGTTTGATATAAAGCCAGATTTATGGTTCTTTGAATGCCACTTTGAGGATGACCCTGTCATGCCGGGGTGTCTGGGTCTTGATGCGTTGTGGCAGCTTTTAGGATTTTATTTAGGTTGGCTGGGTGCGAAAGGAAGAGGTCGAGCGTTAGGGCTTGGTGTATTGAAGTTTAATGGTCAGATTACGCCTAAGACTAAGCTTTTGACCTATCGAATTGATGTAAAAAGAGTTTTACAAAGACAATTTACTATTAGCATTGCCGATGGGACGTTGGAAGTGGATGGTCAGGTAGCTTACGAAGCTCAAGATTTGCGTGTGGGATTATTCACTGCTACCAACGAGTTGTGAGGAAAAGATGAAAAGAGTAGTCGTGACAGGCCTTGGTATTAATTCGAGCATTGGACAAAATAAGGAAGAGGTATTGTCTTCACTGCGTGAAGGTAACTCCGGCATTTCGTTTTGTCCTGAATATGCAGAAAGGGGTTTTAGGAGTCACATTCACGGTGACCCCAAGATTGACCTTGATGCAGAAATGGATCGAAAACAACGTCGTTTTATGGGTGATGGGGCGGCCTACAATTTTATAGCTATGAAGGAGGCTATTATAGATGCGGGTTTGGAAGAGAAGGATGTGTCCAGTAAAAACACAGGTCTAATTATGGGATCTGGTGGTCCATCTACTAAAAACTTGCTTCTTGCTTTTGATACTTCCCGGGAAAAGGGTGCTCGGAAAGTAGGACCTTTTATGGTGCCGCGAACCATGTCAAGTACCAATTCAGCAACGCTAGCAACGGCTTTTAAAATAAACGGCGTTAGCTACTCTATAAGCTCGGCTTGTGCCACAAGTGCTCATTGTATTGGAAATGGAGCAGAGCTAATTCAGCTTGGAAAACAGGATTTGGTTTTTGCAGGTGGTGGTGAGGAGTTAGATTGGACAATGACTGTTTTGTTTGATGCTATGCCAGCTTTATCTTCTGGTTTTAACAATAGGCCAGAAAAAGCATCAAGACCTTTTGATAATGATAGAGATGGATTTGTTATAGCTGGCGGTGGCGGCGTAATTGTTTTGGAGGAATTGGAACACGCAAAGGCGCGGGGTGCTAGAATTTATGCTGAACTAGTGGGTTACGGCGCCACATCCGATGGGCATGACATGGTACAACCTTCTGGCGATGGAGCGGTTAGGTGCATGGAAATGGCGCTTAAAACAGTGGGTATACCAGTGGATTATGTTAATACACACGGTACATCCACACCTGTCGGCGATGTTAAAGAGCTTGCCGCTTTAAAAGAGGTGTTTTCTCACACGAACCGTTTTCCGGCTTTTAACTCTACGAAATCACTTACAGGGCATTCACTAGGTGCCACTGGCGTTCATGAGGCAATTTACACCCTTTTAATGATGAATCACGGGTTTATATCTGCTTCCGCAAATGTTGAAAATCCCGTCGCAGAACTTGGTGATTTGCCCCTTGTAACAGAATGTCAGGAAAATATTGAAATCAATTGTGCTCTTTCAAATAGCTTTGGATTTGGAGGAACGAACGCTACTTTGGTTTTTAAATCGATGCAGACGGCTTGAGGCAATCAGTTTGATGGCCGGATCCTCTTTAATGTGTGGAAAACGCGGGTTAATTCTTGGGGTCGCTAATGACCATTCTATCGCTTGGGGAATTGCAAAAACATTGGCAAGACATCAAGCGGAACTCGCCTTTACATATCAGGGCGAAGGGTTTGCCAAACGGGTGGAGCCTTTGGCTCAATCCCTTGGTTCAGAGATTGTTTTGTTTTGTGATGTTGAGGATGAAAAAAGTGTTGATACTGTTTTTGCAACTTTAGAAAAAAAGTGGGGGCAATTAGATTTTCTGGTACATTCAATAGCTTATTCCGATAAGAATGAATTAAATGGACGGTATATAGATACAACACAAGAAAATTTTGTGCGAACGCTTAAAATCTCCTGTTATTCATTTACCACCATTGCCAGCCGTGCCGCTGCTTTAATGAAGGTGGGTGGAAGCCTAATTACCTTAACCTATGCCGGTTCGGAACGGGTGATGCCCAACTATAATGTTATGGGCGTTGCAAAAGCCGCTCTCGAGGCGAGTGTTAAATATTTAGCTGTGGATCTTGGTGCAAAAGGAATCAGGGTGAACGCTTTATCTTCGGGCCCCATGAGGACATTAGCCGGAAGTGCCGTTGGCGGAGCTCGCGAAGTTTTTAAATGGAGTCAAGAATACTCGCCATTACGTCGAAGTGTAAGTTTAGATGAAGTTGGAAATGCGGCTCTTTATCTTTTAAGTGAACTTTCTTCCAGCGTAACCGGGGAAGTTATGCATGTAGACTCAGGATACAACATCATTGGCGTTCCAGATTTACTTCGCAAAAAGAAGGAACTCCCCTAGTTTTGTTTTGAAAAGTTTATAAAAATTGTAAAAACGTTTCTTTTGTTACCTTTAAAACGTTGGAAATTAAGGTACACTGCACTATATTAAAGTTTTAAACATGAGTGTTTACCCCTTTTGAGTGGAGGGGATTGTCGATTGAAATTTCAAGGGGAAAAGGAAAAACTAATGCCATCGTTGAAAGGAAGTAAAACAGAAGAAAATCTTAAAGCAGCATTTGCTGGTGAATCCCAAGCAAATCGTCGTTATCTATATTTCGCACAAAAAGCCGATGTTGAAGGATATAACGACGTGGCTGCAGTATTTAGGTCGACAGCCGAAGGGGAAACAGGCCATGCACATGGCCATCTGGAGTATCTCGAAGAGACTGGAGATCCTGCAACTGGAGAACCAATCGGTACAACCGGTGATAACCTAAAAGCAGCAGTAGCCGGTGAAACCCATGAATATACTGATATGTATCCTGGGATGGCTCGTGAAGCACGTGATGAGGGATTTGATGAAATAGCTAGTTGGTTCGAAACTTTAGCTAAAGCCGAAAAATCGCATGCTGGCCGTTTTCAAAGGGCCTTTGATGAGCTCGACTAAGACTAAAAATATGATTTAAGGGAATTAATTTTCCCAAAAACACTTGCGCAAAATGTGGAATAACTGAGAAGAGAATTTCTCAGAAAGGTCCTGTTTACTTGAGTTTGAAAGAAGGCTTTTAGTTATGTCGGAAGGAAGTCTGGGGGCTCCAACTCGTCATCCTATAGATTGGGAAAATCCAGAGTATTTTGAAAAGGAAAGTCTAGATCTAGAACTGCGACGCATTTTTGACATATGCCATGGATGTCGTCGATGTTTCAATCTTTGTGATTCTTTTCCTCGGCTGTTTGATTTAATAGACGACTCACAAACTGGAGAACTAGATTCTGTTCCTAGTAGTAAATTTGGTTATGTGGTTGACGCATGTACCCTTTGTGATTTGTGTTTCATGACAAAATGTCCCTATGTTCCACCCCATGAATTTAATGTTGATTTTCCACATTTAATGTTGCGGTACCGTGCCGTTGAAAAGCGTTTCGGTAAGGTATCGCGTAATAAGGAACAGTTATCCAACACAGACAGAAACGGAAAGTGGTTAGGCCCTTTTGCAACACTAGTTAATTGGAGCAACAAACTCAGTAATAAGTTTACCCGTAATGTGATACAAAAATTAATCGGAATAAAACAAACGGCAGTACTCCCAAAATTCTACCACAAAAGTTTTGCGGCTAGGGCAAAAACAAAGACCCCAACTATTAATGTAAATGCTCCAGCTTTTGGGCGGAAGGCAGTGTTATATGCGACCTGTTTTGTGAATTATAATAATCCTCAAATTGGGGAGGCAACTAGGAAAGTATTAGCAAGGAACGGTGTGGAAACAGAGGTTATTTACCCTCATTGTTGTGGAATGCCGAAGCTTGAACATGGAGATCTTGAGGCGGTGGCAGAAAACGCTCGAAAAGTTTCTCAAGAAATGGGTTCTTGGATCAATAATGGTTACGATATTATTGCATTGGTACCTAGCTGTGCCCTCATGTTAAAATTTGAGTGGCCCTTGATTTTACCAAACGATGAAAATGTAAAAAATCTTTCATCTGCGACATATGACATAGCAGAATATCTTGTAAATATTGCAAAAAAAGAAGGAATTGCTGAGGGCTTGGAACCCATACCAAACGGAGTAACAGTTCATCTTGCGTGTCATTCACGTGCACAAAATATTGGTGCTAAAGCTGCGGAAATGTTGCGCCTAATACCACAGACAGATATTTCAGTGATAGAACGTTGTTCGGGCCACGGCGGGTCTTGGGGAATGATGGAAAGTAATTTTGAGATTGGTATGAAAATAGGTAAGCCCGTTGTTAGTAAAGCCATTGAAAAATTACCATCAGTGGTAGTTTCAGAATGTCCCTTAGCTGGCATGCATATTCTCCAAGGGATTGAACGAAATGTTAAGGAAACCGACAAACTATTAGTGCCTCAAACAGTTTTCCATCCAATTGAGTTGTTGGCTGAAGCTTATAGTACTAGATCATAGGATTTTTTAAATGGAACATAATCTTACTCCTAGTGACATTATGTCTATGGATGAATATGGGGTCATAAGAAAAAACCGTGCAAAAGCTTTGGCTGCATCAAAAAAAAATAGACGGGTAGAGGTAGGTCCCAGTTGTACTTTTTACTTTGAAAATTTTGATACAATGTGGTTTCAAATCCACGAAATGCTTTTTATTGAGAAAGGAGGAAAAGAACAAATTCCTGGTGAATTGGCGGCATATAACCCGCTCATCCCAAAAGGTAAAGAATTGGTTGCTACAGTAATGATAGAAGTCGGTGATCCGGGGCGTCGAGCTATATTACTTTCTAAATTAGGAGGTTTTGAAGAAACCATAAGCTTGTTCATTAATGAGGAAAAGGTAAATGCTTTGCCGGAAACAGATATTGATCGCATAACTTCGGAGGGAAAGGCATCTTCCGTACAATTTGTTCGATTTCCTTTTAATGAAAAACAAATTGCTGCCTTTTGCTCAAAATCCCCCCAAATATTGTTAACAGTTGGACACCCAGAATATCATCATATGGCTGGAATTCCAAAAAACGTTCATGAGGCGTTAATTGGAGATTTTGATTACGACAAAGGCCCTACTCCTCCAAAACGATAAAAAATAAAGAAAATTTTTCTGGGATTAAATTTTTTCGCGGGGATATCTTCCCCAAAATTGACTCTGTTGCATCCATCCCCGAAATTCTCCAAAGTTAATTCTGCACCAATCCTTTTTGCATTTTTCTAATTCACCAATTACTTTTTCTTCTACTAGTGCTATCACTGGAGAATTATAACTTGGTGATTTTTTTATAGGGTGTGTTCCCGTTAGAACAATTATTCTTCGTTTATTTGTTAATAAACGTTTGTGGACCCAGCCTACTGTGTTCTCCCAGTCTCTAATTTGTCTCCAAAAACGAAACTCCGCGATGATTTCCACTGGCATCTTTTGGTTAAGGTAAACCCAGTGAATCGGGTATTTTTTATTTGGGCCTGTACGCAAATTGACTTCTTTTTGTTTTAAAGACACAAAACGCGGCAAAGCTTGTTCAGTTTTCGAATAATGAGTTGAAAGTTGTAAATAGCCCACATAAACCATAAACGCCAAGCAACTGCACACTATTAAATTTTTGATTAATTTATTTAAATTTCTATTCATTTTAGTGGTGCAATACTATATTTTCTTAGCCGGGAAGTCATTGCATTTGAAAATCAAAACTAAATTTTAACAAACGTTAACACGAAATTTCCCCTAGTTTAAGCTAAAAAATATATGAAAAAACCGGTCGTTCTTGTAACCCGAAAGCTCCCTAAAGTGACAGAAAATCGGATGCAAAACCTGTTTAATGTCCGACTAAATACCTCTGACAGGGTAATGTCGTTTGAGGAAATCATTAAAAGGTCTGAAGGTGCTAGCGTTGTCGTTCCAACGGTAACTGATGAAATCAATGCTGGTTTGGTCTCAGCTTTACCCTCAACTGTTGAAATAATAGCGAACTTTGGTGCTGGCGTGAACCATATCGATTTAGCAGCAACTACTCAGCGTAACATTTGTGTAACCAACACTCCCGATGTGCTGACCGAGGACACTGCTGATCTAACAATAGCTCTGATGCTGGCTGCGGCGCGCAGGCTGCCGGAAGGTTGCCAAATAGTGAAGGAAAAATTGTGGGGTGGTTGGGCTCCAACTTTTTTGTTGGGTACTAGCCTCACTAATAAAAAATTGGGAATTATAGGTTTAGGAAAGATTGGCTATGCTGTTGCGGTCAGGGCACGGTGCTTTGGTATGCAAATATACTATCATAACCGAAAACCTGTAAGTGAATTTATAATGGCCAAACTAGACGCTACTTATTGGCCGTCTCTCAATAAAATGCTCGCTGAAGTAGATTTTCTTTCGATAAACTGTCCGCAGACCACTGAAACCCACCATTTGCTGGATGCTGAACGGCTTGGTAAATTGCAAAAACACGCAATCGTAATTAATTCAGCAAGGGGGGGCATAATTGATGAGGCTGAACTGGCCGAAAGGCTAGAAAAAGGTGAAATTGCTGCAGCTGGTTTAGACGTTTTTGAAAACGAACCGGAAATTAATGAAAAGTTATTTAATTTAAAAAACGTAGTGCTTGCGCCGCATCTTGGTTCTGCAACTAACGAAAGTAGAGTAGCGATGGGGGCCAGGGTAATAGAAAATATTATATCCTTTGTTAGCGGTCAGGTTCCAAAAGATAAAATTTATTAAGTTGGTTAATTTGAAAGGTTAAGGGTTTAGGAGAGAAAAATGTTATAGATTTCTAGGTCAAAACTAAAATTAAGATTTCAAGAAACGTCAGTTAACTTTATACAAAAACAATTTGTCCGTTGTCATCTTCTGATTCCTTAAGAAAACTTACTAACCCAAATTCACCGATCTTTAAATCGCTTCGTAGGCAGGTTCTTTTCAGCCCCAAGGCTTTCATTCCTGTTTCGCATATATAAAATTTCACCCCAAAATCAGAACAAGCTTCTAACAGTTCTTCAATTTTAGCTATTCCTTTTCCGTTGTATTCTAGGTCCTTTGTAATTGGTGTTTTGTCTTGTTCATTTTTATCAAGGGTACTCCAGCCCGGTATTCCTTCAGAGGTTGGTTTTTTGAGTGTTTTCAAAGCGTCCATCGTAAAAAAAATTGTCACTGGTTTGGCGGTAGCCGCGGCCGCACTAGCCATCATAAGAGCGTAATGGATACGGTCATAAAGACTAGAAAAAATAATGATTGAGAGACGTTGGCGCACAATATTAATTTAGATTGGAGGAGATTGCGAAAAGTCAGAAATTGTTGGTTTATCACCGCATAAAGGACATGCAGGATCCCTCTTAAATTTAATTCTGCGAATTTCAGTTTCTAAAGCGTTATACAACAAAAGGAGCCCTGCTAAACTATCCCCAATTCCTAAAATTTCTTTGATAACTTCCGTAGCTTGAAGGGCTCCAATTGTGCCTGCGAGAGATCCAAGAACCCCCCCCTCCGAACAGCTTGGAATTTGGCCGGGCGGTGGGGGGTCTTTGTACAGACATCGGTAACAAGGGTACTCAGGGGAAATATGCTGTTTAAAAGTGGAAATTTGCCCTTCGAAACGCAAAATAGCGGCTGACACCAGGGTTTTGTGCAAAAAATGGCAAGCGTCGTTGATTAAAAATCTAGTAGGAAAATTATCTGATCCGTCTGCTATTAAATCATAATCAGAAATTATACTTTCAACATTGCTTTTTTTTATCCGCTCCTTGTGTGTGATAAATGTAATATCGGGATTGATGGATTGAACTGTTTTCCTCGCACTTTCCACTTTCGGTAGACCAATTGCCTCTGTTGTATGAATTATTTGGCGCTGTAAGTTTGAAAGTTCAACCACGTCATTATCGGCCACACCCAAAGTTCCTATGCCTGCAGCTGCCAAATAAATAAGCAATGGGGCACCCAATCCGCCAGCCCCAATTACTAAAACTTTGGCACTAAGTAGTTTTTTCTGACCGAGACCACCAACCTCAGGCAATACAATTTGGCGTGCATAACGCTGTATTTGGTTTTCAGTGAAGTCCAACTTTAAAAACACAAAGCTTTATTAAAATCAAATGTGAAGACATCCTTTAATTGCCTATTCTGCTGCTTTGGATGTAGCAAAAACCTCTACAATTCTTTCAGCGAGTTTTGTTGCGATTTTTTGTTTTGACATTTTGGGCCAACTTTCGATCCCACCAGAAGTGATAAAATTTATAGTGTTATTGATGTTCCCGAAAGTTTTTTTATTGGGGGACACATCATTTGCAATTATCCAATCACAGCCTTTGGAAGAGAGCTTTTGTGTTCCCTTGACAATTATATTTTCAGTTTCAGCAGCAAACCCAATAACTAAACGAGGTCGTTTGTTTCCGGGTTGCGAAAGGGTTTTTAAAATGTCCGGATTTTCAATCAAAGAGAGAGTAGGAGGTTGACCCTTTTTCTTTAATTTAATTTTTGATTTTTTTTCAAACCGCCAATCTGCAACCGCTGCCGCGCAGATAGCAATATCAGTAGGAAGGGAGTTTTTGCAGGCAGTTAACATTTCTTGAGCGGTTTCGACATGAATAACTTGAACCCCCCAAGGTTCTGGTTCATTTGTGGGACCAGTTACCAAAGTAGTCTCGGCACCCAGACGGGCAATAGCGGTTGCGATGGCATGTCCTTGTTTTCCAGACGATCGATTCCCTAAATACCGGACAGGATCTATTGGTTCATGTGTGGGACCACTAGTAACCAGTGCGCGAAGACCAAACAATTGGGAGTCATATTTTAGCTCTAATTTTATTGCTTCTAAAATTTCCTGCGTTTCCAACATTCTACCTTCCCCGTGTTCTCCGCAGGCCATTTCACCAGAACCAGGCCCTAATACCGAAATTCCACGTTCCTTCAAAATGGCAATGTTTTGTTGAGTTGCTTGGTGTGTCCACATTCGGTTATTCATTGATGGGGCAACAAGGACTTTTTTATTAGTTGCCAAAAGAACAGTAGTGGCTAAATCATCCGCTAAACCTTGAGCCATACGTGCTAAAATGTTAGCCGTTGCTGGTGCAACTACTAAAATGTCAGATTCACGAGAAAGTTGAATATGCCCCATTTCATTTTCATCTGTCAGCGAAAACAAATCACTATACACTTTTTCTCCCGACAGTGCAGAAACTGAAAGTTTTGTTATAAACTTGTTTGCTGATTTGGTCATCACGCAACGAACCCGTGCCCCTTGTTCACGCAAATTCCGGATTAAATCAAGGCACTTATATGCCGCAATGCCGCCGGATATAATTAAAAGAACCCGTTTATCTTTGAGCACAAAATTAACTTTCTTTAGTTTATTTAGATTTAGGAGTTTAAACTAATAAGTTAAGGGGTTAATAGCAAAAGTTGTAGATGCTGTTTTCTACTTCACAAATTGACACTCAATAATTTCCTTAGCGTCTTATCAAATTTGGTTAGAATTTAATATAAAAAAACAGTGTATAAATTTTACCTCTTTCTCAAATTATTATCATAACAAGTTTGTGGCATTTTTGAAACGATTCTAAAGGCCCATTTCTGTTGAATAAGTGCAACAAAATTCTTCATTTTTATTACCATGGCCCAGAACTGAACTGAATTTTTGGTCAAAAAAGGGAGTAGGATATGTATGGGTAATTGAAATTCAACTAAATCTATATTAAGGCTGACAAAATTCCTAACCCCAATAGAATTCCTGCCCACCATTGCCATCTTGATTTTTGCTTATTGTTATTAAACATTTCATCTAGTGTATTTTGGTGAAGTCTTAAACCTTTCCGTGATAAAGTTTCTACGGTGTCGCTCATTTTGGCAATCAAAACAGGTAACCGTTCTAGAAATTTACCTGCTTCTGAGAGTGTTTCCGCGGCACGGGCTTCTGGAGTTAGTTCTTCTTGCATCCATTCTTCGATTAAAGGTTGCGCAAGTTGCCACATATTGGCATCGGGATATAGTTGTCGTCCCACACCCTCTGCAACCAACATGGTTTTTTGTAACAAAAGCAGTTGAGGTTGAGCTTCCATTTCAAACTGTTGAGTGATTTGAAAAAGTTGAGATAAAAGGCGTGCTAAGGAAATTTCTTTTAAAGGGAGACCGAAAATTGGCTCTGCAATAGCCCGAGCAGCTTGCGCAAACTGATCTTCCGATTGATTTGCGGGCACGTAACCGGCACGAAAATGGACTGATGCTACCTTCTCATAATCGGCATTTAAGAAACCAAGTAACATTTCAGCTAGATAGAAACGGGTTTGTTTGTCGATACGTCCCATGATACCAAAATCTACTGCTTGAATTGATCCATTTGAAGCTACAGATAAATTTCCTGGGTGTAAATCAGCGTGAAAAAAGCCATCACGAAAAACCTGTAGGAATAGAATTCTTGCCATGTTTCCTACTAATGTTTTTGCATCAAGGCCTAATTTTTTTATGTTTTCAATTTCGTCAATGGGGAAACCTTCTATTCTTTCCGTTGTAAGCACGCGACGCCCCGTACGTGTCCAGTCCATATTAGGGACAAAAAACGTAGAATCTCCTTCAAAATTAGAACGGAGTTCATCCCCAGCTGCAGCCTCCAGGCGCAAATCCATTTCAAGTGCGATTGTCTTTTTTAAGGTTTGAACAAACTCCAATAACCTCAATCGGCGCATATCAGGAATATGGTCTTCAGTGGTTTTAGCAATCCAATTCAAGAATGCGAGGTCACGAGAAAAAGCTTCCTCGACTTTTGGCCTTAAAATTTTTACGGCAACAGGATTACCATCAATGGTTGTAGCAAAATGGACTTGGGCAATAGATGCAGCTGCAACCGGTTTGTCCTCAAAACATTTAAAAATTTTTTCTATTGGTTGGCCAAATTCTTGCACGATGGCTTGGCGTGCATCATCTCCCGAAAATGGGGGAAGATGATCCTGCAAAGCAGATAGATCACTTGCTAATTCTTCACCAATAATGTCTGACCTAACAGAAAGGGCCTGTCCCAACTTAATAAAACATGGTCCTGACTTTTGTAATGCAAGTCCTAACCTTTCCCCAATACGTAAGTTAGAAATTGTTGCAGAGGGTTTGAAACCTAGCGAAAATAAAAAGAGGATAATTTTTGCTTGGTAGGGAGGTTTTAACCAAAATTCATTTAACAATGACAATAAATTATGCTCAACGAGGATACCCAAAATCTCGCGAATTCGGTGGATATAACGTAAATTTTTAATAATCACTTTTAAATTCGCCAACCAGAATAAAGAGCTACTAGTCCACCTGAAAACGTGCGAAACCTTATGTTAGAAAAACCAGCCAAAGCGATCTCTTCTTTGATAAAGTTGGGTTCTGGAAAATTCTGGATGCTTTCCACAAGGTATTTATAAGCGCTTTCCTTACCCACTACTTTTTTTCCAAGCCAAGGTAAGAATTTCTGTGAATATTGAGTGTAAATAGGTGCTAACAATGGGATAATATTGGGGGAAAATTCCAAACATAAAAAATGACCACCAATTGCGAGTATACGATAAATTTCTCCTAATGCTTTAGAACGATTGGTTACATTGCGGAGACCAAAAGAAATTGTAGCGACATCTGCAAAATTTTCCGCAAAAGGTAATGATTCCGCTCGGGCATTTGTCAAAGACAATCCTTTTGCAAATCCGGAATCCAAAGCCCGTCCTTTGGCAATTTTTAGCATGGCTTCGTTTGGTTCACATATGAATACTTTATGTTCAGGTTTTATGGAAAAATTTTGGTTACTTGTTTTTTGAAGAAATTTTAACGCTATGTCCCCAGTGCCTCCTGCAATGTCAACAAGGCATATTTTTGTTCTTATTCTGATACAATCGATTAATGTTTTTTTCCAGAGGTGGTGTAACCCACCGCTCATTAAATCGTTCATGAAGTCATATTGAGGTGCCACAGTATCAAACACACCCTTAACAAGGCTTGAATGTGTTTCTGGTGAAACGCGTTTAAACCCGAAATCGGTGTACTTATTTTTGCTTTCCCCACTTCTTGAAAATTTTGTCATTAAATGACAATAGCGCAGCCCTTGTTTTCGCGCTAGCTTCAGAGTTACTTGTATGTAAGAAATTTAGAAATTGGTGGTCAAATGCCGGAACTTCCAGAGGTAGAAACTGTGCGTCTTGGTCTTTCTGCTGTAATGGAGGGGCGGAGAATAAATAAAATTTTGGTTTGTCGTTCAGATTTACGCAAACCGATACCACAAAACTTTGTGGAGGTTTTAACTGGTAGAACAGTAATTAATCTTCAAAGGCGAGCGAAGTATTTGTTGATAAAATTTGATGATTGCACGGTGCTGTTAATCCATCTTGGCATGTCGGGTCGAATGGTTATTGAACAAATGACAGGAAATCAAACTGAAAATTTTAGCAACTACCCGTTGAATGCTTTGGGCAAACATGAACATGTGATTTTTTCAGTCGGAAATGGAACAATTATCCGGTTTATAGATCCCCGGCGCTTTGGTTTAATGGTTTTAACCACAGAAGGCGAACTAAGGGGTCATCCTTTGTTGTCATCAATAGGACCGGAACCACTTGAGGAAGAATTTCATGCTCCGGGGCTTGCAGGCTCTCTTAAAGGCAGAAGAATGCCTATAAAAACGGCCCTGCTGGATCAACGTTTTGTAGCAGGACTTGGAAACATCTATGTATGTGAGAGTTTGTTTAAGGCGGGACTTTCTCCCCGGAGAAAAGCTTATACGGTACAACAAAATCGTGCCGTTCGTCTTGTCAAGGCAATTAAGGAAGTTTTAATACAAGCGGTGGCAGTTGGAGGGTCAACAATTCAAGATCATATTTCTCCATCAGGAGAAATCGGTTATTTTCAAAATCAATTAAAGGTTTATGGGTTAGAAGGAGCGCCTTGTTCTGTGTGCCAAATTCCTATTAAACGAATCGTACAAAGCGGACGGTCCACTTTCTTTTGCAGTGGGTGTCAACGTTAAGGGCTATCCAACTTATGCCACTTTTTTTTCATAAACATAGACCTTTTGTTTATAATTTAGGGACAGCTTTAATATTGCTTGGACAAATTTTTTGGTCCAGTTCATTGATGGCAACTGACAAATTTTTTTCCGCAATTGATGATCTTCCCTTAATGGCGGGCCTCACGGAAAGTACGGGGTCAACACTGGTTTTTTCTAAACCCCAGGGAAGAATTGTGGAAGTAGTTGCAGAAGGGTTGAAGAACGAAGAAATTACTAAAGAAAAAATTATTGAATTTTACAACCAAACTCTGCCGCAACTAGGTTGGATGCATACCGGAACGTTTAGTTGGGAGCGAGAAAGCGAACAATTATTTTTTAAGGTTTCTTTTGAAGAAAAAAAAATAAGGGTAGAATTTGTGCTTTTGCCAAAATCCGGAGATAAAAAATAGGAAGGAATATTTTTGATGGAGTATGACACTGTCATAGCGGAAACAAGGGAAAATGTAGGTATTATAACCTTAAACCGTCCGAAGGCTTTAAACGCAATCTCTACGCAATTAATAAACGAATTGTTTCAATGTTTGGACTCGTTCGAAAATAACAAAAATATAGGAGCAATTGTATTAACTGGATCCGAAAAAGCTTTTGCGGCAGGGGCTGATATTAAGGAAATGCAATCTAAAAATTGGCCAAATACCTATGTTGAAGATTTTATAACCTGTGGTTGGGAAAGAGTAGCTAATTGTCGAAAACCAATTATTGCTGCAGTTGCAGGTTTTGCACTCGGTGGTGGATGTGAAATTGCTTTGATGTGTGATTTTATACTAGCAGCAGAAACAGCAAAATTCGGCCAACCAGAAATTAAGATTGGGATTCCTCCTGGCGCCGGTGGGTCACAACGTTTGACAAGGATTATAGGAAAGTCAAAATCCATGGAAATGTGTTTGACCGGTCGTATGATGGAAGCTGAAGAAGCAGAACGTTGTGGTTTGGTTAGCCGGATAATTCCCGCGGATAAGCTTGTAGATGAAGCGATTAAAACGGCACAAAATATTGCTGCAATGTCTCGAACTGCGGCTATGATGGTTAAAGATGTAGTGAATCGTGCCTATGAAACTGGTTTAAGAGAGGGTGTTTTGTATGAAAGGAGAATGTTCCAAGCTGCACTAGGTACACCCGATCAAAAAGAGGGAATGTCTGCCTTTGTTGAAAAAAGAAAAGCAAATTTCAAAAAGAATTGAATATGGTTTTAATTTATATAAACATCTAAATAGTTGACGATAAACCTGTTTCAATATAAAACCCCCAATTCCCGAGGTAAATAAGCAAACAAAATGGCAAATACTATTTCCGCTAAAAAACGAGTTCGTCAAACCATTCGCCGAACAGAGCAAAATAGAGAACGGCGAAGTCGACTTCGAAATGCAATCAAAAAGGTAGAAGAAGCGGTTTTATCCTCAAATAAAGAGGTAGCCCAAATTGCTTTTAAAAAGGCAGAACCAGAAATAATGCGGGGCGTTACAAAAGGAGTTCTGCCAAAAAATACCGCCTCAAGACGAATTTCTCGGCTTTCTGCACTTATAAAAGCTCTCCCTTGACGTTATTTTTAAAAAAGCCTAACGGAGTGTTAAACATTTTGTGTTTCTTTATATTTTGAGGAACAGTGTTTTTCATATTTCATTCTTTTTTCAGATCAAAATTTTCTAATTTATTTCGTTGACCCTTTATAAGGGTATACTTCCCCAATTCAGGGAGATAGAAGTCATTTTTGCTTTAAAAAATTAAGACTTTTCCGCAAGTTCTTGATCCAAATCCAAAAATCTCTATTTCGACATTTGTCAATAAAATTATTTTATTTTTTTTTCTTTTTCTTGAAAGTTCATCTTGATATCCGCTCCAAGCACATTTAGATTTAGGTTTATAGCCGGGGTGTATACATCGCTGTTTAAGTAAAAATGGTATATACATTTATAAGGTTAAGTATTCGGTTTTGCATTTATAGTAAAAGAAAACTTTTTTTCTTTGTTTTTACCTAAATTGATAATAAAAAATAAGGAAGACAAGCAGAGCTTGAGACTCTTATATGAAAAAAATTAAGTTTATCATATTCAAGAAGCAATAAAGCCTTTATCCGCTTGTTTTGTGAAAGAAAAATACGATCTTTGATTTAAGATCTCAAAAAAACTGAGGACAAGGCATGCCGGGACCAAGGCTCGATCCAGAAATTTTAAGTCAGTGGGCTCGGGTAAGAGGTTTGTTAAGGGCGGAAGTCGGTGATGCGTTGTATAAAAGTTGGTTAAAACCATTAACTTTAGTCGCATTTGATAACGGTATAGCGCATATTGGTGTTCCCACCCAGTTTTTGCGTGATTGGATTTGTAGCCATTATAGGGAACGGTTGCGCCAATTGTGGATTAAAGAAAACTCGGCATTGGACTCCTTGGAAATTTTCGTCCAGAAGCCGACCACTCGTTCTATCGCCAATCCATCGGAATTTAAAAGCCCGAATAGGGCTCCAGGAGCTAATCAATTTTCCAAACCGTTTATAAAAAGGGAAAAAGACGCTGATGTAAGTGGGCCAATAGACCCTAGATTTACATTTGCTAATTTTGTAATAGGGAAGTCAAATGAACTTGCCTATGCAGCGGCCCGCCGTGTTGCGGATTCGGAAAAAACCCCTTTCAATCCTCTCTTTCTTTATGGTGGGGTTGGCCTTGGCAAAACTCATCTAATGCATTCTATAGCGCAACACACCAGGGAAAAATTTCCTGATCGAAAGGTAGTGTACCTTTCTGCAGAAAAATTTATGTTCCATTTTATTAGGGCCTTGCGTTCAAAGGACACTGTAGCTTTTAAAGAAAAATTCCGTTCTGTGGATTTGTTGATGATTGATGACGTGCAGTTTATAAATGGCAAAGAGGCAACCCAAGAGGAATTTTTTCATACATTCAACGAACTAATTGACAACCATCACCAAGTTGTAATTTCAGCTGACAAATCACCTTCAGACCTTGAGGGAATGGAAGAACGCCTTCGTTCTCGTTTGGGTTGCGGCCTTGTTGCAGATATCCATGCTACAAATTTTGAACTCCGTTTGGATGTATTGGAAGCAAAATCTGAAAAGCTGAGTGTTGAAATACCCACAACAGTGAAAGAATTTCTTTCACATCGAATTACGTCAAATATACGTGAATTAGAAGGAGCTCTGAATCGTGTTGTAGCCCATTCGGAGCTCGTTGGTAGAGAAATAACCTTAGAAGCATGCCAAGATGTATTGCATGATGTTTTACGTGCAAATGATCATCGTGTCACTATAGAGGATATTCAGAAAAAAGTTTCTGAGCATTTTAGAATACGTTTCACAGATATGCATTCGGCGAGAAGGGCAAGAGCCGTGGCCCGTCCTCGGCAAATTGCAATGTATCTCGCAAAACAACTAACTTCCCGTTCTTTGCCTGAAATAGGCAGGAAATTTGGCGGACGTGATCATACAACCGTAATGCATGCAGTAAAGAAAATTGAAGAGTTACGTCAAACGGATTTGTCTTTTAGCGAAGACGTCGATTTATTGAGACGTTTGTTGGAAGGCTAAAACTTTTTTATAGTTTTCTAAACTCAGAGGTTTTAAAATCCATTGGATCTAAAGCAGTGCACTAATGGCTCTTAAATGTTATACTCAATAGTGATCTGTATGTACTAGTGACGGGCTCTTTATTGTCCATGTATTTTGAATAGTTTAAGAACGAAATGATGCTATGAAATTTACCATTGATCGGGGTGCTTTATTAAAAGCCTTGACGCACGTTCACAATATCGTTGAACGGCGAAACACAATACCAATTTTAGCTAATGTGTTAATGTATGCAGAGGATGGTGTAGTAGAACTTACAGCAACCGATATGGATATATCTGTTGTAGAAAAAGTTTCTGCTAATGTTTTACAGCAAGGATCAATAACGGTATCAGCACATACCCTGTTTGATATAGTTCGGAAGCTCGAAGAGGGAGCTCAAATTGAATTAGGAGGGGGGTCTGAAGAAGGACAAATTTCACTGCGGTCAGGGAGATCTACACTTAAACTTGCTACACTTGCAAGCGAAGACTTCCCGGTAATGACAGATGATGACATGCCCCATAAATTTATATTGGAAGCGGAAGCATTGCGAACTCTAATTGATCGTACCCGTTTTGCTATTTCTACCGAAGAAACTCGGTATTATTTGAACGGTATTTATTTGCACGCTACAAAAGGTGATGATGCAAAGGATTTTCTTCGTTCGGTGGCGACCGATGGGCACCGCTTAGCTTTGATGGATGTAGCTTTACCGCCAGGAGCAAATGATATTCCAGGTGTTATTATCCCCAGAAAAACAGTAAATGAAATGCGGAAGCTTATTGATGAAACGGAAAATACAGTGTCAATATTAATGTCTGAAACTAAAATTCGGTTTGAGATAGACGGTATTATCCTAACTTCTAAGCTGATTGATGGGACGTTTCCAGATTATGTTCGAGTTATTCCAACGGAAAATGAGAAATTTCTTGATGTCAGCTGTAAAAGTTTTGCACGCGCGGTAGATTTGGTATCTACAATCTCGACAGAAAAGTCCCGTTCGATCAAACTTAGTTTGAGTGAAGGTAGTTTGGTTCTTTCTGCTACAAGTCCAGATTCTGGAAGTGCCAGGGAAGAACTTGAGGTTAAATACGGCAATGAGTCTCTGGAAATTGGATTTAACTCACGGTATTTGATCGATATAACACAACAAATTCATGGGGAAACTGCACGGTTTGCATTATCAGATTCAGCGTCACCCACTGTGGTAAAAGACGTTACTGACGAAAGTGCTCTCTACGTTCTTATGCCAATGCGGGTTTAGGCTGAAGCCGCTGTCAAAAATATGCACTAAACCTTTAAACTCAATTCGTTCAACGGCAACGTCAATTACCAGATTGGTTCTAACTAATTTCCGATCTTACACTGCTTTAAGTTTAAAGGTAGATGCTACTATAATAGTTCTTACCGGCCAAAATGGAGCAGGCAAAACCAACTTGTTGGAAGCTATTTCTTTTCTTGTGCCTGGTAGAGGTATCCGCCGGGCACGTTTGGCAGATGTTGGACACAGAAAACCAGGGGAAGAATTTTCAAATCAAATTCATCCGTGGGCTATAGCTGCCACAATAGAAAATTCTCATGGGTCTGTAGAGATTGGTACAGGGTTGCAGCCGGTCATAAAGGAAGGAATTACAAGCAATTCCACTAATCGGACGGTAAAAATCGATGGTGTGCCGGCTAAGGGACAGATCGAACTGGGAGAAAGACTCTCAGCACTTTGGCTTACACCAGATATGGAGCGGTTGTTTTTAGAAGGGGCTTCTGGGAGGCGAAGATTTTTGGATCGTCTGGTATTTGGGTATGACCCTGCCCATGCTAATCGCCTGCGAACCTATGAAAAGGCGATGCGAGAACGTTCAATTTTACTTGCGCAAGGCTCACAATTTGGTTCTACTGATACCAGTTGGGTGAGTGTTTTAGAAAAAACTATGGTGGAAAAAGGTGTCGCAATTGTAGCGGCAAGACGCACATTGCTCGAGCGTTTGAATTCCACAATTTCCATGGGCACAGGGTTGTTTCCTTCAGCATACCTTCAAGTTATCTGTGAACTTGATGGTTGGCTTGGCGCAATGTCTGCGATAGAAGTAGAAGAAAAATTTAGTCATAGGCTTCTCCAAAATAGACGCCAAGATCCAAACGCGCGTTCACCTCGTGTTGGACCCCATCGTAGTGACTTGCTAGTGTCTCATTTAGATAAAAATTTACCAGCAGACCAATGCTCTACTGGCGAACAAAAGTCTCTTCTAATCAGTATTGTTTTAGCAAATACCAGACTTCAAGGTCTTGAACGTGGTATACGTCCTATACTTTTGTTAGATGAAATCACGGCTCATCTTGATATGGAACGCCGTGAAGCTTTGTTTGCGGAAATTAAAGAACTTGGAGTTCAAACGTGGATGACGGGGTCTGATACCAATTTGTTTGCCCCTTGGGGAGATGTTGTTCAGCACTTTGCAATTTCAATAAAAAAAGTCTCCGAAAGCAAATTAACACCACTCATAACATAATTTTTCTGATAAGATATTACTATTATGAAAACACCAAAGAAACGTTCTTCTAATGAAAATCAGTCGGATTACAGTGCCGACTCCATTCAAGTTTTACGAGGCTTAGATGCGGTGCGCAAACGGCCGGGGATGTACATTGGAGATACGGACGATGGTTCGGGTTTGCATCACATGGTTTACGAAGTGGTAGACAATGCAATTGATGAAGCATTAGCTGGAGTTTGTGATCGTGTAGAGGTAATTTTGAATGGTGATGGTTCAGTTTCGATTCATGATAACGGTCGGGGAATCCCAGTAGAAATTCACGAAGAGGAAGGCGTATCAGCTGCCGAGGTAATTATGACACACCTCCATGCCGGTGGAAAATTTGACCAGAATTCCTATAAAGTTTCTGGAGGTTTACATGGGGTGGGAGTTTCGGTGGTGAATGCACTTTCGTCTTGGCTAGAACTTCGAATTTGGCGTGATGGAGGGGAATGGTTTATCCGTTTTATGGATGGTGTTGCTATTGAACCGTTATCAAAGGTTGGTGATTGGGATGGCCCTTCAGGCAGTAGAGTAACATTTCTGGTTTCTCCAGAGACTTTTGCAAGTACAAATTTTGATTTCACTAAATTAGAACATAGATTGCGGGAACTTGCCTTTCTGAATTCCGGATTAAACTTGGTTCTTAATGATTCTCGTGGTGTCGAACCAAGTGTCGTTGAAATGTATTACGAGGGCGGGCTATCAGCGTTTGTAAATTATTTGAACCGAGGAAAAAACTCTATTTTAAGCGAACCTATACTTATTGAGGGAACACAAGACGATGTCACTATTCAACTCTCGATGGAATGGTCTGATAGCTACCATGAAACAATGCTTTGTTTTACAAACACAATACCTCAAACAGATGGTGGCACTCATTTGGCAGGTTTTAGGGCAGCGTTAACGCGAACTATTAATTCGTATGCAACAGAAAATGGGATTGCTAAAAAGGAAAAAGTTTCGCTTTCAGGAGATGATATGCGGGAGGGTCTAACCTGCGTTTTGTCTGCTATGTTGCCCGACCCTAAATTTTCTTCACAAACAAAAGACAAACTTGTCTCATCAGAAGTGCGTCCTGCGATCGAAAGTATAGTTGGAAATAAATTAGGCCAATGGTTTGAAGAACATCCGATGGAGGCAAAGCGTGTTGTAGCGAAGGTTGTAGAGGCAGCGGCGGCTCGAGAGGCAGCACGAAAAGCTCGTGAATTAACACGTCGTAAAGGTGCCCTAGATATAACTTCGCTACCAGGAAAGCTTGCTGATTGTCAGGAACGTGATCCGTCCAAATCGGAAATTTTCATTGTTGAAGGAGATTCTGCGGGAGGTTCGGCCAAGCAAGGGCGGGATCGGAAATTTCAAGCTATATTGCCTCTTCGCGGTAAAATTTTAAATGTAGAACGTTCCAGAATTGATAAAATGCTTTCCTCTGCGGAAATTGGAACTTTAATTGCGGCACTTGGCGCCGGTATTGGAGAAGATTTTAATATAGATAAAATCCGTTATCATAAAATCATTATTATGACCGATGCTGATGTTGACGGGAGCCACATACGCACTTTGCTTTTGACTTTCTTTTTTCGGCAAATGTGCCAAATAGTTGAGCGTGGATATTTGTATATTGCTCAACCTCCTCTCTACCGTGCTAAGCGTGGAGCAGAGGAAATTTATATAAAAGATGATCCAAAACTCGAAGATTATCTTATTGAAGCAGGTCTCCGAGATTGTATTCTCGTAAGGCAGGACGGAATGGAAATTTCAAGCGCAGACCTCCGTTCAACCCTAGAGATAGCACTTAGGGCAAAGCGATTAATGCAACCCATTTTGCAGAAACTATCTAATCCTATGGTTGCGGAACAAGCTTCGATTCTTGGCGCTTTTAAAGAAGAACTTTTGGATTCCCAAAATATGCAAGTCCAAATTGCCCAAGCTATAGCTCGCCGCTTAGATGGTTTAACCCTCGAAAATGAGAGAGGTTGGAGGGCTGAAACTATAGAAGGGGGAGGTTTCGCCTTTACACGAACATTGCGTGGAGTGACGGAAAGACACGTGATCGACGGTGCCTTAGTAAAATCATCTGCTGCCAAGCAGCTTGACGGAATGGCCGCTGATTTACAGAGAATTTACGCAAGACCGGCAATTTTGAAAACTAAAGACCGGGGAGAACCTATTCTTGGGCCTCTCAATCTTGTCGAGAGAGTTATGGAATTGGGTCGTAAAGGTGTGGGAATTCAGAGATATAAGGGTCTAGGTGAAATGAATCCGGAGCAGCTTTGGGAAACAACGTTGGATCCCAATGTTAGGGCCCTCTTGCAGGTAAAAATAGACCAACAGCAACAGGCAGCAGAACTTTTTTCCACGCTTATGGGAGATGTTGTGGAACCCCGACGTGAATTCATTCAGTCTCACGCCTTAAAGGTTGTCAACCTAGATATCTAGATTAAGAAAAACTCGCTAATTTTTGAAAATTTTTCCCTGTAGAAACACAAAGCAAAACATTAGGGAGTTCTGGCGCTATGGTCTTGTAAAATTTTCTTGCACGCCTATTCCTTTTTAGAACGGCCCAAAACATCCAAGTCCCACCGGTATTGTTACACGCTTTTGCGGCTGCTTTCATCAAACACCTACCAATTCCCTGTCTTCGCCACGCTTCTTCGACAAATAGATCTGAAAGAATTATGCCACGTTTTGCACGGATAGTGTCATAACCAAAATAATAAAGTGCATAGCCGACGACGTTTCCATTTGTTTCCGCCACTAAAATTTGGAAGGCGCATCTTTCTCCAAACCCATCACGAAGGAGAATTTCTTCTGTAAATAGGGATTGCTTCCCATTTTCATTTAAGCTCAGAGATTGAACCAGGCTAACAATCTTTTTGGCATCTTTTGGGTTAGCTTTTCTCACCGAAAATTGATCGTACAGCAACTTATTTTGTTTTATTTTTTTACGTAAAATCCAGTTCATCTTTTTAGGTTATCCTTTGATCTTTACCTTGTATATTCTCAAACCATTATTTTTAGCTGAAAACCGTTTTAACTAAAATACTTTCCCTGAATCGAAATAATCTTCAAATTATAAGGATGTCAAAAAACCAAAAAGAAAAATTCAAAAAAAGAGATTACCATCTCTTAAATCCCAAGAGGTGATTTTTTGGTACAACTAATTAATTTTTGCCGCTGGACTTTGGTGGTTTGCATATGGACAAGCATAGGTTTAGCTGGAATCATTGCATATTATGCTTGGGACTTGCCTAATCTAGACGAAATTCAAACCCCAACCAAACGCCCTAGTATTACTTTTTTATCCGCTAAGGGAATACCTTTAGTCACCTATGGCGATCACCATTCCGGACCCGTTAGATTTAATGAAGTACCTCCCCATCTAATTCAAGCAATCATAGCTACAGAAGATCGCCGGTTTTTTGACCATTTTGGTGTGGATGGAATAGGAATTATTCGAGCTACATTTGCCAATTTGCGTGCCGGGGCGTTGCGTCAGGGCGGGAGCACCCTCACTCAGCAACTTGCTAAAAATCTGTTTTTATCATCCGAAAGGACTTTTCGACGCAAAATTCAGGAATTAATTCTTTCTTTCTGGCTAGAGTCAAAATTTACTAAGGAACAAATTTTTACAATATATCTTAATAGGGTATATCTTGGGGCGGGTAACTTTGGTTTTGGAGCAGCCGCGAAATATTATTTTGGAAAATCCATTAAAAAAATTTCTCTTAGAGAGGCGAGTATACTTACAGGGTTGTTGAAAGCCCCTTCGCGTTATTCGCCAAACCGAAGTAAAGATGTCGCTTTGGACAGGGGAAATTTGGTCTTATTAAACATGGTGAGAAGTGGTTTTCTGTCGTCTGAAGAAGCATCTACTGCAAAAAGAACAACAATTATTTTGGCCAATCGTTTGAAGGGCTCAGGCACAAGATTTTTCGGTGATTGGCTCTTAAAGCGTATTGTCGGATTTGTCGGGCAAATTGATAAAGATATCGTAATAAAAACTACACTATCCCCAGTAATTCAAAAAATAGCTGAACGATTTGTGGCAGAAGTTTTACTCAAAGAAGGTACGACTCGTGATGTAGATCAAGCAGCCATGGTTGTTCTTTCTCCAGAAGGTTCTGTGCGGGCTATGGTTGGTGGAAAAGATTATACGGTTAGCAAATTTAACCGTGCTACTCAGGCGGTTCGACAGACCGGTTCAGCATTTAAAATATTTGTTTACTTAGCAGCACTCGAGGCTGGCCTGGAACCAGAAGACACCATTGTTGACGAACCTGTTTCTATTTCCGGTTGGTACCCTAAGAATTACACTGGGCGGTTTTTAGGAAAAATCACCCTACGACAGGCTTTTTCACTTTCAGTAAATACTGCAGCAGTTAAAATAGCTGAGAAGGTTGGGCGTAACAAGGTTGTTGCGGCAGCTCAGCGTTTGGGAATTACGTCAAAACTAAAATACCACCCTTCCTTATCGCTCGGTTCATCTGAGGTGAAACTGATTGATTTAACGTCAGCATATGCGGTCTTTGCTAATGATGGATTTCCCTCGTGGCCCTATGGAATTATTGAAATTAGAGATAAATTCAATCGTTTATTGTATAAGCGGAGCGGATCTAAGTTTAGTCGATTAGTACAACCGTCCGTGGTTTCAGATATACAATCAATGCTAAAGAGTGCAGTCCAAGTTGGTACCGGGCGTAAAGCTAACATCAATTTCTCAGCAGCCGGAAAAACGGGGACAAGTCAAGATTTTCGTGATGCTTGGTTTGTAGGTTTCTCAAAAAATTTAGTGGCAGGTGTTTGGATGGGTAACGATGATTCCACCCCTATGAACGGAGTGTCAGGGGGAAGTTTACCCGCTTTGCTGTGGGCTCGTTTTATGCGAGAAGCACTGAAAAATCCCTGAGGTGTCTATCATAGAATATGATAATGGGTTGAATTTAAAAGAGAAATTACTGTAATACTTTCGCAGCAAATTTTCTTGATATATAACGTGAGTTTATGCCCACGTTACCGGTTCTTTCACCAAAATTTATACCAATTTCTCTGTTATTCATGATTGGAGGGCTATGGGGATTTTTCTTTGTCCTTATAAAAACTACAGTGAGTAATGGAATTAGCCCTACGGCCTACGTCTTTTGGTTTTGTTTGGGTGCTGGGTTAGTGGTTCTTTTAATCGGCTTAATAAGAAGAACTTTGCCTCCCTTAACTCGGCCTCACATCGTTTATTATTTTAAAGCTGCTCTCCTAAGATTTACATTAGCAAATATAATTCTATACACGGTTACAGGAAAATTACCAGTGGGTATTATGGCCGTAATAATGGCTTTTACACCGATCGTTACCCATTTAATTTCTTTAGTTACGAAAACTGAAAAGTTTCTTAAAATGCGTTTTTTGGGGATTCTTTTGGGTTTTGCGGGAGTACTGATGATAGTAATTCCTGAGGCCTCTCTACCTGACCCTTCTCTGGCTATTTGGGTATTGATAGGCTTTGGAACACCCGTGTTGCATGGCGCGGGTTATGTTTTTTTATCGGAGGAAAACAGACCGGCCGATATTGACTCTCTTCAATTAGCTGCAGGAACTTTAATATCAGCAGCATTAATGGCTCTCCCTATTTCATTACTCCTTGGTGATTTTTCAATGTTGGTGCCCCCATTTTCAAAAGGCGAAATTGCGATGATGACGCATTTTATTCTTGCTGGAATAAATTTTTATGCCATTTTTGAATTAATACGTTTAGCAGGACCTACCTATATGAGCCAAGCCCTTTTTTTATCAGTTATTTTCGGTGTGTTTTTTGGTATTTTGATATTTCGTGAAGAACATAGTCTTTTTGTTTGGTTAGCTATAGCCTTAATTCTTTCTGGTCTGTCGATGGTAAACGCCTGGCGGCGTTAAAAAAAAACCTATTTCTTGGGCCAGCTAACAATTCTGTCTTCCAAAATATCATCTGGCTTTTCGTTAACAACACGATTTTTAACTGAAATTTTGGCTTGGTGGACTGTTTTAGGATCACCCGAAAGAAGGGGGTGCCACCACTCCAAACTTTTACCTTCTGCTAAAAGACGGTAGGCACATGTTGAGGGCATCCATTTAAAATCTTTTATATTTTGAGGGTCCAGAACGATGCAATCAGGCACTATTTTTTTTCGGTCGGGATACCCTTTGCATTTGCATGTGTTAATATCAAGGAGTTTGCATGCAATATCAGTATAATCCACATTTCCGGTATCAACATCCTCAAGTTTTATAAGACAACATCGTGCACACCCGTCACACAATGATTCCCATTCTTGTTTAGTCATTTGATCGAGCGTTTTACGCTCCCAAAAGGGAGTTTCTTTAATTTTCTTTGATCGAATGGGTGTTTTGGGCATGACAATGATTACAAGTACTTTTGCAGGACTTTTGTAATAGCTTCCGGTTGTGATTGATGATTAAAGTGCGTTAAGTATCGTCCTTTCCTGTCAAGCAGAAAAAGAATAGAAGAATGGTCCATTAAATAATCTGCTGTTTCGGTTTCTGGTTCTATTTTCGAGGTTTTGGCAAAATAAACACGAAATCTTTTTGCAACATCTTTGATTGATTTTGCGCTGCCAGTAAAGCCTATTAAACTGGGATGAAAATTTTTTATGTATTTTTTAAGTAGTTTGGGTGTATCCCGGGTGGGATCTATACTAATAAAAATTGGTTGTATTTTTTTTGCTTTACCTTTCAAATTTTCAAGTGCCAAATTCATGATTTGTAAAGATGTCGGACATATGTCTGGGCAAAACGTGTAACCAAAGTATATTAGCATAAGGCGACCCCGAAATTCCCTACTGTCTCGTGCAATTCCATTATGGTCAGTAAGTTTAAAATTCCCCCCCACCTTTGCAATTCCTATTCGTCCCGGGGACCCCTCGGGTGAAAAAAAACCAAATTGCCATGCGATTAAAACGACCGCGAAAATTGTAATTGCGGCAATAGAAGCGGTACGGAATGCAGTTAAATTCATTATATATTATTGAATGCTATAGAATATTTAACGATACGGGCTGAAATGTAAACTGGTAGTTGTTGGAGCGATGTAAAAATGTCAAAACAATTTTTGTATTGGTTTTATCCACTAAATCGTTTTCGAAATGAAATCCAACTATCCTAGAAATGTGCATTTTTTAAATCATTCTCCTACTTGCATAAGAAGTCCTTTAATTCTGGCTATCTTAATAACGTATAAGAATATGCTCATACCCCCAGCCAAATAGACAATATTTAAACTTACCGCATTCAAGAACAAATCGATATCGAATACCTTATGAATCAGAATACTTCGCATCCCCTCAAAAACATGAGCTGAGGGTAGAGCCCAAGCGATCGGTTGTAACCATTCGGGAAGGATAGATATGGGGTAATAGATGCCACTAAAAGGAGCAAATATAAAAATTCCTACCCAAGCAAGGCTCTCAGCACCTAAACCAAACCTTAATACAAGTCCCGAAACCGCAAGCCCAATGGCTCCCCCGAATAACATAAGGTTTAGAAAAAAAGCAATGAGTGGGAGTCCCATTTCGAATATGGAATAACTGTAAAGTGGTATTGCAAGTAGTGCTGCTGGTATAACCCCAATAATCGTTCTGATAAGGCTTATAAAAAGTAGTGAAAGGGCTAATTCATACGGCCTCAGTGGGCTAGCAAATAATTGTGCCAAATTGCGTGACCACATTTCCTCAAGAAAAGAAACCGCAACACCAATATTGCTTCGGAACATCACATCCCATAGGAGAACTGCCGCAATTAGCATACCCGCGGCACGAATTACCGGCATTTCAGAAGTCAACAAGAACTTAGTCATGAACCCCCAGAGGATCATTTGCATGATTGGCCAATACGCCAATTCAACAATCCGCGTCCAAGAACTCCTCAATAGATAAAGGTACCGCAGTCCCATTGCGGCAACCCGTTGGAACGAAAAGGTATTTTGAACGTATAACATTAAATTTTGGAATTTATTCATATTCAACATTTTCTTGCAATTTTTTATTTGCACTACGAGCAATATCCAAAAACACCTGTTCTAAGGTGTTGCGTCCATATTTCTTTATAAGATGGTTGGGGTTTCCTTCGTCTACTATTCCGCCATTTTTCATCATTAAAACTTTCGAACAAAGTCTTTCTACTTCACCCATATTGTGGGAAGTTAGTAGAATAGTAGCCTTGGTTGTTTTTGCATAATTTTCTAAAAAAACTCTCACCCAATCAGCTGTATCTGGATCTAGAGACCCGGTGGGCTCGTCTAACAATAACAGTGATGGTTTATTGACCAGTGCCTTGGCCAACGCTACACGTGTACGCTGCCCAGATGAGAGTTGGCCTACCGGTTGGTTTAAAAAGTTTTCGAGGCCTAGAGTATAAGCCAACTTTTCAATTCTTTTTTTAGGGTTTTTTACCCTGTAGAGGACGGAGAAAACCATCAAATTTTCTCTGACTGTTAGGCGTTTAGGCAAATCAACGTAAGGGGAACTAAAATTCATGCGACTTAGAGCACGATAACGAAATTTAAGCATATTTTGTCCCAAAACTTCTATTTTTCCGTTAGTTGGTAAAAGGAGACCTAAAAGCATCGATAATGTCGTAGTTTTTCCTGCACCATTGCCACCCAAAATCGCTGCTATGGTGCCAGTCTTGATTTTGAATGAAATGTCTTTAACGGCGACGACATCATCGAATTTCTTGGTTAGCCCTTCGACCCGAATTGCTAGTGTATCCATGTTAAAACTCAGTCATTTTTGATTGAAAAGAGATTAATCCTCCTTTTATCTAATATGCAAAGAGGAAAATTTGGAGTTTAGTTAATAAATTAAGCTAAGAATAAAGGATTAAACATGCCTATTGTACCGCCATTCCATGAAGCAAGTCGTGTACAATTGCGGACGTTAGTACTCATTCGTTGGACAGCAATCATAGGACAGGCTGTTGCCTTGTTGCTGGTGCACTTTGTACTCGACTTTACTTTGCCCATAATAGAGGCGATGACAGCAGTAGCAGCGTCGGCTGTTGTAAATTTGATGGCACAGTGGGGTAATTTTCCAAGGAGGATATCTGAACTAAGTATAGCTGGGTATCTTGCCTTTGATATTGTCCAGCTTGCAGTTCTGCTTTCTCTAACAGGTGGATTAGAAAACCCTTTCGCTTTTTTATTACTGGCCCCTGTCGCAGTGTCGGCTACTGTGCTGTCTCTTAAAAGCACGGCTGTTTTATGTGTCATGGCCCTTGGATCAATTACAATTCTCGCTATCTGGCATTTGCCACTGCCGTGGAAAGGTATTTTTCCACAAATTCCTCCGATTTATCTTTTAGGTGTTTGGACAGCTTTAGCTATAGGCATATTGTTTTTTGCCACTTATACATGGCGTGTTGCGCAAGCTGCACGCGAACTATTAGAGGCACTTTTTGCTACCCAACAAGCTCTTGCTAGGGAACAACAACTTTCGGTTATGGGAGGGATTGCCGCTGCGGCGGCACATGAACTTGGTAGCCCGTTAGGGACGATAGCAGTTACTGGCCGAGAAATAGCGACAGATTTGCCTCCAAATAGTCCAATCGCTGAAGATATCTCTTTACTATTATCAGAAATCGATAGGTGTCGTGACATATTAACAAAGTTGGCTAAAAACCCTGAGGAAGATGTTACACAGTTCTCTACAATACCAATAAGCGTTTTGGTGGAAGAAACCGCTCAGAGGCATGGGACAGACCACCCTTCAGTAGAATTCAAAGCTGGCCCATTTACTGAAAATATTAATATTTTTGAGCCAAAAATTCTTTCTGTTCCAGAAATTACCCATGGCATAGGCGCGTTAGCTCAGAACGCTGTGCAGTTTGCAAACAATGTTGTAAAAATTTCCACACATTGGTCAGCTAATCAAATACGTGTGGTGATAGCTGATGATGGCCCTGGTTTTCCATCAGTTGTTTTAGACAGGATTGGTGAACCATATTTATCACAACGTTTGAATCAGGGAGATCATATGGGTCTGGGTATTTTTATAGCTCAAACTCTTTTGGGTAGAACGGGTGCCCGTCTATCCTTTAAAAATTTGCCTAGTAGGGGTGCAGAGGTTGAAGTTCTTTGGGACAGGACCATATTAGAGCAGCAGGGCAAAACGAATTAGCAAACTTTAGAAATGTTAGAAAAAAAAGGTTCAAAAAATTTTGATGTTAATTCAGACCGTTTATTACTAATTCTGGATGATGATAAACCATTTAGAGAGCGGTTGGGAAAAGCTATGGAACGTCGAGGGTTCAACGTTACTACGGCAGAAACTACAGCGGAAGCAATTGCTGTAATTAATGAAACACCCCCCACTTTTGCTGTCCTTGATTTGAGACTAGAGGATGGGAGTGGGCTTGATATTGTTCCTCTATTACGTGAAATCAAGCCTAATTCCCAAATTGTTATACTTACCGGCTACGGAAACATTGCAACCGCAGTTGCTGCTGTTAAAGCAGGAGCTGTGGATTATCTTGCAAAACCGGCTGATGCCGATCAGGTCGAGGCAGCTCTTTTGGCCCAAGGTAAAAACTTACCCCCCCCTCCCCAAAACCCCATGTCAGTAGACAGGGTCCGGTGGGAACACATTCAACGTGTTTATGAACAATGTAATAGGAATGTTTCTGAGACCGCTCGACGATTGAATATGCACCGACGGACACTACAACGTATTCTTGCTAAACGTGCGCCTCGTGAGAGAACCAATTTAACCTAATATTTTTTAATTTGTCATAAAACCAATTAACCCAGAAAATGTCGGAGGCAGGCTTTTAAACCTTCTATGTCTTTTCGGAAATCCCAATTTTCAATGATCTCCAAACTCCGCTTTCCCATACTTTGAGAAAGTTTTTTGTCTGTGATAATGCGTTCGAGGGAATTTGTTAGAGCCACGAGGTCTCCAGCTGGAAAAACGAACCCATTCTCTCCTTGTTTAACAAGGTCTTGTGCAGATCCTACCTGATCGCTCGCTATGATTGCTCGTCCTGCAGTCATAACTTCATTTATGACTAAACCCCAAGGTTCAAGCACCGATGGTAAAACAAATACATCACACAGATCATAGTACCCTGGAATCTCCGATTGATTTATAAAACCGACGAAACGCACAGATGTTTCTATATCAAGCAGTTTTACTTGCCGCTCTAACGTTTTCCGGTAGTTGCCATCACCAACTAAAACGAGATAGGGAGCCCTGATTTGTTTGTTTTTTAATAAACGAGAGAATGCTTCAATTAAATCATTAGGGCGTTTGCGCTTAAGTAATTTTGCGGCATATAAAATTACCTGCCTATTTGGTTCTAAAAAGAGTTTTTCTCTTAATTTCGCCCTTTTGGGAATAGCTGCAAGTGCTCTATCTCGAAAATATTTATTGTCTATTGAATATGGTACAAAAAAAATTTTATCTTTTTGCATACCATTGCATAAATAATAATCACGGTTAGCTGACCCGATGACAAGCCATCCATGACAAACGCGGCGCAACAGTACATAAAAAAGTCGCTTTGCAAAAATTTTTACAGGTTGGCGTTTAGCACTAAATTTCCAAGCCTCATCTCGGTTAAGAACAATCAACCCGTTAATTCTTGCTTTAATCATTGATAACAGGTGATAAAATCTCATATGTCCATGAACCCAAAGTGCGTCAAATTTTTCCTCTTTTAGTGTTTTGGATAATCCCTTATTTAAAGGATAAAAAACTCCTGGATCTCCCTTATCCCGATACGCCCACAAAAATTTATGTTTATAGCCTCCTAGTAATGGGACATCCCATTCGATGTCACGTCCAAAACCTTTGTCAAAATGCCTTTGAACAGAACTGCTACTACAGAAAAATACTGTGAGATCAATTTCGTGGTCTTCTGAGATTTCTCTCAAAAGGGGGGCTTGGTACTGTATAGGGTGACTGACTAAATAGGCCAACTTGAATTTGCGTTTCATGGCGGGTTAATTACACTGAGAAAAGTTCTCAATCTCCTGACCATTGTTGATTGTAAACAAATAGAGCCCATTGACGCATATCCACTTTTCTTCCAGAATTTTCTGGGGGAATAATCCACTGTGGTAAAGGTACGTTAAAACCCGTTTTACGGCGATTAATTATTTCAGCTGGGAGTTGCACGGAAGGAGATCGTGCCAGGTGTTGTTTTGTGGGTGCTTGGCTCCCAGCAAGCATAGGTGCAAGCTTTCGGAGAAAGGTTACATCAACTAGTGGCGTGCGGATCTCTAGCGAGTTTGCCATTCCGGCCCAATCGGAATCTCTTAAAAGTTGGTGATTTAAATACCAATTAGTTTCCAGTGCAGTTATCGCAATTCGATTAGAACGAGCCCGGAATATCAAATCTTTTAATCGGTTGAAGATAGATATTTCTTCTAAACCGGCACGCACTAAACTTGGGTCAAGAATTTCAGGTAATTCCCACGGCATAAATAAACCACGCCGTAAAAAATAAGCATCCTCTATTGTACTACCATATTCAAAAATACTTGCATATTTTGGTGATGCTAGTTGCCTTACAATCGGGGCAGATAGAATACGTATCGTACGTCCTAACATCGGCACAAATTGGAAAATTGAAAGTATTTTTGCTAACCCAGGAACCTGTTGAAAGCTATTATATCCGCCAAAAATTTCGTCTCCACCAATTCCCGAAATTGCAACCTTTAGTCCAGCCTCACGCGCAATTTTGCTGACAAAAAAGACATTAGTACCATCAATACTTGGTTGATCCATAGCCTTAAATAATTTTTCAAAATTTCCTTTAAAGTCGTTAGTTCCTATCCATTTGGTTTGATGTTTTGTTTTACAATGCCGGGCCATAATTTCGGCTAAAGGCACTTCATCATTCTTGCTTTCTCTATAAGATTCAAAGCCTAAAGTCACAGTACGCAATTCTTCGCCCTGCTCTTCAGATGCAAGCGCTGTTAAAGTGGCTGAATCTAACCCTGACGATAGAAAAAGGCCTACTGGGACATCGGCTATAAGGTGGTGTCTAACGGTATCAACTAACGCATCAGTGACTTCTTCTTGATTGAATGGTTTTGGTTCTATTTCTACTAATTCTTTTCTTAAGTTAAACCATTTTTTTGAGGTGTTGGACCCAGAATGGTCAACCCACATGCTCGAACCAGCGGGGAGAGCTTTAATTTCTTTATATAATGTATAGGGATCAGGTACCGACCCTAAAAGAAAAAACCCCACGTGTCCTGCTGGTTCCGGTTTATTGCTGATTTTTTTTCCAGCTACGAGGCTTTTTACTTGTGATGCTATTCGAATTGTTTTTCCATCATCAGAAAAATAAAGTGGTTTAATCCCAAACGCATCTCGGGCTAGAAACAATCCTCGACGTTTTTGATCCCAAATCACGAATGCGAACATGCCCCGGAGTTTTTGGACCATTTCAAATCCATGGCGTGCATATAAATGGAGAAGAACTTCTGTATCCGAATCAGAGAAAAATATAACTCCACTTTCTGATAATTGCCGTCGAAGTTCACGGAAGTTATAAATTTCACCGTTATATACGATTCGAAGGCTTGCATCAGCACTGACCATAGGTTGGGCGCCGTTGTCAGTGGTATCAATAATTGAAAGGCGGCGATGAGCCATCGCAAGTTTTTGGTTTTCAGCAATCCAAACCCCCTCCCCATCGGGACCGCGTGGTGCTAAATTGTTATGTATGGCTGTTAGTTCTTTTTTATCAACTATTGGTGCTCTTTCACCATAAGAAAATATCGTTGTAATTCCGCACATGTAAATTATTAATATTTTATGTTTACTTTGTTGAAGAAATACAAAAAATTAAAGAAAAAATTGGTTTTGGGAAAGGCTTTTCAAATCCAAATAGATATTTATATTTCAAAAGGGCAAATTTATTGGAAAAAGAACTTCTTTCATATAACATTTACCTTTAAAAAGTTTTTATTTTATGTGTGGTATTGCCGGATTTTTGGGCCCCTGGTCTGAAAACCTTATAAAGACCATGGTGAAGTCTTTGCGCCACCGAGGCCCAGACGGTGATGGCTATTTTTTTGATCAACAGAGAGGTTTAGCATTGGGGCATACGCGCCTTTCTATAATCGATCTTTCAGCTGCCGCTGCTCAACCCATGAATTCACAAAATGAACGTTACATTCTGACATTCAATGGAGAAATTTTTAATTATCAGCATTTACGTAAAGGTTTGGAATTCCGAGGTGTTAAATTTAGGACCAATAGTGATACCGAAGTTTTACTAAATCTTTTTACCCAGCAGGGGCCTTCATGTGTACAACAATTACATGGCATTTTTGCTTTTGCAATTTGGGACAAACACAAAAAGGAACTATTTTTAGCGCGGGACCATCTCGGTGTAAAACCACTTTATTACGCGAAACTTTCAAAAGGTTTTCTTTTTGCTAGCGAGTTAAAAGTCCTTACGCTTTGTTCCGATTTGCCAAGATGCATAGATCCTGTTGCTGTGTCTGACCATGTTAGCTTCCTCTGGACTGCGGGAGAGGCAACCATGCTTCGTCATGTACAAAAACTGAGACCCGGCTGTACTCTTACCATTAATGAAAAAGGGCTCCACATAGAAAGATATTACTCTGTACCAATTCAAGAAAAAAATGAATCCACAAAAAAAACGACCCCAGTGGCATTGCGAAATTTAATTGATGATGTGGTGAAAGAACAAATGGTAGCTGATGTGGAAGTGGGAGCACTTCTCTCGGGTGGCGTAGATTCTAGTGCAATTGTTGCTTCCATGTGTGAGGCAACTGATCCAAAAAATATCACTACATTTTCTGCAGCGGTAGACGCCAAGAATTTGGAAGAAGACAATTTTGGCGAGGACGAAAAATTTGCTGGAGAAATGGCTCATAGCCTGGGTGTTAAATTAATAAAAGTGCCAATGGCCGCAAATTTAATTGATGAACTACCGGCAATGGTCTGGTCTTTGGATGAACCAACTGCGGATTTTGCTGCAATTCAAACCCAAATTTTAGCCCGGGCGGCTAGGCAAAATGGTATAAAAGTTCTTCTTTCTGGTATCGGTGGAGATGATTTATTTACAGGTTATGGCCGCCATACAGCGGCACTTTTATATGCAATTTTAGATAGTGCCCCTGGTTTACGGAGGGTAGTCTCTGCTGCTACTTGCCTAATTCCACCAGGGTCCCTTTTGAGTAGGAGGATTAGCCGTATAAGTACACTTTTGCACTTAAAAGAAGAGTCAATGTTATCCGAGTCCATGATTTTCTCTGGGGTTACTATGTCCCAGCGATTGAATGTTCTTTCTCAGGAACTTAGGGAGGAATTGAATCAAAAAAGTATTCCATTACCAATTTTAAATTCATTAGTAAAAACAAAATCTCTCCATCCCGTAGAACGGCTTTTGGATATTGAAAAAAACGGGTTTATCCCAGACCATAATTTAAACTACACAGATAAAATGGCTATGCAGGAGGGTGTTGAAGTTAGAGTTCCCCTTTGTGATCCCAAGTTGGTCGAATTTGCAACAAAAATTTCTTTAAGTGATATGATTGATCTAAGGCAAACAAAGAAAATTCTGAGAAAGTCTCAAAAAGGGCGTTTACCCGAAAGCATTTTAGCGCGTTCAAAGCAGGGTTTTGGTGTACCAATCAGAGCCTGGTTAAAGGGCCCTGCGCGTCCTCTGCTAGAAGACCTAACTTCATCCAATGTCATTGATAAAAGGGGCTTATTTAATACTATTTCGGTTGGTAGGCTTAAGGATCAATTTTTGGCTGGCAAAGTAGATGCTGCAATGACATTGTTTCCTTTAATAGCACTGGAATTATGGTGTAGGGCTCTTGATTCAGCGCCTACAGTAAATTAATGGATTTAGAACTTCATGAAAAATAGTTTGAAACTTTCAGCTTTCAATAACAAAGCAAATAATAAAAAGATATGAGGCAAGTAATTCAAAGTGCTCGCTCCGGGAAACTAACTCTCAAAGAAGTGCCTGAGCCCAAGGCACGGCGAGGACAAATTCTTGTCCGAACTCGTACCTCTCTTATTTCCCCGGGTACTGAACGCATGGTTTTAAAATTTGCGAAAAAAAATTTGGTATCAAAAGCGAAAGAACGTCCTGATTTGGTTAGAAAGGTATTAGAAAAAACGAAACGAGATGGTTTGTCTTCCACCTTTAATTCTGTAATGGCGCGTCTTGATGAACCTATACCGCTTGGTTATTCCGCTTGTGGTGATGTTGTGGCGCTTGGTGAGGGCTGTGAAGGAAAGTTTAAAGTGGGACAAAGAATAGCAATAGCTGGTGCGGGAGTAGCGAACCATGCAAATTATAATGTTGTTTCGACCAACCTCTCGGCAGCAATCCCCGATGATGTAACGGACGAGGAGGCTTGTTTCGGTACTCTTGGAGCTATTTCCCTGCACGCAATTCGAAATTTAAACCTCCAAATTGGCGATTTCGCTGCTGTTATTGGCGCTGGCTTAATCGGGCAATTAGCGGTTCGTTTACTCGAATTGTCTGGTGTTCGTGTAGCAGTTTTTGATTATGATCCTGGACGTTTAATGTTATCACGAAAGGGAAATGCAGAATTTTCTTGGAATTTAAAAGAAAGTAATCCAGCAGAATCTATAATGGAAATTTCTAACGGCCGAGGATGTGACGGGGTTTTAGTTGCTGCAGCGACAGATTCAAACGGACCCCTTGAATTGGCTGGAAATATTGCACGTGATAGGGCTAAAATTTCGCTTGTTGGGATGGTTGGCACCAACTTTCCTTATCGGGAATTTATGCAAAAGGAGCTTTCTGTAGTGGTGTCTCGTTCTTATGGACCAGGACGCTATGATCAGGAATATGAAAATCGGGGAATAAAATACCCTGTTGGATATGTACCGTGGACTCAAACTCGTAATTTGGAAGAGATCCTGCGTCGGATGTCCCCAATCAATGGCCGCCCCCTTTCAGTAAAATCCCTAATTACTCATAGGTTTCCCTTCGATCAGGTAGGTGATGCCTACAACTTGATTATGAAAAATACCGAGCCCCATTTAGGTGTTGTTTTGAATTATGAGCAAGATAACGAAACTACCATCACCGGTTCATCTATACAAAAACCAGTGTCAATAAAATCAAAAGAAAATTTGTGTAACCTTGGCGTCATTGGAGCGGGGGCGTTTGCTCGCAGTGTTGTTTTGCCCCTTTTAAAAAAAATGAAAAATTGCCGCCTTCATACAATTGCGGCACAAAGCGGGAGTTCTGCTAAACACAGCCAGGATAAATTTGGCTTCCAATTTGCGGTTACAAACGAATCAGAAATTTTTGAAAATGATGAGATAAATGCGGTTTTGATAGCTACCCCACATTCCAATCATGCTGATTTAACAAATGCAGCTCTAAGGGCAAACAAACACGTCCTGGTAGAAAAACCTTTAGGTCTTAACCGCATGCAAATAAAACAAGTGGTTGAAGCCCGTAATCGCTCTGGATCATTTTTTCAGGTTGGATTTAACCGCCGTTTTGCACCTTTAAGTCTAAAAATGAGAGAACACTTAAAAGAAATACCAGGGCCAAAGGTTCTTCTACTCCGAATTAATGCTGGTCAGGTTCCTAATGGCAGTTGGCAAAACGATTTTCAAGAAGGAAATGGACGACTTCTAGGAGAAGTTTGCCATTTTGTAGACCTTGCTCGCTACTTAATAGCAACGCCTATTAAAATTGTCAAAGCGGCTGCAACTAAGGTAACTCACGGTTCTTGCGATAATCTTACTGCTACACTAGAGTTTTCAGACGGGAGTTTAGCCACCATCGTTTTTACTTCTAAAGGCGACACAGCATTTTCTAAAGAACTGATTGAGGTTTATGCAGGGGGCACAGTGGTAGTATGTGACAATTTTAAATCACTCAAAATTGTTTCCGATGGGGCGGAGAAAAAAATTCGTGTAGAGAGAACCCAAAACAAGGGGCACAAAGGTGAACTAGCGGCTTTTGTCAATTCGGTTAATTCAAACGGACAGCCACCGATTGATGAGTCTGAGTTAATAGAGGTTTCTATAGCAACAATTGCCATCGGAGAAGCACTTCGCAGCGGTGCCCCGATTTTATTGTAAAATTTAGTTAATGAAACTTGCACGCTTCTGGCGCACTGTTAGTCACTTAAGCGGTGAACAGTTAATTTATTGGTTTGTCTGCGCAGGAAAACGAATTTTGATGGGTTTTCTCCCAACGTTGATGAAAAAATACATTACTTATTTAGCCTTCCGCCTTCCAACCATAGAAACCACAAACCCTCCCTTAATAAAAATGGCAAATACCGTGCTCATGTTCCAAAGAGCTGTCTACGGGATTAGTTCGGCCGATATCCGATCCGGAAAATTTACTTTGCTTAACCAAACTTTTGATTTTGGAGCGGTTGAAAAAGTTTGTTGGCGAGGTGACTTTATGGAAGGAGATAATCCATTGCGGCGTATGAACCTTGCCTATATGGGATATATAGTTCCTTTACTGGCAAATGGTGAGGATGATGATATCAAAATTGTTTGCCAATTAATTCGGGGTTTGGAAGAACAAAATCCCTGGTCTATTTCAGGAGTATTTCGCGATGTTTGGAATCCCTATACTGTAAGTCATCGACTCGTGAATTTACTTTGCGGTTTAGCTGTTTTTCAACAAGCAGGCGGCAAAGCGAATCCTATATTAGAAAATAAAATTTTTAACCACATTCGCTTTTGTGCAGCTTTTGTCAATTTTAATCTTGAGCGTCATTTGCAGTACAATCATTTATTTAAAAATTACGTCGCTTTGGCTGTTTTTGCATCTGCTGCAAATAAAAAGACGTTTCGTTTTAAATTTTTGGAAAAGGCTATAAAAAAAGGAATTCGGCAAACGATTTTGCCGGACGGAGGTCATGTGGAACGAAGTCCAATGTATCATTTTTTGGCTATCATGGATTTTGATATTTTAAGGGCTAGCAGAATTTTCTCTAAAGAATTCAGTTGCCTACTTGAGAAAACACAACAAAGGATGGTTTCAGCCTTACATGGGGTAAGTCATCCTGATGGTGAAATTGCCCTTTTTAATGATTCTTGGTTGGGTGAAACACCGTCGGTTTTCCATTTTATAAAGCCAAATTCCTTTTCTGGTACCTTCCGTCTAAACGACACAGGGTATGTTAGGATTGGTAAAAAGGATGAGGCAGTTTTATTCGATTGTGGTCCTTGTGGACCAAATCAAAATCCGGCCCACGGCCACGCAGATTTTTTGTCTGTTGAAGTTTCTTTGGCTGGAGATCGTTTAGTTGTGGATCCAGGTGTGGCTACATACACGAGTGGGCCGCTTAGGGACATCACTCGATCAGCGGAAAATCACAACGGACCTTATCTTGTGGGTGTTGAGCCAGTTGAGTTTTGGAAATCTTTCCGAGTTGGAAAAAGAGCATATGCAAAAGGAATTCGTTCACAGGGCCTTTCAAAAATTGCACCCCTGTGGTGTGCAGGATGTCAAAACGGTTATACAAATTTAGGAGTGGGGACGCGGAGATTTGTGGGGCTATGGCCAGGCGAGGGGCTTTTGATTTGCGACCTTATCTTCGGCTCAACTAAATATAATGCGCAAGCTAGTTTTTTGATTGCGAAAGATTGGAAATTAGTCAATGACAATGAAATAACATTTATCAAAGATCAACAATCGGTTTTTGTAAAACCCTTGATTGGTGATTTAGGTAAAATTGGCAAGGGAAGCTATTGGCCCCGTTTTGGCTTAGAGAATATAGGACATACCCTTACAGTTTCTTTTGAACGCAAAAGGAGTAAACAAATGGCTGCTGTTATTTTGAGCTGGAAGGATTCCTTTACTCCGCCCAGTCACAAAATAATCAACAAGGTCTTTGATAATTTAATAGAAAATGATTAAAAGAGTTGGCCCTTTGTTATTATAAAATTGAATTTGTTTTTAGTTTTCTAGTTTGGTCTATAAAAGAAACGTTCTGCCCAACCCAATTTGGTCAGTTTTTGGGGTAGGCAGGAGGGTGAAGTGGCAATACAGTCCAATTTGTTCTTGGAAGATTAAAACATAATTGGGACCTAATATTTTTTTGCCAAGCGAGAAGAATAAACAATATTGCTGACCATCAATTGTTTTATGAAAGAAAAAAAACATAATCCTTTAACAAAACCTCTCGAGGGTAATCAAAATACGGGCATTTTACCCTATCAATCTCTTAAAGCTTTAATACGGGATGGTGAAATTTCCGGTCGCGCACCCATTGCTGCGCAGCAAGTGCAACCGGCCAGTATAGATCTTCGCCTTGGCGAAACGGCCTACCGAGTACAGGCAAGTTTTCTTCCTGGTCCCTCGCGCACGGTTAAACAACAAATAGACAACTTTTGCCTCCACAAGTTCGACCTAACACGAGGTGCTTTATTGGAAAAAGGTTGTGTTTACTTAGTGCCCTTAATAGAAACATTAAATTTGAGTCCAGCGTTATCGGCGGTCGCCAACCCAAAAAGCTCCATTGGTCGTTTAGATGTGTTCACCCGACTTATAACGGATAATGGCAGTGATTTTGATATTGTGCCACGAGGTTACACTGGGCCGCTCTACACTGAAATTTTTCCGCGTACATTTAGTGTGCTAGCCCGCACCGGAACGAAGATCAATCAATTACGTGTAACTCGTGGCCATTCTGAAATGCGAGAAGCAGAATTACAACGTTTACTGAGCAGTGAAGCGGTCTTAGATCGGGATTTGACTGAGCGTGAAGTCAACACCCTTTTTCGTGGTGTGCCACTTTCCGTAGATTTGTCGGGAATCAATGGCTCTCACTTTGTAGGGTTTAAGTCCAAACCACACGCCCCTTTAGTGGATTTGGACAAAGTAGCCTATTACGACCCCAGAATTTTTTGGGAACCAATTTATGGTAGTGGTGAACAAACCATAATTCTGAACCCTGATGACTTTTACATTTTAGCCTCAAAAGAGGCGGTCTCAGTACCTGTGGACCATGCAGCGGAAATGGTCCCTTATGACGCATTTACTGGGGAATTCCGTGCCCATTATGCTGGTTTTTTTGATCCTGGTTTTGGGCAAGAAAAATTTAATGGGGGAGGGACGCGGGCGGTGCTGGAAATGCGCTCATATGGTGTTCCCTTTATAATTGAGGATGGACAATTGGTAGGACGTTTGAAGTACGGACACCTTACAAATATTCCCGACAAACTTTACGGACCCGAATTAGGGTCTTCTTATCAGGGGCAAGGTTTGACACTCAGTAAACACTTTTGTCAGTGGCCGGAAATTTAGACAAGAGTTTATCTTAATCTATTTTTAGTTTTTTATTAATTTACAAGAAATTTAATAATCACATTTTTAAAAATCAGAGTGAAAAAATGGAGCTAATACCTTTTATTGACAAAGAATTTGCAGAGCATGAGGCTGTTTTACGTGAAACTAGAAAAACAATTACCAAGCCCTTTGTAAAACTTTGTGAAATTTCGGAAAGAGCGATAAAGGCTGGAGGTAAAATTTTATTTTTTGGAAACGGTGGGAGTGCGGCGGACGCGCAACACCTTGCCGCTGAATTAATTGTTCGTTACAAGGTTGACCGTGCTCCCCTTCCGGCTATAGCCCTGACAACTGACACCTCTAGTTTAACTGCTGGGGCCAATGATTTCGGCTATGATAAAATATTTGACCTGCAAATGCGCGCTTTAGGCAGAAAAGGGGACGTGGCTGTCGGTATTTCTACTTCAGGCAATAGCCCCAATGTTTTGCGGGCACTTGAAACAGCAGTAAAAATTGGAGTAACTCCAGCAGCTTTTTCAGGTTGTGAGGGTGGAAAATTAGGTAAAATAGCTGATCCGCTTTTGATTGTTCCGTCAAATGTGACGGCGCGAATACAAGAAATGCATATCGTTTTAGGGCACATGTTGTGTGACGTCCTTGAAACGAGGTGTGGCAAATGATTGATACTGAGATTTCTATGGCGGCGGAACAAATTGGGAATGTACGCATTGTTTGTGTGGGCGATGTGATGCTGGACCGTTTTGTTTATGGCGATGTCTCTCGTATTTCCCCTGAAGCGCCAGTCCCTGTGTGTCGTGTCCTTTCAGAAAGAACGATGCTGGGGGGAGCCGGAAATGTTGTTCGTAATTTAGATGCAGTCGGTGTCACTTCCCATCTTATCAGCGTCATAGGGGTTGATGAACCTGCCAATGAGCTGCAAGAGTTACTTGGACAACTAAAAAGCGTAACTCCTCACTTTGTTTTTGTTAACACCCGTCAGACCACGGTTAAAGAACGTTTTATTTCCAGGTCTCAACATTTATTACGAGTGGATCGTGAATCTGTTAAGCTCGTTTCAAAAGAGACTAGTGCAAAAATTATTGAGCACGTTACCAAAATCATTTCTGGTGTTGATGCTTTGATAATCTCTGATTATGGCAAAGGAGTTCTCCCGGAAGGGACTATTTCAGCAATAATTTCAAGTGCTAAGAAAGAAGACATTCCTGTTATTGTTGATCCAAAGGGAAAAGACTATAGCCGTTATAGGGGCGCCACTTTGATAACACCCAACCAACGGGAACTGGCAGAGGCTAGCCATATGAGTTTAGAAGGCAATGGAGACATTGGCGAAGCAGCGAAAAAAATTGCAGAAGAAAATGGTATTGCAAATGTCTTGGTTACGCGTAGCAGCGAGGGTATGACACTTGTTACTAAGGATAAGGTGGAACATTTATCTGCCGAAGCTCAAGAGGTTTTTGATGTCTCTGGTGCGGGTGATACAGTGGTTGCAATAATTTCAGCTGCAATCGCAGGTAAAATGTCGCTTATTACTGGTGCCCGCCTTGCAAATATTGCTGCGGGAATCGTTGTTGGGAAAATGGGGACCGCAACAATTTTTGGGCAAGATTTAACTTCGGCCATTCGCCGACACGATTACTTTTTACCCACTGAAGCAAAAGTAAATGAACTCCCAACCGCTTTAGCACAAATTTCAGAATGGAGAGGTACCGGCCAAAAGATTGGTTTTACTAATGGATGTTTCGATCTCATCCATCCTGGACACATCACACTCCTTACAAAAGCGCGCAAGGCGTGTGATAAATTAATAGTTGGGTTAAATACAGACCAATCTGTAAAGCTCATAAAGGGTCAAAATAGGCCTATTCAAGATGAAATGGGGCGTTCCACTGTACTAGCCTCCCTTGCCTGCGTCGATTTGGTAATTTTGTTTTCGGAAAAAACTCCGCAGAATCTAATTGAAGTTATTCATCCGGATGTTTTGGTAAAAGGTGCCGATTATAAACTAGAAGACGTGGTTGGTGCGGATACCGTGCAAAGTTATGGCGGTAACGTTTTGCTGGTGGATATTGAGGTTGGTCATAGTACGACTGGTACAATTGCTCGGATCATTAAATAATTAATTAATTAGGTTTGAATTTAGGATTTTCTAAGGCCTAGTTCACTACCCAAATGAATGGATAATTTAGTAAAGTTTGTGTGTTTGTGTTCTTTAGGTCCTTGGGTCGGAAAGTCGCTGCAATCTTGCACTGGCTGTTAGAGCAAAACGTTTCAGCTGGTGTTGGCGTCGCGTTGAATGTAAGGGACAATGAGGTGCCTCACGTTTAATAAAAGCATTATAAGAATCGGCAATAATTAGGCCGCACGCATTGGGAAGAAATTGTGTGGGAAAGTTTTCTGGTACGGCAAAATAGAATTGATCACAAAAGGGAATATATTCGGGCCATTTAGCATCAGCCCGAAAATCAGAGACAGAAGTTTTAATTTCTGTGATAAAAAAATGACCATTTGAATTTAGTGAAATTACATCCACTCTTCGGCCGTTAGTCAATCGGAATTCGGTAACTGACCCGCACCCAAGGTCTGAAAAAAACCTACAAATCCCCCGTGTCAAAGCCCGGGTCTTTGGTGTCTGATTGCTGGATTGCCTCTGTTTTACTGGTGCTTTTCGTGTATTATGAAGATTTAATGGTAACATAATTGCCAATTAACCTATACAAATTAGAACTTGAATTTTGTAAGGAACTAAAATTAAGAAAAAAGTATCCCAGCCTTCCTTATTAAGCTGCCAAATTTGAATATTTATGTCTTAAGAGCAACCTGTTTTTGTATAGATAAATCCTTAATAAAATGCCATCAGTGAGGTTATTCTGGTGTTAGGATAATTTTAAAATGCCTTTTTAGAATGTCGCTGATTAAATCAAAGCAGCTGCCATAACGAACAACAGAAAAATCGGAAACATTAATCATTGTTGAGGATTTGCCGTAGTTTGACCATCTCATTAATCCATAATCAATTATTATGTCAGCAGAATCCCGAACTTTTGTTTCAATATCCTCTACTCTGAATTTAGTGCCTTTGAGCGATAAGTTTGCTGAAGAACCAATTACGGGAACATTTGCTTCAAAACTTAATTGACCCATGGTGTCGAGAAGGGTTCCAGCATTCATCAACATTGCAATACTTCCATCAAGAGTAGTTCGTTCAAAAACAGTTTTATCAAGATTTTTCAGCATCGGGTGATTTAAATTTGCTGGTCCTACCGTGCCCATCGGGAGATCGTAGGTTTCAGTTATCATACGGACCGCTTGACGAGAAAGAGGGGGCAAATTGTGTAATGCAGCATGCAAAGATTTGTTTCCTATCATGGCGTTTAACTTTGTTGGGCCCCGTTGTTTAACCGAAATTATTTTATTAATTGCATCGGCATCTGCTGCTAAAATAACGTAACCAACAGTTGTAGGAATTATACCTATGCCTCCGCCTAAAATAACCTTCATTACTCGTTGGGCATCAGCTTCATAATCAAAAACATTCATATTTGACTCCAACCAAATTTTTATTTCTTTATTTCTTCTTAATTTTTGGTTTTCCAATATTTTGAGATTGCGTCTAGTCCAGCTTGAGCTACTTCAATATCTTGAGCTGGTGTTCCAGAACTAACACCAATTCCTCCTACAACTGTACGCCCTGATTTTACCGGAAAACCACCGCCAATTATGCTGAAATGCCCCTGGTTTGAGGTGTGAATACCAAATGTAGGACTGCCGGGACGGCACATTTCATTATAGAAAGAAGTGGCATTTTTAGCTGCTGATGCTGTAAAGGCTTTGTCTATAGCAATCGATATACTTGAAATTTTTCCACCATTCATCCGTGAAAAAGCGATTAAGTTTCCAGATTCATCAGTAACAGCAATACACATAGGTAGGCCAATTTGGTCTGACATTTGTTCAGCAGCTGTGATCATTAGTTTAGCCTCTTTGTTGGAAAGTCTTTTGACAGAAATCATTAAAATCTCCTCATTTTGAGAAACAAAACTTGACAAAGGAAGGCGAAGAGGACAAGGGGATTTGCTCTTCTTTTTTATAAAAAATGCATAAAAAACGCTGATAAACTCTCCAAAATCGTAAAATTACTATTCAAATGACCTCATAATTAAATTTTCCAAGGGTTGCGTTAGAAAAAAATTTCATGTCCATTAAAATTTATGTTAAACGAGCTCTCCCTTACTGCGGCTGTACAGGCTATTCAAACTGGTGACATTACATCAGAACAATTAGTTCGAGATTGTTTAGATAGAATTGAAAACCGTGAACCTATGGTTAATGCTTGGGCCTTTTTAGACCCAGAAAAGGCGCTAGCACAGGCTCATACATGCGATACTGCGAGTGACATAAAGGGGCCCTTGCACGGTGTTCCCTTTGGTGTCAAAGATATAATTGCGACCTATGATTATCCTACAGGTATGGGATCAAAAATTTATGAGGGGCATTATTTAGGGTACGACGCGTCTTGTGTCGCACTATTGCGGGCGGCTGGAGCAATTATTTTAGGTAAAACAGTGACAGTGGAATTTGCGGGGATGGCTCCACCCCCAACAAAAAATCCACTTAATCTTGTATGTACCCCAGGTGGCTCGAGTAGCGGTTCAGCTGCTGCTGTTGCAGATTATATGGTTCCCGCAGCGTATGGCACCCAAACAGCAGGCTCTATTCACCGTCCAGCGGCATATTGTGGGGTAATAGGTTATAAACCGACTTTTGATACCTTTAACACACACGGTATTTGGCCGGCTGCCCAGTCACTGGATACTTTGGGTTTGTTAAGTCGATCAATGGATGATGTGGAACTTGTTAGTGCTGTCCTCTTGGGTCGAAAACCAGAAATTTTCGGTTCAATTAAAGCACCATCTCGCCTTGCTATTTGTCGGACCCACCTTTGGGAAACGGTAAACCCCGAAACTTCTCAAGCAATATTGGATGCAAGGGAAAGGCTAGAGGTTCAGGGAGTTGAAGTTATTGATTTGGACCTTCCTAGCAGTTTTCAAACCTTAATAGAGGCGCGTGATATCATTTCCAGTTATGAAAGAGCTCGAGCGACTGCACACGAGTGGTTTAACCATCGTGACAAACTGAGTAAGCCGCTTCAAAAAACACTAATTAAAGGGTTTAATTGGGCCTATGAGGATTATGTTAACGCAATGCAAACTGGTGCTAATTGTCGAAAAGAACTTGATAACCTTTTTGATGGTTTTGATGCTTTTATTGCACCCTGCACGGCCGGAGAGGCTCCCCCGGATTTAAAAAGCACTGGAGATCATACTCATATTGGGTTTTGGAATATACTACACGTGCCAAGCTACTCTCTTCCCACACATAAAGGTCCCAACGGCATGCCAGTGGCACTGCAATTGATTGGAAAACACGGAGCTGATAAGGATTTATACAAAGTAGCGTGTTGGATTATGGATCAATTAGTCCCAAAAAAATAAGAATTTCCCAGGAAAGTGTGTAGATTACGGGAAAGTGTACTATTACAATGGCCACCCCGAAATGTTGTTACACTAAACCATACCAAGGAGGCAAAAATGGCAAAGATTAAACACATAGCAATTGTCACAATGGATCCAGAAAAATTGGCATCGTTTTACCAGGAGGTGTTTGAAATGGAGGTTCTTCATACATCAAAAAGTGGCGGTTTTTATTTAACCGATGGGTATATTAACGTCGCTCTATTGCCAAATAAAGCAGAGGGCAAGCCAAATGGTCTCAATCACTTTGGCTTTGAAATAGAAAATCAAGAAGAAATCGGGCAGCGTATGGAAAAATTTGGATTACAGACACCCGCCCAACGACCAAGAAACCGGCCTTACGCAGAAACAAGAGGCTGTGATCCCGATGGCAATAATTTTGACTTATCCGTGCATGGTTTCCAAGACATACAATATGAAAAGGAAAGGGAACAAATAAGTGAAAATAAAAAAGAACTAGCCGAAGTATAAAAATTACAAGGGAGATAGGAATGTTACGAGTTGAGAAGTGTGATGTTGTAGTTGTTGGGGGTGGGAGTGCGGCCTTTGAATCGGCTGTTTCAGCTCGGCAGAACGGGGCGGAAAATATCATTATATTAGAAAAAGCTCCTGAAGAAGATTTTGGCGGTAACGCCCGTTTTTCACATACTGGATTTCGTTTTGCTTATGCCGGACCCGAAGACATTCGTTATCTTATCCCAGATATTGATCAATCTTTGTTTGATCGATTTCATATTCCACCTTATTCCCCAAAACATTTCTTAGCAGATTTAAACAGAGTAACCCAGGGTCGAATTAATGTAGATTTGGCTACTTTTATGGTTGAAAAATCTGCTTCGGCTGTTCACTGGATGCATGATACTGGTATTATTTTTGAGCCGGAAAAAAATATAGAGATTGATGGTAAATGCTATTTTGAACCTGGCATAATTGTACATACCAAGGGCGGTGGTTTAGGCCAAGTTTTACGCTGGCGTGAAATAGCGTTGGAAATGGGAATCGAGATCCGTTATCAAAGTCAGGTGACTGATCTTTTGGGAAATTTGCGCAAAATTGAGGGAGTTTTAGTATCAAATCCTAATGAGGATTATGAACTTTTGGCACCGTCAACAATTATTTGCAGTGGAGGGTTTCAAGCAAGTTCGGAAATGCGGGCTCGCTATCTTGGTTCCAATGCTGATTTAATGAGAGTGCGCGGAAGCAAATATGATACTGGCGAAGTCTTAAATATGTTGGTGAAGCTTGGAGCAAAGACCGGTGGACACTGGAAGGGTGCGCACTGCACACCAATCGATGCAGATGCCCCGGACGGTGGTGTTCCTTTGCGTGAGGATGGCAATACCACTGGTATGAACCGCTATGATTACCCCCACGGGATTACGGTCAATAACCTCGGACAACGATTTTACGACGAGGGTGAAGCAAACCACTCATACACATATGCAAAAACCGGGGCAGCAGTGTTGGCACAACCCGGGAGCACCTGCCACCAAATTTTTGATCAGAAGGGCTTGAATTTGTTTAGGCTGGGCCCCGAATACACAGACAATTATATAGAAGCGCCTACCATAAAGGCATTAGCCAAAGAAATTGGTATACAACCAGAGGTTTTGGTTCGGACTGTCGATGAGTATAATGCCGCTTGTTCGACAGATATTCCTTTTGATCCATCTGGTCCCGATGGAAAAACTACGGTGGGGCTCAACCCAAATAAAAGCAACTGGGCAGAACCAATTTCCGAAAGCCCTTATCGAGCATACAGAATTACGGGGGGTGTAACTTTTTCCTTCGGTGGCATTCAAATTGACACAAACGCTCGAATTCTTGATACGAGTGATAATCCGATCAAAGGGCTTTACGCCTCTGGTGATGTCATTGGTTTGTTTTTTCATAACTACCCTTCTTGTACTGGGCAAACGCGAAATGCTGTGTTTAGTCGCCAAGCTGGGGAAAGTGCAGCACGAGGTACTAATTAATTTTTAATTTGCAATTGGGTAAAGACAATGAGCCGACTAAAATTGACCACTGAAAAAATGACAGCCGAAAAAAAAGATGGCATAGGGTGGTTAACCTTTAACAATCCCTCACGCCGGAATGCCATTGGCTTTGCTATGAGGGAATCCATACTTTTAATTTTGGCCGACTTCGAAAATGACCCCGATATTCGTGTAATTGTCATGCAGGGGGCAGGAGAAACGGCTTTTGTGTCGGGGTCCGATATCTCAGAATTTGGTGAGCGACGTTCGACCCCAGAGCAACGCAAGGTTTATGATGCCCTTTCTGCGAAGGTTAACGGCAGTTTTGCGGCTGTCAAAAAACCTTTGATTGCTATGATAAGGGGTTTTTGTTTAGGAGCAGGCGTTGGTACAGCTTTGCATGCAGACCTTAGAATAGCAGCCGAAGGATCAGAGTTTGGAGTGCCGGCAGCGAAGTTGGGGTTAGGATATCCCTTTAGGAACATGAAGAAAATGATAGATTTAGTAGGGCCAGCAAAGACGAAAGAAATAATGTTTACCGGCAGACGATTTTCAGCCCAAGAAGCACTGGACATGGGTCTTGTTAATCAGGTGGTTCCAAGGCATGAGTTGGAAGTGGTTGTGCGGGAATTGGCAACTACAATAGCTGCTAATGCCCCACTAACCATTCAGGCGTCAAAGACAATTGTAACGGAAGCCGCAAAAGATCCGTCCGATCGGGACTTAATTTTGTGTGATGAGTTAGTAGAAAATTGTATGAATAGTTCTGATTACAAGGAAGGGCGGACAGCCTTTATGGAAAAGCGTATACCAGATTTTCAGGGAAAATAAAACAATGGAATTGTTGTCCGTATAAATTGTGTTTCCAAACTTTGAAACTATGAATTTAGTAAGTAACCTTGCTTTTTAAACTATAGAAATATGAGGAAGCCATGCCGGTAAAACTTAAACTTTGTAGTTTTAAAACATGTCCCTGGGTTCATCGCGCGGCAATTGTACTGCAAGAAAAGGCCATGCCTTATGAAATTGAATACATTAATCGGGATGCAAGGCCGGATTGGTTTCTTAAAATTTCCCCTCACTCTAAGGTACCAGTTCTTATAATAGACGACGAGTTTGCTTTGTTCGAATCTAACGCGATCTCTGAGTATTTAGACGAAATAGAGGGACCACACCTTCATCCTCAAGACCCAATATTAAGGGCACAAAATCGTGCGTGGACAGATTTTGTGCCAATTTTTGGTAGAATTTCACACCTAGCATATGCTGAAAATGAGGAGAATTTAGCAGAGCGTTGCAAATCTGCTTCTAATAATTTTTCCAAGATTGAGGATGCTCTTGAGAAGCGGGACAACAGTGGACCATATTTTAATGGTCTCAATTTTTCACTTGTTGATGCTGCCTATGCACCCTTCTTGATGCGCTTTACCTTTTTTGATCGAATTCACCCCCTGGGTTTAATTGAAAATTTCCCTTTTCTAACTGAGTGGAGGGATGCCCTACTAACACGTCCCTCTGTTAGTAAGGCAGTAGTCCCTGACTTCGAAGAATATTGGCGGGATCAGCTTCGCAAAAGGGGCCGCTGGGCGGCTAAATTTATTCCCAGTGCAGTGGCTGCTGAATAAAATCCTGTTATTGGCCCCAGATATCTATAAATTGGGTTGCAACGATATCCTTATAGGGGACTGGCTCACCTTCGAGTAGTCCCGCATTGCTTGAAAATTTATTTGTGCCCTCAATCAATTCCGGCGAAATTCTTGGTGAATAGTATGGTTGGTCCCTCTCAATAAGTTTTGCTATTAACCCCGCCTCTTTTTTGGGGAAAAGTTTTTCTCCTACCTTGGTTGCAAGCGATGCATCCGATTTTAAGGCTTTAAGTGTTTTTACAATTGCCTGAACTGCGCCGGCTGCAATTTGAGGGTTTTGGTCAACTAATTTTTGGGTAGTAACTAACGCCGGTTGGGTGTAGTGAAAAGCTTCTGCAGGGCCATCGCCGCGTCGTACGTCAAGAATGCATTTGGCAATGCCATTAGTGATGGCAACCTCAGCACCCATTCCGTTCGCCCAAAACCCGTCTATTTTTCCATCAATGAGGGCTTGGGCGGCTACAACACCAAATGATGAACCTTCAGGAACACCGCCAGGTGGTAGAGCGATAGAGATATTTTCCGCTTCAATATCTATTCCAGCTGCAATAAGAAGTTGTCGCAAGCCAACATCAACACCAGGAGCGGCTCCAAGGCGTAAACCTTTTAAACCATTCAGGTCGCCCTTTTGTATTTTTAGGTCTTGGCGCACTACTAAAAACCAGTACATTCCTTGAGATAGGGCGCAGAGAACTCGTGCACCCTCCCATCTTGGGAAGGCAGAAAGAGGTGCGTGAGTAGAGCCTGCAACAAAATCACACTTTCCATCACGCAGAGCGTTAAATGTCTCTGGGACTGGAAAAATCAACTCAATTTCCGCATCGATACCTTCATTTTTGAAAAAGCCGAGTTCTACTGCTGCAATTGCAGGAAAATAAGAATTAGAAACCAAATCCGGCAACGCAACCTTATAAGACATTGTGAGAACTCCTGGAATTAAAAATTTTGATACCTTATTGCGTTCAGTTTATTTTTTTTGAGCCTATTTTCAAGCCTGCTTACTAATAAGGAGAGTTTTTTTTACCTGATTGTAACTAGATACTAATCGAACTACTATTACTCAGGTTTTAACAATGAAAAGGAGGTGATCCAATGTCCAGTGATAAGGATGCTATATCGACTACCCTATGTGTTGAAATTAGGCAGAGGAGCAACCTCTTCAGTCACTTCTGACACAAGAATTGAATGAAGACGGGTATCGATATACCCACTCACGGGAAAGGGGTGCTCATGAGTGCCCCTTTTTTTTACCTATCAAATATGGCCATGAACCTTGCAAGTTGGCGCACCCGACAAGCGGTTGGATGCGCTAGATCAGAGCCAAACGGGAAATGAATCTAATAGAATCAATAGCTTAGGAGGATCACCGCTTAGGTTAAGTATCAAAACCTTACCCGCAACCTTGCCAGGACCCGCAACAAAATATTACCCTTTTTATCAATTGGTTAGTGGGTTCTTCCGTTGCAATGGTTTCTATTCTGCCGCGGTCGCAACCGAACTTTCATAGTCGCGGACGACGGGGTCGCCCTCAGGAAAAATGCCCCGCTCCATGATCCATTTCTGCGTCTCTGCATAGACCTGGTTACTGTAGGGCTCGAATACGATGCGTTCGCCTGGCCCGAATAGCCGAGTATCCATCTGACCCTGGAAGCGCTCAGGAAATTCTTTCTTGTAGAATTGAGTGTACTTATGGGTATGAAGGTCGAGGTCTGACTGTGCCCGCTGCAAGGCCCGATAGTATTTCCTCACGTCTTCAAGATTGGCGGATTCGTCGATCATCGCTGCCATCATGAAACTGGTGTCGACAATCTTTTTGAACCCTAGCTGTTCCAGAAAATACATTGGACCACTGAAAACGTTAACGGCGGGGACCGTTCCATCGATTAGTAGTTCCATACGGCTGAACAACAGTCCATCAGCGAATGAGAGTTCGATTTGACCGGGGTCGAGAAACATATCGAGTGCCTCGATCGTCGAATAATGACTACCCGACTGGTAACCGACGGAAATCGGCACGCCAGCGAGATCTTCAGGGTGTTTAATATGTGAGTCCGGCGCAACGTAGATACCGCAGGGTGCGACAGAATATGCTTCTGCGTAGAGCAATCCGTGTCCTGCACCCGCTGCCATATTCACCGTCCAATGGCAGGCCGAGCTGACGTCGCAGGTCCGCCCACGCTCGAAAGTTTGATACGCGCCAACTTTATCGCCGAGATTATTCTGTTTGCCGACCTTTGAATTGAGTTGTTCTTTAAATTCGTATTCGAGGCCCTCGTCTTCGAAATAACCGTTGTCTTCGGCGATCCATTCATGCAGACGCATGTGAGGACTAATTGTGAATTTGCTCATATTTTCCTCTTGGCCTAGTGTAATAAAGCTCTCATATGAGATTACAGCTGTCCGGTGCGATGTCAATAATCCAGACGTCGCACTGATCCAAATTGCCGCATTTATCTCCGGGGACCGCTCGTGAGAAGTAGAACGTATCGCCGTCCTTATAAAAGTGTGCCGGAGACCTTACCCACACCATGATCAACCAAACTCCTTCCTCTAAACAAGTGTTGTTTAGATTTAGTTACTTAGCCCTTGATACATTTCCTCATGTGTCATCTCTGGACTGATCCGTGTTAGCTCCAGTTTGTTTGCGTTATCTTTCGTCATCGTGGAACCTGTCCAGTTTATGAGAAACGAAGTTCACCTTGTAAATCTGATTATCCGTCTCCTGTTCCATAGGCCCAGAGACGTGCAATGCTTGTCTGAGTATTTTGGATTGCTCTTCCGAGAGATTTCCTTCCGCTTTGGCCTTCTTTAGCCGCGCTAATATCTCAGATCTCGGCAGGGATTTTGGTTCTTTTGCCATGATGGCCTCCTCTCTTTAGTGCTTCGAGCGGAATGCTCCGGTGCACAATCTGAAGTTCAAATGCCGAACCCGTAAGGAGGGTCAGTCCTTCTTAAAAGACGGTGCCATCACCTCAGTGGTGGCACCGCAAAAGATTATTTTTTAGTCGTTTTCTTCTCCTTTTCATTAGTCGTCGCAGTACGGTCTTCTTTAACCGGCTTGTGAGAACGGAGGTTCCGACCCATGATGATACCAGTTCCCTGAGGGAAATTTTCGACAGTTTTCCGGAATCCTAACCATATAAATTTACCCATCACTTGGTCCTCCTCTTCGCCTTGGTTTTCTTGGACTTCTGTTCCGAAGGGATCTGTTCCTTCTTGAGCTTCTTTATATCGTCGGGATGAAGCGCATTATAATCGCTCAAACTCAAATCAAGATCGTTTCTGAACCACCTCTTAGTGTAGGTTCCGTCATTGAGCTTAATACGCAAAGATTTACCGGGAACAGATCTATCTTCAGGGTCTTTTACCCTTTGACGATGCCGACGATATGATTCACACAAGGATCTGGGACTCACAAATACCATTTTAGATTCTCCTCTCTTTAGTGCTTTAGGCGGAATGCCTCGGCGCACAAGCTGATGTTCAAATGCCGAGTTCATCTGGGAGAACCAACCCCTTATCAAAGACGGTGCCACCACCGAGGTGACAGCACCGCGATTGATTATTCTTTATTCGGTTTTTTCTCTTTAGCGGTCTCACTCACCTCATCAGAGGCAGTTGTATCATTCGGTTTCTTGTATGACCGAAGGTTACGCCCCATGATGATACCAGTCCCCTGAGGTGCCCCTTCGGCGGTTTTCTGCCAACCGTGATCGATACCTTTAACCATCTTTTTATTCCTTCTCTTTAGTGCTTTAGACAGGATGTCTGGGGGCACAAGCTGAAGTTCAAATCCCCGGTCCTTGAGGTGGACTAGACCCATCAGCAAACCCTCACGGCTATGCCTGAATTGGCTGCATTGAGTTCGTGCTGAAGTAGGGAAACAGAAATATCATCGTCGGCATGAACCCCAAGATAGTTGTTGCCCGGGGCTGGCCCATCGATAAATCTTAAACCACCTGCAACCTCACCATTGGCCTTTAGCTCCCAGCCAATATCTAAGGTTTCCAAGAGAAGATGGGCTTCTGCTGACGGCCCCCGACGATCGAAATAATCATCCCACCAACTATCTGGCACCGGATCTTTTAGATTTTCGGGTGCGATGCCCCAGTCGTCATAAAGTTCACGGTATCCATCGGGTGTTTCTGGATATGAGTAATCCCAAGCTTCTTTTAGAAACTCAACCGTGTTCCAGTCCGGAAATTTTGGGCAGAGTGGGTTTTGATTGAGACCAATCTGGTAATCAGCGTCCGGTGAAATATAAAGGATATCACCGGCCCTCTTAGGAGCCTCAATCAGGGGTTCACCGTGGTTTTCTAAATACGAAAGGTAGTGTTCCAGTACAGACAGGGTAATCAAGCGACCCGTGCCGACAAGGAACTCTCGACGTGAGTACATGTTATTTTCCTTCTCTTTAGTGCTTTGGACGGTATGTCCGGGGGCACAAGCTGAAAAATCAAATCCCCGATCCTTGAGGTGGATCAATCCATTAAAAAAGCCACCACAGCTTCAGCCGGGTGACCCCTGCGCTTTAGCTGCATTTATCAGCGCCCGCAAGCTGAGCTTCAAATCGGCGCTAAAGGGTTTATAGCACAAACCTCGAATTGATCAAAGTTTTTTTAGTTGAATTCGGAAAAGGTTATTTTCTTTTTTTC
>JAYZBC010000033.1:0-20918 GCA_036339375.1 Pseudomonadota bacterium | reverse complement strand
GAGACTTGCTTCAGCAGGGCGTGAAAATTTCGAAAGCAAATTTTCTGAAAGAAATGTAGTTTCCCAATACCTTAATTTATTTAAAAGGCTTGTTACCTGATGTGTGGTGTGGCGGGAATTATGACACATTCGGGTGCGTCTCCGGAACGTTCTTTGTTAGCAGAAATGAGCAAGGCTTTATTGCACCGAGGACCTGATGGTGAAGGAGTACATTTTGCAAACAATGTTGGTTTGGCTCAGAGGCGTTTAGCCATCATTGATTTGAAAACCGGTAACCAACCTTTTTTACTTCAAGACGGTACAAGCCTCATTGCAAATGCGGAAATTTATAATTATTTAGAACTTAAACGTGAAATGAATAATACTAATTTTACGTCTAGTTCGGATTGCGAAGTTCCACTTCATCTTTACAAAAAACATGGGCTACAATTTGCGGAAAAATTGCGCGGTATGTATGCCATTGCAATACATGACCCAATTAAACAACGTTTAATCCTAACTCGCGATCCTTTTGGTATTAAACAACTTTACTATACAGAAGGCCCATTCGGGTTTGCCTTTGCTTCAGAACCTAAGGCTTTTATTCAGTCAGGCATGGTAAAACCCGAAATTAGGCAAGACGCTGCTGAAGAGCTTATGCAGCTTCAGTTCATTACCGGTCGCGAAATGATTATTTCTAAAATTTTTAGAGTTTTGCCTGGAGAAACTTTGGTTATTGAAGCAGGAAAAATTGTAAATCGGATTTTTTTACCGGCACTTCCCACCGGTGGGCCTGAAAAAATAGATCAAAGGTTGGCACTGGAAAAAATTGAGGGGGCTTTATTAGACAGCACCTCAGTTCATCAACGTAGCGATGTACCCTATGGGATGTTTTTGTCTGGAGGTGTGGATTCATCGATCATTTTGACATTGATGGCCCGTTTGAATGAACAAGCCGTTCGTGCGTTTACAGTAGGATTTTCGGACACTGATGCGGTTGACGAAAGGCCTCACGCGGCAGCTGTAGCAAAAGCACTTGGCGCTGAACATATACAAATTGATTTTACTGAAAACGATTTTTGGAACATAGCTCCAAAGGTAGCATGCGCGATGGATGATCCGGTGGCAGATTATGCGGAGTTGCCAACTTACAAGTTGGCGGCCACAGCTGGAGAAGAACTCAAAGTCATTATATGTGGTGAGGGGGGCGATGAACTTTTCGGAGGCTATGGACGTTATAGGTCTGCCATGCGCCCACGTTGGCAATTTCAAAAGTCTATGCGGTCCCGTGGTGCATTAGAGGGTATGAATATTTTGCGGAACAAGACTAAAAATTGGCGCCGGGGTTTCGTTGCAAGTGAAACACTTGCAAGGTCAACCGATCGCAGTTCCCTTCAAATTTCACAAGCTACAGATTGTATCGATTGGCTACCACACGATTTGCTCATTAAACTGGATCGTTGTTTGATGGCGCACGGTGTAGAAGGACGTACGCCCATGCTAGACCCAACCGTGGTAGACATTGCTTTTCGTTTGCCAGACCGCTTGAAAGTACAAGGTAAACATGGAAAATGGATTTTACGAAAATTGTTGCATGATATTTTGCCTATCGCGAGACCTTTTGAACGAAAACGCGGATTTACGGTCCCCGTTGGGGAATGGATTATACGAAAAGGTAAGAAGCTGGGTCCCCTTGTAGCGCGCCAGTTTGGGATAATTGAGCTATGTCATCCCGATAGAGTGAAGGATTTATTTTCTTCTACGAGTCGCGAAGCCGGTTTTGCTGCTTGGATTTTGCTTTTTTATGCTTTATGGCATCGTTGTCATATTGAAGGGGTATCAGTGGAAGGGGATGTATTCAATTTTCTTGGAAATGGTTGATTTCTATTCGTAATAATTAGTTCAATTTGGAACAAGAAAGAAGTTTTTACATTGTTTAAATTTTGTCGAATTTTACCTGTCTTGGCGTTATGTTTTTTTTGCTATCTGGCATCAAAAGCGTCTGCTGAGAAAATACCTCAAACTTATGGGGATGCCATGCGTTGGTATGAAAAAGCAGCAAAAGGAGGAAATACTAAGGCACAATTTTTGTTGGCGTACATGCATGAAACAGGAAATGGCCGCCCTTACAACCATAGCTTAGCGGTCAAATGGTATATTCGTGCGGCAGAAAAAAATCATTCTCGTGCTCAGTTTAGGTTAGGTATGCTTTATAGCAAAGATTCTTCCAAAACAACCGATTTTAAGAAAGCAGCCATTTGGTATGAAAAAGCCTCTAAAAATGGACTTGCCCAAGCTTCTTTTAATTTGGGTGTTTTCTTTGAACGTGGTCTAGGAGTCAAAAAAGATTTGTCCAAAGCAAAAGAATTGTATTTTTCTGCATCCAAAAAAGGGGTAGCGGCGGCCCAATTTAACTTAGGTTTGTTGTTAGCAGCATCGAGTAAAGAGGATCGACAGGCTTTGATACAGGCCTGGCTTTGGTTATCACGAGCTGAAATCCAGAATTTTCCCAATGCGAAAGTGGTGCTGGGGAGTATCACTAAACAACTTACGACGCTCGAATTAAAGGAAGCTCAAAAAAAACTACTTCCGGCACAAAATCAATAAAATTTTTAATCGAACAACCATTTTAAATGGAAAGCTGTGCGGTTTTGTAACCATCGCAACATCTAGTTTTAGTTTTTAAGTTGAGTTTAGGTTTTAGTGATTTTTATCTTTGGAAAAAAAAGTTTGATGTTACCTACTTTTTGATAATAGATTTTGAACTACAAAATTAAATTTAGACTTTTTGGGAATTGATTGGATGCCCGAAACCGCTGGGACAAACACAGAAAATTTAGTTAAACGTGCGGGGAAGATAGCGGAGAAATTACGTGAAAGGTCTTCCTTATGCGAAGAATTACGTCGAATTCCAAATGAATCCATGGAACAATTAAAAGGTGCTGGTTTATTCCGGGCACTACAGCCCGCACGTTACGGCGGTTTTGAAGTGAGCATTGAGGGATTTTTAAGAATCGCGGAAAAAATAGCTGCTGGCTGTGGTTCAACTGGGTGGATATATGCTGTCGTAGGTATGCACCAATGGCAAATTGGGATGTTTCCTGCAGCAGCACAAGAAGACGTCTGGGGAGAGGATTCAGACGCGCTAGCTTCCTCTTCTTATGTACCCAGTGGTATAGGAAAACCAACTAAAGGTGGGTACAGGTTATCTGGAAAATGGACTTTTGCCAGTGGTTGTGATTCTACTCAGTGGATGATCCTTGGCGGGAAAATTCAAACTTCAACTAAATCTGAATCACAGCAGGTTTTTTTTCTAGTCCCTAAGAAGAATTATGTCATCGAGGACAATTGGCATGTTCTCGGACTTTCTGGCACCGGGAGCAAAACGATTGTGATTAATGATGCTTTTGTACCTTCGCATTGTGTATTGAGTGTTAAGGATGCGAGTTCGGGGACACCTCCAGGTGCAGTAGAAAATGATGCCCCATTATTTCACATACCATTCTCATCTGCGATTTCCACTTGTCTTTGTGTTCCAGTGCTTGGAATGGCTCAGGGTACCTATGATACTTACGTATCCGGTTTAAAAACATGGACGACAAGAGGAGCCATTACCGGCGCGGGAAAAAAGGTTGCAGAACTCTCCACTATACAACTGCGTGTTGCAGAAGCTGCAGCATCTATAGATGCTGCGCGCCTTTTGTTAATGCGCGGTGCGGCTGAAACAATGTCGGCTGTAAGGGGTGGCCGGCAACCAGAAACTGCGCTTCGTGTCAGAACTCGCCGAGATCATGCTTTTGCGGTAAAATTATGTGTTCGCGCGATTGATATGTTATTTGAAGCTGCTGGTGGGCAAGGCCTTTATACAGATAATTTTGTCCAACGGAATTGGCGGAACATACATGCTGCCGCTAAACATATTAGTACGAATTGGGATGCTGTTGGGTCCTTATATGGAAAATTTGTCTTAGGTTTGGAGCCAGAAGGCGGCCATTTTTGAATGTAATTTTTTTGAATTCAATTAAAATTCTTTGAAATTTAAACTTGAAATATCCTTTTAGTTCAACTCTCACGCTTTTGGTTTTGTTGTTAAAAGGGTTGTTCGTTCTTAAATTCAGATGATAAAAATGTTGGCGCCTTTGCATTAAATCCTAAGAAAGGTTCACTAAAGGAGACAAAAATGGCAAATTTACCAGAAATGTCGTTTGGTCATATTGGGATCAATGTAACCAATATGGAACCGATGGTAAAATTTTATACTGAAATATTAGGTTTTAAGCTCACAGACAGAGGAAAGGGAGGAGGAGCTGAAGGGCCAGAGCTAGTATTTTTAAGTCGAGATCCAGAGGAGCACCATCAAATAGTTTTGGTTGGGGTGAGGCCAAAAGGCGCACCCAGCACAATTAACCAAATTTCGTTCAGGGTCAAAAATTTTGCAGAAGTTCGGGAAGGCTACAATAAAGTTATTGGGGCTGGCATTAAAGATATTGATCCCGTTGATCACGGAACAGCACTTTCGATTTATTTCCCTGACCCCGAAGGGAATCGAATTGAGATATATATGGCAACGCCTTGGTACATAAAACAGCCACATCGCCAGCTTATAGATTTTAGTAAATCAGATGAAGAATTGCTCAAAGCTTGTGAAGAAAAGTGTCAATCGAGCCCGTCTTTCATGTTGATTGAAGATTGGAAAGCGAAGTTCCGTACAAGTTTGCCAAATTAATTCTTTAAAGTTTTTATTAACATTGATGTCTTATATTAACTGGTTAAGGCTTTCTATATAGGCTTCGATTTTTGTGCCATTCTTCAATGCTTTCATTCGGGTATTGGTCAAACTGGTGGTTGTCATCATAAATTTTGACCCAAGGTTGCTTATGTTTGACCATTGTATGGCGTATTTCTGGAGGAGTCGGGAGTTGGGTATCGACGGCAGACGCAAAAATATAAATCCAATCAGGGTATTTTGTATTGAAATTCCACAACATCGTTCCACAATGTTTACAAAAGTTTCGGCGGGAATATCCAAGCCCGTCTTCTTCGTAAACTCCTCTATCGTTAAACGCCGATCGGTAAACGGTAATTGAATTTTCACCTTCTACCTTTAGAGAACTAGTTTCTGCCATTATGTTTATGGAATAACCCCCGCCACCGTTTAGTTTACGGCAAATTGAACAATAACATTGTGAAAAGGGATAAGGTGTTTTTGAGTGGACGCTAAATTTAACCTTTTCACAATGACATGAGCCCTCAAGCAACATAAACTTTCTCCTAAATAATAAAAAGTTGGGTAGAAAACTTGGGATTAAACCTAAAGTATTTTAGCTGTTTTCCAAAGGTAAAATTTTTTTTATTCGTTTTTTTTAAAAAAGAACAAACCAGAAACAATTGTTATTAAATCATTGATAAAACACAAAAATATTTTTATGTTTACAAAAAGAACAAAAGGTGTACATTGTATCGGTATTTCACCATTCCATTGATCGAATCTGGTGGCTATGAAATAAGGAGGATGTAAATGATCGATACTGCACTTCGACTGGTAGAAAAGGACGAAATGGATAAAACCAAGGCGCTAGAAGCTGCCCTTCAACAGATCGAAAGATCCTACGGTAAGGGTTCTATCATGAAACTTGGGGCAGGAAATGTCGTTGAAATAGAAGCAATATCGTCAGGTTCGTTAGGCTTGGATATAGCCCTCGGAATAGGGGGTTTACCAAAGGGTCGAATAATTGAAATTTATGGCCCAGAGGCATCTGGTAAAACAACACTTGCTCTGCATTGTGTTGCTGAAGCTCAAAAATCGGGTGGGCATTGTGCCTTTATTGATGCTGAACATGCACTCGATCCGGTCTATGCCCAGAAACTTGGCGTTAATGTTGATGATTTGTTGATTTCGCAACCTGATGCAGGAGAGCAGGCATTGGAGATCACTGACACCCTCGTACGATCGGGAGCAATTGATGTCATCGTCGTTGACTCAGTAGCAGCCTTAGTACCTAAAGCTGAATTGGAAGGTGAAATGGGGGATACCCATGTAGGCCTCCAGGCTCGTTTAATGAGCCAGGCATTACGTAAGTTAACAGGCTCAATTTCACGTTCACAGTGTATGATAATTTTCATTAACCAAATTCGAATGAAAATTGGTGTAATGTTTGGCAGTCCGGAAACGACCACCGGCGGAAATGCATTAAAGTTTTATTCTTCTGTACGTTTAGATATTCGACGAATTGGTGCAATTAAAGATCGAGATGAAGTTGTAGGCAATCAGACCCGCGTTAAGGTAGTTAAAAACAAAGTGGCCCCTCCATTTAAAATGGTAGAATTTGATATCATGTATGGCAGTGGTATTTGTAAGATGGGTGAACTCATAGATCATGGCGTAAAGTCCGGTGAGGTAGAAAAATCGGGTTCATGGTTCTCCTACAATAGCCAACGGATTGGTCAAGGCAGGGAAAATGCCAAACAATTTTTACGAGACAACCTTGATGTAGCTAAAGAAATAGAGACAAATATCAGGGAAAGTGAAGGGTTAATCGCTGAGGCGTTGTTAAAAGAACAACCTCAGGCTAGCGAAATAATTGCAGAATCCGACGAGCTTTGATTTTTACAACCCTTGAAATAGAAACTCAAATTTCTACAAAAAAAGATTTTTGGTTTTGACTTAACTAGACAATCTCATTAGTTAGTTTGTTTAAAGTCTGTTTCCGCAGAAACTAGACATGTAGGGGTTAGCCGTTTAATACTCAGACATTAAATTGGCTTTGGGTGTCCATTTCGACAGCAATTATATATGACTAGTACGAATAGCATAAGAACAACATTTCTGGAGTTTTTTGAAAAAAATTCCCATGAAATTGTAAACTCGTCACCTTTGGTCCCTCAGAATGATCCAACGTTGATGTTTACAAATGCTGGCATGGTTCAGTTTAAAAACGTTTTTACTGGGTTAGAAACGAGAGGATACTCAAGAGCAACTACATCTCAAAAATGTGTACGTGCCGGGGGAAAACACAATGATCTTGAAAATGTTGGTTATACCGCACGGCATCATACGTTTTTTGAAATGCTCGGAAATTTCTCCTTTGGGGATTATTTCAAAGACCAAGCAATAGAATTAGCTTGGAAGCTGGTTACACAAGAATTTGGCATTTCAAAGGAACGTTTATATGTCACAGTTTATCATGAGGATGAGGAAGCTTTTGACCTTTGGAGGAAAATTGCTGGCCTCGGGACTGACCGAATAATTCGAATTAACACTAGTGATAATTTTTGGGCAATGGGTGATACCGGGCCTTGTGGACCCTGTTCAGAAATTTTTTACGACCACGGGGAAAAAATCAGTGGTGGTCCTCCAGGAAGTCCAGACCAAGATGGGGACCGATTTATTGAAATTTGGAACTTGGTTTTCATGCAATACGAACAAGTCTCTCTAGAGGAAAGGATAGAGTTACCTAAACCAAGTATAGACACTGGAATGGGTTTAGAACGACTTTCGGCGTTACTTCAGGGTACTCACGATAATTATGAAACAGACACCTTGAGGTGCCTTATTGAGGCAACCGCTCAAATAGCTAATGTTGAACCTTATGGTTTGCACAACGTGTCTAATCGTGTGATTTCTGACCATTTACGAGCCATTTCTTTCCTCATTGCGGATGGAGTCTTACCCTCTAATGAAGGAAGGGGTTACGTACTGCGTCGTATTATGCGTCGGGCAATGCGTCATGCCCATATTATGGGTTGTCCAGAAGCAATTTTATACAGGCTAATTCCAGAGCTCATTTTGCAAATGGGTCAAGCCTACCCTGAACTGGCCAGAACGGAGGCACTGATAACGGAAACGTTGAAAGCAGAGGAAACTAGGTTTAAACAGACCTTGGACAGGGGTTTGAAGCTACTTTCTTCTGAAACGGAAAGGTTAGGTGAAGGACAACCCCTGCCAGGGGATGTTGCTTTCAGGTTGTACGATACATACGGATTTCCTATTGATTTAACGGAAGATGTACTCCGGGCAAAAGGACAAACAGTTGATATCCTTGGTTTTGAAGCGGCTATGCAGCAGCAAAGGGATGAAGCTAGAAAATCCTGGGTAGGTTCCGGAGACAACATTGAAGAAACAATTTGGTTTGATATTAAGGAGCAATGTGGAGTTACAGAATTTCTGGGATATACCACCGAGAACGCCGAAGGAGAAATTTTAGCAATTATCAAAAATGGTGTTCAAATTAACACTGCAAAAAAGGGTGACAAAATTTCAGTCGTTACAAATCAGACGCCTTTTTATGGAGAGTCGGGTGGCCAGCTCGGCGATACAGGTACGGTTTTGGGCCCTCAAAAATCCCATTTAGAGGTATCAGCGACAAACAAAGTTCTTGGCGATATTCATGTTCATATTGGTTATTTAAAGGGTGGTAAACTTAGTGTCGGCGATTCTGTTGAATTACAGGTGGACGTCCAAAAAAGGTCAGGATTGCGTAAGCACCATTCAGCAACACATCTTTTACACGCCGCTCTTCGAAATCAACTTGGTGATCACGTGATGCAAAAAGGGTCACTAGTTGCATCCCAACGTTTACGTTTCGATGTCAGCCATCCAAAAGCGATTTCTTCAAAAGAACTTGAAAAAATAGCGGAAGAGGTCAACAAACAAATAGACAATAATTTTGAAGTGATTACTCGACTGATGGTACCGGAGGAAGCAATAAATACTGGGGCCATCGCTTTATTTGGTGAAAAATATGGTGAAGAGGTTAGAGTTATTACGATGGGGAATACTGATGTAAAACCCTATTCTGTAGAGTTATGTGGCGGTACCCACGTTAGTTTCACTGGGGAGATTGGCTCCTTCAAAATCACTTCAGAAAGCGCAGTTGCGGCGGGTGTAAGAAGAATTGAAGCGGTAACAGGACGTTCAGCTTTAGACCATTTATTGAGAATGGACAATTTATTGCATGAGGCTTCCAAAGAACTCAATGTTGCTGCGGAATTAGTACCCGAAAGAATTAAGTTGCTTTTGGAAGACCGTAAAAAACTTGTAGCGGAACTGGCTGACCTTCGGCGCAAGGTAGCACTGGGTGGTGGAGATAGTTTGTCTGGAGTAACATCCAAACCAAAAGACATTGCCGGCATACCGTTTTTAAGCTGCACCCTAGAGAGGGTTCCCCCTCGTGAGTTAAAAGCTATTGCTGATGATTTGAAAAAACAAATTGGCAGTGGAGTAGTTGCTGTTTGTGGTATTAATGAGGGTAAGGCCTCTCTTGTCGTCGGCATTACGGAAAAACTTTCTACAAGAATTGATGCTGTAACACTTGTTCGTGCCGGTTCTTCTGTATTGGGTGGTAAAGGAGGCGGGGGGAGGGCGGATTTAGCCCAGGCTGGTGGCCCAGATGGGTCAAAGGCAGCTGAGGCCTTTGTTGCGATCGAAAATGAAATATCGAACACCAAGAAAATTTAAAATTTTCCGTTTAATCCAAAGTAGAAAAAACTTCGTTAGGAGAAAAAACAATTTGGTATAGGTTTTTTATGGTAGGTGAGGTAAAGCCAAAATGGATTGTTGTATTTAAAATATCATTAAAGTCCTTCCAATAGTTTTCTACATCTAACAAGATGATTGGTTTGTTGTGAATTCCGAGCTGTTTATAGGTTAGAATTTCAAATGTTTCGTCTAGAGTCCCAACACCGCCGGGCAACACCACAAAGGCATCTGCTAAATCAATCATTTTCCTTTTTCGTTCATACATATTTTCTACAACTATTAGGTCGGTAAGTCCTTCATGACCCTTTTCTCTTTCAACTAGATGTCGGGGGATAACACCAATAACTTTTCCACCATTTTTCAGGGCCCCGTTTGCTACAGCTCCCATTAATCCATTTTGACCTCCACCGTAAACCAGATTAATTTTATGAAGGCCAATGTTTAAACCCAATTCACGTGCACTAAATTCGAAGGTCGTTTTGTTGCCGGGGGACGACCCGCAAAAAACACAGACTGATTTGATGTTCATTTGTTCCCCTTAAATCAAAATTTGGTTTAAAATATAATGATTAATTTATTTATCTTTCACATCACTGTACCTGTGATACAAAATGCACCTTTTGTTGGCATCAAAAACAATTTTGGACAAAATCACATATTATATTTTATTGTAAAGCCTAAAGACTGGAATTACCGCGTTGCCACTACTAGGTCAGAGGTTTAGTTTAAGGCTGAGAAGCGGTGTAAGTTCTTTAGTGGTGAGAAACACAATAACATGAAACGTAACTATATCTGGGGACTGGTTGGAATAGCTATCGTAATAGGCGGGATCTTCCTTTACCATTCTTTTAACCAAGAAACTCCTCCACCGGTTGTCAAACTTGAGTTAAAAACAAGTCCGGTTCAAAGTAAAACCGAAAAAACCAAAATTGGACCAGACAAAATTAAAAAGCAGGCGAATGTTTCAGCTCGAAACAAGTCTAATAAAATTGCCCCCCCTTCGGGACAAAAATTAAAGGAGAAAAATACCCCCTCTTTTGATATTGTGCGTGTCAATCCTGTTGGACAGGCAGTCATTGCAGGCCGTGGTTCTCCAGATTCAATTGTTACGGTTAGAGACAAAGAAAATGTAGTGGGAACAATTAAAACTGATACCAGTGGTGCTTGGGTATTAGTTCCAAAAGAACCCATAAAACCAGGAAAAAGAGTTTTATCCCTATCTGAGGAAACCACATCCGGTAAAATAAAAACAGCAAAGAAAAAGGTAATTTTGGTTGTGCCGGAGGCGGGCAAGGACATAGCTGGGAAAAAGACAAATACCTCTTCCGGGACTCTCGCAGTGCTTGTTCCCCAAAAGGGAACTGGTCCCACCACAGTGCTCCAAAGGCCCAACGAATTGAACACAGGAGATGTGAACCGCAAAGGTCAAATTAACAAATCTGGCCTGTCAGTGGACACGGTTGATTATGATGACGATGGACAAGTTACGGTCGGTGGGAAGTCTAACCCCGGTGCTGCACTTAACCTTTACCTCGATAATAAATTTTCAGGTAAAACAATAGCTTCGGACAAAGGGGTTTGGCATATAATTCCACAAAAAACGTTAAAACCTGGTTTGTACAATCTGCGTATTGACCAGTTGAATAAATCAGGAAAGGTCATAGCCCGTGTAGAAACCAGATTTGCCCGGGCTGGAATTATAACAAGCGTGATAGAGGAAGGGGTTTTTCTTGTTCAGCCAGGTAATAGTCTTTGGCGGATAGCGCGTAAAGCTTATGGTAGGGGAAACCATTACACAGTTATTTATAAAGCTAATGTAGATCAAATCCGCAACCCGGATTTAATATACCCAGGCCAGTTGTTTTTGGTACCAAATTTAAAATAAATTCCTGTCAAACCACCCTTTGAAAATTTTGGTAGTTGGGAAAATGAAGACATTTTGGATGTTTTTATTTTGTATTATTATCAACCCACAATTTTTTTAAATTATCTCGGAGCACCTTTCCTCTATCTGATTTTGGAAGTTGATCAATGATGTAAATGCTTTTTGGCACTTTTGATTTTGGTAGGGTCTTTTTGCAGTGCAAAACTAATTCGTCTTTGTCGATTTTTTCTCCTGATTTTTCAATGACGTAACATGCAACCTCTTCTCCGTAAATATCATCTGGAATGCCTATGGCTGCAGCTTCTCGGACTTGCGGGTGGGACATTAAAACATGGTCAATTTCTAATGGCGCTATGTTAACGCCACCCCGAATTATGAGGTCTTTTGTTCTTCCAGTAACTTGAACAAAACCGTTTTTATCTAACACAGCAAGGTCACCAGTACGAATTCTTGTACCACGTTGGTCCTCCCAAAAACCATCGGATGAAATTGTAGCAACAGCTGTTTGTGGTCCACCCACAGAGACTTCGCCTTCTGTACCAATGGGGCATTTCTTTCCGTCGTTGGATATAATTTCAAATTCCTGATGCTTTGCCGGTGGACCAACGGTTCCCATTTTTCGTTTGTAATGTCGGTTGCCACAAATCCACCCCGCCTCTGACATTCCATACAATTGCAACAAAGTAACGCCGTACATTTTTTCAAATTGTTCCCATTGTTCCGGGGATAAAGGAGCTGTAGAGCAGGTCATTAATCTTAACGAGGGAATATCACTAGCAGTAATTTCGGTAGGCTCATTTAAAAGCATATTCACTACTGTTGGTACTCCTGCTGCAAAAGTAATTTGGTGCTTTTGGATCCAATTAAAAAAATTACTCCGTGAAAATCGCTTTGCAATAAACATGGATAACCCGGTTTCAATCCAGGGCATTAAGCTTAAAACTTGGGCTGAATTCCATCCAAACGATCTATATTCAAGAGTACGGTCTTTCGCGGTCAAACCAAGGAAGTCAATTGTGTTTAAACCATTTAACCAATAAGCTTGATGGTTATATACAACACATTTGGGACGGGAAGTGGTACCTGAAGTGCAAAATATACAAGACAAATCCTCCGGATCATTTTCAACGTCTAAGGTTAATGGTGTGACAATTCTTGCAACAGAAGAAAAAAAATCATCATTTTTCGCCAGACCCACTATGTTTTCGGACCAGGTTTGGAACTGTTTATTTTCACCCTTTATACATTTAGCAATTTTATGCCCTTTTAATTCTGTATCCCATAAAGTAAGTTTCGGCTTAATAGTATCCAATAGTTCTCCAATATGAGCCGTATTAATCTCTATATTAAGAGGACAAACAACAGCCCCTAATCGCCAAATACCCATCCAAATTATCAACTTTTCAACGCTTTCGTCCGCCAAAAGTGCAATTTTGTCTCCTTTTTTGATTCCTTGTTTTTTTAGGTAATAGGCAATTTTGTTGGCCCATTTGGCTAAAGATCCCCATGAAATACTTTTACTTTGATCCAAATCGTATAAGGCGATCTTTTCTGGGAAATGTTTTTCGTGCTGTGCGAGCACACTTTTAATAGAGTTGAACGGGATGTCCATTTTTGGTTGAGTGAAGTTAGTCACCAATGGTGCTGTTCCTTATTTAATAAATTAAGAATCGACATTCTTTGCAGGTCAGATTAAATCGTCAAGTATATTGACCTTAGTTTTTGAGGTTAAAACGGTTTATTAAGTTTGATAGCTACTTGTCTTTTTATAGTATAAAGTTGGTAAGAAAATTAATATAGGAGTAAGAGGAATGCCTAAAACTTCATGGAATTACGAGGGTATTTTTCCCGCTATGCAATGTCCTTTTCATGATGATTTTTCCATAGATGAAGAAGAATTGAGGCGTTTTACTTCATGGCTTTCTACCCACAAGGGTATTGGGGGTTTGGTACCCAATGGTCATACGGGAGAGGTTTTTGCACTAACGGCTGCTCAAAGAGCAGAGGTAACTAGGATAGTAGTTGATCAAATTAAAGGCAAACTTCCAGTGATTAGCGGATTGTGTTGTGAAGGGATAACTGAAGCAAAAGAACATGCACTAATGGCGAGGGATTCGGGTGCTTCCGGCTTATTGGTTATGCCACCCCATTATTGGTTAAGGTTTGGCATGCGTCCAAGCCATGTAATTGATTATTTTACTGCAATCGGGGAAGCGAGCGAACTTGATTTAGTGGCCCATGTCTATCCCGCTTGGTGTAAAGCGGCTTATTCAGAAGAAGTTTTGGCACAACTTTGCAGGTTGCCTTGGGTTAAAGGAATTAAACTTGGAACACGTGATTTAAATAAGTATGCTCGCGATATTAAGGCGATCCGAAATTCCAACGCCTCAGTAAAAATTTTAACATGTCATGATGAATATTTACTGCCAACGATGGTCCAAGGAGTTGACGGTGCTTTAGTAGGTTTTGCTTCTTTCATACCTGAAATGATTACAGAACTTTATCGCATGGTTTGTGATGGAGAACTAAAGGCGGCTATGGAAATGCAGATGCGAATAAATCCCCTAAAAGACGCTGTTTACGGTATAGGAGAGCCGACAGGAGATGCCCATGCCAGAATGAAAGCGGCAATGGTTTTATCAGGACGAATGAAATCTGCTGTCGTTCAACCCCCTATTCAGAAAACCACAGGGAGTGAGCTGGATTTAATTCGAGAAGCATTAAACGATGCTGGGTTGTTATTACATCAGGCAGCGGAATGAAGAAAATTAATTCTTATGGCTTTTTCTTCTATTACAATTTTTGTTGGATGCAGAAATTTTTATCAAACAATTTTAAACTCATAAAAAATGGCTGGGGGACCTGGATTTGAACCAGGGCTGCGCGGGTCAGAGCCGCGAGTTCTACCGCTAAACTATCCCCCAAGCATTCACTCTTTTTAATTTGCAAACTGCGTTTAGTAAAGAAAACACATTTTAAAACAAATTATTTTTGTTTTGGATTTGCTTTTTAGCGAATTTTTACCTCAAACTAACATACAAAAAATGTAATATTGAACTCTTACGCGAGCGCGCAAGGGCAACATGAGGAAAAAATGGTTGCCAAAAAGCGGTACAGAAAAAAACAGGCGGTAAAAAATCAAAAACCGAGTGGAAAACGAACTTGGAATAAAACCAAGCCGGAGGTAATTGCTGCACTCGATCTCGGCACCAATAATTGTCGACTTTTAATAGCCAAACCTAATCCCAACGGATTTAAAGTGATTGACGGGTTTTCCAGAATTGTAAGATTGGGAGAAGGGTTGTCAAATAAAAGTGAACTTACAGAAGAAGCAATGAACCGTACATATGAAGCATTATCCGTTTGCGGAAAAAAAGTTATAAAACATGGAGTCATGCATGGAAGATATGTAGCAACAGAAGCTTGCCGACAGGCAACAAATGCAAAAACTTTTTTAAAAAAAGTAGAAGAAGATATTGGTATTTGGGTGGAAGTAATTCCATCACAAGAAGAAGCAAAACTAACCTTTTTAGGTTGTATCCCATTACTCGATCCACGAATTCCTTTTGCTTTGATGTTTGATGTAGGAGGCGGTAGCGCGGAATTCCTTTGGGTGAAACTGAAGCAAGAAAAGCCAGAGATTTTAGGATGTATTTCTTTACCTTGCGGTGTTGTTAGCATTACAGAGAAATATGGGTTTCCGGAAATAGGGCCAGAAGGCTACAAAAGGATAGTGAAAGATACCCGAGCTCTTTTAGACCCTTTCGATAAAGAATTTGAAATTAGTCAAACTTTGTCAAAAGGGAATGCACAAATTCTGGGCACAGCAGGAACAGTAACAACAATTTCGGCAATACAAATGGGGCTTAAGAAATATAACCGTAACCTAGTTGATGGTTCATGGTTAAAAATTTCTGATGTAAATTTGATTTGTAAAAATCTCGTACTTGCAACATTTGATCAACGGGCAGCTTACACCTGTATTGGTCGCGGGAGAGCTGAACTTATTGTTGCCGGTTGCGCAGTTTTAGAAGCTATCTGTAAAATGTGGTCTTCGCATAAATTACGGGTTGCTGATCGTGGTTTGAAAGAGGGCATCCTCGTTGAACTTTCTGACATAGTGTTGCATCCGAATTAAAGAAATTTAAACCATTTTTAATGAGTATGGGACTTAATAAATTCCTGATGAAGCAAAAGCAAAAGAGGACAAAAAAATCAGGCGTTAGAAATAGGTCAGAAAGAATAAAAACTGCTCGAGGACGAAAATTATCATCTACAAGATGGTTAAAAAGACAGATTAACGACCCTTATGTACTTGAAGCGAAACGTGTTGGATACAGGTCGCGTTCTGCTTGGAAATTAGCTCAGCTTGATGACCGACTCAATTTTTTAAGAAATAAAAATTGCGTGTTAGATCTTGGCGCAGCACCAGGAGGTTGGACACAGGTCGCTTTAGAACGGGCTAATAATACCACAAAAGTAGTAGCTGTGGACATTTCAACTATGAAGCCAATTCCCCGGGTTGAAATACTTCAACTTGATATGAAAGGAGTTGATGTAATTCCTCGAATTTTACTTGCCTTGGGTGGAAAGGCAGATGTTGTTTTAAGTGATATGGCGTCTCCAACCACTGGGCATAAGCATACAGATCATGTCCGAACCATGGCTCTGTGCCAGATAGCTTTTGATGTTGCGCATTCGGTTCTTGTTGAAGGAGGAACGTTGGTTGTCAAGGTTTTTCAAGGTGGCACAGAAAAGGTTCTACTTGAACACATAAAAAAATCGTTTTCGAACGTCCGGCATGTAAAACCTTCTGCAAGTCGTAAGGAATCACGAGAAATATTTTTGGTTGCAGTTGGTTTTCGAAATTGAAAAAATTTATCAAAATTTAGTTCCACATGTTGGGATTCTTCATAGCCTTGTGTATGATCCCGCACGGAGATCTTATTGGGAGCTACCATGGAAATACCTGAAGCTTTAACGTTTGATGACGTGCTTCTTGTTCCCGCTGAATCAAAGATTATGCCTTCTGATGCAGAGTTGAGCACCCAGCTTACCAAAGGCCTTTCACTTAAAATTCCAGTTTTGTCTGCAGCCATGGACACTGTCACAGAAAGCAGAATGGCAATTGCTATGGCGCAGGTGGGCGGTATGGGTGTTATTCATAAGAATTTAGATGTTAGGGAACAGGCTGATGAAGTAAGGAAAGTCAAAAAATTTGAATCAGGAATGGTTATTAACCCAGTGACAGTTTCGCCGAATAAAACATTAGCCGATGCTTTGCATTTAATGAATGATAATCAAATTTCCGGGATTCCTGTCGTTCAAGATAAAACAAAAAAACTAGTTGGAATATTAACAAATCGGGATGTCCGTTTTGCAACTAATCGGGCGGAGAAGGTTTCATCCTTAATGACCAAGGAAAATCTTATAACCGTCAAAGACGGTATCGACATGGAAGAGGCAAAGCAGCTCCTTCACAAATATCGAATTGAAAAACTTTTGGTTGTAGACGAAAATTATAAATGTATTGGATTAGTCACTGTTAAAGACATAGAAAAAGCGCAAAAGCATCCAGATGCAAATAAAGACGAAAAAGGTCGTTTAAGAGTAGCAGCGGCTACAGGTGTCGGAGACGCGGGGATTGAGCGCGCTGATGCGTTAATAGCTGCTGAGGCAGATGTCATTATCGTTGACACAGCTCATGGACATTCGTTTGGTGTGCAAGAGGTTGTTAGCGAAATTAAAAAAAAATCAAATAGCATCCAACTAATTGCTGGGAATGTCGCTACGGCAGAGGGGGCAAAAGCATTGATAGGATCTGGTGCTGACGCTGTTAAAATTGGGATCGGACCTGGATCAATTTGTACCACACGAGTTGTGGCTGGTGTAGGAGTACCACAATTTACGGCAATAATAGAATCTTCTGAAGAATGTCATAAACATGGTGTTCCAGCGATTGCTGACGGTGGAATCAAATATCCAGGTGATTTGGCTAAAGCGATAGCTGGTGGCGCAGATTGTGCAATGATTGGTTCTATTCTGGCAGGGACAGATGAAGCACCCGGTGAAGTTTTTCTCTATCAAGGTCGGTCATATAAATCATATCGCGGTATGGGGTCTCTTGGGGCAATGGCCAGGGGATCTGCAGATCGGTATTTTCAACAAGAGGTTTCCGATACGCGAAAACTGATTCCAGAAGGAATCGAAGGTCAGGTACCTTACAAAGGGCCAGTTGGGAATATCATTCATCAGCTTGTGGGAGGGCTCCGCGCTTCTATGGGGTATACCGGAAATGCTACAATTTTAGAAATGCAAAAAAATACTCGTTTTGTTCGGTCTTCCGAAGCTGGCCGACGTGAAAGCCATGTGCATGATGTCACAATTACAAGGGAAGCCCCAAATTACCGTAAAGAAGATTAGGAAATTTTATGAGTAGGGTTGTTCGGTGTGCCAACATCCATGATCTGGGGCACATAACAAAAATTTTTGTAGAAAGTTGGCAATCCACTTATGCTGGAATTCTTTCAAAAAATTTTTTATTCAATCTCTCCGGAAATGGTCCAAAAACCTTTTGGAGAAATTCTATAGATAACCCTTCAATGAAAAACATTTTACTTGTTGCTGAAGATTCTGATGCTGGCGTCATTGGATTTTTAAGTGGAGGAAAACCACGAATAGGGAGCTTAGGTATGAAAAGTGAGATTTATGAATTGTACCTGTTGGACAGTTTTCAGGGTTTAGGGATAGGAAGACACCTATTTTCAAAAGCAGCTAAACAGCTTCACGTAATGTTTGGAATCTCACTTTTGGTTTGGGTTGTTGAAAAAAACCCTTCTCGATTTTTTTATGAAAGGTTGGGCGGTAAAAAATTTGCTATCCGTCGAGAAAAAATTGCGGGAACAGAAATTCAACAATTTTGTTATATTTGGGAAAATACAAACCAATTTGTAGATTTTGTAGAACAAAAAAGAAGTTAATAAAAATTTATAGATACAAAGCCCTTTTTTTAAAATGATGAGTTCAATGTTGGAAACGGTTTTGATCGTAGATTTCGGGTCTCAAGTTACACAACTGATAGCACGCCGGCTTAGGGAAAATGGGGTTTATTGTGAAATTTACCCATTTAACAAAGTCGAAGAAATTCTTAAAGATCTTCATCCTTCGGCTCTTATCCTCTCTGGAGGACCGGCATCGGTTACCGCAAAAGATGGTCCAAAAGCACCAGAAAAATTATTTAAACTCGGTATTCCAATTTTAGGTATTTGTTATGGTCAGCAAACCATGTGTGAACAACTAGGCGGGCGTGTTGTAGCTTCTGAAGAAAGAGAATTTGGGCGGGCTACATTGAAAGTTATTTCCAATTGTAAGCTTTTCGAAGGTCTTTGGAGAATTAATGAAAGCCATCAAGTCTGGATGAGCCATGGTGATAGTATATCCGAACTCCCAAAGGGTTTTAAGACGGTAGGTGAAAGTGGGAGTGCCCCCTTCGCCGTGATCGCAGATGATGAGAGAAAATTCTATGGAGTTCAATTTCATCCGGAAGTTTTACATACGCTGGAAGGGACAAATCTTTTAAAAAATTTTACCCATGTTGTGGCAGGATGTAAGGGTAACTGGACTATGGGAGCCTACCGTGAACAGGCAATTTTCAATATTAGGAAGAAGGTTGGTAAAGCAAAGGTGATATGTGGTCTGTCAGGGGGTGTTGATTCTTCCGTCACTGCTGTCCTGATACATGAAGCGATTGGAGATCAAATCACCTGTGTATTCGTTGATACTGGTTTGTTGAGGGAAAACGAAGCCCATCAAGTAATTTCAGTTTTCAGAGAAAATTATAATATCCCTTTGATTCATCGTGATGCCTCAGATTTGTTTCTGAAAAACCTTGCCGGAGTCACTGATCCCGAAGAAAAAAGAAAAATCATTGGTTCAACTTTTATTGATGTCTTTGATAAAGAGGCCAAAAAAATTGGAGGGGCAGAATTTCTTGCACAAGGAACACTTTATCCAGATGTTATTGAGTCTGTTTCTGTGGCTGCCGGAAAAAATGTCACCATAAAGTCCCACCATAATGTAGGGGGCTTACCTGAACATATGGATTTAGCATTGGTTGAACCGTTAAAGGATTTATTTAAAGATGAGGTTAGGAAGTTAGGGCATGAACTAAAATTACCTGGAGATTTGGTTGGCCGGCATCCTTTTCCAGGTCCTGGATTGGCGATTCGTATTCCGGGAGAAATTACTCCGAAAAAACTTACAATTTTAAGATCCGCAGATTTAATATATTTGGAAGAAATTTCGAAGGCTGGTTTGTATGATAAAATTTGGCAAGCATTTGTCGTTTTATTACCGGTACGCACCGTCGGAGTAATGGGAGATGCAAGGTCTTACGACTATTCTTGTGTTTTGAGGGCAGTTACTTCTTCAGATGGTATGACTGCTGATACCTACCCATTTGAACATTCTTTTTTGTCGCATGTGGCAACTCGCATTGTGAATGAAGTGAATGGAATAAATAGGGTAGCTTATGATGTTACGTCGAAACCTCCTGGGACGATAGAGTGGGAATAATGGATAAAGTAACTATTTCGAAATGTCATTGTGGTTCAGTTGAGTTGGAATTAACTTTACCAAATGGGTTTGAAAACATTCGAAGGTGTAATTGTTCAATTTGTAGCAGAAGGAACGCTGTAGTCGCCTCAGTTTCAATTAATAACTTAAAAGTAGTGAGAGGTGAATCTGAGTTAAGGAAATACACTTTCAATACTCACACAGCAAAGCACTATTTCTGTTCAATATGCGGTATATATACCCATCATCAAAGGCGTTCAGTGCCATCAGAATATGGGTTTAATATTGCGTGTGTTGAAGGTGTAAAAATTGAAGATTATATAAATGTTAAATACTTAGATGGAAGGGACAATCATCCTAAAGATACTACTTAACTTAGAGACGTCGTTGCGAACCGGTTGACCCCTTCCCAACTGGAAAAAGCACAAGACCTTGCCCGTGAATGTGTCCGTAAGAAATACAAAGGGTGTTGAGAAAGGCGTTAAGGAACCACTGATTTGCTATAGTCCCGATAGTTTCAAAGTAGTTTCAAAGTAAAATTAACTCATTGAAATTAAATGGTTATTCGGGATATTTTTATTGAGTGGGAATGATGCCCGCTTAAAAATATTAAATAAAATAAATAACTTATAGACTTTCGTTTACTTCTAAAACAGTTCCAAAGATTTTTCCCCTCCGCAGGTATTGTGGAGGTATTGGATTATCAGTTGATACAAAAGTTCTAAAATCCAAAATTATCCTAAAGAATAATGTCTCCTTACCTTACCAATACAAAGGGGTATTGGTGGGGGTATTAGGAAGGTATTGGTATAGGTATTAGAGACGGTATTGGGAACGGTATTGGACTGATGACATCTCTAACCTCTGAAAAGAGGTTAAAGTCGTCACTAATTTGAATCTCACAAACATAGTATTCTGTAATATAGAACTGTGCCCACCTTTAGGCACAGTACAGAACTTCTATTTGGGAGAATGTACACTCATGGTTGGGGTAAGAAATAG
>JAYZBC010000032.1:0-33659 GCA_036339375.1 Pseudomonadota bacterium | reverse complement strand
GATGAGATAAAGATAAAAGGAACCCTGAAAAATAGAAATGGCCGCTATCACCGCACCAGTTGCCCCCATTAAAGCGCCAAAAATAAATCCTGTTTTCCGTCCAAATCTTCTCATGAGAATTGCTAATGGAATAGAAAATGCGGCAGTCGCTTCCCACTGCAGAGCCTGAGGGAGCGTAGCCAAAGATTTATCGGATGCTAAAGCTAATCCGACCAACGCAGAAATGGATAATACCACGCCTGTGGAAGTGTTAAACAAAGCCTGACAAATGGCTAAAAGCCCAACATTTTTTTTCATCAGTCCAATTTCTGAATGACCCGTTTTTTTAAGTTAACTAATTCGGTTGTTCATGTTTTAATGCATATAAAGACCGCCATCGACATTAACCGTTTGACCCGTAATGTAACCGGCAGCGTCACTTAATAAAAATATTACTGTCCCAACCAAATCATCAGGGGTTTGGGGTCGCTTGAAGCATTTTCCCTCATCCCGTCCTCCCAAATAGTTGGAGGATGAAGTAGCTAATTGTGTTTCACTTAACGTAAATCCGGGTGTGATAGCGTTGACACTTATATTATCATCCCCAATTTCACGCGCTAGGGCGCGCGTTAACCCCACAACGCCAGCTTTTGACGTCGTATAATCCAGCCGATTTGGATTTCCTTCCCAAATCCGTCCCGACGAAATATTGACAATCCTACCACTGCCACGTTTTTTCATGTAAGGGTAAACCGCCCTGCAACAAAGAAAAATACCCTTTAAATTTACAGCCATCACCGAATCCCAGCGTTCCGCCGAAATATTAAACCAGTCACCGCGAGGTAACACACTCATCAGGGATGCATTGTTAATTAAGCCGTCAATTCCACCAAATTCTTCAGCACTGATCCTAACCATTTTTTGGACTGCTTCCTCGCTAGAAACATCGGTAGACACTGATAAGGCAATTCCGCCAGCCTTACAAATTCCTTCTGCGACTTCATCGGCTTCCTTATTTGCAATATCGGCTAAAACAACTTTAGCACCCCCAGCCGCCAGTCTTTGGCTGTAAACCTTACCAATACCGGTGCCACCCCCTGTCACAATAATAACTTTGTCTTCTAGGCTAAAAACTGCATTTGGATCGTAATCTTTGTTCATTCCATTCTCACCTTTTTGACAATTGGTTTCTGAGACCAAAATAAATGGTCAATTATTCGATTCGTTTTCTGCTTCAAAAACAGTTCTATTTTATACCGCAGGACTTGCTAATTTTGTTATAGGCTGCAGTAAAGCCAGACAAAGAATACCGATCCTTTGTCCGAGTTCCTCGGCTCGAAATGCCAGTTATAATCATTATCTTTCCAGCCATCATGGCGGCTACTAATTCAGCCTCTTTGCTTGCTTCAGACACCCAAGCTGTGCCGGTATTGGTATAAAGTGAAAATCTTTTTCCTTTTATCTCTATTTCGACACCGCTGTTTTTTTTATAGGTATAGCCTGCTGTAACCGAAACTTCATTTTTTATTCTTTCTTTTTTTCGATGAGCCACCTGAAGGTAGGTTGCCCCCCGCTTTCTATATTTTCCGGTCGATTTTTTTGGTTCCCCATGCATATAACAAATTTTGTTTTTTACACTCCCTGTCTGATGAGCAGACCAGTCATTAAATTCAGCAATAGCTTTTGTCCCAGCGCCTATAGAAATTTTTGGAGTCATTCCGATGGCTAACAGTGTCATCAAAAAGCAAAAACATAGACAATAATATTTTAATTTGTTTCTCATTTGTTAAAAAATTTAACTCTTTTGATTATAAACAGGCTTTAATTTTTCGCGTCTCTGGCGTTTTTTTCTCCAAATGGGTTTTCCAAACTCATGTTTCGGTAACGGTTGAATTGGCCCACTAGGAACAACAGGGCGTGCGCCATATTGTTTCACAGAAATTAATCTGTCGTACATAACAATAGCACCCGCTGTCGCCAAATTAAGCGAGAATCGTGTTGGTATTTTGACAATGTAATCGCAATATTCAAGAAGTTCCGGCGAAATGCTACCTCGTTCCATCCCTAAAATATAAGCCGCATTTCGAGGATGGCGAAAGCTTGGTAAATTTACCGCACCTTCAGTCATTTCCACACCAACTAAAGAACACCCTTCTGGTAAACGCATCTCCCTTACTGATTTAAAGCAAAAAAACGGTAATTGCTCCAAAGTATTAGAAGGATCTGCCTTCTTCGGGTCTGAAGTTAATTGAGCATTAACGGTAAACACAAACCTGGCGCCAAAGGCATGAGCCGAACGAAACAAATTTCCCGCATTCATAGGTTTGGAAATTCCCTCTACACCTACCCCAAAATAACCGCGCATTATTTAATTCCTTCAAACATATCAAAAGGAAGGGATTGAATATAAGTCTTTGTCTAACAAAAAATTATCCAAAACGTCACTCTGCAAAAACCAAAGACGCCATAAATTAGCATTTTTTAAAAAACTTATGGAATTTGTTTTTTAATTCACGCCCACTGCGTCACCTAATGTGCTTCCAATTTCCATATTAAGGACAAGATCCGCAAAACCATCCAAATTTGTTGGGTCACGGTTTAGAATGACCAGCCCAGCACCTTTTTTTGCAGCGGATTGGGGGAAACCTGCTGCCGGGTAAACTTGCAGTGAAGAACCAATCGCCATAAAGAGGTCGCATGACATTGTCTGCTCTTGCGCGCATCGCATTGGGGCTTCTGGCATTGGTTGGCCAAAAGAAATTGTGGCACCCTTCACCAAGCCCCCACAGTTGTTACAAATGGGGAGGGTCCCATCCGAAAGGAATGCTTTCTTTATTGGCCCAAGTTCAAATCGTGAACCGCAATTCAAACATGAAGCGTAGGTGTTATTCCCGTGCAGTTCAATTACACCCTTTTCTGGTATTCCCGATTTTTGATGTAATCCATCGGTATTTTGTGTGATGACTGATGAAACTTTTCCAATACGGAATAATTTTTCTACTGCCCTATGGCCGCGATTAGGTTCAGCACCCTCAAACCCATAAGAATCGTCAAATTTTCTGCGCCAGGATTCCCGGCGTGCATCCTCCGAAGATATAAAATCTTCGTAAAGAATCGGAGAGTATTTTGTCCAAACTCCGCCGGGACTACGAAAGTCGGGTATTCCAGATTCAGTGCTGATTCCAGCGCCCGTAAAAACAACGGCCCGAGTACAAGTTTCAATTAGACGACATAATTCTGATATACGCCACTTGTCATCCGTCATTACTATTTGCCTTTTAAAATCCCTTTTACTAGGGTTTAAATTCCAACTAACTTTTTAACTCTATCCTATCACGGAAATGTTCAAGCGCTTCCGGATTTGCCAACGCTTCAGTATTTCGAACGGCGTATCCGTGAATGACCGCCCTTACTGCCAGTTCCGTGATCTTCCCCGATTTAGTCCTAGGTATGTCAATTGTTTGTAATATCCGAGCCGGGACATGGCGGGGAGATGCATTTGACCGAATACTATTTTCAATTCCCTTAGTCAAAACCTGGTCAAGAACTTTTCCTTCTGTTAATCGGACAAATAATACAATTCGAACATCCCCGTTCCATTCCTGGCCTATTGCGATCGCCTCTTCTACAAAGTCCAATTTTTCTACTTGACGGTAAATTTCTGCCGTACCTATACGAACGCCTCCGGGATTGAGAGTTGCATCTGATCTACCATAAATAACTATACCCCCATTTCCAGTAATTTCGGCCCAATCACCATGACACCAAATTCCGGGAAAACGCTCAAAATAAGCAGCTTTGTACTGAAGTCCTTTATCGTCATTCCAAAATGCCACCGGCATTGATGGAAAAACATTTCTGCAAACAAGTTCTCCTTTTTCCTCAGTAACAGGGACGCCCTCCTGATTAAAAACAACTACATCCATTCCGAGACAAGGGGCTTGTATTTCTCCTCTCCAAACTGCGCCTATAGGGTTACCAGCTACAAAACAGCCAACAATATCTGTGCCTCCGGAAATTGAAGAAAGACAAATATCCTGCTTCACATTCTTATAAACAAAGTCATAACTCTCCGGCACTAAGGGTGAGCCAGTCGACATCATCGTCCTTAAATGAAAAAGGTTGTGGGTCCTAGCGGGTTTTGCATTACTATTTTTCAGGGCATCGATAAACTTAGCCGAGGTTCCAAAATGGGTCATTTTTGTTTTCTCGGCAAAGTCGAAAAGAGTATTCCCATCCGGGTAGAAAGGCGAACCATCATAAAGGAGAACTGTTGCCCCACAAGCTAGCCCCGAAACGAGCCAATTCCACATCATCCAGCCAAGTGTTGTAAAATAAAAAATTTTGTCCCCAGGTTTAACATCAGCCTGTAAGTAATGTTCTTTGAGATGCTGTAACAAGGTCCCTCCGGCCCCATGAACAATGCATTTTGGTACACCCGTGGTGCCGGAGGAAAAAAGGATAAAAAGAGGGTGCGCAAATGGTAGGCGTTTAAAATTAATCTCCCCCTTTTTAAATGGAGAAATAAAATCTGAAAGGGCGACACCTTTAAATGCATTTTCTAGTTGTGGTGTTTCAGAATCATAGGGAATAAGAACAATATTTCTTGCGCTGGGTAGATTTTTTAAAACCTCGGAGATTACCGGCCGGCAATCAATAGATTTTCCATTGTAGTAATAACGATCTACGGAAAAGACTAATTTTGGCCTAATTTGCCCAAATCTATCAAGCACACCCTGAGCACCAAAATCCGGGGAACAAGATGACCAAATGGCTCCGAGAGCAGCAGTTGCCAACATGGCCGCAATTGCTTCTGGTAAATTAGGCAAAAAACCGGCTACCCTGTCTCCCTGTCCAACTCCAGCTCTTTCCATGGCCTTTACCAATTGGGAGACAAGAGCGTATAGATCAGCAAAACTGATAACTCGGTTGATATTTGTTTCACCCTTAAAAACTATTGCAGGCGCATCATCCCGACGACGCAAAAGATTTTCTGCAAAATTAAGTTGAGAACCAGGAAACCAGTCTGCGCCGGGCATGTCCTTCCGATGCTGGAACACCTTACCACCGGGCCACTTCCCAATAACTTCTCCAAAATCCCACAAGGTTTGCCAAAACTTCTCGGGCTCAGCCACAGACCAAGAATGGAGAGTGTCATAATCATCAAGAGCAACCACCCACTGATCTTTAACCTTTTCCATAAACTTAATCAGATTGGTGTCACTAATACGTTCTTTGCTTGGTTGCCAGAGAGGTTTGTTCAATTTTTTATCCTCCAGTTCCTATCACGCCCTTTAGTTTCCCATCCGTCAACCCGCCATATGAGTTCGTTGAATAAATTGTAGTTTTGATTTAAATTTTATTTCCCAAAGAAAAAAACTCGGGATAATTGCAGCCTTCTCCTTCAGTCATTCTTGGCGCGTTTTGGACGCTATTAGCGTCCTTTTGTCTCGTGGCGTTTACCACTATCGGCAAGTATCTCACCCAGGAAATGTCGGTCCCAATGATCACATTTTTCCGGTGTGTTTTCGGTTTGTTTTTTATAGCCCCCTGGATTTTTCGGGCTGGGATTAGTGGCCTTGTTACTCAACGTCCAATTTTACTTATTTCCAGAGGGATAAATACGCTCCTCGGTCTCTATTGTGTTTTTGCAGCAGTCTCACTCATACCAGTCGCGGATGTGGTAGCTATTATGTACAGCAAACCAATTTTTGCTTCTATTGCGGCTCTCCTGATTCTTCGGGAAGCCATATATTCGCAACGTTGGCTTGCAATTTTTATTGGTTTTGGGGGTATGTTGCTTATAATACAACCTGTTTTTCGGGAATGGAATTTTGGTATTCTTTATGCCCTAGGCGCAATGGGGGCGGGTGCTTTTACCACCATTTCGGTTAAATTAATGACCAAGACTGAGCCTCCAGATCGAATTGTCGCTTATACTCTGATAGTCATGACAATTGGTTCCTTTATCCCAGCATTGTTTTTATGGGAAACTCCAAACTCAGAGCAAATTTTATGGCTCATTTTATTAGGGGGACTTGCCACTGCTTTTCAGCGATGTACTGCCAGGGCTTATGCTTCGGCAGATGCCACGGTAGTCTTGCCGTTTGAGTTTGCCAGACTTGTCATTGCAGCTATTTTTGGATTTTACCTTTTTAATCAATTGATAGATTTGTGGACATGGGTAGGTGGGACTGTAATATTTTTAACCGGTGTTTATATTGTCAGGATAGAAACAAAACGAGATCTCCTTTAAAAACAAAAGTATAAATCAAACACTTTACCATCTTATCTTTACAAAACTGAGTTCAACACTGTGCTTCATCATTTTGTCCATTATGTCCGGCGGCGTCACTCTGCTGCCGTTGAAGGAGCGATGTGGATGGTAGTATCGGCAATTTGTTGGTCCATAATGGTGGCTATTGCCAGAGGTTTGAAAGACGAAATTCATACCTTCGAAATCGTCTTCTTTCGCAGCATCTTCGCACTTTTTTTCATGATACCGATTTTTTGGAATAGAAAATTTAGTGATTTAAGGACTGGTAGATGGCGAATGCATCTTGTACGCGGACTTTCGGGTGTAATTTCCCTATATTTGTTGTTCGGTGCTTTGGTTTTTCTCCCAATGGGAGAAGTCGCAGCCATTACATTTACGCGCCCTTTAATGGCATCCATTTGTGCCATTATTTTTCTGGGAGAAGCAGCGCGCGGAAATCGTTGGATTGCCGTTATCGTCGGACTTATAGGCGCTTATATAATAATCCGACCTGGAGTAAGCCCGATCTCGCTTGGGCAAATTCTTGCACTTTTGTGCGTTGCCGCAATGGTAGTTACAGCAATGGCAGTGAAATCCCTTGCTCAAACGGAAGCCGCTGACACAATAGTCATGTGGCAATCAATTATTTTCACTGTCGTAACCATCGGGCCGGCAATTCATGTCTGGGTAACACCCTCTTTAACCCAGTGTGCCCTTTTAATTTTATTAGGTTTAACCGGTGCAACCACCCAACGTGCAATGACCCGCGCTTATAAAGCCGCTGACGTAACTGTAATTTTGCCGTTTGAATATGTGCGGCTTCCGTTTGCAGCTATAATGGGTTGGTTATTATTTTCAGAATTCCCAGATCTTTGGGTTTGGGTTGGTGGTACTTTAATTTTTGCATCGACCCTATTTATGGCCCACAACGAAGAACGTCGAAATAACAATAATAAAAACTAAATCAGGCCGCTCCGAGAAAAAAATGAAAATTGTGCCAACAAATGCCGTACGGGGGGCGCTTTGGATGATGGGTTCGACTGCGAGTTGGTCATGTATGGCAGCTATTGCTCGGAACTTTGCAGGTGAAATACATACGTTTGAAATTGTTTTTTTCCGAAGTCTTTTTGGTTCCCTATTTTTATTGCCCTGGTTTATGGGTGTTGGCTTCAAAGGCCTTCATACCAAACGTATAGGAATGCATATGGTGAGAGGTTTTCTTGGCCTCCTGGTAATTTACGTATTATTTACTGCCATAGCTTTAGCACCCTTGGGCGAGGTCGCAGCTATCATTGCAACGCGTCCAATCATCGCTTCCATTGGTGCCATAATAATTTTAAACGAGGTTGCAAGTGGGCGGAGGTGGACGGCAACATCTTTAGGATTTGTTGGTGCCCTTTTAATTATACGCCCTGGCTTTTCAGAAATTAATTTAGGCGTTTTATTAGCTCTGATTTCAGCCGTTTTAATGGCAGGCCTCACAATCGTAATTAAATCATTAGCTCGTACAGAACATCCCGATACAATCGTTGTCTGGCAAATGGTAGTTTTTACTCCGTGTTCTTTTATCCCAGCTCTTTTTGTATGGGAAACACCGAACTTTTGGCAATTTATATTGTTGGCATCAACAGGGTTATTCGGAACCGTAACACAGAGATGTCTTACACGTGCTTACTCGGCTGCGGATGCTACCGCCGTTTTGCCTTTCGATTTCACAAGATTGGTATTTTCTGCGCTTTTGGGTTTAATTCTCTTTAATGAGTTTCCTGATTTATTTACCTGGTTAGGTGGTTTGCTAATCATCTATGGGGTTTTATGGATGACAGGAAAAGAAAAGCCAAAGGAGCATCTTTAAACACCCCCTATACCTAAAGGAACTTAACAAACAATATTTAAAAAGGGAGTGTTTAAAAGCCTACGTATTTACTTGGTTTTCCGTTTTCAAAATTAAAGGGGAATTTATTCCAGTTACATGGCACAGAAAAGTCCTAAGAAAGACACACCATCTTTATCTGGCAGAGCCGCCCTTCGTTATTCTGACATTCGACTTTTGCTTTTCAGCAAATTGTTTGGCTGGATTTCATTACACATGGTTCTGGTTGCAATAGCATACCAAGTTTATGACGTGACCGGGGATGTCATGAACCTGGCCTATATCGGTCTTGCTACATTTGCACCAGCGGTAGGTTTCTCTCTTTTTACCGGCTACACCGCAGACTTGTTCGACCGAAAAATAGTAATGGCTATTTGTTTCAGTGTTATTTTGTTTTCCACGGTTTTATTTTTACTTTGGTCCTTGGGAAGTAAAAGCGACGTCTGGCCCGTATTTTGTATCCTTTTAATTTTGGGGACAGGAAGAGCATTCTACCAACCAGCTTCAAATTCACTTGTGCCAAATCTTGTCCCACCGGAAATCTTTCCTAATGCTGTTGCTTGGCATACGAGCACAAACAAAGTAGCCCAAATGGTGGGGCCCGCAATTGGGGGAATGGTTTATCTTTTAGGTCCAGAATATGTATACGGGTTTTCAGTGTTAGGACTTGCGATCGGCACATTTTTGATTGGTATGATAAAAACCAAAACAAAAAAACTCTCCAAAGAACCAACCAGCTTACGGGTATTACTTGCCGGACTTTCATATGTCTACAACAAAAAAATAGTATTTGGCGCAATCACCGTGGACCTTTTTGTTGTCTTATGTGCCAGTGTCACAGCACTCTTGCCTGTCTTTGCAAAAGACATTTTGGAAGTTGGACCCTCCGGTGCAGGGTTTTTAAGAAGTGCCATCGCAATCGGGTCTTTGCCCACTGCGTTGTTATTAACTCAGATCACCATCGATAGGGCTGTTGGAAAAATTTTATTTATCAGTATTTATGTATTTGGAGCGGCAACAATTTTGTTTGGCCTCTCCCAGGTCTACTGGTTATCACTGCTTGCAATGGTAATCATCGGTGTTGGAGATATGGTAAGCGTTTACATCCGTCACACATTAATACAGATTGCGACACCTGATAACATGCGGGGAAGAGTCAGTGCGGTTGATGCAGTGTTTACTGGTGCTTCCAATGAGATTGGGGAATTTCGGGCCGGCTTAATGGCAGCAATGATTGGTGCGGTCCCTGCCGTACTTTTGGGTGGTTTGGGTTGTTTTTTAATTACTGCTGTTTGTTGGAAAATTTTCCCAGAGCTCACCAAGGTAGAACGGATGGATAGAAATTTATAATTCCATTTTGGCCCAGAAAATTTTTTAAATTCTATTCATCTAACTGAACGGTTTCATATTCCGCTGGAATTGTAAATTCCATTACCTGATAATCATCAGAGTAATTTAGAACATTATGGCGAATACAAGGCGGTTGCACCCATACGTCACCGGCCTCGAAATTTACCTCCCCTTCCCCTTCAAACCAAACTTTAGATTTACCTTTGAGACAAAATACCATTTGAAATTCAAGGTCATGATAGTGCATCCCACTGCCACCCTTAGGGCATGGTTTAGTTGTCTTAACAATTTGGCAGTGAATTTTTCCCTCTGTAATCTCTGCCAAACCAAAGTCTCGATATTCCCGGTACACACGTAAACCGCCACTCTTAAACGGTGTATCCTTCGCCCTATTGACTAAAAATTTGGATTTTATTTTTCCCGTTTCATCCATTTCTTAATTGTCCTTTACTGTCATGGTGAGAAAAGCAGTTAACCCTTCAAGATAGAAAATGAAATAACCTAATTCAGCGGCCCATAACCTTTTAAAGTTAAACGGCGCATTAATCGGGATTCTTCGCGTGGAAAATCTTTTCTCATATGTATTGAAGCATAATTGTCCCACAAAACTAAATCACCTTGTTTCCACTCGTGTTCAAAAATGATTGAAGACTCTTCGGAAATTTCAAAGAGCTGTTCGAGAATTTCCTCACTCTCTTCTTCTTCCAAGCCTTCTATTTTAGCAGACATCAAGCGGCTAATATAAAGGGCCTTCCTTCCAGTCTTCGGGTGGTTAACAAACAATGGTTGCGAAAATTGCAGCATGCCCGAGATATCAGAATTATAAACATCAATCCGTTCCCGACGCTTATAATCATGAATTTGCAAAACTTTGCTGTCCCTGAGCTTCTCCTTTAGTGCGTCAGGTACATTTTCATAGGCCTTATACATATTTGCAAAACAGGTATTTCCTCCCCAACTTGGCAATGTAATGGAATACAATAATGTGGCTTTATGAGGATTTTCATAGTAACTGGTATCGTGGTGAAACCACATCTCTCCATCACCAAACGCCCCAATAGGCACCCCTTTTTTGTCTTTGATGTTAGTCACAAACATGAAAGGCGTGTCATAACTGCCACCCGGCGTTGACCCATTAGGAGAACGCTGGCGCTCACCGAGACCGCCTAGAGAATTGGCAAAATCCATTTGTTCATTTTCAGTAATATCTTGGTCTCGAAAAACAACCACAACATTGTCGTGAAAAGCTTGTTCAATTTCCCTAACCGTTTGAGCCTCGAGTGGTTGCCGGAGGTCAACACCTTTAATTTCGGCTCCACAAGCATCTGACATCGGGTGGACGGTGATAGACATAGGTTAAGATCCCCAAAAAAGAATTTTATTATACAAACGGTACCATGGCTGCTAGGGTTTTTGGAAGCAGGTTAAATTAAAATGAAAACTCCGGACATAGCGGATGGAAATTGAAAAACTCTCGGGGCCTTTGGGCGCAAAAATTTACGGTTTAGATCTCAGGAAGAATTTGACGCAAAAAACAATTTTAAAGCTCCAAGACGCTTTTGTTACCTATCAAGTACTAATTTTTCATGAACAAAAAATGTTTCCAGACCAACAAATTGCCTTCAGCAAACATTTTGGTTTGGTTGAAAAATTATATACTGAGGAACACCGAGTTCCGGAATTTCCTGAAGTTGTAATTTTATCCAATGAGAAAGTTAAAGGAAAATATATCGGGGTCCTGTCTGCAGGAGATTTTTGGCATTCCGATCTTTCCTATCAAGAAGAAACCGGTCTAGCCACTTTTTTGTACGCTCTAAAACTCCCAAGTAAGGGGGGTGACACCGAGTTTTCTAATCTTTGTTCAGCCTATAATGCCCTGCCCGAAAAGATCAAAAAGAAAATTCAGAACCTAAACGGAGTACACACCGCAAATAAGCTTCGAAATTCAAGGGTTGAGGTCACTCGTCCGGGAGGCAAAGCCTATTACGATGCCCAAACACAAGTTAAAGACGTCACCCATCCCATTGTCAGAATTCACCCAGTTTCCGGTCAAAAATCCCTCTACGTGTCTCCTCGGTTTACCATTGCAATAGACCAAATGGAAAACAGCGACGCCCAGCCATTACTCGATTATCTTTTCCAACATCAAATAAAATCTGAACACACCTATCGGCATAAATGGCAACTTGGAGATTTGGTGATGTGGGACAACCGCAGTATTAATCATCGGGCTTGTGGAGGGTATTCCGGGGATGACATACGACTGATCCACCGGACATCCACAAGGGGAGACAAACCTTTTGGCCCATCTAGCTAAATTGTGGAATTTTTCAGCCGCAAAGGCTTTCTAAAAATACCCAAAAATCACTATCTATTGGTTGTATTAAAGGAACTATTATCCACTAACCGTAAGATTTCCTGACACCTAACCGGTGTGTTGTTGAGTTCAATTTTAAAAGGCTTAAGAGCGTCGCATACCGCATTTGCAATCACTACCGGTGGAGCAATAGCGCCACCCTCTCCTAGGCCTTTAAAACCAAAAACATTGCGTGTTGATGGTGTTTCAAGGTGAATTACTTTTATTGGGGGTACGTCTGATGCCGTTGGAATCAGATAATCCATAAGGCTACCTGTTATTAATTGTCCGTGTTCGTCGTAGCAAAGCTCTTCCATTAAGCCGCCACCAATCCCTTGTACCAAACCTCCTTTTACCTGCCCGTCGGCAATGGCAGGGTTAATCAAGTTACCAGCGTCGTGAACTTCCACGTAACGTTCAATTTTTATTTCCCCTGTAGAGATATCTACTTCAACTATCGCAGCATTTGCTGCGTAAGCCCACGTAACAGTGGGAGGCTCGTAATAGGCTGTCTCTTCTAGACCCGCTTCAACACCTTCAGGCCGTTGATGGTTCCAGCCTGGTTGGGAGGCCTTTGCGACTTCCTTTATTGTCATTGAAAGCTCAGCTACACCTTTGACGGAAACTTTTCCATCACGAAATTCAAGGTCCGCTTCCGGTACTTCCAGCACATTTGCAACAATTTTTAAAACCTTGTCTTGGAGTTTTGCACTTGATCTTTGAATGGCACCAGAGGCTGTTACCGCACTACGGCTAGCAATCGTTCCATACCCCATCGTAACTTGTGAAGTGTCTGCTAAGGTGACAAAGACATCTTCGATGGGTACCCCCCATAAGTCAGCAGCCACTTGTGCAAAAGTTGTCTCGTGACCCTGACCCTGTGGACAGGCCCCAGTATTCACAAAAATTTTACCACTTGAATCGATTTTAACCGTCGCGCCTTCAAAAGGACCAATGCCAGTCCCTTCTACATAGCAACCAATACCAAGACCCAAATAACTACCTTTTTCCAGGGCTTGTTTTTGACGCGAACGAAAATTTTTAAGGCCCCCTAAATCTTCCAGAGCCATGCGGAGCGCTTTCGGATAATCGCCGCCATCATATTCTATTATGACGCCGTCACGATAAGGCAGACCCACGTTATACGGCATTTGTTCTGGTTGTATCATGTTTTTTAACCGAACTTCTGCGGGCTCTAAGTCAAGTTCATTCGCAACCAAGTCAATAACCCTTTCCATAACAAAGGCTACCTCCGGTCTTCCTGCGCCCCTATATGGGGCATTGGGTGTTCGGTTAGTTAGCATTAGTTTGCAAAAGGCCTCATAATGTTCAATATCGTAGGGACCAAGTGTATGAACGATTGAATTGCCCGCAATGGCGGCTCCCACCGGGGAATAGGCCCCGGAATCTATTAAAAAGGAGTTTTTTAACGCTACAATTCGACCATCATTCTCGAAACCAACTTCAACATCGAAATGATTATCACGGGAATGAGCGGAGTTTAGGAAATGTTCGTGACGATCTTCAAGCCACTTAATTGGGCGGCACAAACGCTTGGAAAGATAGGCGATAAGAATATCTTCCGGGTAAACATGGCCCTTAACCCCAAAACCGCCTCCCACGTCGGGAGCTATTACGCGAATTCGTTCTTCAGGCATTTTCAATGCAGCGGAGATTTCCCGCCTCACCCAATGAACAACCTGCGTCGACGACCAAACCGTAAGAGATTTGGTTCTACTGTCATAATCAGCCAAAACGCCCCTGCATTCCAACGGCATTCCTGCGTAACGGTGGTGGAAGAATTTTCTTTTCAACCTATTTTTGGCTCTTTCGATTGCAGCCGCTCCTTCACCTTTTTTTGCATGAAGCGTTGCTGCAATATTTTGACCCAAAGTTTCGTGAATTAGGTCGGCATTACTATTCAAAGCTGTCTGAGCATTATCGATTGGTTGTAACGGGTCAAATTTTGCATCAATTAGTTCAATTGCGTCTTCAGCGGAATAACGATTATCCGCTACAACAAGGGCGTAAGGTTCCCCAACATAGCGCACTTTGTCATGAGGAAGAAGAATTTGGTCCGGAATGTCTATACTGGGCTCCATGCCATCTCGCCACCCTTTGGGCGCTGAAACCTGCATGCCGTTGATGGGAGGCAATTCATGCTTCAGATCTTCTCCTGAAAGAGCAATGTGTACGCCATCCAAAGCGCTTGCTGCAGATAAATCAACACTTTTGATGTAGGCATGCGGCAATTGGCTTCTTGCAATGCCGACATGGAGCATACCCTGAATCTTCATGTCACCTACAAACGTGCCCTCACCCCGCAGTAAGCGTTTATCCTCCCGGCGAGCGACTGACCTTCCGATATATTTTGACCCAATTTCAACCATTTTGTGGTGACTTTTCCATACCTTTTGACTTCAATCCGTTGGCATACTCTGTAACAGCCGTGATTATGCCTTCGTAACCTGTGCACCGACAAAGTACCGCCGACATGCCGTTTTGAATCTCCTCCTTGGTGATTGCAGGATTATTTTGAACCAAATCAATAGCGGTCAATAGCATACCGGGCGTACAAAACCCGCACTGCAGTGCACGATGCTTTGAGAACAACTCTTGCAAAGGGTGCAGGGAATTTCCTTTTGAAAGACTTTCCACAGTTTCAATTTTCTGTCCCTCTGCCTGAACCGCAAACATCAAGCAAGAACGCACTGCCTCACCGTTTACAAGCACCGTACAAGCACCACAAATGCCGTGTTCACAGCCAACATGTGTTCCAGTATAATCCAAAACATCCCGCAAAAAATCCGACAACAGCATTCGAGGCTCAGCTTCACTAGTTCTCATTTCGCTGTTAACTTGTAGTGTAATTTTTGTTTTTTGTTTCATTACGCATTCCGGGCATTTGAAACTGCTTGTTTTAATGCACGCTTGCAGATGACTCCTGCCAAGCGTCTTCTATATTCTGCGGTAGCATGAAGATCGCCAATTGGATCAATTTCATCTTCCACAGCGGAAGCTGCTGCTTTGATAGCTTTGTCGTTAATGCCATCACGCAAAATTACTCTTTCAGCTGCGACAAGTCTCGTTGGAACAGGGCCTACCCCAAAAAAGGCCAAACTCACTGTTTTAACATTTTTCCCCGACAAGGTCAGCTGTGTAGCCACCCCTGCAATAGCAAAGTCACCCCGGCGACGTGCAATTTCAATTAAGGCAAATCCGCTTCCTTTAGGGATTTTTGGAACAATAATTTTCGTAAGTAATTCATTAGGTGCCAGAGCTGTTGTTAAACTATCCAAAAAAAAGTCTTTCGCTGCAATACGCCTTTCACCACCTACGCTTTGCACTACCAAATCCATGTTTAGGGCAAGGGCAACCGCCGGATATTCAGCAGCTGGATCCGCATTTGCCAGACTACCACCAATTGTTCCACGGCTCCTAATGGGAAGGTGGGCTATTTGAGTTGTGGCTATACGCAACATTGGAACATGCAGCCCAATAAGATGATCACCCTCTATAGCGCGTGCTCGGGTCATTGCTCCGATTTCAATATTTGAAGATTTATTACGAATAAAAGAGAGCTCAGATATCCCGTTAAGGTCTACTAAGAAGTCCGGGCGGCTCAACCGAAAATTCATCAGAGGTACAAGGCTTTGTCCACCAGCAAGTAAACGAGCCCTGGATCCATATTTTTCCAAAAGCGAAAATACTTCGGGCAAGTCTTTCGGATAAAAATATTTAAATGAAGCTGGCTTCAAACCACTTCCCCGCTTTAACTAAAAACAGTTTCTTAATGCCTATATCGTCAAAATTTGCAGCAAGTGTCTAAGCCTTTATTAAAACAGAAAGCTCTTCCGTGGTACCAGCTACAAATTCTACACCACACTAGCCTACCCATTTTGTAAATATAGAGCATAGGTGAAAAGAAAAAAAACTTTGTTTTAAATTAGGCTTAAGGTTGTATCCCTCCCAGTTGTACGGCATTACCAAACACGCACAACAAAATAACAATCTGGATTGATACAAAATTGGTTGAGTTTCTCCAAAAAGCAGAGCGTTTTTCTAAAAATTGGGTAAAACTTAGTGGCAATATTCGTGGAATTGTTTGGCTCAGCATTGGCGCATTTTTATTTTCTATCACGGACGTAATTGTAAAACTTCTCGGGCGGAAGTTTGACCCAATGGAACTCGCTTTATTTAGGTATGGAATAGGAATGATAATCCTAACACCAATTTTTTTAAAAATGGGTTTAGAAAACCTTAAAACCAAAAAAATTGGTCTCCATATTATAAGAATGTTACTTGCGATGCTCGCCCAAGTGGGAATTTTTATTACCGTGATTAATATACCTTTAGCGGATGCAACAGCTATCTTCTTTTCCAAACCCCTTTTCACAACGATAATTGCGGTATTTTTAGTTTCGGAAATTGTAAGCAAACGTCGTTGGTCTGCTACTGCTATTGGTTTTTTGGGTGTAATTATTATGGTCCGCCCCGGAGATGGATCAATGAATCTCATAGCGTTGGTGGGCGTCGCAGCAGCCCTTACATTTGCAATCGCAAATGTTTTAATTCGGGTCCTATCTAGAACGGAACCTCCAAACCGTATCTTGTTTTACTACCATATTGGCGGAATTATAGTATTCACTGGCCCAGCTATTTTTGTTTGGCAAACACCAATTGGCATAGAGTGGGTTTTGCTCATTTCTGTTGCTGTCCTAACTACAATTGGCATGACTTGTTTTGTTCGGGCTTTTTCTATCGGAGAGGCCAATGCGGTCGGACCCATAGAATATGTTCGTCTCATTTATGCAGCCATTTTTGGTTACTTTGTATTTAGTGAAATTCCGTCCTTATGGACGGGGGTAGGCGCCATATTAATTATTGCCAGTGCTATTTATATTGCGCGTGATGAAGCCAAAAATAAGGCAAAATATAATGGGTCACAGTGAACTATTTCTTTCACATGGTTTCTAATCGCTGGAATGGGTTATCAGGGAATCTCAGAGGGATATTGTGGATTACTTTGGGCACTATCGCGTTTGCGCTAAACGATGTCCTCATTAAACTACTGGGCAGAAAATTCAGCCCTTTAGAATTAGCATTTTGCCGGTATTCAATTGGTTTAATCATTTTATCTCCAGTATTTTTCCGGATGGGTGTCTCTGGCCTAAAAACAAAGCGGATAGGGATCCACCTGCTCCGGCTGATTTTTGCTTGTACAGCACAGATTGGAATTTTCTATGCTGTAATTCATATGTTTCTGGCGGATGTAACAGCTATTACTTTTTCACGTCCGTTATTCACTACAATCATATCAGTCATCATTTTATCTGAACTTGTAAGTTACAAACGATGGGTCGCAACCGCCATCGGTTTTGTTGGGGTTCTTATTATGGTGAGACCGGGACATGCAGGCTTCGATCCGGTTGCGGTGATAGCTGTAATGAGCGCGTGTACCTTTGCATTTACAAACGTTCTAATTAGACTGATGTCTACAACAGAACCTCCAAATAGAATTCTTTTCTACTACCATTTAGGTGGCGTTGCCATTTTTTCGGCTCCAGCAGTTTGGCTTTGGAAGTTGCCTGTAGGCAGTGAGTGGTTTCTTCTGATAGGTATAGGAATATTAACAACTATAGGAATGACTGGTTTTATTAGAGCGTTTTCCGTGGGCGAAGCGAATACAGTTGGTCCAATGGAATATGTCAGACTCATTTATGCAGGAATATTAGGCTATATGGTCTTTGGAGAAATTCCAGATTTATGGACCGGGTTAGGCGCTGGGGTAATTATTGCAGCAACACTTTATATTGTGAGACAGGAAACAGTTTCCCCAAAAAAACCAGATAGCGGCTAACAAATTTCAATCTTACATTTTTCGTAGTCCTCAAATCGGAGGAGTGGTTTTGCTGGCTTCAATTGGTTTGAAAATAGCCTCGCGACGCACAATATAGTAATTACTCACAAAAATGACTAAAGCTCCAACACCCGTCCAAAGATCTGGGTGTTCAGCAAAGAAAACAAAACCCAAGCAAACGGTGAATGGTAGTTTTAAAAAATTAAATGGCATCACAATCGATGCCTCTCCATTCGTGAGTGCACGTATGACACACTGACGGGCTAAAGAGCTAAAAATCCCGACTGCAGCTATCCATAAAACATGCTCAATTTTTATCCCGTGCCAAAAATATATTGCAGGGACAAGGCCAATTAAAGACATAAGAATAAAATCATAATAAACAATTTTGTTGGCTGAGTCCGTCCGGGCAAGCGTTTTAGTTGAAACGTTAACAAGTGCGTAGGCGCAACTCGTTCCTAATACGCCTAGAGCTACCCAGGTGACTTCCTGGAAGCCCGGGCGAATTATAATCAATGTTCCCAGAAAACCGATTAAGAGAGCTATCCACCGATACAGACCGGCTTTCTCGCCAAGAAAAAGTACAAAAAATAAAACTGTAAAAAGGGGTGTTGTAAACATCAAACCAGTCACATCCTGCAACTGCATGTTGGCAAGTGCAAATACTAGCAGTACCATCCCGCCGTAATTTAAAAGAGACCGTATACTGTAGGATGTAAAGTGCTGTGTCTTAAGAACACCAATTCCTGAGTTGATTAACCACGGCAACATAAGAACCACACCAATAATGGAACGGAAAAAAACAAGCTGTAAAATACCAAAATCATTAGAAAGATATCTTACAACTGCGTAGGTCAAAGCATAAAAACCAGTAGCAAAAATCATCCAAAAAATACCACGAGAAGATGATGGCAAGTTTTCAAAAACAACTATCGCTCTTTTTATCCAACCCATCAGACACGGTTCCCGTTTAAAATACGGTGAACGACCTTTCTGAGTTCGGGAATGACATCCCTAATAAACCAAGGATTGTTCTTTTCCCATCCTATCGTTCGCCAGCTTGGATGCGGTAAGGGAAAAAATTTTGGCCGGTATTTTCTAAAATCACGAATTATTTGTGTCATGGTTTGGCTTTCAGCCAAGTAATAACGCTGTGAGTATCGTCCTACAAGGAGAGTTAATTCAATTTTAGTAAGAGCATCTAAGATTTTAGAATGCCAAAGAGGTGCACACTCGGGGCGCGGTGGATTATCTCCACCTCGAGGGTTTATTCCCGGAAAACAAAAACCCATGGGAATCATTGCAATTTGGGAAGAATCGTAAAATTGATTTGGGTCAAGTTTGAGCCAACTACGCAATCTTTTTCCACTCGCATCATCCCAAGGTATTCCTGAGACGTTCACTTTTTTACCAGGGGCCTGACCAATAATTGCTACGCGAGCACTTTTTGTAGCTACAACGACTGGGTGTGAACCGTCTGGGAGATGTAACCGGCAGTGTGTGCATTGTTTTACGTTTCTCAGGAGTTTATGAAATGCATCGTCCATAAATTCCATCTCTTACCTTCATACATAAAGTAAATGAATGATTTTAAAACTATAAACAAAATTAAAGGAAAAAAATTTAACTGGCAGTCACCCATGCTGTAAGAACAGATGGCAAACCGGATAAAACACATTCCCAGGTATCGCCTTGGTCAGAAGAGGTATAAAAACCCCCTTCGCCTCTTTCATTTGGATCAAACCCAAAACCGCGCGCACCGTCCCCCATACCCGCAAAAATTGTTTTTGGCTCCGTTGGATGATGAAGCAAAACCCAGGGGACCCAAGGCATATTATCGGGTAGGTTCGACACTGAATGCCAGTTTAAGCCTTTATCGTCGCTGATAAGAATGTGACCACCTGGTTTAATATTTTCTCGGCGCCAAATACCAGGGGATCCCTTAGCGCCACCAAGAACCATACGCAAAGAACCATTATTACAAAAAAGCCACTCATGAGAATAGCTATAATATTCAGTATAAGCCCAAGGCATTCCCGTCTCGACGCGTTGCCATTTTTGACCTCCGTTTTCCGTTTTAAAAAATCCTCGAGCGGAGGAAACAAAATAGTGGTCTTTGTCGCCTGGGAGATTTTTAAGCATATGCATATCAAGATAATCTATCCCAGCACTTACGTCCTCCCAGCTTTGACCGCGATCCCGGCTCAAAAGGATTCCACCATGTTCAAGGGCTACATAAATCAGATTTTGATCATCAGGATGTATAAAAATGTGCCTAACATGCGGTGGCACTACATTGCGATAGTCAGGCGGTACACTCCATTGTTGTTTTACTTTTTCTGGCAAATTCAGAAAATTATCCAAAGGCTCCCAAGAAATTCCTTTGTCCTCGCTACGAAGTAAGCGAATTGGGCCAATCCCAGCGTAAACCACACGCTCATCATGAGGATCAACCGTGAATGTACGTACATCACCTTCAAGTACTTTTTGCCAGCTTCTCCCCCCGTCTTCGGTCCGGTATCCGCCATCAAACGCCACCGCGGCAAACACAATTTCGGGGTTTTGGTGGCAACCCATCAAATGTTCCAAAGTCTTGCCGTGGAAAAATTCCCCTACCTCAGTAAAAGCCGCCTCTTTGCCACGCATTACTTTCAACCCATTATTAAAGGCTATGTAATATTTAAGTGTTTCGCTCATAAGTGTTTTGCACCCTTCTCCTCAAAGATTTGTATAAATAATTTCATAAAATACTCAGCACTCAAAATTGAAATAAACCCGGCGGTATAGAGACACTTCAAACCTTTTTTATACACGATCATACATTAAACTCTCTGCCGGGAAATATACAAAGAGGTATATAAATTGAACCAGCATTCGTCCGGTGGCTTTCAAACAGGGTAATTTCTTCCGCTAAAAACTTGTCAACACAAAAAAGGTTATGTCGCAAAATCCAGTCTTTTGTATATTTTGGCTGGACATTCTTTAACCGGGCTAATGTAACATGTGGAATAAAGCGTTTGCCTTCTGATTTTATATCACACTTGATAAGTGCGGCTTCAATCTTAGAATGGAGGTCAAATAGGTGAGGATCAGATTGAACCCCAGCCCACAAAGCACGGACTTTTTTTCGCGATCCAAAATGACCGACGCCACTTAAGGTTACAAAAAAGGGTGGCCAATCAATTCTAGTTAATTCTCCAATTATTTCTTCGACCCCAGGTTCTTGAACATCACCTATAAAGCGAAGTGTTATATGGAAGTTTTGTTGATCCACCCACCTTGCCCCCTTAACACCAATACAAAGTGATGCCAGCCTATCCCCTTGAGGTTTGGGTAGCGCTATCCCTACAAACAAACGGATCACAAGAGCAACGACAGGACACCAGTGTAACCGTAAAGACGGCTGTTTGAGATTTCGCCGTTAGCAAAAAATCCAATTAAGGGAATTTCTTTGCCCAACACTTCCGAAATTGTACTGAGTTCCACTGACCCCTTGCCAAAAAGATTGGGGCCCCGCGCTATACAAGAAAAATAAAATGCAGCTTTTGGAGTGGTTTCCGCACGTCGTTTCACATCTGAGACCATCCTCTTGAGGTCAGCCATCGCGCTCGTACCGTCCCTTCGAACGAAAATTAATTTATCTCCAACGGCCACTCTCTCGCCAATTGCAAGCCATCCCTTTGCCGGATAAATACCAAGTAAATTCCTAACCAAATAATCACCAGTATCGGAACCCTTAATAGGCATTGCCGCATGGATGTATCCATTAACTTTACTAAGGTCACGGGCCAACAATTCCCCTATATCTTCCTCAAACACTTCAAAAGCTGGACGATTATCAATTGAAAGAACTAGGTTGTCTTTGCAGCGTGTTATGTCGTGTACGGGTCCTATCGGCGAACAGCCTTGTGTTAAACCTGTTACAGCGCTAATTTCCCCGCCGAACAAAACCCCGGATACCCCGCCATCAGTTACCTCATCTGCCACCTGATCCAATGCTCCTCGGGATGCGGTAAGACCCCCAACTAAAAAACAGTGTGTCTGACCCTGGATACGTGAAAATACCTTTTCCAAACCAGGAACCCTTGGATCAGCATGAACTACCCCTAAAACGGGGTTATTTTTCCGCGACCATTCGAGTACATCATTTGGTAAATCTCGGTCTTCCGGCGAAATAGGGGGCAAAATACAAAAACTGTCACGCGGCACAGTACCAACCATAATCGCCATAGCTGGCAGATCAAAAAATTCTGAGCCAGCCACGCAGACACCAAAACCAATCGTACCCACCCAGTTATGAACGCGCGTAGCCTCACGAAGGCGTTTGAGTATCATCCTTACATCTTCATCCAAAGAGTCAGAAACGTACAAGAACCCCAAATTGACTCCCTCATGAAGCTTACCAAGACTAAGAAGGCATGCTTCGGTCATTTCTTTCCAATCACCCCCAGCAGCATGTGCCACGGAAAAGCTTTTTGTCATTTTATACCCTTAGGAAACAAATAATTTTATGTTCAATGTTTTTTGGATAATAAACGGACCACAAATGGCATAATGCCGTCAACTATCACCTCTACACCCTTTTTGTTAGGATGAATTCCATCTCTTAGATTAAGTTTTTGCTTAGCAGCTACCCCTCGGAGAAAGAATGGATAAAAAAGTATTCCATGCTTTAAAGCGAGCTCTGGGAAAACTCGGTTAAATTTTTGGATATATTTACTTCCTAAATTTGGAGGAGCTTTCATCCCTGTTAACAAAAGCGGTATATTTGCCCTTTTTAACCTGATAATTATAGCGTTTAAATTTGAACGCATAGCAACGGGATCAAGCCCCCTCAAACCATCATTGGCTCCAAGCTCGAGAATTACATAATGAGGCTTTTCTTTTAGTGCCCAACTCAATCGGGCCATACCCCTTGCACTTGTGTCACCCGAAACTCCCCCGTTAAGTACTTTGACATTAAAGCCTTGGGTTTTTAAACGAGCCTCAAGCCGTGCAGGAAATGAATATTGAGGTAACAAACCGAAACCTGCTGTCAAACTGTCTCCAAACACCAACAAACGGAAACGATCTTTGGCATCCGCCTTTAAAAAGGTCATGCCCAGGAAAAGGAAGATAAATGTCAGAAGACAAAAGGTCTTGCAAAACCAAAAAAATAGGACATATCTGTCACATGCTAACTTTATCATAATTTTGCCTTTGAAAATTTCATATTCAACAATTGGTTTTACCCTTGCCTAACCCATTATTTGAAAACTCAATAATTAAATTAGAAAAAGTTTCTCTTACGCTGGAGGGTCCCGCCGGGCCAGTCAACATTTTAAGAGAACTTGACCTGAGTGTAGCATCAGGAGAAACAATAAGTGTTGTTGGCCCATCAGGGTCAGGAAAAACTTCTTTGTTAATGGTAATCGCAGGATTGGAAAAACCATCTTCCGGTTTAGCCCGTGTCAATGGAGTAAAGTTAAACACCCTAGATGAGGACGAACTTTCAGAATTCCGGCGAGAAAATGTCGGAATTGTTTTTCAGAACTTCCATCTTGTTCCTACTATGTCAGCTCTTGAAAATGTAGCCCTTCCACTTGAATTTTCTGGACGCGATGATGCCTTTTCTCAAGCAAAAACAGCACTAAAATCGGTGGGTTTGACAAAAAGAATAAATCATTACCCGGGACAACTTTCTGGCGGAGAACAACAGCGCGTAGCCATTGCAAGGGCCTTCATTGCAAAACCAAAACTGCTACTTGCCGATGAGCCCACCGGAAATCTCGACACAGCAACAAGTGAAGTTGTTATTAACTTTCTTTTTGAATTGGCGGAGCAACAGGGTACTACTTTATTTCTAATTACACACGATGTAATGATTGGCGCTAAATGCAACCGTGAAATTCAGATTTCTGACGGGCAAATTCAAAAAAGAACTATACCATGAAAATGCCGTTAGAAATTCGGCTCGCCATGCGTGATATCCGTGGCGGGTTAGGGGCTTATAAAATTTTTATAGCCTCTGTAATTCTGGGGGTGGCCTCTATATCGGGTATTGGATCTCTCTCTGAATCTATCCTTGCAGGTATAGCCGCAGACGGTCGAAAAATTTTAGGGGGAGATATATCTATCCGGGTAAGCCACAGACCCGTTACAAAAATTCAACTAAAATGGCTCAGAAAACACGCCGAAATTTCGCGCGTTTCATCTATGCGTTCAATGGCGCGTGAAAAAAAGGGGGGTTTATTTACTCTTGTTAATTTGAAAGCTATCGATGAGAGGTATCCATTATTTGGCAGAATAAAGTTAACACCAAACACCGATTTAGGAGAAATCCTTTCATTCCATAACGGCGCCTGGGGTGCTGCAATAGACCGACGCATTGCGGAGAAATTAAAACTCCAACTTCATGACACCGTATCAATTGGTAATACCCAATTCCGAGTGAGAGCGTTTGTCTACTCGAAACCCGATCAAAATAACAGCCTTCGCGCCCTAACCCAGGGCCCAACTTTTATAGTCTCAGACAACAGCCTTTCCACTACTGGGTTAGTTAGGCCGGGAACACAAATTTACTACGAATATCGCTTAAAGTTACCCCAAAGGATCAACTTAGAGGATTTTAAAAACCGTCTATCCAAAGCTTTTCCGAGCGCTGGTTGGCGAGTACGTGACCGAAATGCCGCTGCCCCAAGTACAGAGCGCTTTATCAACCGAATAACCCAATTTATCACTTTAGTTGGGCTTACCGCGCTTTTCATAGGCGGCTTAGGCGCTGGTAATAGCGTGCGTGCGCACTTAGCAAAAAAAACCAACATAATTGCAACACTAAAGTGTTTAGGAGCGAAAAGAAAACAGGTCTTTGCCGTCTGGTTAACGGAAATCACCTTGGTAGCTGCAATTAGTATTTTTTTAGGATTGGCAATTGGAGCTATTCTTCCCGCAACCCTAGCCACCACACTCGCCGAATTTTTCCCGGTGTCATTGGAAGTTAAGCTTTATCCAAAACCACTTGTCCTTGCAGGAATTTACGGGCTCCTTGTAGCAGCCATTTTCTCGTTATGGCCGCTTGCACGAGCAAGCGTGATCTCTCCCGGAAATCTTTTTAGGGATTTAACAAACCCTGTAAGAACCAAAATAGGATGGACAACACACCTTTTATTAGGGTTTTGCATTGCTGCTATAGTGGTTTTAGCGATGGCCAACGCTCAAGACTTAAAAATAGCTGCTTGGTTCGTTACAGGGGTGTTAGTGGCTTTTGGCGTATTTTATTCAGCGGGAAAATTTATAGTAAAAATTGCGCCTTATGCTGCCAACACAAAATTTACTAGCCTCAGGTTTGCAATAAAAAACATTTATAGGAGGGGAAACCAAACAACAAACATCGTCTTATCTTTAGGACTAAGCCTTTCCACCCTTATTGCAGTAGTCGCTGTGCAAGGGAATTTGGAAAATCAGATGTTAAGAAATATGCCGAACAAGGCGCCAAGTTTCTACTTTGTCGACATACAACCTACCCAAGTACCAGAATTTGAGAATGTGATACACAAATTAACAAACATCAAAAAAATAGACAGAGTCCCTATCCTGAGGGGCAGAATAACTCATATCAACAAAATTTCTTCTTCCAACATCAAGACATCCCCAAGTGTCGCTTGGGTTCTCCGAAGTGATCGTGGTTTAACCTGGTCAGCAACCAAACCAGAGACAGCAAAAATTGTTAAGGGTAATTGGTGGAGCGATGATTATCATGGTCCACCGTTGGTTTCCTTTGACGCACGTGCCGCAGCTGGAATGGGGATAGACATCGGTGATACAATTACCGTCAATGTCCTTGGGCGTCCATTAACAGCTAAGATTGCCAATTTGCGCGCGATTGATTGGCGTACACTCCGTGTAAATTTTGTTATGATCTTTTCCCCGGGTGTAATTGAAACAGCGCCGCAAACTTATATTGCAGCGATAAAAATTAATCCCGATCTAGAAAGCGACGTACAACGAGCAGTTACAGAACATTTCACAAACATTAACACAATTAGTGTTCGTGAAATTTTAAATTCCATTGCAAAACTGATGAGCAAAATTGCAGCGGCTGTCCAAACAATTGCAGGTGTAACCGTTTTAGCGGGAGGTTTGGTTCTTGCCAGTTCGATTGCAAGTGGACAACATCGGCGTAAGCATGAAGCCGTTTTATTTAAAGTCTTAGGTGCTAGACCGAGAGACGTGCTTACTTCGCTGATATGGGAATACGGATCTCTTACAATTTTTATTTCAGGTTTTTCAACCATATTAGGTTCGGTCGCAGGTTGGGCTATTATTACACAATTAATGGGAGCCAGCTGGACCCCCAATTTCGAGATTATTTTAATGACGGCTATATTGTCCGGAATATTAATCATTTTTGGTTCTGTCATTGGAACTTGGGGAATACTTAAACAAAAACCAGCTACCTTCCTCAGAAATGATTAAAACTAATTTTTTAACAATTTCTTTCTGTCACTCTGTTTCCCTTGATTTTTGTAAATGAATCCCCATACTTGTTAAAAATTGCAGTCGCCAATTGTGAGGATTGATATGGCTTTTGGAATACCAAACAAAAAAGAATTTACGGGTACCGCAGGAGAACGTGCCGCTTACGATGAAGGCCTCAGGGCCTATATGCTGCGCGTTTACAATTATATGGCATCCGGTCTGGCTTTGACTGGGATTATTGCGGTTGTCGTGGCCCAAATGTCTGTAAATTTCAATGATGCGGGTCAAATTACAGGATTAACGCAGATAGGTTACACTCTTTTTGGCACGCCGCTTAAATGGGTAGTGATGCTAGCACCACTTGGCATGGTGTTATTTTTGAGTGCCAAATTACACTCCATGAAATTCTCAACCGCCCAGACAACTTTTTGGATTTATGCGGGTTTGATGGGTGTATCCATGGCAACCATCTTTATAGCATTCACGGGAGAGAGCATCGCGAGGGTTTTCTTTATAACGGCTGGTACATTTGCTGGAATGAGTCTTTACGGTTACACCACAAAAAAAGACTTATCCAAGTTTGGATCATTTCTCATGATGGGGTTAATCGGGATCATTATCGCGAGCCTCGTCAATATTTTTCTCCAAAGCTCCGCTATGCATTTTCTTATTTCCGTAGTTGGTGTTTTGGTTTTTGTGGGCCTGACAGCTTATGACACCCAGAATATCAAAAATGAATACGCTGACTATTACGACGAGGAAACAGCAGGAAAACTGGCTATTTCTGGCGCCCTGCGCCTATACCTAGATTTCATTAACCTTTTTATTATGTTGTTACACCTTTTTGGTGCCAGACGGTAATGAAGGGTTAATCATTAAAATCAAAACTGGGTGCAAAAATAACACCCAGTTTTTTGTTTCTGGTCTATCCATCTCTGTTAAACAAGCCCCATTCTGCAAATAAAGATTGTTTTATTTACGCTGGTAAATTTTTCTCGTTCTCTAGAATTTGTGACACTATTCGCCGAGCCTGGATACCTCCAGAATCCTGATTAAAATCTATTGACCCCGGAAGGGCATCACCGAATTGTTGCAAATTGTCTTGTTGAGCCCCAATAACAGCAAGATCTTCAAGAAATGCTGTGTGAACCTGCCTGTAAATCATTTCTGTAACAGTTGGATCATTAATACTGAAGTTGTGGGCTTGAGCCCAAAAATAATGGGTCGTCGTATCTGTTTCCGGTGTAATAGCGTTAAGGTTCCGCATTGAAACGCCCTCCAGTCTATTACCCTCAACAGCGCCGGTCCCTGCACGAGCCCCGCCTACATCGAGGCGAACAAACGCTGGCGGTGTAAATTCTATAATTTGCCAACGATCAATTTTCTCATCTGAAGTAAATCCTCCGGCTTTTCGAAAAAATGGAGGAGCAGGACTATCTAGGATCCATCTTGTTACCCTTACTAAGTTGCCTTCCCGTTCAGTTTTAATGGGATTGCCAGCAATGGCATCCGTTCCAAGTGTCGTGGGATGAACAAATTGAAGGTGGGTAAGGTCTAGCAAATTATCAACTAACAGCATGTAGTGACCGGACAGATCGAGTTTTTCGCCTTTAGCCCGCCAATCGGGATCAGAAAGCCAATGAAAGTCTTCAATAAGACCAGGATCAGCAAGTTTAGGGTCTCCCATCCAAATCCAAATCCAGTGGTATTTTTCAAAAGTCGGGTAACTTTTAATTTTAGCATCTGGTGGTATTAAATTTTGGCTTGGAATGTGGATACAAGCACCTGACGCGTCGTAAGTTAAACCATGGTATAAACACTCTACAGTATCTCCTTTTAATTTTCCGTGGGATAATGGCATGTGCCGATGGCAACAACGATCTTCCAAGGCTACCGGTGAACCGTCCTCTCGCCGATAAAAAACGATTGGCTCGTTACAAATCGTACGGTGAAATAATTCCTGACGCCGAATTTCAGTGTCCCAGGCAGCAACATACCAAAAATTACGTGGAAACATTGCCCATCTCCTTGTTCAAAAATTGAATTGTTAAGCCAAGAGGAATGAAAATCAATATATAAAAAAATGTTAAGAGATGTCCATAACCCGAACAGAGACAGTCCGAGACACGGAATTACGTTTGATTGTCAGGTTCGCGCGATTGCCAATCCCGACCTGATCTAAAGCTTCCGCAAACTCTGCGAGGGTTCTGATTCTGCTGCCATTAACGTGGGTAATTATGTCCCCTATCCTGTTTCCATTACCTAAACCCCGCAGTCCGACTCTGGCTGAAGCAGTCCCGGGCAATACATCACTTATTATCAAACCGGAAACCCCTAAACGTGCTGCTACTTCTTCGGGTAAAACAGCAATTCCAATCCCGGGTCTGGGTACACGACCAATTTTTATAAGTTGGGGCACAACTTTATTTACAATATCAACCGGAACAGCAAATCCAATACCTGCTGATGAACCTGATCCAGAAAGAATAGAGGTGTTTACCCCAATGAGACGACCCGCCGAGTCAACCAAAGGTCCTCCTGAATTACCCGGATTTATTGCTGCGTCAGTTTGGATGACTCCGGCAACTTCCCGGTTGTTCGCTGTAGGGAGCCGACGGTTCAGTGCACTGATAATACCCGAGGTAAGCGTTCGGCTAAGTCCGAAGGGGTTACCTATTGCAAATACTGACTGACCAACACGGAGGGATGATGACATTCCGAGAGGTATGGGCTCACGACCGGCACGGGTTCCTACGAGACGGATTACTGCTAAGTCATAGTCTGGTGTAGAACCAACCAGTTTTGCTTTCACAACTTCGCCTGTATCAAGACGGACAGCCAAACTCGTAGCTCCCGCTACAACGTGATGGTTCGTCACAACGTGTCCAGCGCGATCCCAAATAAAGCCGGATCCCGCACCACTCCCTAAAACTTTATTTCCTTTAGTAAAAATATAGACAACAGAAGGCGCGGTTTCCTTAAAAAGTGTAACGGTACTTTTTTCAAGTTCAGTGAGTGAACCTCTGGGGGTGATGGAGCGCGGCTGGTCTCCGGTTAAAAAAATGTCTCTAACAAATCCATCCGCAACGTAAATCGTAGCAATCAAAAGGAACCAAATTAGGGCATACCGGGTAAATTTTTTATTCATCCCTCAAATCTCAGAAAAAATGCAATAATTTTATACAGGGAGAGGTTAAACAAAAAAACCCCCAGCCCGGGTTGACCAGATGTGTAATGATTTAAAGAATGCAAGCAAAAGAAAAGGAGTATGAACTTATGGGACAGCTTGACAACATAACGGTAATTATAACGGGGGCCGCACAGGGTATTGGTGCGGCATATGCTCGAGGGCTCGCTGCTGAGGGTTGTAATGTCATTGTGAATGATGTGCTTGACCCAGCTCCTTTAGTTAGTGAAATCAAGGCTGCCGGAGGGGAGGCTCGGGGCATAGTTGCGGACGTCACCGACGACATTCAAATCAATGAAATGATAGCGGAGGTCGTAAAAACTTACGGCCGAGTTGATGGGCTAATAAATAACGCCGCCTTATTTGGGAAAATCGCCCGCCGCCGATTTGAGGAAATAGACCAAGATGAATTTGATGCCGTCATGCGTGTGAATATACGTGGTGTTTGGCAGGTTTCTAAAGCGGTAATGCCCATAATGAGAAAACAAAAATATGGCAAAATAATCAATATTGCTTCTGGCACCGTCTTTAAGGGAACACCCATGCAACTCCATTACGTGACTTCCAAGGGGGCTATAATTGCACTCACCCGCGCTATGGCGCGCGAAGTCGGCGAGGACAATATCTGCATCAATTCAATTGCCCCCGGTTTAACACAAAGCGAGGCTGTGATGACGGAGGGCCAGTTTTCCACTGAGCATTTTGATGCCAATATTGCAAGCCGGTGTATTCAAAGGGGCGAAGAACCGGAAGATCTAGTTGGCACTGCCATTTTTCTTATTTCGAAAGATTCGGATTTTATTACGGGCCAAGTGTTGTGTGTGGATGGGGGCTCAGTTGCACACTAAAAACCTACAAACGCCAATTTATACAAAATAAACAACCAGTAGGGGAAGACTTACCGCAGAAACGATCGTTGAAATAAGTGGTACACTCGTGGGCTCTGTTAACTCTTCCTTGAACGTGTTCCTAAAAAGATAATGTGAAAGCCCAACAGGCAAGCCGCAATATAGCACCGCTGCGGCACGTACAACGCCGGTAAGCCTAAAAACTTCTACTATAATGATTCCAATTAGCAAACCGACTAAAAGTCGGTAAATAGAAAGTGTTATTTCACCCGCAGACCAGGTTAGATGGAATTTTCCTAAAGAGTATCCCGCATAAATTAGAAGCAGTGAGAACGCCATGCCACCTAACAATTTCATGGTATCATGTGCCCAACTAGGCATACCAAAATCTAACCAAATCAAAAAACACCCCGCTATAAAAGCCCAGAATATTGGCTCACCCAAAAAGATAAATAAACGAGTTTGTTTTGGCTCCAAAACTGCTGAAATGATTAATGTGCAAAAAGTACTGAAAACAAAAAACACTAGAGCAATAGCTAAACCTAATTCACCTAAAGCTAAAAATGATAAAGGGAGGCCAATAGCGTTGACTAGCGGCGAAGTCATGAGTGGCAAATAACTTCGAAATGCCCCCCGAAAGAACCGCAGGGTGCCAAGTACAAAACCCGCCGTTAAAACGTATACTCCCGTCATCACAACGACGGCATCAACCAATAAAGAAGTTGGAGGTCTTACTTTGCTAAAAACTGCTATGACCAAACAGGGGATGGCTATTTTGTATATCAAGGTGGAAACCAGAGTCATATCAAACAAACGGCTTGATTGGCGCCAGAGAAAGCCAAAGACAATACAAAGAAAAACTGGGGCGAAAATTTCAGCTAACTCGGACAAATTTCCTCCTCACCGTTACCCCGATAACACAACTAACATCAAAAGGGGTAGTGTAAAAAAGGACATCAAAGTTGATGCAACAACTATCCCAGCAACGGCACTCGGTTCACGGTCAAATCTAGCAGCTAAAATATAATTCATAACAGCAGGTGGCATCGTACATTGCAGAATTAAAACACCACGAACTGCGCCTTGTAAGTCGAAAACAGCGGAAAGAAAAATACCTAGACAAAAACCAATAGAAATTCGCGCGAAACCCAACCAAAAACTCTGCTTCAAGTTAACAATCTCCAGCCTTGAAAGAGAAACACCGAGGGCAATTAACATCAACGGGATAGACATTGACCCAATTAACTCTGCTGTGTTAGCCAACCACTTTGGCGGGGTTTCATCGAGAAAAACAAAAAAAAGAGCCAAGCCAATAACCCACAAATGAGGAGTCCTAAACGCTGACTTAAAAGACCACTTCCCAGACGCAAATGCAAAACCCATTATAATGTTTGCACTAGACATGATTACAAACACACTAATCCCCAAAGCAAGTCCGGTGCTACCAAAAGCAAAAAGGCATAAAGGCAACCCTAAATTCCCGTTATTTGGAAAAGCTAGAGCCGGCAAAAATGCGGGAATTTCTAGGCTAAATGCCCTTAACAAAATAGCGCCCAACGCTAAATTGGCGACCATGAAAATCGCAAAAATACCGATAATTTCACCGAACACTGTTAAAGAAATTTCTAGCTGCGTCAGTGTTGAAAAGATTAAAGCCGGGACTCCAAAATTAAGGGTCAACATTCCGACCATTGTTGTATCAAAAGAACGACCCAAACGGCCCCAAACATACCCGATGCCCGCGATAAAAAATAGCGGCGCGATAATTCCAGCAATTTCTAAAATAAGGGTCACAGCATTGAATCAAAACAAGTTAAAATTAAAAATGTAGAGCTCTCTCCCTAGTGACACAGGGCAGCGTCCTATATAAACAAATTATTAGGAAGTTACACGAGAGATTATAGGTATGGAACTCACCATCGCGCTAAACAGATACGATCGCCACGTACCGTTTTTTAATGGCACAATCAAACTACCGGAAGGCATAACTTTAAAACCACTGGAAATCGGGGAAAGTCTTCCATACCGCGATGGAAGTGACCGACACGCACGCCTTATCAATGATCTGGAGTTTGATATAGGTGAAATGGGCCTTTCTTCTTACGTTATGGCAATAGCGCGTGATCCAAAACACCCAATTGTTGGAATACCCGTTTTTCCCCGTCGATTTTTTAGTCCGGGACAGATTTACGTGAACCCAAAAGCGGGAATCAAAAACGCTCGTGATCTTATCGGTAGGAACGTTGGCATTCATTCATTTCAGACAACACTTTCTGTTCTCGCCAAGGGTGACCTTAAAATTGACCATAACGTCGATTGGGAAAGCATAAATTGGTATTGTATGAGGGATGAAATAATTCCCATCAACCTTGGGAGCGATGTTTCTGTCCAAATAATACAGCCCGAAAAAGACATAGGAACCATGTTGATGGAAGGGGAAATTGACGCCCTTATTTCCCCGCAACCCCGAAAATCAATGCTAGAAAACCCAAAAAATTATCGCCGTCTCTATACCAACCCGGTTCAAGAAGATATCCAATACTTCAAAAAACATGGATATTTTCCCATTATGCACCTAATGACCATGAAACGTGCGCTAGCAGATTCAAGGCCAGACCTTCCACTCGCTATTTTCAATATGTACAATGAGGCCGTAGCATTAGCCTACAGTTTTTACGAGGATTCCAACTATGCGTTATTAGCGTGGTCAAGAAATGCTTTTGAGGAACAAAAACAATTTCTAGGGTCTGACCCTTGGACCAAGGGTTTTACAGATAACAAAAAAAACTTAGACCAGTTTATTAAATACTCATACAACCAGAGATTAATAGAAGAAATTTTTCCTTCGGAACGCCTTTTTCATGAGTCACTAGTAAATACGTAAAATTTATCTTTAAAGGGAATAACAGCCGGTCTTACGGCAATAAAATTGCAAGGCCAATACCATCCAGCCACGTGCCTGAAACTGTTTTAATTTTTAAATTTGAATATTACGGGTACATTTACGAAACCGGAAACTGGAACACCGGCGCGATGGGCAGGCTCAAACTTCCAAAGTTTAACAGCATTTTGAGCAGCCTGATCCAAAAGTAAGTGTCCACTGGTTTTAATTACTTTTATATTTTCTGTTTTCCCTTCAGGACTCACAAAAACACGGAGCATCAGCCTACCCTCCAGACCCCGTCGACGGGCTAACCTAGGATACTTGGGTAAGGCGTTACCACTTCCCGGTGGCGCATAGCGCGGAGGAAAAATTCTTGGTTCGGGAATTCCGGTTTGAGTGGGGACCGTTGCAGACGTATTCCCAAATTTTGTTTTGTTTTGCAACTTGGGTTTTAAAACCTGATCCATAGTCTTTCCCAAACTTGCTGATGTAACGGTTTTTATCGGTGAAAACTTTGTCACCGATCGTTCCTTTGGAGGAACAGGTGCTTTTGACTTCTCAACTGGCGGTATAACGGCGTTCGTCACAGATGTCTGCGCCTTGCTCGGA
>JAYZBC010000031.1:0-14563 GCA_036339375.1 Pseudomonadota bacterium | reverse complement strand
ATAATGCAGAACTTACTCCTGAGTAGTAGGCTACAGCACCCATTAAGAGAAACATTGGAATAGCTGATAAAGACCAATGGGCGGCAAATTCGAACGGGGTCGTTCTAAGAAGAGTAAAGGCTACGTCAATATTTCTAATGATTGCCACACCGAAAAAGGCGGTTAAACCTAAAGCCGCCCCTATAGGTACTCGAAGCGCAATCAAAATGATTACAATACCAATTCCTGTGAAACCGATTGCTAAGGAGCTCATCCTAGGAACAAATCTTGGTTTCTGGCGTTATAAAATTATTAATCACTTGTTTAAACTTTTTTTAGTTTGTTCTTTAATTACACGACAAAAATATAGGGCCATCAGCGCACAACCGACTGGTATTAACCAACGACTTGGCCAAATGGTGATAAAATCGTCTGCGGTTTCCCACTTTTCTCTTCCTTCTGTTTGCCAGATTGCCTCCATACCAGATTGCCAAGCCAATAAAACCACATAGAGTAGGGTTAAAAGTCCGGTGAAAGCATCCAGACATGCAGTTACACGTGGAGGTAATTTGCTTGTAAATAATTCTATAAAGATGTGTCCTTCTCCCCCACTGACATAAGCTAAAGGAAGGAAAACCACCGCAACCATGTAGTATCCAGCTACAATTTCAAGAGTTCCATAGAGAGGAGCATTGAGGACGATTCTACAAAAAACATCTACTGCAACATGGATCATCATGAAAATAATTAAAATTCCTGCAAATAGTGCACAGGTGTTTGTTGGAATTCCTATCCAATTTGGTAGAGGGTTTCTGGCCTCTGAATTCATTGCATTAACAATTCATAAAACTTTTAATAAAAATAACCTTAAAATTTCAAAATTTGATTTAGGGGCAAAGCTTCCTTGTTTGTTATTTTACTTAGAAACTTAGACCTAAATTTTCTCCTGTTTTGATATTTTGACACTTTCCTTTTTTCAACGTCAAGTAAGGGAGGTATTTTTGTTTTTAATTTGGCCAAACAATAGGAAACATTTTGCTATCAAGAACTTGTCCGGCAGTTAATTTACTATTTTGGAGTACAAGCATAGTTGAGGGCCTAGGATCGTAAACAACATCTTCCCCAGGATATCGAACGCTATACGCCCGACGTTGGCATTTTTCTGTATTGTTTCCCGGAGCGTTATGAAGAATGAAGGAATTAAAAGCGAGAATATCACCAGGTTCCAAGTCCCAGGAAATAATTTTGTAGTTATTAAAAACCATTTTATTTTCTGGGAATGGGTCAAGCCCTGCTATTGGTTCGTAGGCAATTGAACTCTTTGCGAGGTTAGAGGCTTGATAAATTTTTCTTTCATTGTGTGATTTTAAAGCAAAATTCATTGTTCCATTTGATTGGTTGACGAAATCAAGAGCTAACCAAAAAGATATAACTTACCTTCCAGAAATTGGCCAAACGGAATGGTCATTGTGCCAAGCAGTGGGAGTAGGGGTTTTGGGCTCTTTTGTAAAATTTTATCATATAACAGATTTATTTTGTTTGATTTCAATAAAACTGATGCAATTTTTGGTAATGGTGAATGGAAAACATATCGACGAAACTCTTTAAGGGTAGTCCAATGTCTTGAGCTAGCGTGGAAACGACCACCTCCACCATCGTAATTATGAAAAAAAGGCCCGGGATTTTCATAATCTCTTTCAATGGCTAATTTTATTTCTTCAAGCTAATTTTTATCAATTATTTTTCTTAAACAAATAACCCCATTTTTTTCAAAATTTTTGACTTCTATTTTGGTTATTTTAGTTTCACTGTTTTTATTTGTTTTCAATTTTCAATTCTTTCATGAGTATGAAAAGATTAACACCACTCAAAAATAGCAACTATTTTTGAGCAACTAGTTTGTCTAAAAATTTTCTGGATCTTTCCCATGCGAGGTCTGCCGCCGATTTGTTATAGTTTTCTTGTTCTGGATTAAAAAACGCATGTCCGGCCTTTGGGTAAACGTAAACACTAAATTCAGGAAATGTGTTCTTTATTTTTTTTACATCGTGAATGGGGACCACTAAATCTTTATCTCCGTAATGCAATATGGTAGGGCAACGAGGTTTTATGTCCATTTTGCTAGGAATATGACTCCCATAAAAATTTATGGATGCGAAAAAGCTTAGTTTTGCTGCCCCTATCCAGGCCCAGGTTCCTCCGGTACAAAAACCTGAAATTATAATTTTGTTGTTTGGTTTAAAGTGTTTAATGGCCGCGTCTATGTCTAAAAGAATACAATTTTCATCAAGTTTTCCATAACTAATCCGGCCTAAATTTTGTCCTTTTTTATCATAATTAAAAACCAAATTTGGCTTAATTCTGTCATATAATGCAGGCGCAATGGCATTGTATCCGGCGTCAGCCCATCTATCGCAAATATCAGACATATGCTGGGTTCTTCCGTAAATTGCATGAAGAATGATAACACTCCCTTTTGCTTTCTTAGGTACGGCACTAAAAAACGCGGAAAGTGAATGTCCATCGGAAGAACACAATTTGATTTCTATAGACATTAAAGACCTTTCTATGAACTATGAACAATTTATAAATTACAAAAATTTTTACTCAAATTTTATAAAAGTTTCTTTAATGAAAAGGGCATGCTTGATTAAAGAATTACCAATTCATTGTAATACCTTTTATGAAGGATTTTCTTTCACGGTATTAAAAAGAAAATTCAAGACAAAAAACATTGTTACTTGTAGCAAATATTTTAGATTTAAATTATAATGATTAAAGAAGTCTTGGAAATTTTGTTGAACTGAAAAAATTTTAATCGATACTCGCTTTAAAAACGGAGATTAAATATGTCAGACAAACGGGTCCAAACCCAGGAATTAAATGAGATTGATCACGCTACTGACACTCGCGATACACTGGCACACGCCCGTGCTTATGCAGACAAAAATGGTCTGAATGATACTTTAATTGTCGACGTTGATGCCCACGTTACTGAAACAGCGTTTTGGAGTGAGGTTATTGATTGTATACCGAGTCCTGTTTATCAACAAATAGCAAACTCTTTTAAAGAGAGGGGTGGATCACCACCTGGTTTACTCAATTCCCAACCTGGAATTTCCTATCAAGGTGTTGCAGGCCGGATTCTTCACCAAGAAAGCCAAAAAGAAATTGTAGAAGAAGATGATGTACACCGCCAAGTTGTCCTTGCCCGGCGGGCCATGGAATCTATGGGTATAGATTATATGATGATGTTCCCAACCCCCATGCTTTCTTTAGGGGTGCATCCTCAAGCAGAAGTGGAAGTGGAGCTAGCATGGGCCTTTAATCGATGGGTTTCAGAGAGAGTGCTATCCCAAGATGATCGATTAAAAGGTCTACTTTATTTGCCTTTTAATACACCGGATGCCTGTCCCAAAATCGTTGAAGAGTTTGCTGATAGTCCTGGAATTATTGGGGCAAGTGTAACGAGTATCCGTAACCAACCTGTTCACCATAATGCTTATATGAAAACTTATGGGTTATTGGAAGAAATGGGTTTGCCATTAACTTTTCATGCCGGTTTTAACTGGAGTGATGGATCGATGGCACAACTAAATAAATTTTTGTCCATGCATGCATTGAGTTTTGTACACTGTAATTTAATTCATATGACTAATTGGGTCATAAATGGTTTGCCAGAACGTTTTCCAAACCTAGATGTATGTTGGATAGAAAGTGGATTGGCTTGGATTCCCTATTTAATGCAGCGTTTGGATTCTGAATATTTAAAACGGAGTTCTGAGGCTCCGTTATTAAAGCGCCGGCCTAGCGATTACATAAAAGAGATGTACTTTTCAAGCCAGCCCCTGGAAACCGATCACCTCAAACTTACCGAAGCAACCTTTGAAGCAATAGACGCTGAAAATCAATTAATGTGGTGTTCTGATTGGCCACATTGGGATTTTGATGGCCCAAGTGCAATTTATGATCTGCCATTTCTAAATGAGAGAGCAAAGAAAAAGATTTTAGGTGAAAATGCCGCGAGGGTTTTTAATTTACCCAATCCTTATATGGTGAAACAAGCAGCAGAATAAAATTTTTCTTCCAAAATAAAAACCCCGGGGTTGCTAATTTCGGGGTTTTTTTATTTTAATCTTTTGACTTTTGTAATTTTAATCGAAAACAGTTTCAAGGTAGTGATCTGAATTAACTAGGGCTTCTATGACTGTTGGATGTTTTGCTTTCAACGCTTCTTTTATTTTCTTTTCAAGATTTTTGGGATCCGATACTCCAAAGGCAGGAACACCAAAGTAATGTTCAGGAGGATCTCGGTACTTTTCTTCCTGTAATTCAGTTCCGTAAATACCAAATTGCCTTCGCATTTGTTTTATTCGAATAAGGGCTAGCCAACGATCATCTAGGACTACTACAGGAAGATTCAATCCGAGTCGTTTGGCTGTTGCAAGTTCACCACATGTCATCTGAAAACATCCATCACCTATTAAGCATACTACCTCTCGTCCAGGACAAGCTATTTTTGCAGCAATAGCGGCAGGTAACCCAAAACCCATTGACGACCAGCCATTTGTAATTAAAAAACTATGAGGTCTGGGTGTATTCCACTGGCTGGCTATTTGATGTGTATGTGCACCGACGTCAAAACTTAGAATACCATCTTTGGGTAAAGCTGATTGAACAGCATCAATTGCTTGAAACGCAGTAAAAAGATCGGAATTCGGACGCAATTTTTTATGAAAATTTTCTCTGTGCTTTTTAAGTTCATTTAAAGACCACGTATTTTTTGTTGGCTGTTTAGATATAAAGAACTTTAGCGATCTTGAAAGGTCTCCAGTAATTTGATGAATGAGTGTAACATCTGATTCGATGTCAACGGGTTCAATATCCACCTGTAAAAGGGGGGTTTTTCCAATCCAGGCCTCATATTCCACCTCAATGGTGTCATAACCAATTCCGACGATCAAATCTGCAGAATTCAAAAATTGACGTTGATGCTGACGGCAAGCTCTTTCAATACAACCAATAGATAGGGGATGAGACTCATCAATTAGGCCTTTAGCCATTGTAGTAGATCCAAAAGGTAAATTGTATTGTTCAATAAACTTTTTAAGTAAAGAAAAGTCTTTAAGACGCATTGCAGAGGAACCTAAAATTGCAACGGGTCTTTTAGCTTTTCTTAAAATTTGGATACCTTTTGTAAGGTTTTTTTCACTTGCAACAGGAGGTAAATCTCCGTCAAAAATTTCTGGTATATTTTCATTCGTTTCTGCTAGTGCAACGTCTTCAGGCAAATCTAAGTGCACAGGGCCTTGAGGTTCACTAAGTGCCAATTTTATAGCTTCACTCATTGTTTTTCCAATGTTTCCAGAGCGAAGTGCTAAGGTTGCCTTAGTAATAGGTCTAAATAAAGAATGGTGGTCGATATACATTTGAATTCTTCTACCAATTTGGCTTGTATTTAGGTTGCAAGTAATGGCCAACATTGGTGATCGGTCTAGCCAAGCATTTCCAATACCAGTTGCTAAATTTGTTGCTCCTGGGCCAAGTGTTGAAATACATAAACCCGGCCGGTCTGTAAGGCGACCCATTACATCTGCAGCAAAACCCGCCGAACCTTCATGAGCTGTAAGAATAAACTCCACGCCACCTAAACGCATCGCTTCCATTAAGGGAAGTACATTTCCGCTTGGAATACCGTAACCACAATTAATACCGGCTTTTTTTATAGTGGCTATAATTAGATCCGAGTTATTCATTAAAATTTTTAAACCATTGTATAAACTTTGCGAGAAGCCAACATAATATGGATCCCATGACTATAAAAACTAGAACCATTGCAACGAGTTTTTTTATGTCAGTAATGCCTTGCTGTGTGTAGGCAATTGTTGCCCACAATAAGGCAAATAAAGTTGCTCCAAGAATATACCGTTGCATTTATGTTTCCGAACTCAAAGCGCTGTTTTCTTCTAACTGAATCCAAACAGGAGTATGATCGGATGGTTTTTCTTTTCCCCTCGGAGTTTTATCAATTCCGGAATCTTTCAGAAGATCAGAGGCTTCTGGGGAAAGTAATAAATGATCTATCCGAAGCCCAAAGTCTTTTTGCCAGGCGCCCCCAGTGTAATCCCAAAAACTGTAAAATCCTGGTCCAGAATAGAGGCTCCGAAACGCTTCGGTAAAACCAAGATTTAAAAGAGTTCTAAACCTTTTTCTTGTTTCTAGGTGGCAAAGTGCATCGTCAGCCCAACCAGAAGGATCATAGACATCTAAATTAGATGGGCAAACATTGTAATCACCACCAATGACTAATAATTCTTCTTGTAGTAATTTCTCTTTTGCATGTTCAATCAATCTGTCCATCCAAGCTAATTTGTAATCAAATTTTTCGGTTAAAGTTGGGTTGCCATTTGGTACATAAACGGATGCTACTCGTACGTTTTTCGTAAAAGCTTCTATATATCGAGCCTGCTCATCTGATTGGTCCCCCGGTAAATCATAAATTACTTCATCTATAGAAAATCTAGAAAGAATGGCAACGCCATTATAAGTTTTTTGACCATTTTTAACTATGTTATAACCCAGATTTTCAATTTCCTCCGAAGGAAATTTTTCATTCACTACTTTAGTTTCTTGTAAGAGGACAATATCTGGAGAGGTCTCTTTTAACCAATCCAAAATTCTGGGAAGACGGGCTCGAATCGAATTTACATTCCATGTGGCAATGGTTAGCATTAGTTATGCCAAAATTATATATGAAGATTGAGACTTCAAAGATTTAAACAATTTTTATTTTAGCCAACAGAGAATGACACTCCACAACCACATGTGGAAGCTGCATTTGGGTTTTTTAGTGTAAAATAAGAACCAATTAATTCCTCAACGAAATGCAACTCACTTCCAACTAATAAATCCCAAGACGTGTCATCTACAAGTACCGATACTCCGGAACGTTGAATTAAATGGTCCTCTCTATTTTTCTTTTTGTCAAAAGCAAAGCTATATTGGAAACCGGAGCAACCCCCTCCCGAAACAGAAACACGCATATGCATTCCTTTAAATTCACCGCCCTTTGTTAAAAATTGTAGTCTTTGAACGGCACTATCACTTATACTTACGGTGGATTGTTTTAGGCTGTCGGTCATAATTTTTCACTTACAATGTGACAATTGAAAATAACTAAGTCAAATGGAAATAATCTCTGTTTGTATCTTGGTCAACCCTAAGAACCTTTTCCTTGTTTGTGGTTTTGGTTAAGATTCAATTTGCCAGTATCATTTAGGCCTAGTAAATTTCTTTTATGAATTTTTCTTTAGATATCAAAAATTGACTGAAGAAGTTCCCTATAAAACTGATCCGATGGCTAGTCGAGGTCGATTATATTTAGAGCCGGAGAGTCAAACAAGATCAATGTTCCAAAGAGATAGGGACAGGATAATTCATTCTAGTGCTTTTCGTCGTTTGAAGTATAAAACTCAAGTTTTTGTTTATCATGAGGGAGATCATTACCGAACAAGGCTTACTCATAGTTTGGAAGTGGCTCAAATTGCTCGCTCTTTAGCAAGAGCTTTAAACGTTAATGAAGACATCGCTGAAGCTTTAGCGCTAGCCCATGACTTAGGTCATCCCCCTTTTGGACATGCAGGTGAGGAAGCATTGCAAGAAGTGATGAAACCCTATGGAGGGTTTGATCATAATGGTCATGCTTTAAGAATTGTAACAAAACTAGAAGCCCGATATGCTGACTTCAATGGTTTGAACCTTTCTTGGGAAACATTGGAAGGGTTAGCTAAACATAATGGGCCTCTTCTTTTCAATTCTAGTGATTTAGAAACTTTACCTTGGGCAATAGCTGAATATAATTCTGAACAAGATTTAGAATTACACAGTCAACCTGGTATTGAGGCTCAAATAGCGGCTCTTTCTGATGATATTGCCTATAATACCCATGATGTTGACGATGGATTACGGGCCAATTTTTTCTCTGTTAAAGATCTGATAAATCAACCAGTTGTAGGACCACTTATAAAAGAGGTTAATGAAAAATATCCCAATTTAGAACAATCGCGCTTAATTCATGAAACAACTAGGCGTATGATTAATCAAATGGTAAATGATTTGCTACTGGAAACAAAGTGTCGTTTAAAAAAATTGAAACCAAAAAATGCTTTAGAAATACGGTCTAACAAAAATTCAATTGTTTCAATGTCCAAAGAGATGGAAAAATCGAATGAAATTCTAAAAACATTTCTGTTAAGAAAAATGTATCGGCACCATCGTATTAACCGTATGACTAATAAAGCAAAACAAGTTATTCAAGACCTTTTCAATTTATTTCTTTCAAATACTGAATTCATGCCGATGGATTGGCAAAAAAAAGTAGAAAGCATAAATGAAACGTCCAAAGCTCGAATTGTTACCGATTACATTGCTGGTATGACAGATCGTTTTGCTTTAGAAGAACATCGAAGACAATTTTCTTTGTATGAATAATATAATGAATTATTTCAGATACTTAAGAAATTTAGTTAATAAAGAAATTGAATATTTATCTAGAGAAGGCCGCCTACCTTCTGAACTAGATTTTAGTAAAATAAAAATTTCTCTTGTTAAAGACAAAAGTTTTGGGGATCTGGCTTCAAATGCTGCAATGGTTTTATCTAAGGCTGCCGAGAAATCGCCTTATGAAATTGCGAAAATGATTGGGAATAGGATATCTAGGATTCCTGATATTAGTAAGGTCGATATCGGGGGGCCTGGTTTTATTAATTTTAGTTTAAATAAAAACTTTTGGCACTCTCGGTTAAAAGAAGTTCTTAAAGCTGGAATGAATTATGGAGATTCTGACATTGGAAGGGGTCAAAAAGTTAATGTAGAATTTGTATCGGCCAATCCCACTGGACCGATGCATGTAGGCCATGGCCGAGGGGCTGTTATTGGGGATGCCCTTGCATCTTTGTTAACTAAAACGGGTTATGAAGTAACACGGGAATTTTACATTAATGATGCAGGTGAACAAATTAACGTTTTGGCCCATTCTTTATTTTTAAGATATCGTGAAGCTCTTGGGGATGAGATTGGAGAAATTCCAAACGGGTTTTATCCCGGGGAATACCTGAAAGATTTAGGGGATTTTCTAGCTAAGGAAGATGGTAATAAATGGATAAAATTACCTGAAAAAATATGGCTTGATAAATTTAAAACACATGCCGTTGAAACAATGATGAAGGCTATACGTAAAGATTTAACTTCTCTTGGTATAAGACATGATGTTTTTACTTCTGAAAAGAAGTTAAACGATACAGGAATAATCCAAAAAGTAATCGAATTTCTTAAGGATAATGACTTAACTTATGTAGGCGTTCTAGACCCCCCAAAGGGTAAAATTGAGCCCGACTGGAAAGAAAGACCACAACTCCTTTTCCGTTCCACAAAATTTGGAGATGATTTTGACCGGCCGTTAAAAAAGGAGGATGGAAGCTGGACCTATTTTGCATCTGATATTGCCTATCACCTAGATAAGTTTAAGAGAGGTTTCTCTTTGATGATTGATATTTGGGGAGCCGATCACAAGGGATATATCAAGCGAATGGTGGGTGCAATTGATGCGGTTACTAAAGGTAAAGGAAAGCTAAGAGTAAAAGTTTGTAATCTTATAAACCTTTTTGAAAATGGAAGCCCAGTTAAGATGTCTAAAAGATCTGGGACATTTGTAACATTAAATGAAGTTATAAAAGAAGTTGGAAAAGACGCCGTTCGTTTTATTATGTTAACACGGAATAATGAAGCAACTTTGGATTTTGATTTACAAAAAGTTAAAGAACAAAACAAAGATAATTCTGTATTTTATGTACAATATGCACACGCTAGAATTTGTTCAATGTTAAATAATATTCGCGAAGAATTTCCAACTATGAAATTAGATGATTTGAATTTGAGAAAAGGTCAATTAAATTTACTTAAAGAACGCCATGAGATAGATATAATTAAAGAACTGTCTGGTTGGCCAAATGTCGTAGAAAATGCAGCTCTTTCGAGAGAACCACATAGAATCGCCTTCTACCTTGAAGAACTTGCTTCAAATTTTCATGTTGTTTGGAATGTTGGAAACAACAATCAAGATTTTCGTTTTATAATCCCGGGAAATATAGAACTTACTCGGGCAAGGGCTGCGCTTGGACGAGCAGTAGCAATTGTTTTAGCTTCTGGTTTGAGTGTCATTGGGATAAAAGCAGTTGAGGAGATGCGTTGACAAATTCAAGCTTAAACCAAACTAAAATTAAACCAATTAATAATAAAGAGGGGAAAAGCTTTTCAGTTGTTATACTTACAACCACTATAGCCTGCATCACAATTTTATTGTCTGTTTATTTTTTCGTTGGTCAAACAAAACAAAAATTGATCTCCAAAGAAAATATTAAAGTTATTGAAGCAAACCCGGGGCCTATAAAAATTAAACCTAAAAATCCTGGTGGCATGTTAATTCTACATCAGGACACAAATATTTATGATTTCTTGGACAAAACTCAAAAAGATAAAAAGCCTGGACAAAAACCACCAATGTTAAAAACCAGAGCGAAACCTTCAGAAATTCAAATTAAAGCAAAAAGAAATAAAAGGATAAATCCAAATTTTTTAAAAGAAACAAAAATGTTTGAAATTCAAATTGCGGCTTTAAGTTCTAAAAAAGCCGCATTATTATTCTGGAAAAAAATTTCGGCTGATTACAGCAATATTTTTTTAAAGTTGAAGCCCAATTTTCAAGAAGTTAATTTACCTAGTAAAGGTAAATATTTTCGATTGCGAGTAGGGCCAATAAAGCGAAAAAGTTTAGCAATAAATTTGTGCAAAAACCTAAAAACGAAAAAGATGGAGTGTTTTGTAGTTGAACCATAATTCCGCTCTTTCCATTCCTGTAATTTTCGGTTGTGCTGACACAAAGTTAACTGATGAAGAAAAATTGTTTTTTTCTTCAAAACGTCCTCTAGGCCTAATTTTATTTTCCCACAATTGTAAAAATCCTTACCAAGTTCGGTCTCTGATTAATGAATTTAGGGAAATTGTTGAAAGTGATGATGCACCAATATTAATTGACCAAGAAGGAGGTCGTGTAACCCGTTTATTGCCTCCATATTGGCGGCATCCACCACCCGCAAATAATTTTTCTTTAATATTTGGGCAAAATGAAGAAGAAGCTAAACAGGCTGCTTACCTAAATGCTCGTTTGGTTGGAAGAGAACTTAACAAACTAAACATTACTGTGAATTGTTCACCTGTTTTGGATTTGCCTATCGAGGGTGCACACAATGTAATTGGAGATAGGGCATTAGGTAACAATGTTCATACTATAATAAGTTTAGGAAATTCACTCACCGAAGGGATGTTAACGGAAGGTATTGTACCCGTTATGAAACATATTCCAGGTCACGGCCGTGCTAAATCTGATAGCCATTTAGAACTTCCGATAATTGACACAAGTTTAAGTGTCCTGGAAAAAACCGACTTCGTACCTTTTTCAAAGTTACAACAATTACCCTGGGCGATGACTGCCCATGTTATTTATTCTGCAATTGATCCAAATAACCCCGCCACAATATCTCCAAAAATAATAAACGATATTATTCGTAAAAATGTCGGTTTTAAGGGTGTTTTAATTTCTGACGATATAGGGATGGAGGCTTTAGCTGGTAATAAAGGAGAAAGAGCTAAGGCTATTTTACAGGCAGGATGTGACCTGGTTCTTGAATGCTCTGGAAATTTAAATGATATGGTAGAGGTGGCTTCGGCTATTCCACTAATCAATGAAAAAACATTAGAGAGATTAGACCAGAGTGAAGTTTTGAGAAAAAAGAATTTAAAAAAATCGAATTCGTCGTCAAAGGAAATGTTAGAGAAAGTCAATAGAATATTTGCAAAGCATTCAATCTCAGAATTTTAAGAATTTTTCTATGCTCCACAAAGATTTCAAAATTTTTCGAATTATCTATAAGGATGACATAAACTGATACAATCTGCTTTAAATTTCTATAAGAATACTTTTTTGGATGATTTGGAATGTCTGGTGTGAGTCGGAAATAGAAAGTACTTTGTATGGGCATTATTTTTAATTAGGATCATGAAGACCAAGGAAATTTGTGAATTTGCTTCCATCAATTCTTCCTCTCAGTATAGAGAACTGGTTGTAGATCTTGAGGGCTATGAGGGTCCGATAGATGTATTGTTGGTTCTGGCCAGACAGCAAAAGGTAGATCTAATCCAGATTTCTATCTTGCAACTGGCTGAACAATATTTGTTATTTATAGAAGAAGCTCAACGTTTACGTCTCGAAATTGCAGCTGATTATTTGGTCATGGCGGCCTGGCTAGCCTATTTAAAATCTAGACTTTTGTTGCCTGAACTCGATGACAAAGATGAACCTAGTGGTCCAGAAATGGCAGAAGCATTGGCTTTTCAACTAAGGCGCCTGGAAGCAATGCAACGGGCAGGGGATATAATTATGGAATTACCGCAATTAGATCGTGACTTTTTCTCGCGAGGAATTCCCGAAGGAGTAAATTTAAAGCGAGTGCTTGTTTATGATCTCTCGTTGTTTAATTTGCTAAATGCTTATTCAGAACAACACAAACGGGGAAGAGCTGAAACTTTAGAAATAGAACCATTGGAAATCCATTCTGTAGACGATGCACTTGATAGATTTAGAAGGGTTTTTGGAAAAATATCAAATTGGGAAAGATTAGAAGCATTTTTGCCAAAAAATTTACGTCATGGAGTAATTTTTAAGTCAGCAATTGCCGCTACCTTTGCAGCAGGATTGGAACTAGTTAAAGCTGGAAAGATTGAGCTGTACCAAAAAGATATTTTTGACCAAATTTATATTCGTTCCCGTATAGAAGGAGCTGATTATTAATGGATGGTTTAAGTCAAAAGGAAAATTCGCAAACCAAACAAACACCAGAAATGGAACAGGATCAAGAAAACTTAAGATTATTAGAAGCCATTTTGTTTGCTGCAACTGAACCAGTAAGCGAAAAATATTTAGCAAACAAGTTGCCCACGGAAGTAGATCTACCTTCCCTGATTAATACTTTGATCTCCGACTATGAAGGTCGAGGCATTCAACTTATGAGAATTGCTGGTAATTATTCTTTTCGAACAGCTCCTGATTTAGCGGATTGTTTAGAAATTGAGGTTAAAATTCTAAAAAAATTGTCAAAGGCAGCTGTGGAGACTTTGGCAATTATTGCATACCACCAACCGATAACGCGTAGTGAAATAGAGGAAATTCGTGGTGTAAGTTTAAGCCGAGGAACATTGGATTTATTACTAGAAATAGGTTGGATACATCCAGTGGGAAAACGAAGAACTCCCGGAAAACCAACTACTTGGGGGACTTCTAAAGGGTTTTTAAACCATTTTAATTTGAATAAAGTAACGGATCTTCCCGGAATTGAAGAATTAAAAGCTACCGGCCTATTAGATCGAAGACCGGCGAACATTATTTTCAATGATTTTTCAAATTTCGAACAAAATTCTGAGGTTCAAAGAAAAGAGAATAAGAAAACTCAAAAATAATAACTTTCTATCAAATTCTTAAACCAGAAGAAGAATTAATTAGTAAAGTTTTTTATTGAATGCATTTTTCCGTTCAACGGAAATTGAAAAAAATACAATTTTTATGAGGTTATCGATTCCTTTTATGATATAAGCGAATTCTAATATGTACAAAAATGAAAAAATTTCGCTTTGGGGTATTTATTATGGGAACATTCAGCATATGGCACTGGGTAATAGTCCTGATTGTTGTGCTGGTACTCTTTGGAGGTCGCGGCAAACTTTCTAGCCTGATGGGAGATATGGCTAAAGGTATTAATGCTTTTAAAAAAGGATTGAAAGATAAAGACCTTGAAAACGAATCAGAAGAGATGAAAACAATTAACGCAGAAGATACTTCTTCAACCTCTGATAAAAAAGGAAAAGAGGAATCTACAAAAGGGTGATGCCTAGGTTTATCTGATTTTCTAAGACGAAAAAACAATATGTTTGATATAGGCGGGTGGGAATTTCTGATCATAATAGTTGTGGCAATTGTCGTGATTGGACCTAAAGAGCTCCCAGCTGCTTTGAGAACTTTGACGTTGTGGATTCGAAAGGGGAAGGAACTAGCAAGAGACTTTCAAGGGAGTCTTGATGATCTTGCAGAAGAGGTCGAACTGGATAAAATAACTAAAGAGGTGCAAGAAGAAATTGGGTTAAACTCACTTAATAATATAGAAGAAGATATAAAAAACAGTATAAAAGAAACTGTTGATCAAAATGAAGAGATAAAGGGGAATTTAAAGGACACGAAACAAAATTTAAATAGAGAATTAAAATCAATAAAATCTGATGAAAATTTTCCTTTTAATAATCAAACACCAGTTGGTAGTGTTTCACAGGATTCAGCTCCTGTGAAAGCGGAATCAAAAAATCCCAAAAATGATAAATAAAAATGGTTTTTGATGGCTGAAGTATCCACGAATGAAAAAAATATGCCCCTCCTTGATCATTTGGTTGAGCTACGTTCACGTTTAATATACTCAGTGTTATC
>JAYZBC010000030.1:0-7747 GCA_036339375.1 Pseudomonadota bacterium | reverse complement strand
GCCAGAGGGTTTTGAAGCTGCTAAGGGAAAAACAATTGCCTCTAATTATTTTGACCTTGGAATGCTGATGGATTACTGGTCCGAATCCCGTCTGAATCATCATACTGAGGCGACATCTATGCTTTATGCCGCAAGAGAATGTGCGAGAATTGTTCTCAAGGAAGGTTTAAAAGAGTGCTTCGAACGCCATGCCGGTGCAAGCCGGGCAATGTTAGCCGGTTTGGAAGCGATGGGGCTTTCAATTTTCGGCGATAAAAAACACAAGATGCCCAATGTTACCGGATGTTACATTCCTGAAGGCATACAAAGTGAACAAGTTAGAACGGATTTGCTCCAAAATTTTGGAATTGAAATTGGTACCTCTTTTGGGCCTTTGCATGGTAAAATTTGGCGTATTGGCGCGATGGGCTATAACTGTCAAAAACAAAATATTCTCATTTGCTTGAATGCTTTAGAAGCTACATTACGTCAACATGGGGTTTCCGTTACTTCCGGGGCCGCAGTGGATGCGGCTCTTGCTGAATATTGTAAGAAAAGTTGTTAATATATCTTTCACATTTTCAAAAAACTTTTATGAATATATTAAACCCCTACAAAAGAATATTGATCCGTAAATTCTTGGTAAACCTCTGGATGCTTGGATGGAGAATACAAAAATTACCCTAGAAAGCCTCAATAAAGGAGGTTCTTCCGAATTTGTCGGAGCGTTGGGAGATGTATTTGAGAACTGTCCTTGGCTGGTTGCCCGGACAAGTTCGGCAAGGCCTTTTCACACTAAAGAGGCATTAATAGCAGCCTTGTTGGATGAGATAAAGGCCTCATCCAGGGAAGAAAAATTACAACTCATAAGGGCTCACCCTGACCTCGGAGGCAAAGCGGCGCGTACTGGAAAATTGACAAAACATTCAACAAAGGAACAAAAGAGTGCGGGTTTGGATCAACTAAGTGAAGACGAGTTTTTCAGGTTTGAGCGGTTAAACAAGGCCTACCAGAAAAAATTTGGTTTTCCCTTTATCATTGCCGTTTTAGATCATTCCAAAGAGTCTATTTTTTCTTCGTTTGAAACCCGCCTGGGTAGCAGCCGGAACGCACAAATTGAAGAAGCTTTAATGAATATTGGTCGTATAGTGAGTTTGCGAATTAAAGACGTTATGGAAAAATAATATTTTGTTTGAAGACATTATTTTAGATTGGCTGAGTCTTGTACTCCGATGGGCCCACGTCATTGTTGGTATAGCGTGGATAGGATCGTCATTTTATTTTATGTGGCTTGATTCTCATCTTGAGGAACCGGTAAGCCCGGATGATGAGGTCGAAGGTCAACTCTGGATGGTCCACAGCGGTGGATTTTACCGAGTCGACAAAATTATGGTAGCACCTCGTACTCTACCTAAAACTCTCCATTGGTTTAAGTGGGAAGCGTGGTGGACAGGCGTCACGGGCGTTTTACTTTTAGCGGTTGTCTATTATTTTGGTTCTCAATCTTTTTTAATTGATCCCAATATTTCAAATATTACCAAGACGCAAGCCATTTGGGTTGGCGTGGGTACTTTGATCTTCGGTTGGGTGCTTTATGATGCACTTTATAACTTGAGTTGGGCCCAAACTAACGGGAATGCTGCAGCCATTCTTTCTTTTTTAGGCCTTTGTGGAATCATTTTTGGATTATGTGAATTTTTATCTCCTCGCGCAGCCTACATACACACAGGGGCACTCGTTGGTTTGGTGATGGTCGTCAATGTTTGGAGACGGGTACTTCCAGCACAACAAAAGCTTATTGACGCAAGACTTGCGGGAGAAATTCCAGATCCAATCCTAGCCCAAATTGCCAAACAACGCTCTGTTCACAACAATTATCTGACGCTCCCAGTAGTATTTATAATGATAAGTAGTCATTACCCATCAACATTTGGGCATCAACAAAATTGGGCAGTTTTAATTGGCTTGTTTGTAATAGGAGCCCTTGTCCGTCATTGGTTTAATTTACGCAACTCGGGGTTCCCTTCGTTGTGGCCATTAATTTTATCGGTTGCATTTATGTTTGCACTTGCCACATGGATTTCTTTACCAAAGATGACATCCTCGAATAAAATGAAAATAACAAGACAAGTCAGTTTGGATGAGGTTTCAAGAATAATATCCGTTAGATGCAGAGTTTGTCACGCCAGCAAACCGAGTTTTTCAGGTTTTGATAGTCCTCCAAAAAACATTAAATTTGAAAGTGCCCAACAAATAAAAAAATACGCCTCTCAAATTTGGAAGACGGCAGTTGCAACAAACACTATGCCGCTTGGAAATGTAACCAAAATGACAAAGAAAGAGAGAAAGATAATTGGTCGCTGGATAGAACAAGGGTTTAATGACCAAAAATGATTTATATAATACGTTCAAATTCCTAGTTACTTTTGGGCACTGGCAATTTAAATTAAGGCTGTGTTTTCAGTTAAGTAAAGTTTTGCTGAATTTTAAATGTAATTCACAAAAGAGATGTAAACAAATTCAGGAATCCGCTTATGGCCACGACACAAGAGCTCTATGAAAAATCATTTCCGGTTTCATGGGATCAACTTCATCGTGACGCGAAAGCGTTAGCATGGCGGCTCGCCGAATTAGGCCCCTGGGATGTGATAGTGGCCATTACCCGTGGTGGCCTTGTTCCCTCTGCAATTATTGCGCGCGAATTGGAAATTAGAATGATTGATACGGTTTGTGTGGCTTCATATGATCACCAGAAGCAAGGCGAAATTGAGATAATCAAACATTCAAAGGGCAAAGGGAAAGGTGTTTTGCTCATTGATGATCTTGTTGATACAGGGCGTACAGCGAAATTAGTTCGTGAATTGATGCCTGAGGCACATTTTGCAACCGTATACGCTAAACCAGAAGGTAGACCAATGGTCGACACCTATATCACTGAAGTTAGTCAAGACACCTGGATCCATTTTCCATGGGATACTGAGCTTAGCTTTGTGGAGCCCATAGCGAACAACCGCACTTAAAAAAAGGTAATAACTTAATGGAAGGCCGCAAAAACGCAAAAAGCGGTATGGTTGTCGCACCTCATCGTCTTGCAGCTTCCGCCGGTTCTCGTGTTTTAGCTGAAGGGGGTAATGCCATAGAAGCGGCAATCGCAGCCGCTGCAACCATTGTCGTTCTTTATCCGCACATGAATTCGCTAGGGGGTGATAATTTTATTTTAATAGGTGATGGACGGAGGCCAATTGCGATAGATGGCTGTGGAAGGGCCGCTTTGCTTGCCAACAACGATTTTTATAAATCCCAAGGGATCAATCAAATACCAGAACGGGGTCCGTTGTCTGCCCTCACTGTGGCGGGTGCAGTTTCAGGTTGGCAACAGGCGCTCTTGATAAGCAGAAAACGTGGTGGAAAAATGCCCCTGGGTCGGTTGCTGGAGGAAGCAGTGTTTTATGGAAAAAAGGGAGCATTGGTGAGCGGGACTTTGCACCGAAATACCAAATCAACCTTGGATCAACTCAAGGACGTTTCAGGATTTAGTGATGTCTTTCTCTCAAACGGATTACCAGCGAAAGAGGGAACAAATTTCAAATTGCCCTCACTTGCTAACACTTTTGAAAGACTTGCTTTAGCAGGGTTGAATGACTTTTATATTGGGGACGTTGCACAAACTTTGGTAACCGACCTGATCGCTGCTGGTAGTCCCTTGCGATCGGAAGATTTTCAAAGGCATGAAGCAGAAATATTTGAACCACTCACTATCAAGCTTAAATCAGGTAGGGTTTATACCACGCCGCCCCCTACTCAAGGGTTGGCGTCTCTTATAATCTTAGGCCTATTTGACCGGTTAAAATGTACCGGACCGGATGGGTTTAGCCACGTACACTCTTTGGTTGAGGCTACAAAACATGCTTTTTCTATTCGAGATAAATATATTTCAGATCCCGACCATATGAAAATATCACCTGATTATTTTTTGCAAAATAAATTTTTGGATGGTCTCGTAAAAAAAATTAATCCCAAAGAAGCCCTACAATGGCCTATGCCCACCAGAAATGGTGATACCGTTTGGGTCGGTGCTATCGATGAAGAGGGATGCTCTGTTAGCTTAATCCAAAGTATTTATTGGGAGTTTGGCTCAGGTGTGATCCTTCCTCAAACCGGTATAGTTTGGCAAAATCGTGGTACCAGTTTTAGCCTGAACTCTGGAAACCCAAATTTTCTTACGCCGGGCAAGAAACCTTTTCATACAATCCATCCGGCCATGGCCTTGCTCAATGATGGCCGATTACTGGTATATGGTACAATGGGTGGAGAAGGCCAACCCCAAACGCAGGCGGCCCTTTTTACTCGCTATGTAAATTTTTCTCAGAGTTTGCAGAAATCAATTTCTGCACCTCGCTGGTTACTGGGGCGAACTTGGGGTGATGAAACGCCTAGATTGCGTTTAGAAAATAGATTTAAACCTTCAGTTGTTAGCGCTTTGGAATTAGCGGGCCATGATATAGAGATTGTTGGAGACTTCGATGAAATTATGGGGCACGCAGGTGCGGTTGTAAGGGACCGGAATGGTAATTTTCAAGGGGCTTCTGATCCTCGTTGTGATGGTGCCGCTTTAGCCCCCTAAACAAAAATTTTGCGATCCTTCCATGCAGTTAGGACAATAAAGGCACCAGACAAGGCATCCCATCCAGATGTATGACCAATTTTGCCTATATGACGGATGGTAGCCGAAATCTGGCGGGTTTTTCCAAGAAAAATAAAGGTTAATAAATCATGCAAAACCTCGGAACCAAAACCAAAATATGCGGCTGTCAAATGGGCATGGCTTATCGGGTTAGTGAGTTTTAATGTCTCCTTTTTAAGGAATTTCCATAATGTTTCTCTTATCGCAATTTCCCCTAAAAACTTTAAGGCGATCATGGCACCCCCAAGAAAATCGTCGCCAGAGGGGGTTAACCCGGGGCCTAGACCAAGCAAACCTCTTGCAGCAGCGTTACATTCTGACTCAGTAAGGTCTTGATTTTTGACAATATTTGATAGTGTTTCAATGGCATCAATTGCGCATTTTAGCCTATGGGTATCCTTTTCCGTACAATTAGGGAACACTAATTGGGCTAGCCCTTCCCTTGGATAAAGGAAGGAATCAAAATCCCAAAATTTGGCCAAGCCTTTTTCTAAACTATTAAAATTCCAGTTGGAAATTTTAATAGGGCTCCAAATTGTAGTTTTATTGATATTTATCGAGGTATGATTACCAATAAATAAATTCTTTTTATCGATCAATATCTCTTGATTTTTAAAAATACCGCTTGTATTCCAAGAAATTCTGGAGGGCGCATTGGTGCGTAAATTAAGGGGTCCCATCGGAAGATTGTTTCCCCCTATACAAACCCAATCTTTATTTACTTCAATATAGAAACTTTTTTCAAAAACTGCGGACACTTTTCCACGCCGACGCTTTTTTAGTGCGTTCATAGCTAGTATTCCTGTTGATATCCCTGAGTACGCAATTTTGTTGCTCTTTTGCATTCCAATTTTTCTAGTATCTATTTTTGAACACAAGTAATTGCAGCAAGCACTGCATCGGCATTTGAATTGGCAACGAAAATTTTTGCATTTTCGAGTTTTTTTACCTGTTGCAAACGATTTTGGGGATCCTCGTTTGTACCTGTTACAGATGCAATGACAATGGGACCAGTGTTACTCCAACCCTCTGGCAACATCCCAATTAATTTTTCTGCGGGATCATGGTAGGCCCCATAACCGATTACGATGTCAACTAATACAACGCCTACATTTGGATTCGATATAGCATTTTGAATAGGAATGCGGCGGATTTCTGGGTCAATTATTGGGTGAGGTCGTCCGACAGTGTATTCATCCTCGCCAAAGTCAATTATTTGGTTGGTGTCTTTTGCGTGACCGAGCACCTGTGCACCTGGTACAGGTACGTTTGAGAAGACTATCAAACCCGCCTTTTGCATTAAAAATTGTGTTTCTGCTGCCAGTGTTCCCCCAGTATAAAATCCTCTTATTGTACTTTGGTTTTTCGTTAGTGAGGGTTGGGGTAAAGGATTTGTCTTAAAGGCATTTCCGCCCAAGGCGGCCTCGGCTGCTTCTTTAAGCGTAAAAACTCTTTTAGCATTTGGGGGCAGTTTTATTTCCGCGCCACCAATAAAACATACAATATAGTGTTTGCGGCTTCTTTTTATACGTTTAACAAGGGTAGTAACAACTTTCTCTGAGGGCGGTTTGGAAATTAGAATGATTTGCTCTGTTTTCGGGTCAGCTTCAAGCTTGTCGATTGCCATGAGGGTAGCAATACCGCCAATTGCCTCAGAGAGATCCCGTCCGCCGACACCTAAAGCATGAGTTATACCTTCCCCATTCTGAGAAATAAGGGACGTGACTTCTTGAATGCCTGTGCCTGAGGCACCCACCACTCCGTTTCTGCCTCTTTTCACCTTGTTTGCAAAGCCCAAGGGAACACCGTCTATGATGGCTGTTCCGCAATCAGGACCCATCATTAAAACTCCTTTTTGTCTTGCCTCAATTTTCAGGTATAATTCATCTTCTGCTGAAACGTTATCGCTAAATAACATTACATTTAGGCCGTGGTGAATGGCTTTTCGTGCCTCCGCAGCGGCGAAGTCGCCGGGTACTGATATTAAAACAAAATTTGCATCTGGGTTGGTACTAATCGCGGATCTAATGGAACGAGGGCGACCCACTTCGCTGCTTGGCCCCGGTGTAACGGGTCGAGCTAGTTTTTTAATTGCTTCCTTTAATGCGTTTCTTCCCGCAGACTGATTGCTGGCACGCACACAAATTAACAAATCACTGGTGTTAGCGCGTTTTCCTCCATCTTTTAATAAATTTGCATTTGCAAGGATCTTCTTGTTTGCATTTGTTCCCATCATTATGGCTGCGTCTTCGATATTTTTCATTTTCATCAGGGCCTGCGAAATACGCATAAGTGCAACCGAATCCATATAAAAACTAAATTTAATTTCGTTAAAAATAGAGAAAGACATTATATTCCTAAAATTTCAGCAAGCCTTTTGAGTGCCTGAATAAAACAGTACTGGGGTGCACGAACAATTCCTGCTCCCACTTGGCCTATCCCCGGTTTGCGGTGGGCTATCCCTGTATTGATGACTGGCATAATTCCCGTGTCCAAAACTAATCTTATGTCGATACCGGTAGGCACTCCTAGATAATCTAGAGCGGGGATTGTCCACTCTGGATTTTCTCCAATGGTAATTTCACCCATATCACGAGTATATTTGGCTGCGTTTGATCCCGTCCCCGCGCCGACAAAACCTGCAACCGCCGGAGACGCTCCCATAGCAAATCCACCCAGACCTATCGTTTCAATGATTGTAGAATCACCCATGTCCGGGTTTGCATCTAACTCAGAGTATCCTGCAAAATAAAGACCTTCCGGATTAACCACGGGCGCTTTGAACCATTCATCGTTTGTACCACTTACACGAATTCCAAAATCTGTCCCATTTCGGGTCATGGCGGTAACGATCGTTGAGAATTCAATACCGCCTACAGGGTCCATCACTGATTTCGCCATCGCCATACAAATATTTAAATGAAACTGGTCATTTGTTGCAAGGAACTTAAGGGCTTTGGCCAAATCATTATTTTTTTCACAAATTTCTACCATCGATGGTGACAATTCTCGTAGAATTAAACTTGAGCACGCGACATTACGTTGGTGCATTTCATCGCCCATTGTTAACCCCCGCGCTATCAA
>JAYZBC010000029.1:0-41454 GCA_036339375.1 Pseudomonadota bacterium | reverse complement strand
GGAGACATCCGGATGCCCGACAAGGTAAGGAGTAACGTCACGTCGACACGGGGTCACATTTATGATCCCATCCGGGACCCCTGCTTTCGTAAAACATTCGGCAATTAGCAAAGCCTCACCCACGCCTTCAAATGCTGGTTTGACAACCACGGAATTTCCCATGGCTATTGCGGGAGCTACCTTTTGCATTAACAAGTTTGAAGGCGCATTAAATGGCGTGAATGCCGCGATTACGCCATGGGGATGGTGGCGGGTGAAACCGAAACGTCCCTTACCCATTGGTAGTGCATCAAGCGGCAAGACCTCCCCCTCCATTCGCAAAAGTTCTTCTGCGCATAACCTCATGAGTTGTGAAACGCGGCCAGCCTCCACCCCGCAAGCCCGTCGTGGCTTACCAAGGGCACGCATTGTAATTTCCGCGATATTATCCTTAATATGGTCAATTTCATCAGCTGCCCGACGAAGCCAATCTGCGCGTACCGCCGGGGTGACCTGTCGACTTTTTTGAAACGCTGAGCGACTACTTGCAACTGCTTTATTGATTGTTGGTTTATCAGCCATTGAGACCGTAGCAACCAAGCTGTTATCCCAGGGTGATAGGAGTTTTTCTGAAGTCGCACCTGCAGCTTTGAAGGGCTTCCCATCTATCCAGGATTGAGCCTTAAACGAATCAGCCTTTTCAGCCATAAGGTTTATCCCTCTAAGTATGTCAAAGTTTGAACAATTCGAAGGTCGATTCGGCAAATAAATCCTCTGCCTCGAGTTTTCGAGCAGAAATACCCTGGCCAAAGGAGTAACGGGTCATAGCCGAAATTTCCTTCTGATTCTCTATAACGCCATATTTCCAGTGATCGACACCCATGAGATCACGAACTTGTTCCAGTTCATAAACAGGCCATGGCATCGTATGTGCCAAATGCCCAACCTCTTCCATTTCCTGATAGCAAAGTTGTTTAGCTTTTAAAAAACCCACATAAACGTTAACTGGAAGCCAGGGATGTTTTTCTACAATGGAACGTCGGATACCGATCATGTGCATGATGGGAAACATTCCGGTCTTAGAAAAATAGGCTTTTTCGGCATTTTTATAATTGGGAAACAATCGCCCAATATTCTCATCACTATGATAGGTTGAAGGGGCTCTCGCTGAAATTAAAGCGTCAATTTTTCCCTCTCCAAGCTGGTGGGCCAGCGTTTCATTAGAGGGGATACTTTGTAAATCAATTTCTTTTGGCAGGTGAAGCGGAGATCTTTCCTCTCGGCCACCTTGCTCCAACCCTCCATTCCGCCAGTGAATGGAGGACGCCTTAATCCCGTATTCATCTTCTAGAATTCCTCGAACCCACAAGGCTGCCGTCATTTGATATTCTGGGACACCAATTGTCTTTCCAGCCAAATCTTCGGGTTTATTGATATCCCTATCCAGACGTATATAAATGGAAGAGTGACGAAAAAGTCGAGAAACAAATGCTGGAATTGCAATATATGGACTACCTTCGCGTGATTGGACATTCATATAGCTGGACATTGAAAGTTCGCTAATATCAAATTCCTGATATTTAAAAGCGCGATGAAATGCTTCTTCGGGTGACATCGCAGTGGCAACAATTTCACAACCTTCAATTTTTACGGTTCCGTCAAAAAGAGCTCGGGTTCGATCATAGTTGCAGCATGCTAGACTAACGGCCAAATTTCCCATTCTACTCTCCCAATATACTTATTTTTCTAAATAAAAGCTTAATATTATCACCGTGGAAACCAACGGAATCAAGCGGATGGGCGGTATAGTCCTTTATTGATACGTCATACATTTATATTTTTTTTCTAACAAAAATCGTTTCTCCTTGAGAAATTACAAATTCATAGAAGCGGAGCAGCAGAGATAATTCCAAAAAACCCCTGTTTCACAAGTTTCAGGTTTTCTAAAAAATGCAAGTAAAATGATGCCAAAATTTTATCACACTGATTTGTTAACCTGCGTACAAAAGGTACTGAAGCCTAGCCACGAATTCAGAAAAACCCCTAACTGATTTGAATTGATTGCTGCACTAAATCAACAATTTTTGATGGATCTATGGGCGTTTGTTCAATTACAACACCAAATGGTGCAAGTGCATTCTCCACAGCTGAAATTATCACAGCAGGGACAGGGACAGTTCCACCTTCACCAATACCCTTAACACCAATTGGATTTTTATTACAAAGTGTCTCTGAATAATTAATATTCAGAGAAGGTATATGAGGGGCTGTGGGTAATAAGTATTCAGCCAACGTGGTTGTTAGAGGTTGTCCAATTTCGTCATGATAAAGACGTTCGAATAAAGCATTTCCAATGCCATGGGTAATACCACCCGCTACCTGACCGTCAACAATTAACGGATTAATTAAACGGCCACTATCTTGAACTGCCACGTAATTAAGAATTGTTACATCTCCTGTTTCGATATCCACCTCCACTTCTGCTGCTTGGGCGCCACTGCAATAAGCAAGGCCCTTTGGCATAAAATTTGAACTCGCATCCAAGCCAGGTTTTATCCCTCCAGGTAAAGCAAAGCCGGGGGTGCCGCCAACTGCATGAGCAATTTCCCCGAGAGACACAAAAAGCTCGGGGACCCCCTTTACTCGAACGACACCATCAACAAGTTCTAGGTCTGTTTCGGCCGCTTCTAAAAGATGGGCTCCTACAGTAAGTGCTTTTTGTCGTATTTCATTTGCGGCTATATGAACAGATGAACCCGCTGTAACTGCTTGTCTACTTGCGAAAGTACCAAGACCAATCGGTACACTGCCCGTATCCCCGGCTACAACATCAATATCCCGAGGTGAAACGCCAAGTGCATCCGCACAAATTTGTGCTAGGGACATTTTTATGCCTTGCCCTTGCTCCGCTGCACCGGTGGAAACGGTAATTCCCCCTGAAGGACCAATTCGGATAACAGCAGATTCAAATGGACCACGACCAGTCCCTTTTACGTAGTTTGCCAATCCAAAACCGATATAGCGACTATTTCTTAAAGCCCGCTTTTGACGTATGGAAAACTCAGAAAATTTGGCGATTTCCATGGCCCGGTTTAAATCGGCTAGAAAATCTCCACTGTCATATGTTATGGCTTCTCCGTCTCTGCTTTTCAATGGCGAAGTGTAGGGCATTTCTTTGGCACTGATAAGATTGCGCCTACGTATCTCTTCCCGTCCAATTTTGAGTTCTCGGGCAACACGGTCAAGAAGGCGTTCCATCGCAAAATTACCTTGCGGATAGCCGGCACCTCTTACCGATGACGCACAAATTTTATTTGTCAGTGCTAATTTAATGTTCAGAGTGTAGTTTTTGAGGCGATATGGGCCTGGGACGTTGGTGGCGGCATTGTAAGGTAGCGAAGTTCCAACTAAAGAATAAGCACCTTGATCGTGGATTAATTGCCCTCGCACTCCGAGAAGAAAACCCTTTTTATCAACTGCTACTTCTAAATCCCAAAATTGGTCGCGTTCATGTACAGTTGCAGAAAAATGTTCCCTTCTGTCTTCAATCCACTTTACCGGTCGGTCAAGGATTTTTGTAGCAAGTCCTATACATACGTCTTCAGGATATAGAACAAACTTCGGACCAAAACCACCTCCTACGGCAGGTGCAATAACACGAACTTCTTTTTCCTGTAGGTTGAGCATACCGGAAATCATTGCATGCACACGATGTGGAACCTGAGTAGATGTCCACAAGGTAAGTAAACCCTCAATTGGATCGTAACTTGCAAGAACGCCACGTGTTTCAATAGATTGGGCACTACCCTTATGCTGCCAAAGTTTTTCCCGAAAAATATGCGATGCCCCAAGAAAAGCCGCATCGCAATCACCAAAGGACACAACACGTTCTAGCGAAAGATTAGATTTGTTGTTTGAATGAACAAATGGTGCCTCAGGTTCCAAAGCTTTCCTGCAATCAGAAACCGAGGGTAAAAGTTCATATTCAATTTGTATTAGGGATGCGGCGTCCTCGGCCTCATAACGGTTCTCAGCAACGACCATCACCACCGGTTCACCCACGTGGCAAACTTCCTCATCAGCTAGAATGCAAGGGGAGGAATTTGGCGGCTGATCGGGGTCTGGCATACCTAAGGGAACACGGGTCGCCGTAAGATATTCCCTAAAATCGTCCAGTTTAAAAACACCAAAAACGCCTTTTGCCTTACGAGCAGCAGCGGTATCAATTGAGATTATCCGCGCATGAGGGTGTGGACTTCTCAAAAAATAAGAATCGACTGAATTTTTAAGAGATATATCGTCAACAAACTTTGACCTACCAGTTAAAAGGCTTTGATCCTCGGTTCTGACTATCCGTTGGCCTAAAACATCTCCGATAAAATTTGTACCCATAAAATAAATATCTTTTTAAGCTATTTCTAAATTATAGAAAACCGAGTGAAATATTTTAATAAAAAATAAAACCCTTTTTATTTAGCGTGTTGCGTCAAAAATGTTTTCAGGTCTTTGATGCTTTGTTGGTGGGTATCTTTATCATAGAGTAAGCAGAGTTCCCCCCCTTCAAGCACTCGGCACCTTTTTTTTAAAATGGGAAACATCAAAGCAGTGCGTTGCCCCCTCATATAATTTTAATACCAGGGGATGGTTTTTGTTCTTATAATTTTCCAAAATATCTTTCCAACCAGTAACCCAAATATAATCTTCGTTACCCGTCAATAAGATAACCGGAAGATTGAATTTTTCAGTAAAATTATTGTAAAAAGCATGGTGTTCTGGATAAAAAAGCACAGCGGATTTGATGGGGTGTCCTAATTTAGCCTCTTCTCTTGCTTCCTGGTCCCAAATCCCGTGACCCACGAAACCAGCACCCCGGGACCAACCGGCTAATGTCACTTTAGCGTTATCTAATCTCTTATCGTCTTTGATGACTTTCAAAATAGAAATCAAATCATCCCGCCTAGCATCAAACGAATCTCTCCCTCCCATTACACCATGGGGCAGACGACGATCATGACCACGGGGGATATAGTGATCCATAGCGATGGCAGCAAAACCCCACTCCGTAATTTGTTTGCCCCAACCATAATGAGAGCCCTTGGCTCCACCTCTGCCATGGCTTAACACAACCACAGGAAAGGGGCCCGAACCTTCCGGCAAAGTTAAATGTGCGGTGTAGCTCTCTTTATCTGGAGATATGTCAGTAGCTTGAGGTTTTGCAACAAACAAAAAAGAAATCAAAACCACAAAAAATAATTGAACTATTCTTTTTAAAATTGAACTTTCTTTATGAGCGGTAGAACAAAATTGATTGAATAACTTTTTACTCTCAATTCTGGAAGACATTTTTTTCTTTCTAAGGAGCTTAATATAATCCGAAAAGCTCAGCTGCGTTTTTACTAAGTATTTTGACACGATCTTCTAATTTTAGCTCATCCATAGCATCTACATCTGTAATAGTATGGGGCCAAGTTGCAATTGGATCCGCATGATCAAAATCTGAACCGATGATGATTTTATGGTTTCCCCCCCACTGGCGTGCAATATCCGGTAAATACGCTTCATAGGACGTTGCAGCTACATAAAATCTGTCAAAATACTCGCTGGGTTTACGTTCGAGCTTTACCCCGAATTCTTCGCTGTAAGTTTTATAAGAACGATGCTGTACTTCCATATCAAGCTGCGTCTGCAGGAAAGGTACCCAGCCACAACCTCCTTCAAAAAATGCAAATTTGACTTTAGGAAAACGATCGACCGCACCGGAAAAAACCAGTCGGGTAATTGCATGCATGTAGGTCATAGGAAATCCAATTTGGGTGGCTAAAAACCGTATCGGCTTAAACCTGTCACCACCAATCAACCAAGGATGTGCATACTGATCTTCAAATGCCCGCGCAGCTGGATGTACTAGGATAGGGATGTCATACTCCTCAGCCAACTCGAACAAAGGCCACATTGGTTCTTCATCCAAATCACAATTTGCATAACCACCAGTTAATTTTATTGCACGTATTCCAAGATCTTCCGCACAACGACGCATTTCCCTTACCGCGCCCTTCATATCTGGGAGGTAAAGCCAACCAACGGGAATAAAGCGTTCTTCCGACTTTAACGCGTCTGCAGCATAATCATTAAATGCACAAGCCATCTGGTTTCCCAGATTATTGTCAAGTTCGTAAAGAAAAGGCCTGTTGTCTGGGATCATAGCTTGAATGTCAAATCCCTCCTCATCCATCGATTCTTTACGGCGATCCAGTTCCCACCGACTGCGAGGGAAGCGATGAATGAGTTTACCGTCTCGGTAAAAAGCTACAGTGTTATCATCCACCTCTTCTATGTAACCTTTGTCAGGATGATTTACGTTGGCCAAAAAATCAATTGGCCAATAATGGGTATCACAGTCAATAAATTTCATCTAAATCCCCTGTATTTTTATCTAGCGTCAGTTGGTGGAAGAACAATACCAATATCACGCTGTTTGGCCTTTTCATATATGTAATGGCAAATTGCAACATCCTGAGACACAAGACCCGTCGTATGTATTAAAATTCTTTCGTCCTCACTTTCTCGACCCTTAACCCGTTGTGTTACAACATCACAAATTTCACCGTGCAATTGTTCTCTTGAGAACTGGCCCTTCTCAAGCATGGCATTAAATTCCTTTGTAACCAAATTAACATCCCACCCATCAATCACGACCTTATCAAATGAACTCCATCCTGCAGGATCCATTTCACGCCTCGCCAAAGAAATATAGGTAGAACCGGGTTTTACCCAGTCTTCTCGAGCTATAATATCAGTAGAAGTCGTCCCGCCAATTCCTATATCCGCTTCTCGAACAACTGCTTCGATCGAATCTAACGGCTCCACGGGAATGCCTAATTCCGTTGCCCATTTCTCTGCAAAAGCCTCCCGCGTTTCGGGTCGCCGTGATGTACAGACTATTTTCTCAAACTCATACATCGTTCGAAGGCACGCAAGGCAATTTATACCCATAGTACCAATACCAACCAAACCCAACACCTTTGGTTTTTTTGGGCCTAGCCATTTAAGGGGTAAAATAGCCGCCGCTGCACTCCGAATTGCATAAGACCAATGTTCCTCCACAATTGCCTTTGAGTGGCCGGTCATTGGGTCTGTGAGAATTATGTAGCGGGCACACTCCAGCTGGCCTACTGTATTTCGAACACCGTCATCGTAATAATTGTAAAGCCTCACTCCGGTTGTAGGGATGTCCTTCAAAAGAACACCCTTTACATGCCAGTGATTGTGATACGGTGCCTCTGCGTTCAATTTCCAGGAAGATGGATCTGACCATTGCACGGTACCCGCCGCATGCATGCGATAAACGTCTTCACAGATTTTCATTGCTTCTTGAACACTCAACAAATCTAGTGTTTCTTTGTAAGGTACGAAACGAACACCCTCTAACGACATAATTTTACTCCCCTTCTGTAGGGTGACGATTTTACGCGACACTCCTGTGGACGCCAAGATGAATGACGAATAGTCTTAAAAAATGACTAGAGGTGCTTCCATTGCCCGTGCAAAAACTTACTTTGACGATGGATCATTTGAAAATGATCTGGCCCGCAGAGTAGCTATTCCCAGCACTAGTCAGGATCCAAATCACACTGAAGCACTTGCCGAATATTTGGAAAAGGAAATAAAAGGATGCCTGGAAGATTTAGGATTTAACTGCAAAATCGAACAAAATTCTGTACCAAATGCTGGACCCTTTCTCATTGCTGAAAGGATAGAAGACCCAAAGTTACCTACGATCCTTAGCTATGGGCATGGCGACACCGTTCGAGGTCAAGATGCCTCATGGCAAAAGGGCTTGTATCCATGGAAATTGGTTAAGGAAAACGGCCGGTTTTATGGACGAGGTACAGCAGACAACAAGGGCCAACACACCATAAATCTAGGGGCTTTATCTGCCGTTCTTTCAGAAAATGGAAAGCTTGGTTTTAATTTTCGCTTTTTATTCGAAACAGGTGAAGAGAAAGGATCACCGGGTCTAAAAGACATATGTATTCGTGAAAAACACCGAAAATTGAAATCAGACATTTTTATTGCATCGGACGGCCCCAGGGTTGAAGCCGAGTGTCCAACAATTTTTTTGGGCGCACGGGGGGTCAAATCAATTGATTTGTCTGTCAAACTTAGAAAGGGTGGACATCATTCAGGCAATTGGGGAGGGTTGCTTGCTAACCCAGGAATACTCCTTGCCCATGCATTATCATCAATTACGGATGCCAAAGGCTCCATTCAAATTCCCGAGTGGCGCCCACCACTTCCAATGTCAATAAAAAAGGCTTTATCAAAGATTGAGCTAAAAAGTGCTAACGAAGGCCCAACAATAGATAACCTATGGGGGGAACCCGGCCTAACTCCGAGCGAGAGAGTTTTTGGCTGGAATAGTTTTGAAATATTGGCATTTATTACAGGTAATCCGGATGAACCCGTGAATGCCATTCCACCCGAGGCACACGCAAACTGTCAACTGAGATATGTAGTAGGCACGAATGAGAAAGATATCTTACCTGCCCTACGCCGGCATTTAGATAAATTTGGTTTTTCAATGGTTTCAATTGAAGACAGTGAAAGGGGGGACTTGGGGGCTAGCCGTCTTGATCCAAACGATCCTTGGGTTAAATGGTGTAAAACCTCAATTCATAAAACAACGAAAAAATCTATCTCCCTACTCCCTAACCTTGGGGGTTCTTTGCCAAATGATATATTTTCCGTTGGGATGGGTTTAAGGACAATATGGATACCCCATTCCTATGCGGCTTGTTCACAACACGCACCTAATGAACATCTCTTGGGTTCCATCGCCCGGGAGGGTCTTGCTATGATGGCAGGTTTGTTTTGGGATTTGGGGCACACTGAAAAATTACCGGAATTGTAAAATATGGGTGCCATAACAACTAACAAGACAATCCAAATTGGTGACACGACAGTAACCCGTATCGTGGAACGGGAGGGACCATGGCACAACCCTCACGAGGTCTTCCCGGACTCAACGCCGAAGATCGTACAAAAACACCTTGACGCTTTACCTGATTATGTAGTCGACCGGGGAACAGGAAAAATTTGCCTAACCTTCCAAAGTTTCCTTCTGCGTACTCCTCATCACAACATTTTGATAGACACTTGTGTCGGTAATCATAGCACGCGCCGCAAGGGTTTACTTTACCCAAAAGACCGATGGTTGACAGAGTTTCATAATGCGGGTGTTACATTTGAAAATATCGATTATGTGTTTTGTACACACCTCCATGTAGATCATGTCGGCTGGAACACACGCGTGGAAAACGGACGCCTGGTACCCACATTTCCAAACGCAAAATATATTATAGGAAAGCGTGAATACGAGTATTGGGTTCAATGGAACAAGAAGTTTGGACCCCACCCATCCGGACCATCATTTGAAGAATGTGTTTTACCAATATTAGAGGCTGATCGGGCAATTTTAGTAAATGATGATTTTGAGTTAAATGACCTTGTTCACCTTTCCCCAGCACCCGGCCATACACCGGGGCAATGTTGCGCAAACCTGTCATCAAATGGCAAAAAAGCAATTTTTGCTGGTGACGCGCTCCACCATCCGCTTCAAGCGTTTGAACCGCAATGGAGTACTTCAAAATGTGAAGACCCAAAAATGGCGATTGTTAGTCGCCAAAAAATTCTGGAAAGCTGTGCGGATACTGAAACAATCCTGATACCCGCCCATTTTCCTGGAAACACTGCCGGAAATGTCTACTCGGCAAGTGAAAAATTTGTATTTAAGTTTATTGAAAAATAGAGAATAGTCATGGACCCAGTTTTCCAAAGCTTTTTAAATGGCTTACCCACACTTTTGCTTCACTTCTCGGTAACAATTGCAATGCTAGCCTTAGGGATTTGGATTTACCAATGGATTACACCCTGGCGTGAAATGGATTTAATTCGCTCGGGGAATACGGCGGCCGCCACTTCATTTTCCGGGGCCATCCTTGGACTGGCAATCCCGCTAGCCTTTTGTATGGCTACAAGCGTCAGTGTTTTGGACATCGTAATTTGGGGCCTAGTCGCTTTGGTAGTACAGCTTATCACCTTTCGGCTTACTGATATTTTTCTTAAGGGTTTACCCAAAAGAATTGAAGACGGTGAAATGGGTGCCGCCATTTTGGTCGTAGCGGTGAAATTAGCGGTTGCAATGATAAATGCGGCTGCAATCGCCGGATAAAAGGACACTACCAGAATGCGGATTTGGGACATTTTGGCAATGGGGTTGATTGTTGTTATAGCCCTATCCGGGAGGTCTTGGTACGGAAATGATTCTGAGCCCCCGGTTGGAAGACGACCAGCCATTGGGGCTATTCAATCCCCTAGCCTTCCGAAGTTGCCGGGCCCAGCGGAAACATCTCCTGTCATTTCAATTTCTCTAGAAGAAAAACAACAGTCATCAACCGGGACTGCATTCTCAATCGATTCCTCTGGTACATGGATCACGGCCCGACATGTAGCCGACGGTTGCGATAAAATTGCATTGCAGAAAGGATATAGAAAATTTATTCGAATTGGTCGTGTTTGGCATCACCCTAATTCTGATATTAGCGTCCTAAAAACAAGTGGTGGCTCACCACCATTTTCCGGTATCCAAAAACACACTTCCAGGGGGGAGCACGGGTATTCATTCGGCTTTCCAAAAGGTAAGCCCGGAGATGTACATGGCCAAATTATTGGAAAACGGACAATGAGAGTGGAAGGACGGTATTCAACCCGTGAACCCGTTCTTGCTTGGACACAAATTCAGCGTGTACCGGACATGGGTCCGCATCTCGGTGGTATTAGTGGAGGTCCCTGGGTGAATTCAAAAGGAAAAATCATTGGCGTACACGTTGCTGGAGCACCCCGTCGCGGCCGATCCTATTCCGCTACAAGCGAAAGTTTACTGAATTTTCTTCGGCAAATTGGGATTCAAAAGAAACAGTCATCCTTAAACACAAAAAAATTTCAAGTTAACGCGAGAGATTTTTCAGCCGTTGGAAATCGGCTCCGCCAACAACTTACCATTGCCAAGGTATTTTGCCTTGTGGGGGATCGTTGGCGTTAAAAACTGAACACCAATCACGCACCCTCGGCGGTCTCGGGGGCAACTCCAGGGTTCCATTGTCCTCTACGCATTCTCGTTACAGTATAACTTACGAAAACCCCGGCTTTACGCAAAGGTTCCCCCTCAGCAAAAGCATCAGCGGCTGCCCGGTCAGGTACATTTATTATCAAAACACTCCCGGTCCTTGCATCACTTTCGTCAGCCAAAGTAGCTCCACCTAAAACTAAAATATCCTTTTTGCTTTCTAAATATAAAAAATGCTCTTCACGCGCTAATTCCCGGAGCGCTGCCCCGTTGGGACCATCAACACCGTAACACATGTAGAGCATGATCAGGCTTGCACTAAAGCTGGCGGATTGAAAACTGTTATTTTCGGAACATTGCCCTCAAATTTTTCAATTTCAACTAAAGCAGTGGCAGAAGTTGGGCCTTGTCCCAGACTGGAGGTGCCTTCATCGCGTGTAAGAACATTTGGATTTCCATGTATATCGAGGGATCCACGAGCACCCATTCCCTCGGGGTCATACCAGGCACCAGCCGACAACCGGACCACACTTGGTCGAACATGGTCTGCAATAACCGCCCCCGCTAAACAAGCTCCCCTTTGATTAAAAACTCTGATGATATCACCATCCTTGATTCCCCGGGCTTTTGCATCATCAGGATGAATGACTGCCGGTTCACGCCCAGAAACTTTTGAAGCTTCACTAACGGGTCCGTCATCCATTTGGCTGTGCAACCTATCCTTTGGTTGACTGGAAACAAGATGAAGGGGAAAGGTTTTTATCTCTTTCCCTCCCAACCACTCGGCAGGCTCAAACCAGGTAACATGAGGGGGACAGTCTTTGTAACCAAATTTTTCTATTTTTTCAGAATAAAGCTCAAACCGCCCGGACGGTGTTTTTAACTTTTTGGCTAGCGGATCTTCTCGATAGTCCGAAAACAGAGTGTACTCTTCCTCCCTATCAGGAATACGGAAAAATCCATTCTCCCAAAAAGTATCAAAATCGGGCATTGCTACTTTATTGGTGTTTGCACCTTTTCGGCAGGTTTCATAAAGGAATTTTAACCATTCCATTTCATCCCTACCTTCACTAAACTCTTCCTCACAACCAACCCTACGAGAAAGCTCTAGAAGAATGTCGTAATCATTCCTAGCTTCTCCAATCGGCTCGATAGCTTTTTCCATTACAACCAAATAAGGGTCGCGAGCAGCAGAGCCAAAGTCATTACGTTCAAGTGTAGTCGTGGCAGGCAAAACAATGTCTGCTTGCCGTGCAGTTGCTGTCCACCAAGGTTCATGAACAATAACAGTCTCGGGACGCTCCCAGCCTCGCCTCAAATTATTTATGTCCTGGTGATGATGAAACGGATTTCCTCCACCCCAATAAATTAACTTGATATCAGGATAAGTTATTTTTTTGCCGTTATAGTCGATCACCTTCCCCGGATTGAGAAGGGCATCAACAAGCCTTGGCGCGGGAATAGCATAATTAATTGGGTTTCTGCCACTGCTAAAAGAGGGCGGATTAAACAAAGGAGGAGCGTTTCCCATACCTCCTGTGGACCCATAGCCAAACGTAAAGCCACCGCCAGGCAAACCAATTTGTCCTAAGACACAAGCCAAGAGGATCAACGCCCAGAAAGGTTGTTCCCCATGATCGCCCCTTTGTAGAGACCAAGTTGCAGACAACATGGTACGTCGGGCTGCCATCTGCCTTGCCAACTTTTGAATGGTTGAGGCCTCAATACCAGTAATTGCTGCCGCCCATTCTGCATTTTTTGGTTGGTTATCCTGTTCCCCTAATAAATAGGGAAGCACCCGATCAAAACCAAAACAATAGCGATTGAGGAACTCAATATCATGGAGGCCTTCAGTTACTAAAGTATGAGACAAGGCTAGCATCATTGCTGTATCAGTATTAGGTCGAATTGGTAACCATTTCCCGTTCAGAAATTCTGGAGCATCATCACGGCAAGGGCTAATATTCACCACATCCACTCCGGCCCTAGCTATTTTCTCTAAAGAGGGCCGTAACTCATGAGCAACATTTCCTCCACGAGCAGCCTGGCCATTTTTCAAGTTCACACCACCAAAAAGGATAAGATTTTTGGTGTGTTTTCTAACCGCGGACCAAGAGGTAATTGGACCCGTCACCGATCTTAAATCTCCGGCAATATGGGGGACAAAAGCCTGAGCCGCTCCAAAACTATAGTTAGAGGATTGATCGACACACCCTCCAAAGGAAAAAAGAAACTTTCTGACTAGCATTCGTGCGTGGTGAAATGTTCCTGCGCTGGACCACCCATAGGACCCGCCAAGAATAGCGTCATTAGTGTACTCTTTTTTGACGCGTAAAAGTTCACTGGCGACGAGGTCGAAGGCTTTTTCCCAACTCACTGCAACAAAGGGTTCTTGTCCTCGACCCACGCCGTTTCCTGGGCCTCCTTTCAACCAACCCTCCCGAACGTATGGCCGCAAAACGCGCGTCTTGGCATACACTGAATGAGGTATGGCTTCCAACATCGGTGATGGATCAGGGTCTTCTTCAAAAGGACGAACACCCGTTACGCGGTTTTTTTCCACCTCCGCTAAAAAAGCACCCCAATGCGATGAGTTACGGTATAGTTTTATTGCCATGACCTAATCCTCAATTTTATGGGCGAATTGTAATAGGAAAAGTGACTGAAATCACCCTCGAAACATAAACCGGACTACACAATTCTCTAAACCCGCATTCCAGCAGAGGTATTAACCGCACAATGCATATTACGCGCAAAATCACTTGCTTGTTCAACGCTCATGGTGAGTGCATTATTAGCATATTCCTTGACGGACAAAACTGCAGGCAAGGGGGCTTTATCCAGAGCTTTGGAGACTAATTCCAGCTGTGCGTTCAACTGATCATCAGAAACAACACGACTTACCAAACCGTAAGCCAGAGCTGTTTTAGCATCGATTTCCTCTGTAGAATATGTCAAGTAAACTACACCCTTACGTCCTAGACGGTCGATTAAAGAAGACATAGCCATTGTCGGCATAATGTTATGTCCCATTTCCGGAAGGGCAAATCGAGCACTCTCCGCTGCAATGGTAATGTCACAAACCGCAGCAATCGCACAACCGAAACCCAAAGCTCGTCCCTGCACAATGCAAACAACCGGAATTTTCGACCGCCGAAAGGCACCATAAAAATTAAAAACCACCTCACTATTTGCTCTCGATTCCAGAGCATCTTTTGGCGGGGCATAGGCTCTTCCTTCGCGGTCCCGACCCAAACAAAAGTCATCTCCAACACTGCGAAAAACAATATATTTGGAGTTTCTACCAGCTAAATCAATCATTTCAGCAAGGTCAGAAGCCATTGGATCGCTAACTAGACCACCGCATTCAGGGCGATTGATTGTTATGGTGGTAGCCTCCCCAGTTTTTTGACAAAGTATTTTATCAACCATTTACATCTCCCTTTATATCCGCTTTTGTAGATGTTCGTGAAGGTCCAGATAACCGACACTTTCTGGCATATTTTTCTCCATTACTCTCCTACAAAACTATCCCAGCTTAAAGGCAGGGTATAGTCCCTAAGCATGGTGATGTTGACCTAGGGCTAAAAAAAACTAAAACTAAACCCATGAATGCATACGAACTCCTTGGTATAGAACGGTCCTCCGATATAGAAACAATTAAAAAAGCTTATCGGCAACTCGCCAAAGACCTCCATCCTGATGTGAATTTGGGTGATGAAAAAGCGACGGACCTATTTAAACGAATAACCGCTGCTTATAACATGCTGGCAGACGCAAAAAAACGTTCCCTATATGACAGGAATGTTTCATCAAAAGAAAAACCAACCGGAACCACTGCGCCTTGGGAAAAGGGCGGAATCTGGTATGAATTTGAAATCGATGAAACGAGTGGAGAGAGAATCATTGACCTTTACGGTGATGTAGCAGGAACACGAATGGGCCGGGTAAAGGGTGCAGCAGCAACCTCAATGCAAGTTAAGGGTCAAGATGTGGCAGCCAAGTTAGAGATTACAGAAACGGAAGCACGCCTAGGCACTTGCAAACTAATTGCAATAATGACAGGACTAACCATCGCGGTGGATGTACCGCAGCAAACCCCACATGGAAAAACAATTACGCTTCCCGGTTTTGGTATTGAGGGGTATGGAGGTGGCGCTTCTGGAGATCTTAACGTCCTAGTGGAAATTATACCTGATCCATCAATTGAAGTAACAAAGGATCAATCTTAACCTCGCTTAGCACATAAAAGATGGATCTTCTCTCTTCAGACGACGATAGGCGGCATTCCATTCCCCTTCCCCTTTAGGCGTGTTACCGGCTCGCTCCGCCATTTGACCTGCAGTGTATTCACAGATTTCTTGTGAGAGCGGTGCAGGTGTAGCTTTGGTTGAAAGTAACCGTATTTGAGTTTCGCAGGCGCGAACTAGTCTTTCCATGTAGGACATCGCTTCTCCGATTGTACGTCCAACCGTCAGCAAACCATGGTTTCTCATAATCATTGTAAATTTATCGCCAAGATCAGATAAAATCCTTGGAGCTTCTTCCGCTTCCTGAGCAATGCCCTCAAAATCATGATAAGAAACTTGCCCGTAGAGAGAACATGATCCTTGATCAAAAAACATCAAACCTTCCTTCATTGCAGATACAACTACACCCGCCATTGGATGCATATGAATTGTACAAAAGATTTCCGGTATTTCGCGCTGAATGGCGCTATGAAAATTTAATCCGGCGGGTCTTGGTTTTTTATCAGTTTGATTTAGAACTTTGCCCTTTTGATCAAGCTTCAAAAGGTTAGACGCAGTTATTTCATCCCAGGCAAAATCTGACGCATTCATTAAAAAATGGTCTGGCTCATCTGGCACACGAGCCGTCATATGATTGGCTATAGAATTATTCCATCCACGTTCATAGGAAATGCGAAAAGCTGCCGCTAGGTTTTTGCGAGTTTTCCACTCCGCCTCACTAACCTGCCCACAAAGTGACAGGCCTTGATTAAAGGTCTTAGACTTTCCGCCCATTATTATCTCCTATTCCGTCTATTTTTTTTCACCAATGCAACAACTTGTTAACTGGATATCAAATCACAAAATACATTCCTCGTTTGTCTTTCCACTTTTTGTAAGTCTTCATTAAAATTCAAAGGGCATAATTTTTTAAAAAGATTCTATCCGGATAGTTCTTATTTGTCTGGATTGACCCATTCTTCGAAAGGCCGTATGGAAAGTATTGAAAAATTATTTTGGCAACCAACTGGGAGGTAAAATCATGCCAACCGTTTCGGCAAACGGAATCAATATTAACTATCAGATTGATGGCCCGGAGGGTGCTCCGTGGTTAACTTTTTCTAATTCTCTGGCAACCAACCTTACCATGTGGGATGAACAGGCTACCTTTTATTCCGAAGACTGGCGGGTATTACGTTATGACCAAAGAGGGCATGGAGGTACAGAGGCCACACCTCCCCCTTACAATTTTGATATTTTGGTTAAAGACGTTATAGCGTTATGGGATGCAATTGGGGTAAAACGTAGCGTCTTTTGTGGACTGTCAATGGGTGGAACAACAGGTCTAGGGCTGGCAATTGATCATGGGAAAAGATTGACAGCTTTTGTTGGCTGTGACCTTCCCCATCAATCGCCTCCTGAATTCGTCCAAGCGTGGAATGACAGAAAGGCCGTCGCTCAAAAGGAAGGAATGGCAGGGATGGCTGCGCCCACGGTGAACCGTTGGTGCACGAATAATTTCGTTAACAATCCGGAAAATAAAGACAATGTGGACAAGCTTTTGAATATGATTAATTCGACTAAGTTAGATGGTTTTTTGGGCTGTGCGGGGGCTATACAAACAATTAATTACCAAGATCGCATCAGTCAAATAAACGGACCTGCCTTATTTATCGCTGGCGCAGAAGACAGTGCAGCGGGTCCAACGCTAATGGAGCCTTTATTGACGCTTCTTCCAAATACGGAGATGCATATCGTTCCGGACGCAGGGCATATTGTAAATATGGAAAACCCCGACAATTTTAATGAAACACTCACAAATTTCTTGAACAGGCTTTAAAGAGAGGTAAACGACACTGCAATGAGTGACAAACAACCGATTGGTATCCGCCGGATAGTTACAGGTCATGATCAAAACGGAAAGGCCGTAATAATTTCAGATTCTCCTACACCTGGAGTAAAAACAACTCCCAACCGTCCGGGGGTTATATTTCATAACATGTGGACCACAAATACATCACCAAGCCGTTTCGATGGACCATCAGAAATGACCAGTGTCGATTTACCCTTACCCCCACCAACATCGGGAACGGTCTTTCGGCTTATTGAATTTCCTCCGGAAAACCAAATTGAATCAGTGGACCAAAAAACGGCAAAAAAAGCGTTTGAAGAGTATGGAGCAGAGGCCGCATTGAAACATGGTGAAAACGAACACCAGACAAAAAAACACTCTTTTATGCATTGTACCGATACTGTGGATTATGCAATTTGTCTTTCAGGGGAGATGACCATGTATTTGGACGATTCCGAAGTGGTGATGAAGGCAGGTGATGTTATGATTCAGCGAGGCACAAACCACGCATGGGTCAACAAATCAGATGAATATTGTACTATGGCGTTCATTTTGATTGATGGTGAAGGCGTTCGCCCTACTAAAACGGACTAAAAATATGATAACCTTTTATCATAATCCTCGTTGCAGTAAATCAAGAGCAACTCTTGAAATACTCAAGAGTAACGGTATTGAACCAAAAATCGTTGAGTACCTGAAAACTCCTCCAGATGCAGCAACATTGATTGATTTTCTAAAAAAATTAGGTATGGAACCCCGCGATTTGATGCGGAAGGGCGAAGCCCCTTATAAAGAACTACAATTATACGAAAAGAAAAAAGATACAAAAGAGTTAATTGACGCCATGGTACAAAATCCAATTTTGATTGAACGCCCAATTATTGTAAACGGTGACAAAGTAGCGTTAGGGCGTCCGCCGGAAAACGTTCTTGAAATCCTCTAATCCAAAATTGTCTGCTCCTTCTGCAGATCGACGTAAAGATGTGTCTTTTCGGTTTGGGCAAAAATTTATTGATCCCTATGCATGGTTACGCGACCCCAATTGGCAACTTGTCATGCAAAACCCTGAAAAACTTAAATCAGATATAGGGGCACATCTCCAGTCCGAAAACGCGTACGCTGAAAAATTTCTCGCCCCTATTGCGGATTTACGAAACGTTTTGTTTCAAGAGCTTCAAGCTCGAATTGAGGATAAATCCTCCACGGTTCCCCTATCCGATGGAAACTGGGCTTATTATGAACGTTTTAATTCGGGAGGACAGCACCCGATATTTTGTAGGCGTCCTTTAAAAGGGGGGGAAAGAGAGAAAGAGCAAGTCCTTCTCGACGTTAACGAACAAGCAAAAGAAGAAAAATTCCTCTCCGTAGGCTCTACTAGACACAGCCCTGACCACAAGCTTTACGCGACCGCTATGGACAGAAACGGTTCAGAATTTTATGAAATCACCATTAAAAACTTAGACACCGACGAACCTCTTCCGACTCGATTGGAAAATGCTCAGGGTGACATGGAGTTTTCTGCTGACAGCCAAATTCTTTTTTACACTGTCCTTGATCAAAAACATCGACCAACCAAGGTAATGCGGCATTCAGTCGGTGTGGACAAAATTGAAGATGCTTTGGTTTACGAAGAGTTGGACCCAAGTTTTTTTATTCAGCTGGATAAAACAGAAAGTGGGCGGTTTATAACAATCTCTTGCTACGATCACGCTGAGACCGCAGAAGTAAGGTTAATAGATACAAAAAAACCAACCATGCAGCCTCGGCTTATTTCCGCACGCAAAAAAGGGGTGAAATACGATGTCCATGATTCTGACGACCAGCTTCTTATTCATACAAATATAGATGGAGCGGTAGATTTTAAGGTTGTCAAAACGTCATTACTAGACCCTGATCCAAAAAACTGGAAGGAATTTGTAAACCACAAAGAAGGCCGTTTAATTCGCTCAATAATTCTGTTTAAGGATCATCTCGTGCGCCTAGAAAGAGAACATGCACTACCTAAAATTGTAATCAAAGAACTGAGTACAGGAAAAGAACATTTTATTACTTTCAATGAAGAAGCTTATGACTTGGCACTGCAAAAGGGATATGAGTTTAAAACAGAAATACTCCGCTTTTCCTATTCATCGCCAACAGTACCAAAACAAATTTACGACTATAATTTGGTGACAAAAGAAAGATTATTGAGAAAAGAACAAGTCATACCATCTGGCCACGACCCACAGGCTTATTCATGTCGCCGGCTTTTCGCCACGGGTCACGATGGGGAAAAAATTCCTGTAACAATTCTGCACAAAAAAGATTTGCCATTGAACGGGAGGGCCCCGCTTTTACTTTATGGTTATGGATCCTACGGCTATTCCATGCCAGCCAATTTTTCAGCCAACGTGTATAGTTTGGTTGACCGTGGCATGGTTTATGCTATCGCACATATTAGGGGCGGTACTGAAAATGGTTTTAATTGGTACCTAAATGGGAAACTCAGACAAAAAAAGAATACCTTTTTTGACTTCATAGCCACCGCTGAATTTTTAATTGAAAAGCGCTACACGAAATGTGGCCAAATTGTTGCCCAAGGTCGGTCAGCAGGGGGGATGTTAATGGGGGCTGTAGCCAATCTCCGGCCAGACCTTTTTCGGGGTATTATAGCGGAAGTCCCTTTTGTCGATGTTGTTAACACCATATCAGACGAAACACTGCCTTTAACTCCACCCGAATGGGACGAATGGGGAGATCCAATACATAAAGAAGAAGACTTAAAGTTTATGACTTCTTATTGCCCATATAGCAACATAACCAATCAAGCCTACCCTTTTGTATTAGCCACAGGAGGATTAACAGATCCTCGAGTTACTTACTGGGAACCAGCGAAATGGGTAGCAAAATTGAGACACCACAATACCAGTAAAAATGAAATTATTTGCTGGATCAACATGGAAGCCGGACATGGAGGAGCTTCAGGACGTTATGACCGACTCAAGGAAACCTCCTTGTCCTACGGGTTTGCTTTAATGATTACAAACAAGAATGGAGAACACAAAACTTAATTAAATTGAAACTAAAATTTATATGATAATAAAAATTTTAAAAACTAGGGTTAAAATTGGTGTATTTTCGCAGATAACGGTAATAAAATTTCCTACTGATGAAACTCGCTTCACTAAAAAATAAACGAGACGGCAAGCTTGTCGTTGTGAGCCAAGATCTAAAATTTATGGCAACAACAGAAAGCATTGTTCCAACTCTGCAAGCCGGACTTGATGCATGGGAAGACACTGCTGCTGAACTTGAAAAGCTATACGAAAAACTCAACTCTAGAGAAATTTTAGGTTCCCCTTTTATACCCAGTCTCTGTGCAGCACCATTGCCACGTGCCTTTCATTGGGCAGACGGAAGTGCTTATTTAAATCATATGGAATTAGTGAGAAAAGCACGGGGTGCGGAACTTCCGGAGAGTTTTCTTGAAGAACCTTTAATCTATCAAGGGGGTTCAGATATTTTGCTTGGGCCTCATGACGAAATTTCCGTAATAAATGAAGATTGGGGAATAGACCTTGAAGCAGAAATTGCAGTGATTACAGGTGATGTCCCAATGGGAATTTCATCTGAAAAGGCCCCAAAGCACATTCTATTGGTTATGCTAGCTAATGATATCTCCTTACGGAATCTTATACCAAGCGAATTAAGTAAAGGTTTCGGATTTTATCAATCTAAACCTCCAACCGCTTTTTCTCCAGTTGCTGTTTCACCTCATACACTAGGAAAAAACTGGGATGGAAGAAAATTAAAACGCCCAATTAATGCCTCAATTAATGAAAAATTAATTGGTAATCCAGACGCCGGTACTGATATGAATTTTGATTTTGGGGAACTAATTGCCCATGCCGCCAGAACGCGACCTCTGGGGCCGGGAACAATAATAGGTTCCGGCACCGTATCTAATTGTGAACGCAGCCGGGGCTCGACTTGTCTCGCAGAAATACGCACAATTGAAACAATTCTTAACGGAAAGCCAAAAACACCGTTCCTTAAATTTGGTGATATTATTCGGATAGAGGTTTTTGATGAAAGTAATCAAACGGTATTTGGATCTATAGAACAAACGGTTACAAAATTTGAACCTAACAACTAGGTATTAAAAATGCCAGACGATAAAATCCCTTATAACCAAAGCAAAACTCAGAAATTTAATATTCCAAAAATAAAAAAACTTAACCACTTTGCTTGGCGTTGTCGTGATGCCGAAGAAACTAGGCATTTTTATGAAGATATTTTAGGATTACCCTTGGTGCATACCATCTCACTTGATTACGTCCCGTCAACTGGAGAACACAATCCATACCTTCATTTGTTCTTTCAAATGCAAGATGGCTCCTGCATCGCATTTTTTGACCTTGCTGATGGTCAAGAATACACCCCAGACCCAAAAACTCCTTTATGGGTTAATCACTTCGCTTTTGAAGTAGATTCTTATGCGGACGTCCTTTCAATGCGGTCTCGCTTAAAAACCAATGGTATAAAAGTAATTGGTCCAACCGACCATGGTTTTATTAGGTCTATTTATTTTTTTGATCCCAACAATCTTCGGCTTGAAGTTACCTGCAGTGTAGCAACAAAGGAAGAAACCCAAAATTATGCAAAAACTGCTCGCTCCCAATTAGCAACCTGGTTGGAAAAGCACCCCAAATCTTAAAAATTCATAGTCGACAAAAATGACTTACCCAGAATTAGTTTCGCTCGACGTAAAGCTGAAAAACGGCCCACGAATTTATGGAGCACTTCGCCGATCTAAAGGAAGTAAATGCGCAGCAATTATTATGCACCCCAGCAGTAATTTTTTTGGCCATTACATGATGGAATTGTTACCTGCCCGGGGAATTACACTCCTTGCCTTAAATTCACGGTATTTGAATGATGACGCACATTTAATTTTTGAGCGAGTGATTGAAGACCTCGGCGCTGGTGTTGGTTATCTTAGAGACCAAGGGTTTGAAAAATTAATACTGCTTGGCAATTCTGGAGGCGCATCTACAGTTGCTATGTATCAAGCAGAAGCCGAAAATTTGACTATCGCTATGACGCCAGCAGGTGACAAAATAAACCTTTCACCTCAGAACTTACCACCAGCGGATGGTATAGCTCTATTTGGCGCTCACCCAGGAAGAGCAATCCTGTTATCAAATTGGTTAGATGCTTCCCTAACAGATGAAAGTGACCCCCTCTCTTTGGATAATACTCTCAATATTTTTAGTCCAACCATTACCCCTCCTTTTACAGCGGAATTTATATCTCGAGTAAGAAAAGCACAAAACAAAAGATCTACATTGATTACTCAACGCACTATAAAACGTCTTAAAAAACTTCGCCAAATTGTAAATGGACCCCGTGATGAGGCATTTATCGTGTACAGAACCTGTGCTGATCCTCGTTTTCTCGACCTTACTTTAGATCCCAATGACAGAGAACTAGGAATGGTTTGGGGCGACCCATACCGTATTAATTACGGGACACACGATGTGGCACGTTTCACAACTCTTACCTCATGGATGAGTCAATGGTCTTTAAAATCCAATGCTCATGGGCCCAAATGTATTGCCCGAACATCCGTGCCAGTAATTAATCTTGAGTTCACAGCAGACACCAATGCAACCCCAAGTGATATAGCTATGTGGACAAAAGCCTTGGGTAGTCGTCAGAAATACTTCCGAATAGAGGGTGCAACACACTTTATGATAGGACAACAACACTTGAGATTGGAAGTAGCTGACTTAATAGCTGCATGGGCAGAAGATTTATAAAAAATTTAATCTGTCGCGTTAAAGTAAAGAGTAATTTAGCCTAATAGCTTAACCCTTTATTTGTTTAAAATCGGCGACTTCATCTATCGCACGCCCCATTTTTGACAATAAACGCAATCGATTAGTTCTTAAGTTTGAGTCTTCTGCATTAACCATAACGGCTTCAAAAAACTTATCTGTGGGTTGGCGTAATTTGGCAAGTATAATCATTACTTCATCAAATCGTTCTTCTTCCAGGAGTGGTTTTACCTTTGTAACCATTTGGGTTAGCTCATTAAAAAGGTTAATCTCATTCATATCCTGCAACAAAGTTTGATCAACATTTTCATTGAATCGTTCCCGGCTCTTTTTTTCTTCAATAGACACTATATTTTGTGCACGCTTGTGTGCTGCCAGGAGATTTGCTCCATCCTCGGTATCCAAAAAGTTCCCTAACGCTTTAACACGCGCTACAAGACGAACTAAATCATCTTCCCCTTTATTTGAAAAAATAGCCGAAATTAAATCATGACGAATACCTTGCCCTTTTAAATATACTTTGAGCCGCTCAGAAAAAAATTCGACTAGTGATGCTGTTAACAGTTGTTTTTGGCTGAAATCTATTTCCCCAAAATTTTTATAAAACCCGATCGACTTCGCAATTATATCTGTAAGCGATAAACGTAATCCATTTTCTAACAATAAACGTATGACCCCTAAAGCCGCACGACGTAATCCAAAAGGATCACGCGAACCAGTAGGTTTTGCATCTATGCCAAAAAATCCGACAAGTGTGTCAATTTTGTCTGCAATTGAAACCGTCACACTAATTGGCGAATCTGGACATTTGTCATTGGGACCGACTGGCGAATAGTGATCCCTAAGTGCATTGGCTACAGCAGGGTTTTCACCATCTTCGAGTGCATAATAACCTGCCATTATCCCTTGCAAATTAGCAAACTCACCAACCATGCCTGTCATTAAATCTGATTTACATAAATATCCGGCACGCCGTGCTAAATCAGTGTCGGCGTTAAATTTTAGAGCGAGGTATTCCGCCAACTCTTCAATACGCTTAACTTTTTCACCGATGGAGCCAAGTTTTTGATGAAATTTCATTTCTGCTAAGCGAGGTATTCGAGTTTCAAGTTTTTGTTGACGATCTTGGTCCCAAAAAAATTTAGCATCTGAAAGCCTTGCACGAAGGACGCGTTCGTTACCCAAAATTATCGACTTACCACCATCGGACGCTTCTGTATTAGCAACAACAACAAACCTTGGAGCTAATTTTCCATCTTTATCAATTACTGAAAAATACTTTTGATGTCTTCTCATTGCAGTAACAAGAACTTCTTCCGGCAAAGCCATAAAATTAGTATCTATTTTGCCCATTAAAGGTGCCGGCCATTCGACTAAACCGGATACCTCCTCTAACAATTGTGGATCGGATCTGAGACGAAAGCCCTCAGTTTCTGCTAATTTTTTAGATTTTTCTTCAATAATTTGACTTCTGGTATTCGAATTCAAAATAACCAGGTTATTTTGTAGATTCTTTTCATAATCGTCAAAAAAACCTACCTCAAAATTAGTAGAATTTGAAAAACGATGGCCAGATGTAATATTTCCGCACGGAATCCCTTCACCAATCTCAAGCTCTAGCGGCTTTCCATCAAGGACACACAAAACTCTTTTAAGGGGACGTATCCAACGAAAACGGCCTTCCCCCCACCTCATGGTTTTCGGCCATGAAAGGTTACCAATGAGGTCCGGCAAAATGGTAGCTAATATTTCTTCAGTTGGGCGCCCACTCCTTGAAATAGTGGCAAACCAAAACTCTTCTTTGCCAAAATGTTTTTTTTCGCATTGTTCTAGTTTCAGTTTGTTAGAACTAAGAAATCCATTGAGAGCCTTATTAGGAGCACTTATTTTTGGACCCCGTTTTTGCTCCTTAGTATCAGGTTGCTGCTCTGGTAAACCATCCACCATTAACGCCAAACGCCTCGGTGTGGTATAGCTTTTTATTTCATCAAAACCAAGGCCAACTTTCTTCAAACCATCAATCGCATGCATTTTAAGATTTTGTTTTGCCTGTTTTTGTAGGCGCGCAGGTATTTCTTCACAAAATAATTCCAACAACAGCTGCATTATTTTGCCTCCTGAGTTCTTCTGCTACCTCTACTTGCCAGCCAAGATTCACAACAACCCTTCGCAAGAACTCTCACTCTCGCAATATAGTTTGCCCGATCTGTTACGCTTATCGACCCGCGTGCATCAAGCAAATTAAAAAGATGGCTGCATTTGATACACTGATCATATGCAGGTAGTGGTAAATTATTTTCTAACAGTTTGTTACACTCGCCTTCAGAATTTTTAAACTGATTTTGGAGTGTCTCGGTAGTTGCAATTTCAAAATTGTAGGCAGAAAACTCCTGTTCAGCTTGGTGGTAAATTTCGCCATAAAGAATACCATTTTCGTTAAACTCCAACTCATAGACGTTGTCTACTCCCTGAATATACATAGCCAATCTCTCTAAACCATAAGTAAGTTCAACTGACACCGGATTACATTCAATTCCACCAACTTGTTGAAAATAAGTAAATTGAGTTACCTCCATTCCATCACACCAAACTTCCCAACCAAGTCCAGAGGCACCTAGCGTCGGACTTTCCCAGTCGTCTTCAACAAAACGAATATCATGAAGCAATGGATCAATACCAAGTGTTTTAAGGCTTTCTAAAAAAAGATCCTGACTGTCCGCGGGCGAAGGTTTCAGAATAACTTGATATTGAAAATAATGTTGCAAACGATTTGGATTGTCGCCATAGCGGCCGTCCGTCGGCCTGCGGCACGGCTGAACATATGCCGCGCTCCATGGCTCAGGCCCTAAAGCTCTCAAAATTGTAGCAGGATGAAAAGTTCCGGCTCCGACTTCCATATCGTAGGGCTGCAAAATTACGCACCCAGCCTTTGTCCAAAAGTCATGAAGCCGAAAAATTAGGCTCTGGAATGAAATTTTGGAAAGGCTGGACTGGCTCATCTAAGCAGATAATCCTGAAATTGCGTAAGCGGCAACACATGCTGGAACATTCAGGCGAGCCAAAAAATTGTGAAAATTAAAGGTGCTTTTTCTAATCACTGTTTTCATTAATATATGGGCAATTTTCACGGCCACAATTTTTAGAAGCTTTATTGGGAACAAAGGTACCACACTCTATACATTTTTCCATATCGTGGACCCCATCGTCTCCATTCTTTATGGCTCGGGGAATTTTTTTTTCTTTAAGATTTTTTCCACGGCGTTCAAAAAATTTAAACCCATACCAAATTGTGACAATTAACAACGTTAGAACTAATAGCTTTCCTAAGCTAAAACCAAACATTTTATTAAATCACCTTAAAGTCCAAACCTTTTCCAAACAGCCCATTCTTCCAAAACAGAGAGGGTAGAAATAACTTTCATTCGCTCTTTTGACTCATTGCTACCACCAAAAATTCGTTTTATTGGATTACTGCGAAATGAGATGAATTTATACTTTACTCTATCTCCGTGAAGTTTCCGCATTACTGACCTCATGTCGCCAATTCCATCCACTAGCCCTAAAGTTTCTGCTTTTCTTCCAGTCCAAATTTCTCCGTCGAATAGTGGTGTCTTTGTTTTTGAAAGCTTTTCTCCTCTACTTTCTGTAACCCTTTTTTTAAAACTCTCGTGAATTTCTTTTTGGATTTCCTTTAAGGTTTCTATATCTTCTTGGTTTTCAGGTTGAAAAGGATCCATCATACCCTTCTTTTTCCCAACAGTATGCACTCGTCGTTCTATACCCAACCGTTCAATTGCGCGATTAAAACCGAAACCGGAGGATATGACACCTATAGAACCAATGAGAGAATTTTCGTCAGCATAGATTTCATCAGCGGAACATGCCAACCAATAACCGCCGGATGCCGCGACATCCTCAGTAAATGCAATTACTGGAATATCTTTTTCATCAGAAAGTTCCCTAATACGCCTGGAAATCATAGCGGATTGAACGGGAGACCCTCCCGGTGAATTAATTACTAATGCCACAGTCTTGACACGGCTACCTGAGAAGGCTTTCTCTAAATTTTTTTCCAAACTTGCCAGAGTCATTCCATTCCCAAAAGGCCCGGCCCTCCCTATGATGCCGTTAAGTCGTAAAACCGACACCACTGGATCAGGATCCTGAAACCGACGTATGGGAATTCGAGCTAAAATTTTCTTAAAACGGGTTTTAAAATTCATACCAAGAGGATAAGCGGGTGAACGTTATCTGCCAAGTATTTCAGGAAGAAAGAGCAGCCCCTTGAAGAATATTTTGAAATACAGAAGTAAACGCACCATTTTTTTTGTGCAGCACAACCCCGGGAGTTAAGGTAAGTTTTGTCTTTACGTCCTTACGAGCTTTAATAATGATCCGTTTTGCAGGCTCACCTTTTTTTGGCCATAATGGTATTAATATTACGTTTCCAAAGCCTTCAGACAAACACTGCAAAAGTTTATCTAAATGATCTGTACGATAAATTAACGTTAAACTTCCTTTTCTTTCCAATGCAGAATAAGCACATTTTATCCAAACAGATAAATTCGTTTTCCCCTCAAAATTCGCAGTCGCTTTATTTTTATCAGGAGGGATGTTTGCTTCCGCAGTCTCCAAATAAGGTGGATTAATCATAACATGCTGAAATGGTTTTTCTTCATAAAGTACGTTTTGACAGCGAACATCTCCAAGGTGAATTTGGACCCGTTTTTGGAACCCATTTCGTTTAATATTTTCTAAAGCAAAAGCAACACTCTCAGAATTAATTTCCATCCCCGTAATTATAATATTAGGTAGTCGTTGAGCCAAACATAGGGCCGCGCCTCCGTGACCAGCACCTGGCTCAAACACTCTTTCGCCGTTACTAGCAGCTACAGCGGAAGCTAGAAGAACTGTGTCAATTGAAACCCGAAAACCTTTTTTTGGTTGTCGAAGGATTAACTTTCCTCCTAAAAGACTATCCTCTGTAAAATTAGATTTTATCATTTTAATTTAACAGACCTTCTTCCTTAAATTCTATTAAATTTTCACAAGCTTGATCGTAGAATTCGTCTTGAACCATTAAACGCTGTTGGATGGCTCCTGCAGACCCTTCTAAAACACTCATATGTACATCAAAAATTACCGTTTCAATTCCTGAGTCGGATAATAGAGTTCTAATCCATGATATTAAAACAAGGTTATTCGTCCTTATGACCTCTCTCATATCACATCCCTATAAAATTAATGCGGCGAATTGACATAATATATATCCCTTTACTTGACCCCCCTATGGGTTGTTCTATGCTCAACCCTTTTTAACAAACTCAAATTAAATAGAGAAACTCCGGTGCCTGTCGTCATCAACTTCAATAAAAAAATTCGAGAACAAAAGCCACCATCTCTTGATCGGCTAGTAACTTTAACAGCAAATGATTTAAGCGGCGTTAATGAAATCATTTTAGAGCAAATGCAAAGCCCGGTACTTTTAATTCCTCAACTTGCGGGACATATAATTGCAGCTGGGGGTAAAAGACTACGTCCAATGCTCACCTTAATTTCCGCACAATTATGCGGTTATAAGGGAAAAAGACATATTGGGCTCGCCGCCTGTGTGGAGTTTATCCACACAGCAACATTGTTACATGATGACGTGGTTGATGAAAGCGAGCTCCGGCGCGGTACGGCTACCGCCAATTCCGTTTGGGGAAATAAAGCGTCTGTACTTGTTGGTGATTTCCTTTTTTCACGGGCATTCGAACTGATGGTCGCTGATGGTTCTTTAGAAATTTTAAATGTTCTTTCCCAGGCATCATCTATTATTGCTGTTGGAGAGGTGCACCAACTAGTGACCGCTAACGACACCGATACAACAGAAAAGGATTACATTGAAGTCATACAGGCAAAGACAGCAAAACTTTTTTCCGCTGCTACAGAAATTGGGGCAATTGTTTCTTTAAGACCTGAAAAAGAGCGCCTCGCATTGGTCGCTTTTGGAAAAAATATCGGGATGGCATTTCAATTAATTGATGATGTTTTGGATTATTCAGCCCGGCAAGCAACCTTAGGTAAGGCCGTAGGTGATGATTTCAGAGATGGTAAAATCACCCTGCCGGTAGTGCTATCTTTTAAAGCTTCAGATGAAGAAGGTAAAGCATTTTGGCGTCGTACATTGGAAGATATGGAACAAAAAAGGGGCGACTTTAAACGCGCTGTACAGCTTCTTGAAAAATCGGGTGCACTGTTAGCCACTGTAGAACGCGCCCGCGATTTCGGGCGAAGAGCGCTAGATGAACTTTCCATCTTTCCTGATAGTGAATACAAACAAGCACTTATCGACGCTACCAATTTTGCAGTAAATAGAAATTATTAACTTTTAAAAGAAATATGTAGATTAAACTTTGGTCTTTAAAAATTGGAGATGCTATGAAAATCGATGGACGCTGTTTATGTGGGTATATCCAATACGAAGCAGATATTGAAGACCCTAACGCTACTAGTGTTTGCCATTGCACTGATTGTCAAACATTATCCGGGTCGGCATTTCGTGTAGGCCTTCCGATTCCAGAGGAGAACTTCAGGCTTCTCTCTGGGCAACCTAAAACTTATATAAAAACAGCAGAAAGTGGTGTTAAAAGGGCACAGGTCTTTTGTCCAGATTGTGGTTCCGCACTTTATTCTACTTCGATTAACAAAGGCCCAAAAATTTTTCGTCTACGTATTACAGGTTCTAATCAGCGTTTTGATTTTGTTCCTACCAGTCAAGGTTGGTATCGTTCAGCTCATAAATGGTTGGCCGATATTGGGGCCATCCCAGCTGCACAAAAACAAAGGTAGCTATTTTACAAAATTTTGCAAAAGTTTATAGCAAAAAATTTTCTCTATCTCCAAATTAACGTTATCTCTATTAATATTGCATAATGAAAAAAAGAATGTGCGAGAAATAGAACCACTCAAATTTCATGCGAAAGGGTACCGCAAACCACCCAAATATCGTGCGGATCGACCTTCTACAGAACAGTTCCAAGAGTGTGTTGCAGTATGAAAGGTTCGACTTAAATCGAAGGACTTGTATGAAATATAGTGATGAGTTATCTCTGGGGGCGTTGGGTATAGGATTATGGAACAGTTGATTTGCTAAAAATTCCGTAGATTCAAAACAAGCGGCTTTCGGTATAGTATGGACGCCGGAAAGCGGCAGTACGATGAAGGCGCTGACAGTTAGCTACCTGACGTTTAGATTAGCCAAAAATTACACAACGGAGGAGAATATTATGAAAACACCGTCGTCATTGATCACCCTCGGTACTTCGGCTGGTCCATCGTTAACACCAGGTCGGGCGCAGACGTCCCATCTACTTACCGTAAACGGCACTTACTATGTTGTGGATGCGGGCGACGGAGTAGCAAGGCGCATGGCAAGAGCCGGCGCAAATGTGCGCGACGTGGGAATTATTTTCCTCACCCACCATCACGATGACCATACCGCAGGCCTTGGGACTCTCATGTCACTGGCGTGGGATAGGCAAAGGACCGAGCCCATCAACGTTTACGGGCCACCCCGAACTAAGGAGCTTGTTGATGCGACGGTGAGGTATTGCAGTATCAGTGCTGACATCCGCATCGCCGATGGTGGCCGCAGCGTCCCGCTGGAAAAGGTGTTCTTCGGCCACGACGTAGGCATCGGGGAGGTTTATCAGGATGGCAACATCCGCGTTTTTGCGACAGAGAATACCCATTTCAGCTTCCATCGGGGAGATGCCGCCGGCCTCTATAAATCGTACTCCTACCGCTTCGAGACCCCTGACCGCGTGATCGCGTTTACTGGCGATACCGGGTTCAGCGCAGCCGTCACAGCACTAGCCAAGGATGCTGATGTTCTGGTGACCGAAACCTCCTCCTGCGATGAGCGCAAAAATCGGATGATTAGGGACGGTAGCTGGCAGGACATGAGTGCCGCCGAGCAGGAAGGTATCATGCGTCAGGCTACCCAGGGGCACATGGCTCTAGACAATATCGGTAAGCTGGCGACACAGGCGGGTGTCAGAAAGGTAGTTCTGTCTCACCTAACACAACGCGTCGAAACCACAGACTACGAACCCTGGGCCGAGGAAGTTAGGAAACACTTCTCTGGTGAGGTTGTCATTGCTGAGGACCTGATGGAATTTTAGGGTACAATTTTCAGGCCTTGATTTTCGGTAACTTGGCCGTACGGGTGCTTGAGCGGCCAACGTTCAGAGAAGACTGAACACGGCTTGGTGGGGTTGATGCCCATGCAGCGATTTCATGCGGTCCGGCCGTCTGGTGCCCGCCGGAACCGAACATAATGCCAAGCAAGAAATGTGAGTGCTACGAAGGTACTCGACCAGTGCAGTACCGGATCCACATAGAGTACGGAAACCGCCAAAGCTATCCGCACCACGATTTCCCATACTGGAAGCTGGCGCACGTCGAACGCACTCACCGCACTGGATAACAGATAGATCGCCAGCAGCAACCGGATAATGATCGATGCAAAGCCCAACGTGTCGAATGCAACACCGGACTCCTTGACAATCAGCAGTATAGGGTAGTACGCGAAGACGAATGGAATGACGAATTTCACAACACCGATACGGATGGCCATGACCGCCGTCTTCAATGGCGGTGACCCCGAAATAGAAGCTGCGGCATAGGCGGCGATCGCCACAGGGGGCGTGATCGACGAGGCCACACCGTAATAGAATACGAACATGTGCGCTGTGAGCACCGCAAGACCAAACTGCTGGAGCGACGGTCCCATGATCAGAATTATAGTGAGATAAGCCGGGAGGGTAGGCATACCCATTCCGAGCAGCAACGCAGACGCCATAGCCAAAAGTAATGTCAAGAATAGCCACGAGTCCGTCGCTTTCGCGGCGAGCTGGGCAAAATCATTGGGAAGCCCAGTAGCACCTAGTACTGCAACGATGACGCCGACAACGCCGATCGCCATGAGCAGCCGGGCAAATTGCTGGCCACCGCGCGATAGAGCAACAAAGATCAGCAGCGGATTGCGCCGGATTTCGGGATTGCAGAACGTAATCGGCAGCAGGATGAATAGCGCCACCAGCCCCGACCCGGCTGGCGAAAGCCCGTTGAGGAGCGCCGTTACCACGGTGACAACGGGAACGATGACCATCACAAGATTGACGAAATCCTGCGGCGCGACCGCGAGTTCGCCTTCAACGTCGGGCGCCGCGGTGACACCGAGACGGCGCGATTCGAAGATCACGCTGACGAACAGGCTTGCGTAGTATGCGAGCGCCGGTACCAGTGCGGCGACGATGATGGTCAGGTACGAAATGCCGGTGAAGTCGGCCATCACCAGCGCCGCCGACCCCATGATCGGCGGCATGATCTGGCCGCCGCATGATGCAGTCGCCTCGACTCCGCCGGCGAACGACGGGTCAAAACCCCGTCGCTTTATCATGGGGATGGTGATAACGCCGGTACCGACGACGTTTGTCACCGCACCGCCCGACATGGTTCCGAATAGGCTCGACGCCAGAATGGCAGCATGAGCTGGTCCGCCCCGGTAACGCCGGGTTAGGTGAAAGGCTATTTTTATCAGCGAACGCCCGCCTCCAGTGCGCTCCAGCATGCAGCCTAGCAACACGAAGGGAAACACGGTATAGATCATGATCCCGAGGATGTTGCCCAGCACGCCGTCATTCTGGTTGAACCACAAATCTTCCGCCGATTCAACGAATTCGACGGGTGCCGTCTCCAATAACCAAGGCCAATATTCTCCGGTGTAGAAATAAAAGATAGCAACTATACCGCACACGGCAAGCGGAGCACCCCAGATGCGCCAGCAGGCGATAATCATGCAAGCCGAGCCTGCAAGCGCGGTCCAAATGTGCATAGGCTCAAAAAAGAACAGCCCGTCCTCGATCGCCGAGGTGTCAACGTAGTATCGCCAGAAAGCAAATAGTCCGACTCCGAGTAGGACTGCGTCGATGGCAACACCTGGTAACAATAGCCTCTTCGAGCGCGCGGCGAGGATCCCTGTAAAAGAGTTCGACAAGAGTACCACCAACAACGAGGCGCCCAGCATTCCAGCCCGTAGCGGCTCGCTGGGTAAAGGCCCGATGCGCGGGAGAATCCAAACATCAGGCATCGAATTAGCAATTCCAGTGAACGCCATGGCTAGCGCCAACCCGAACACGACACCGCTGATAAGCAGACCAGACAAGCCCGTCTTGGATTCAGTTGCCACAGTTCTCTCCCACGCAGCCTAGTTCGGCCCCGGCGGGGGCCTAACCGGTCAGTTTGCCTCGGGTGGAACCAACGAGGCAGGTATGGTTATTCCAACTTCACGGTAGTATTTCAGTGCGCCTCGGTGCAACGGCGTATTGAGCGTCAAGAAAGGTTGCTTTTTGTCGACCGACTTCAGGGTGTGTACGGTGGCATGCACTTCGGCAAGGTTGTCCCAGAATGCCTTGGTCATACGGTAGACGAGATCGTCGTTCAGCCCTTTATTTGCCACCAAGATCATGGTTGCAGCGCCGACGGTGACGTCCTGGTCACCAATTTGTCCCTTATACGTGCCGGCTGGTATGACGCCCGTGAGCCGGCCCGGAATCTTTTCGAGCTTTTTCCAACCCGCGGAGGCGACAATATTTTTCGGTACCGTCAGCAGTCTGAACTTTCGGCTGAGACCGAGCTGCTCAATCATAGCGGCGCCCATAGGTGCAGGCCGCATATAGAGGTCGAGCTGGCCGTCCATCATGGCTTGCAGCCCGGCGCCCCAGTTGAGACGAATCGCCTTGTAATCAACATTGGGCTTATAGCCTGTGGCAATGCGGATGATCATCTCAGCTGTGACAGCCGCAGCACCTGAAGGCGGTCCGGTGAACACACGCTTGCCCTTGATGTCCGCCCAGGCCTTGATCGGCCGGTCTGCGAACACCACTGGATGGAACCAGTTCGCCATCCATCCCATTATTCCGCGCACACCGCCTGAGGCCTGTTGGGCTCGGTCCTTAATCTTGCGGTACATCCGGGTCCCCTGCCCCAGATATTTGATAATAGCCGGAACCGATGGCGAAAGGTCGAGCTTTCCGAGCCCAAGCGCCAAGGTTGTCTTGGTCAAAGTCTGACCGTCGTTGATTTGAATTGAAGTTCCCGTCTCCCGGTTTGCGATTTTGGCGAAAATCGTCATGATTGCGTGCGAGGCGGCACCTGGATTACCGGCCGCAGCCTTCAGAATTTTTTCCGACCGGGCAGGCGCCGTAGCCGCGATCAAGGTTGCGATGGCGATCCCGGCAATACCGAGTCCTATACGATTGAAACACATATTTTCCTCCCCATTTGTGTTACTGCAAACATCTTTGTCCGGATCTTTTGGGACAACAAGTTCGAATGCTACTCAAACTTATAAACTTGTCACAAATTCCGACTACTGGCAAACATGATCATTTTTAGTAGTAGCAGTTTGTAGTTACGCGCTAATTGGGGTCTTTTGATAGCCTTCGACCTGTGGCCGCAGTACCGCGATCTCTTTTAGGTAGTGTGGAGAGTGTTGTTTGTACCACCGCTTGAGTGTGGCGGGATCGAAGTGGTATTAAACGTTTGTGTGAAGCATTAGATGATGTAGCTGAAGCATTTGGTCTTATTCATCGGAAGGTGTCATCATGACAGAAGAAAACCAGAGTGAAGGTTTTGGTACAAGATTATTGAACAAAAAGGAAGCCGCTAAATTTTTAAATATTTCGGTTGGAACATTGGATCATCTGAAAACTGAGGGCGAAATAGCATTTGTTAAGATTAGAGGAATTTACCGTTTCGATATTGAAGACCTCGATAAATTTATTGAAAATAACAAGCAAATCACTAAGGCTTATCAAAGGACCTATGATCGAAAACCTACCTATACCCTACCCCCAGGGCCTCTCACTGAAGAAAAAATACTTGCAAACCCAGGCAGTCGGGATGTGTTGGATGTTTTGGCAGAACTTAATGCTAAGCATGCCAGAGAAGAGGACCCAGAAGTTTTCAACAAGGTTCTAAAGGAATTTAAAATTCAATCTCCTGTTGAACTAAATTCCGAGGAGGAAAGGCAGAAATTTTTTCGTCACTTTCTTAAGTATGTGAGAGACATAAAAAAAGCTAAAGAAAAGGCAGAACAAAAGGTGTCACCATGACTGAAATGGAAGCCAAGACAGTAACCGTAGCATGTATTGTCACTTTTGAAGATTACGCCAAAGAGCAAGAGATGTTTGAATTTGAAACGTTTATCCAACCTCTCAACAAAACAGTTGATGACCAATTACCAGTTGAACTTGAACTTATCGCTGAGGTCATTGATTTGATTGAAGTAAAGGACCCTTATGACTTGGCGACAATCTCAATTGCTTTGACAGGCCCCGATGGGCTGGATTCTATCCAATCTTCTCATGAAGAATTGAAAGAAATGGGATTTGGGTTCGCACACAGAAACGGCCTCAAATACTATTTTGAACCAGACCCAGAAGAGCTGTTGGTGAAGAAAGAGAATGGGTTTGCGTCCGAAACGTTACCGTTTCGCGTCTTGTGTTCGCAGTATAAGGTTAATATTCCATCACCGACTAAACATTAAAAGATTTGTTTCCGCTCTCCCCTATAAAAAACGTGCCAATTATTGTTGACGTTCGAACCGCTAAAGACAATGATTCAGTCAAACTGGGTTTTTTGCGTGTGGCGAGTAATAACAGGCTCCAACATTTTGGGGGGCTAATTTTTTTGGGCTGCACCCCTACATCTCTTACACCTAAACTTTGCATAAACGTAATTCAGATCGCAACGACGCGCCTCGAAAAATTCCTCGAGGTTGAGCTGGTGCAATAGATGGCAGTATATATTAAGCCAATACTCGTTGGCTTTGAAGTCTGCGAGGGTAGCAATTCGGATGGGATTAACTGATGGCATTTTCAATCTCTGTCTAAACGGAAAGGCTGAGAAATATCGTCGAAAAGACCCCAACCAATAGCTACTGCTTTATTGCAAAACCGACTACTTGGGCCGATACTGACACCCGAAAAACTATCGACCAAGTAAATGCCCATAACCGTGTTTTTGAGGGACTTTGCGGAAATAAAAAGTAAAACTGCAACACTTTGGGGTTTTTGGAGAAAACTTGAAAAAAGTAATTTTTTAAGTTATTGATAAATATAAGAAAAATGGGATCGGGGTGTAGCTCAATCTGGTAGAGTGCTACGTTCGGGACGTAGAAGTTGGAGGTTCAAATCCTCTCACCCCGACCAACTTTTTGGAAAATGCCTATGCTTGAACTTTACCACAACACGATGTCATCTTGTGCTCAAAAGGTGCGCGTGGCATTGGCTGAAAAGAAACTACCTTGGAAAAGCCACCACCTCAATCTAAGAGCAGGTGACCAGCAAAAACCGGAATACCTTAAATTAAATCCAAAAGGAGTTGTTCCAACACTTATTGATGGTGAATTAGTCATTTGTGAATCAAATGTGATTTTGGAGTATCTGGATGATGCTTTTCCAGACCCACCACTTAGACCGTCAGATCCCTTTAGCAGAGCTAAAATTCGGTTATGGAATCAGAGGCTTGCAGAAGGGCATCACGATATAGGGACCGCGACACTTAGCATGGGTGTCGCCTTTCGGTACCAATATCTTTCAAAAGGTGAAACCGCATGTAAGAAATTAATTGAAAAGGTACCAGATCCCATTAAGAGAGAACGGCGGCGGGATATTATTTACAACGGGACAAATGCAGGCGAGTTTCAAACCGCCGTCAAAATGTGGGTCTCATTATTTAATGATATGGAAAAAACACTAAAACACCATGCCTGGCTTGCTGGTGATGATTATAGTATTGCAGATTGCGCTTATACACCGTACCTCACTCGGCTAGAGCACTTGGCTCTTCTCGGATTTATCAAAGAGAAACCCCTGGTAGCAGACTGGTACAAACGTGTAAAAGCCCGACCTAGTTATAAGTTGGGAATTCTTGATTGGCTGGACAAAAATTATTTATCGCTGATGTCGGAAAAGGGTAAAGCAACCTGGCCCAAAATCGATTCCATAATCAAAGGAGAAATTTGATTTAAGTCATTATGTTTTTTCTGCTTAAGCATTTTTTGCGATCCTAATTTCTAATCAAAAAAGCGAATAAAATGAACAAAATAAAAGCTGTAGAATATAGTCATCGGAACTGGGGCCCATTTGTCTTCTTTACGAAATGTCCTGATTATATTGTCAGTAAATTATTAAAAGAAGGACGAAGAACACTTGATTCATACAATCACCAGTTGGCAGGGCATTTGGAATCTCAATTTGTTTTCAAAGTGGAAACAGCAACATGGTTTTACAACGAGATTGGTCCAATCCTTGAAGCTTACAGGGAAGGACACTGTAATTATCATCGCTTGGAGAAAAGACCTGTAGAATTTCAAGCTGATAGCTTATGGATTAATTTTATGAAGGCGGGTGACTTCAATCCACCTCATTCGCATGGCAGTGACTATTCTTTTGTTTTATATTTAGAAATTCCTGAGGGTTTAAAAAAAGAACAGAGCCAATATAAAGGAACTTCTTTTGCTCCTGGCGCTATAGCTTTTGAGTACGGCGAGCAACAGATACCAAGATGGACTACCTTCGGTATGGCACATACACCAAAAGTTAGTGATATGATAATTTTTCCTGCCCTCTTAAGGCATTGGGTAGCCCCTTTTAAAACAAAGGGTGAGAGGGTCAGCGTATCCGGCAATTTATCAATAACAAATAAAGACACATTCCCCAGTAATTATTTTTAATTTAAATACTTTCCCAATAAATTTGCTTTTAAAAAGAACCAAGGGACGTACACATTTTTTGGTCTACAATGAGGGACCACCAAAGTTGTATATCTTCAGAAAATCACTTAATCTTTTTTTTATTTAAGGTGAACAAGATGAAGAAAATTTTGGTTCTTGCAACGATTGGAATTTTTGCTATAGCAACATCTGCTTTTGCCGCCTGTGGTGCAAAACACGCCCTAAAGGGGGATAAAAAGAGCATTGAATCCGAAGACGGCAAGGGTAAACAAACTGAACCAAAGCCAAACGCTTAATTCTTGAGCTTTATAGGTAAATATCCCTAAGAGCATTTATCGAATTTTGCTCTTTTAAAAAGATTTTGAAAAACTGTCCTGTCTTCTATTTTTTATGGATAGTTAGCAACATTTTGTTTTTGGAAAGAAATCATGTTGTCCTTATCACTGCAACCTTTAGTCAGAATTTTTTGGGTTTTACCCTTTGCCTAAACAAAAAGATCACATAAAAACTTTGATTTGATCTATATTTTTAACTAATCACATTTTTCCATAATTTTAAAATTCTAATGTGGGTCTTTATATTAATATTACTAAAAGGACTAACCATTTTGTATGGTTTTGAATAATAGGTAGTGGTTCAAAACGGTTCTAAGGATAAGCATTCACCGATAGCGGGCATGCTATGGATGAGTGCGGCTACGTTTTTCTTTGCGATATCATTTACACTTGTGAAAGCCCTACAAGATGACGGTTTAACCGTTTACCAGGCAGTGTTTTTTCGTCAAACACTCGGCATCGTTATATTTTTACCAATGTTGATTACAGGAGGAACTGCGCATTTCAAAACAGTAGTACCTATGCGTCATCTTCTTCGTGCCGCACTCGGATTTATCGGAATGTGTACCGGGTATTACTCATTGTCTATGATCAATGTCGCCGATTCAGTAGCCCTACAATTTACACTCCCATTTTTTACCATGGGTTTTGCCATTTGGGTGCTTGGTGAAAAAATTTATTCTCATCGCTTAATTGCCACGTTAGTTGGTTTTTTCGGTGTGTTAATTATTGTACGACCAGGATTTACCGATTTAAGCTACGGTATTTTGTTTGCCCTAACTGCAGCTGCATTTCACGCAATTTCAGATACCTACGCCCGCTTCCTAGCCCGGTATGATAGAATTCAAACCATAATGGTTTTCAATTTTTTGTTTACTATACCTTTGGCAGGAATTCCGGCGGTTATTTGGTGGGGGCCTTTATCATCAGATATATGGCCGAGTTTGATTTGTTTCTGTCTTGCAGGTGTGAGTGCTCAATTTTGCCTAACGCGTTCTTTTGAACTCGCTCAAGCTAGTCTTGTTTCTCCAATACTGTTTTTTAGATTACCCATAGTTGCTGCGATTGCTTATTACGCTTTCGATCAGAAAACTGAAATTTGGACTTGGATTGGTGCATTTATCATCGTAATTGCTACCACTTGGATGGCTCGAAGAGAAACCGCTCAAAACAAGAATTCATAGGGAAATTCTTATAGTTTCTAATGATTTACAAACGAAGGATGGCTCAAACCTTTTGTCTTCATTCTAGTTATTATCGCTCAGCTCCAAACTCGATCAATCTTTCCTTTTCAGTATAACCAATGGAATCTCCCGTACCCCAGATACTTTCTCTTGATAATTATCAAAAAGTGGATAAACCTCCATCATCATTTTCCATAGGCTTTGCCGTTCCTTACCGAGTGTACTGCGTGCAACTGCTGAAAATTGTTCGGCAGCAACTTGGACCTGGACTTTTGGATTTGAAACTAAATTTAAATACCAAGCTGGGTGGGAGGGCCGTCCACCTTGGGAGGCGATAATTGTATAATTCTCTTGGTCGCGACCATAAATCAGGGGCGTAGTTTTAGGCTCGCCCGACTTTCGACCAATCGTCGTGAGAAGTAAACACGGAAAACTACCTTCAGCAGAGGCTCGGTCCCAAAGGTGCCCCTCAGCACCTTCAGAATTTTTGTATCGGTCAACATGTTCTTTCACCCAACCCGCTTGCACCATAACCCCTCCGAATTTTTTATATTAAATCAAAACCTACTTTTAAACTCCAAACTACTTCAAGTTTTTTCACCTACGTCCAAACTGTCTTATGAAAATCAACAGAATATAAACCCTCATTTTCGCAAAATTAAAGAACCCGTTTTCAACTTGAACTTTTTACTCCAATCATTTCAAACACCTCCCGGCACAGGCGTTTTGATGCGTCACGGAGATCTTGTGGAATATTGAAATGATTGCGTTCAGTAACCTCAAAAAGCGAGCAGGGAAACCCTTGTTTTATCCATGCTGCTGCATAAATATTACTTTGCCTTTTAAATTCAGAGGTTTCTGAACCCCCGTAAGAAATTACCAGAGGACATCCAACTTTAGGTAAGTGATGAATGGGGCTGTTTCGCCACGCTGACTCTTCATCCAGTTTGATCCATTGATTTGGTTCTGAAAGACGAACAGGTTCTAAGTCATAAAGCCCGTTGAGCGCGAGCGCTCCTTTGAGAAAATCGACAGGCACATTCTCAATATCATGCCAACCTTCCGACAAAATCATTCCTGTAAGATGGCCTCCGGCAGAGGTACCACCAACAAAAAAACGATCAACATCAGCATCAAAAATCTCTTTTCCATTCTTCCATACCCAGGCTACTGCTGAACGACATTGTGTTGTAATGGTGTCTAATGATGCACCCGGTGCAAGACTGTAATTTATTGGCACTACTGATATCCCATGCTTCACAAAATTTGGTGCCATTGCCGCGGCTTGCTTTTGGCTGTTAGCTCGCCAATACCCGCCATGAATATATATAAAAATTGGGGCGTTTTTTCCTGCTGGAAAAATATCTAATATTTCATCTGGATGTTTCCCGTATGGCACGTCCACAAGACAATCGACACTATCCCGGGCTTCTTGGCTAAAAGCGTCATTCTGACGATTAAAAATTGTGTAATCAGAAACCGTTCCGCGGGCGCTATACTCAATATCAAGCTGTTTTTTATCGAAATTTCGATACACTTTGACCATTTTAATCCAATCTTAAAAACGTTTTTGCGGTTAATAAAAGAACTTATTTTATAATTTTTAATTCTAAGACACATACTCATTCATTTTTGGGTTTCCATTTAAGGACTCTCATTTTGCCTTCATTAATTTCTTCTTGGGATAATCCTGCTATTACGTTCCTTTGCCAAATTGCAGCTTGAGGATGTCCATACAAATTGGCTAGCTCTACCCAAGCGAAACCGGCAATTCTATACATCTTTTGGGGTTGCCAATTTTTAAAATTAGTCTCGGCCTCTTTAACTTTCTTGTTGTGGAAATTTGTTTGACAGGCTGAAAGCAAAAAACCCACCACGACCCACGGAAGGAAAGTTTTTATGGTCATTCTTATCGGTTTCGACTTGAACCGCGGTTCATGACGGGGCTGAGATGATGGCGTGAGGACTTTGGCAATCCATAAGTTTTGACAACAGGGGGCGCACCCCCTTGGTTCGGAATACCACTCTGAGACGTCTCAGCATCAAGACGTTTTTCTGTCCTTCTACCGCCAGGTTTTCTTTTTCGACGCTTGTTTCCAGGCATGGCTGCCTCCGTTTTTGACTTCTGCCAGCTCCAATAAAG
>JAYZBC010000028.1:0-6861 GCA_036339375.1 Pseudomonadota bacterium | reverse complement strand
AAATTTTTATCATGATGGCCTACAGTACCCAGAACCCGCCCTCCAATTTCAACAGAAAAACCTCCATAAAAGGTATTCCAGTCTACTAAACCCGACCAGCGGATGTCTAACTGGTTTGTAACTAATAAATCGCCCTCACCGATTGATAGGAAGCTGGAATTTTTAGCAGTGACCGGGTTGTCTGTTTCGGAAGGTGCTATTTCTATTGGTTTTTAATAATCAAAAATAGAATTATCGAAATTATTCCTGTTAAAGCTTTCTTTTGGAAGAAAAATATTCTTAGAAACCATCTCTATTCTCCAATAAAAAAGAATAGAATTAAAAAACTGTAGGTCTTTTTGAGGGCAAACAAATGACTAAACTATAAAATTTTACTGAATTTATTTTGTTAACTAAGTTTGAAAATGAATGGAAATTAAACTTTCAATTTTTAGAAGTTTCAGGCCAAGGAAAAAATGTTCTTTCTCCCTTTACTAAAAGCCTAACTATATAGAAAACACCAGGGACCCAAGTTCCAGCAGCTGAAAAAAGAAAATCCAAGAGACCCCTTTGGAAGAACAACATTTCTACAATTACTTCAAACAATTCTACACTTTCAAACTCTTCGGGAAGAACTAAATTGAAAAATAAGATAGTAACCATTAAACCCCAAAAAGTTATAAAAAGGCCAAACAAAATCCAGTGAATTGTGCGAAATAATCCGGTCAAAAACTGTGTCCTTTTGCTTAGTACACCGCTAACCTGTTTATGGTCCAATATTTCAAAGTTGTCTACTAAACAAAATAAGGCAACAGTCAATTTTAAGTGAATTAAAATACCGAGGTCAAAATGATTAATGAAAAGCCTGTTCTACAAACAAAATTAGACACAGCATGGAGATTTTTCTACGGAAGAGGCTTTGTAGACGGATTTGGACATATAAGTGCAAGAACCAAAATTAAAAAACAAATTTTAATTACACCTCATGCTTTAACAGAAAATTCAAAGCCTGAAAATTTTTTTCCAATTGACCTTGATGGTAATCAATTTGAAACCAACCAAAAGGTACCGGGAGAATTTCCAATACATGCAGAAATTTATAAAGCCCGACCCGACGTTGGGGCAGTAGCTCACTTTCACTGTCATTATTCAACTAGTTTTTCCATGTCTGAACATAATCTTCAGCCCACATACTTTCTTGCTTCCATTTTTAAGGATGGAATACCCGTTCATCCAGATCCACGACTTATCAATAACTCTAACCGAGGGAAAAATATGGTCAAAACCCTAGGTTCTCATCGAGCGTTGCTACTCAAAGCCCACGGGATTGTTGTTACTGGAAAAACTATTGAAGAAATGACTGCAGGCGTTTGGATAATGGAGGATAACGCCAAACGCACAGCGATAACTGCATCAATGGGTAATTTTAAAACACTAACTAAAGAAGAAATGGCTAAAATTGAGCCTGAATTAATGGGTGACCCCGGCCCCATAGGACGCATTTGGGCCCTTTGTGAAGCGGAGACTAGTCGATAATACTATGAACCTTCAAAAATATTTTTATGCAAAATTTAAGTTCTTTCATACTCCTTTCGACATTTTTCGAAAGTATGTAACATAAAAGTGACAGCAATCATCGGCACAACAAAATTTAATACAGGAATAACGAGCAGGTAGGAAATTATGATGCCCGCAAACCAGAACCGAAATTTGAAACGTTTTTGAAGTAATTTAACAGCACCACGTTCTAGCCTTCTAGGTGCAATGAGTTCAAAATATTCGCGCCCGATGAAATACCCATTTGCGAGACCAAAAATAATTAAATTTAATACAGGTATAAAATAAACTGGTACCAACAAGAGGTTAACAGTTAATACTGCCCCAATATAACGTATGTTAAAAATTAAAGCTTCAAAAAAGGTTTGATTTTTGGCAGGCGCAAGGTCTGCGTAATGTTTCTTTTCAACCGCAAGAATAACGGAATCTAAATTAAATGACATTACAAAGACCACAGTCCCAGGAAATAGAATACAACCCACAACCAAAGCTAGAAGCCAGCCTACTTTGTCAGTTAAAAACTCCAGCCAAGACCAGTTGAAAATTTGAGTAATAGACAGTAGATACCAAGCACCTACTACCAATAATAGGAACAAAAGGATACTAAGCACCACAGTACGCAAAAAAACCGCGCGGAAACTTGGATCACACAATTGTTTAAATGATTTCAAAAGATCCCAAATCATTTTTATTTACTAGCTAAATTTTATGATCCACAGATAATCCATTCCCTTGGATAATTATTAAGGCTGCGGCACCCATTCTTACCCACCACCACTGTCTCACCAAATTGAAGCCCCATTCGTTGATCCTCAGTAATGACATTAGGCTGTATTGTTACAACCATATTTTCTAAAAATGTAAGGTCATTATTCTCATGGCGTCGTCCGATAGAGGTTTGAATGATTGGTGGAGTTTGACTAACTCCATGGAGCAAATCATCATAAACCATAAAACCACGCTGGTGTATTAAGTCAGCAACCTCTTCTACTTCACGACTTGTTATGCCTTCCTTAATTAATCCAACAATTGCTTCAAAAGCGTCTACAGCCACTCCGTGGAGATTGGCCCATGCCGATGTTGGTTCTCTATCCAAGGAATAAGTCCTATGAATTTGTCCACTATAACCCCAGTAGGCTCCACTAATTTCTGTTATCAATACATCGCCAGCACACAGTTTTCGATCAGACTGATACTGGGCTGGAACTGGAAAATTGGGTTTATCCATAGGCATTGAGGTCATAAAGTGAATTCCTGCATAGCCTCCTTTTTTAAGGTATGCAGGTTCAATTAAAGTCGCAATTTCCCATTCCCTCATACCAATTTGCAGACCATTTTCAACCGCTCTCATAGAATCATCGGTCAAATGAGATGCAAGTTGTAACCTTTCAATTTCCTCAGCACTCCGAACCAGCCTCATACTCCGGAAGCCTCCAGAAACATCCACCAAAGATTCTGCTCCAACAGCATCCGTGAATTGTTGGTGATGTCGGTAGGGTATTGAACCCACCAGACCAATACGTGAACCTCTTAACTGGCGATCAACTAATAATTCAGAAATTGTTCGAGCTGTGTTTGCACCAGCCCAACGAACATCGGAGATTACTGACAATACCCGGGCCATGGGCACATGATTATATAGCTGGAGAATAACCACAGGGGGCTGGTCCTTTTGGAAAAGAACGTAGGCCTCCCGACCACCCGGCCAATCCGTTAACCAAAAAACATCGGTCGTAAAACGCCCAAACCCAAATACTAACAATGCTTCAACTTTTGTTTCTTCCATAAACTTTTGTAGTTTTGTATGACGATCAGTCATTTCTACGTCTGAGAACCTCGGATAATCTTCAACTTTTGGCATATCACCCTCCACTTGAAAAATTTTTAAATTTTTTTGGTATTGTAAATGACAACAAGACGACTAAAAATAGAAATATAGAAATTTTAGGTTTTTTGCTTTCGCAAAGGATCAAACAAATGGCCGATATTGCCCTTTTGGGTCGTCTGTTGTGTTGGTTGGGAATACATGACTTCCGTGTAGTCGATGTTACCCTGGGTTTTGGCGATGCAGGAGATGTGGAAAAGGTTCAATGCGATCGATGCGGTATAACTGTCCTGCGGTGAATTTTTGATCCGAGTGATAAATTAACATATTTATGCACTTTTTTTATTTGTTTGGAGTGTGATTTTTAAAAAACATTACCTAACGATGGAAGCTTGATCAGGTAGAATTTTATTATCTATTAAACCAGAAAAAGAGGAGAAAATGGCCACAAAACGAAAGCCAGTAATACGCAAAAGAAGTCCTCAGCCTAAGGTATTAAAATTTACCACCCCAACCTCAATTGATGGTAAGGCTTTGGTTCGACTTGCCCAATCCAATATTATGTTTTCCGCAATTCAAATTATCGAAGATGGGGGAGATAATAACCTTCACTCTCATGCCGCCATGGACGGCTTATGGTTTGTACTAACTGGAAGGGCCCGCTTTTATGGAACAAAGGAAGACGTGATCATTGCAGAACTCGGTCCACATGAGGGTATCTTTATACCGCGTGACTTTCCCTACTGGTTTGAAAAAATTGGCGGAGATCAGCTCCAATTACTTCAGGTCGAAGCTATAGACAGAACAATAAAAAACCTACGCACAGATTACAAAGAACAAAAACAGTCTGCAACAGACGTCAAAATGTTCGATCTTGATGGAACACCCCTAACAAGAGGTATTTTTAGTCCCGGGTTAGACGAGAAATAATCAGCGTTTATGAGCAAGGGTTTTGTCTAACTTTTGCAAAACCGCAGTTTAAAATGATTTGTAGAAAGGATTGGTGACCCCAACGGGATTTGAACCCGTGTTGCCGGCGTGAAAGGCCGGTGTCCTAGGCCTCTAGACGATGGGGTCTTCCATGGAACACTGTAACTATAGGGCCTATAGAAGAAAATCAACTACCTTTGTGTTTTATAACCCTTAAACTGTACTATTTGGGTTTATGAATTTGCCGTAGGCGTCTAACCTCCCTGTAGTTGACTATAAAACGGAGACACCAAACATAACCGCCCCATGCACCTAGTATTGACCAAGGAAGGCATCCAATTGCCAAAGTTAATCCCCAACCCTTAACCAGAAAAACAGTGTACGCCCACACCCATGCAAGGTACCCCATAGAACCTTTTTCAATAACGTTTTCATTCCATAAGGATAAGAATTCGTTATATCCAGATAGAGTATCAAACCTTCCTAATAAAATTTGTCCAGTGATAAAAAAAAGATAATAAGCTGGTAAAATTGTGATCACGTTGGTCGTCCAAGTCCAGGCTAAAGCAACTATTAGGCTGAAATCCCATCGAAAGAATTTACGTGTAATTAACCAAGTAAAAAAGCAAAAAATCATTTGAATGCCAACGGTTGGCGTCAAACCCCAAGCAAGCCCAACCATAACGCCGCGCGCTATATGTTTCGGTGAGTGAACACTTCTCTTAAGTGGTACAAGGAGCTTGAATTCGCAGACACGTTTAAATTTTTCCCAACGCGTAAAGCTCTTTTTTTTACCTAAACGACTTGAGTCCTTGGAATTAAACATCTTTTATACGCTTGGATCAACAAAACTCCCTAGCGATATTACACATACCGAAGTATCCCTACGAGGTTTTTTTTGAAAATCTTTGGAATTCTTGTTTAATATTTAAAAATAAAGAGTAAATAAATTCCTGCCGCTAAAACCACCAAAAGCTGAAATAGTTCAACAAAAGGAATTATCATGGCGCTGCCTCTGAATTTTTAAATTAAAACTAAATTAGATTAAAAAAATGTCTTTTTTGTGGCCTCTCTAAAATTAATCCTTAATTAATTCTTAAACTTTTGCTACATCGTCTATTACCATTTGAACTGTTTCGGAGCCCCGCCAATTATTTAAACTAAGTTTTCCACCTACATGTAAGGGGTAACCTTGAGAATTTAATAACACTTTACCCAGTGCTGTATCTAAAGACCTAAAAGCAATTGCGTTCAAACGCCTAGTACCATCAGATCCTCTTAACGTACACTTTACATGTATTTTACCTACAATATTAGCCTGCACTATTTGAACCTGAGGAATAACGAATCTTGGTTGAGGATTGCCAGCACCAAAGGGGCCTACTTGATCCAACATTCTGATTAATTCTGGTGTCGCTGCAGCAAGAGAAATTGTACTGTCAAACTCCAAATAAGGCAGTAAAGGAACATTTTTAAGCTGCTTCAAAATATGTTCTTGCAAAAACTTTTTTAATGTATCCAATTTGTTGCTTGAAACAGTGAAACCTGCAGCCATTGAATGGCCGCCCCCATTACAAACGATACCCACTTGACGTGCAGCAATTATTGCAGATCCAAGATCAACTCCTTTGACAGAACGTCCAGAACCCTTACCCATACCCCCTGATTGAGTTACAACACAGGAGGGTTTATTGAAATGTTCGCGCAAACGCCCTGCTACAATTCCTATTACACCAGGATGCCAATTTTTTCCGAAGACGAGGATCAGTGTATGCTGCTCCTTATCCTGTTGTTCAGCCTGCATTAATGCTTGTTCAAAAACAGTTTGCTCTAAATCCCTCCGTTCATTGTTATATTCATTTAATTTCAGTGCCAATGCTTTAGCTTCATTCACATTGGAGGTAGTTAATAATCTAACCCCTAAATTTGCCTCTCCTACCCTTCCCCCTGCATTTACACGTGGCCCCAACAAAAAACCGGCATGAAAGCAGTTTAAAGGTTCTGAAATATTAGCAATTTCCGATAAAGCTGTAATACCAAAGTTTTCTTGCATTTGTAAAACCCGTAAGCCTTGTGAAACTAGAGCCCTATTTAAGCCCGTTAATGGAACCACATCACAAATTGTTCCACGAGCAACAAGACCGAGAAATTTCATTAAATTTGGTTCTGGGAAGGTTTTATCAAACCAATTTAATTTTCGTAAGGCCCGATTTAACGCAGTAATAAACAAAAAAGTGACGCCTACTGCCGCTAATTGCCCATGTTTTGAAGTTTCATCAAACCGGTTTGGATTTATAACCAAGCAACCTTTAGGCAAACGAGGTTCCGCCATATGATGGTCAATCACAATTACTTTTAAACCAGCCTCAGTAGCAGCTTCCAACGATTCAAAAGCTGTTGTACCGCAATCCACGGTAATTATAACCGAAGCACCATCATATTTTAGTTTCATTAAAGCAGGAAGGTTGGGCCCATAGCCCTCTTTCTGACGGTCAGGAATGTACACAGGAATATTTATTCCTATCAAAGAAAAAAACTGTACAAGAATCGCCGAAGAAGTTGCCCCATCA
>JAYZBC010000027.1:0-10696 GCA_036339375.1 Pseudomonadota bacterium | reverse complement strand
AAATGGCGGAGAGATTTCATTGTCAGCATGAAGCTATTCATGGTCATGCAGCGCGTGGTGCTCCTATAGAGGTAGTTAGTTTTCGGTTGCGTGTCCGGGTAACCGTCCAAAAGATCCACATGAAAAGTTTTAAACAACCTGCAATAAGTAAAAATCATTTACCTATTGGGACACGTGATTTTACAACCTCTAATGGAAGCACAATTAAGGCTTATGTATGGCGCCGGGAAGACTTGCCATTTGATACTTTAATCACTGGGCCTATCATTATAGAGCAACTAGATGCCACAACCGTGGTTCCATCGGGATGGCATGCTCGAGTTGATGAATTTGGTAGCATTGAACTGACATTAGGGGATTAAATATGCAAGATCACACCAAAAGTAAGGTTGACCCAATCACTGTCCAGATTTTGCGTAATAGGATCGGAAGTTTAATGGATGAAATGCATCATCACTTTTTTCGCTCCGGTTACTCAACCATTGTGCGGGAATCTCGTGATTTTAGTTGTGTTATTCTTGATCCTCAAGGAAGGCTGCTTGTGGCTCCCCCGATGTTCTTTCATTCTACCGCCTATCGTTATTTTGTAAGGAGAATTTTTGAATTAACAGGTAAAGATGGTTTTGTTGATGGTGATGTTTTTATATCAAATCATCCTTATGACGGCAGTATGCCCCACGTTCCGGATATGGGTGTCATTGTTCCCATCTATCATGATAAAAAGTTAATTGGATTTGCCGGGTCTATTGCCCATAAAGCAGATGTGGGTGGCACCATGCCGGGTTCGACCTGGGGCCAGGCTACAGAAATTTTTCAAGAGGGTATTGTCTATCCACCAATTCGCCTCTATCGGGCTGGTGTTTTGGATAAAGCAATAGAGCGTTTGATAGCGACTAATAGCCGCCAGCCAGAGCTTACTTTGGGGGATTTGCGTGGACAAGTAGCGGCTTGTTTTATTGGACGCGATCGTCTGCGAGAAATTTGTAGTGACTGTGGACAAATCCAACTAATTAGCGCTTTTACCGCCATGATAGAAGCGGCTGGGACAGAATTTCGTGACTCTCTTTCAAAATTAGGAAACGGTATACAAGAAGCTGAATCCTATCTGGATAGCGACGGTATCGACTTAAACAAGTCCATAAGAATGCATGTAAAAATTTCCGTTAAAGAAGGAAAGATCGAATTTGATTTTTCGGATAGCGATCCCCAGGGTAGAGGGGCAGTTAATATTCGACGGGCTTTAGTTGAGGCCTGCTGCTTTCAGGTGTTAATCGGTATGTTAAACCCCGTCCTGCGTTTTAGTGATGCAATCCGCGACGTGGTTTCTATCAAACTGAAGGAGGGCACGGTGCTAAGCCCTCATCCTCCTGCGCCTTGCAGTTCATATATGAAGACGTGCATGACAGTGATAGATATGTTGGTTGAAGCCTTAGGGTCATTTATTCCTGATCGGGCCGCGGCCTACAGGGGAGGCAGTGGAGGGGGACTCACCAGTGATTGGGGGCCAGGTGAACGCCAACCAAGGGGTAATCAATACGAAATTTATGGTTCAGCTTATGGTGGTTCGGCCGTACAGGATGGGGCATCAGGTGTTACGGTGCATTTGTCTAATATTTATGTGACACCAGTAGAAATTGTCGAAACAGAATTTCCCTGCCGTATAAAAAAATTCGAACTTATCCCAGGGTCTGGAGGTGACGGCAAGTTTCGTGGCGGTCTCGCTATAAGAAGAGAATATGAGATGCTTCAACCGGGAATGGTTATATTTAGAGGAGATAGAGCTGTTCGGCCCCCATTAGGGGTTTGTGGCGGAAAGCCCGGGCGACCAAGCAGTTTTGTTTTAAATCCCGGAAAGCCTAATGAACGAGAAATGCCAATCACAACGCGTGTTGACCTTGAAAAAGGCGATACCATGAGAATAGAAGCGGCTGGAGGGGGTGGTTACGGCGATCCTGTTCGACGAAACCCGGAAGCCCGGAAAACAGACGAGCGGGAGGGTTATGCCACGAGGCAAACCGAGGTGTAAACAAAATGGAAAAATTGGTTAATTTAAGTTATGAAAATACCCATAAAATTAGAGTTCTTTGGACAGATACAGACCCTGCTGGCATCACGTTTTACGGAAATTATTTTAAATGGATGGATGAGGCATCTTATTATCTTTTTAAATCTGTTGGTATCCATTGGGAAGAATGGAATGAAAAATGGGATGCGTTAGGGATTCCTATATTAAGCGCGCATGCGGACTTTCGATTACCCAGCATGTTTGGGGATGAACTTTCGGTTGTAAGCAGGGTGTCAGAATGGGGAAATAGCTCTTTTACCATTACCCACCTTTTTAATAAGGAAAAAGAAATAGCAGCGGAGGGTTTTGAAAAGCGTGTTTGGTGTAAGGGTGATCCGGGTAATCCAAAATCTTTTGCTTCTGCACCTATTCCACAATCAATTAGAGAGGCTTTAGGAAGTAAAAAATTTAATCTGAGTAAATAAAGAAAATCTCCAACTTTTTAGCTGGCACTTGAATAAATTGAAATAAGGTTCGACAAAACCTATCCTGCTAAAAGCGGTCTAAGCTCAAATTACAGGAACTGATTTTCCATTGACATAGGGTTTAGTCTTCAATGTCGTCTAAGGAAGAAAGGGAAGGTGATTTGCCTGGTAAATTAAGTTCTTCCCAACGTGATTTTACCTTCTCATAAATTGGCCTTCTAATCATGGTACGGGCCGGAAATTCAGAAAGATATCTATGAGGTTTACAAGCATCTATCATTGCTTTTGATCCATAAAGGCGGCTTTCGGGCGGAAATTGGCTTGGATCCAAACCCGTTGACCATGTTTTTCTTTGAATATCGATGTCATCGACAGGATTTGCCCGGGTACTCAATGCCCATAACACCTGATTGATGTCAGCGGGGTCAACATCTTCATCTACCGCTACTATCCATTTGGTAAAATAAGCACCCGCTGGGCATTGCGCTGTGGCAGACAAGGTTTGTGAAATATGGCCTGCATATTGTTGTTTAATCGAAACGACTGTCATTCCCCAGCCAGAAGCAGCGGCTGGATGACAATAAACACTTTGGATACCCGGGATCCCAAACCTTTCAATATCATCCCAAATAGCTGCAGACCGCATGATGGCATAATACGCACCAATCTCACATGCTGGATAGTCCGCCATTAGAGCCGCGGTCATAATCGGAGAGTTTCTCATATGAAGCGCCTTTACCTCTATGACAGGCTGTGAAGATTCTGGGCGTCCGTAATAACCGGTAAACTCTCCGAGAGGTCCTTCCATTGCAAGGTCATCTTTAGAAACGATCCCTTCGATGACTATTTCCGCTCGTGCAGGAATAGGAAGAGACGTTGCGACGCCCTGAGTTAGTTCGAATGGCGACCCCATGAGACCGCCAATAATATCAAGTTCGGAAACATCTGGACCATAGGATTGGGCTGCCACCATGAAAGGAACAGGATCTATTCCAAAAGCAGATACAACTTCGCAAGGCTTTTCAATAGCCCACCAGGCCTCACGGTCTAACAAACCATGTTTCCCCGGGGAGCAATACATTCCTACTCGCCGAGGTCCGTGTAACATTTGGCGGTAACAACCGACATTGATGCGACCAGAATCTGGATTTTTCGTAAAAGTAATATCACCCGTTCCGATATATTTGCCTCCATCGCGTGGCCAAAATTTGGGCACTGGTAGTTTTGTTAAATCTATTTCTTCTCCCGTCAAAATTATTTCGTTAACAGGAGCTTGGTCTGGGGATACTTGGGATGGCGCTATAGTCCTTTTACTTCTTTCCCGGGTTGCAAGGATAAGTTCGTGGGTTGAAAGGTCTGGGTCCAGGCCTAACGCTATTGCGTAACGTCTATTGCTGGCTCCCAGCATGTTGCTTAAAATTTTTATACCGACTTCATCGCCTTCAAGGTTTTCGAATAAAAGTGCGGGGGAATTTTTATCCTGGGCAACCATATAGGTAACTGCAGCGAGTTCCTCTTTCACGTCCATTTGTGCAGATACTCGGTGCAAGCCTCCATCTGCTTCCACCCCGTCAAGCCATTCTCGTAAATCGTTTGGACCGCGCTGGTTATTAGTCACATTTGAGCTGGGATTTTTCACTGTTCTACTATTTATTTTGGTTCATATTTTATAAATTTGCCATGAGTGGGGCCTGATAGCAAAGGTTTGGGTTGGATAAACTATTGTTACGAGATAAATTCATGAGGTTGTAATTTTGATTTTGGAGATAAGTTATGCCGATTTTAACCTGTGTTGATCATCTAAATGTTCAGGTTCCTCCCGATCGGGAAGAAGAAGCAGTAAAATTTTATAGAGATTTGGTCGGGTTCAAACAGCTGAAAAAGCCTGATAATCTTGGACCATCCGGGGGTCATTTCATCATTTCAGAAAACCCTTGGTATGAGTTACATGTTGGTGTGGCGCGGGATACAAGCGCTTCCGATATTAATTTTAAAAAAACACTTCGTAATCACTTGGCCTTTCAAGTGCAAGACCTAGCAAATGCCCGGGACACTTTCGAAAAGAATGGAATTGAGATCATTGAAGCTGAAGCATCTTATTCCGAAGAAAGGGATTTCCAACAGGACCGCTTTTTTATACGGGATCCTGGCGGAAATTTGCTTGAAATTATGGAAAGCCGGCGTTCTTATGATGAGGCGTGACACTGAAGTCGTCATTTTCCAAGCAACTTTGGTTTAGTAACGAAAATTAAGGGGATTAAAATATCGTGCCCTATACTCCGTTCATCATTGACGAACCAGAAGAGATGGTTTTCCGGTTGAACCGCAGTACACTTACTGATCCGGAAATTTTGGACCGGGAACGACAAAAGATATTTGATGCTTGCTGGATTTACTGTGGACATGAATCAGAACTTTCAGAACCGGGTGATTTTGTCACACGTAACGTTTGCGGAAGGCCGGTAATCTTTTGCAAAAATAGTGCAGGCGAAATACGTATTTTTCTAAATTCTTGTCGCCACCGATCTGCAATGGTGTGCCGTGAGGCAAGCGGAAATACCAAACGGTACAATTGTTTTTATCATGGTTGGAGCTATAACCAGGATGGTGAATTGGTAGGGGTGCCCGGCGAAGACTCGTATCCACCAAATTTTGATAAATCTAATTTTCCCCTCGCTCCAGCACCCCGTATAGATTCCTACCGGGGATTTTGGTTTATTAGCTTTGATAAAAAAATTTGTGGCTTGGTAGAATATTTAGCGGGTGCAACTGAATACATTGACCTTGTAAATGAACAATCTCCTTCTGCCAAAATGCAGGTAATTGAAGGGACCCAAGAGTACGATATTCGTGCTAACTGGAAATTGCTGGTTGAGAATAGTTTTGATGATTACCACCTTTTAACGACCCACAAGACATGGCTTGATTATATGAAAGACTCCGGTGTTGATATTACACCGCCGGAGGGTAAAGGGCTGTTGTTGCCATCGAAAGGAATTGGAAAAGGCTTGGGCAATGGGCACGCCGTAATTGATAACATAAATTTTCGTGGCAGACCTGTTGCCCGTTGGATTTCAATTTACGGCGAAGCCGCTAAAACAGAAATAGCTACCATTCGTGCTGAACTGGTTAACCGGCTGGGAGAACAAAGGGCGGCGCGCGTTGCTGATACCAATCGAAATTTAGTTATTTTTCCAAATTTGGTGATCAATGATGGTTCTTCAGTTACCATCCGAACATTCTGGCCGGTGTCTGTAGACCATATGAAAGTGATCGCTTGGGCCTTGGGTCCTAAAGAGGAAAATGAAACAGCCCGAGCTCGACGACTGGATAGTTTTCTTACCTTTTATGGACCTGGGGGATTCGCTACACCTGATGATGTTGAGGCTTTAGAGGCTGTGCAAACTGGCTTAGCGACTTGGCGTGAAACTCAATGGTCTGAAATGACGCGTGGTTTGAATAAAAAAGGTGAACAGCTCAATACCGACGAAGAACACCTCCGCGCTTTTTGGCGACAGTGGAATAGTTTAATGACTGTGGAATAATGAACAAACAAACGGTCTTCCGTTCTCAAATTGAAGATTTTTTATACCACGAAGCGACATTACTGGATGAGTGGCGGCTAGATGAATGGCTTGAACTTTTGACAGAAGATGTGATCTATGAGGTACCCTCCACTGACGCCCCAAATAGCACAGCCAAATCCGCCTTATTTTTAATTGCGGATGATGCGACCCGAATTAGGGCACGAGTTAAACGTTTAAATGATACACAAGCACACGCTGAATTTCCTCGAAGTCGGACGCGTCGTTTGATTACCAATGTACGTATTATAGAACAAACAGCTAATGAATTTTCTGTGACGGCTAATTTTGCGGTCTACCGTTATCGACGTAATGCGTCACTCCGACAATATGTCGGCCGTTATTTTTATAGATTACGCTTGGCCAATGAACAATTACTTATTTGTGAACGTCGTGCCGTCCTTGACCCAAATGAGCTGGGCCTGCTTGGTGCAGTTAGTTTTATACTTTAGTAGGGCAACCTATATTTTTGAGAGGGGCTTAAAAATATAAAAAAATAACCGGCTAAAGGTCTTATATTTTTAATTAAAACATTTCTTCAGGCAAAAAATCTTCAATATTGACGCTATCAAAATTTTTAGGCATGGCTCTCGCAAAACGAGCACGTTCGCTGGGTCTGCTCACTGCAGGCATCGTTGCGTCAATTAACCATTTTGTTCCTAAACGTTCGAATTGATGCCCACCATCAGGTACAGGTGAAATTTTGTCCAAAGCAAAGGTACGGGTGTTAGGTATTAAGGTAACATCATTTGATGCGTTGACTCTTGTGGTCATAGACCACATAACCTGTCGAAGGTCACTTGCATCAATATCTTCATCAACCGCAATGGCTAATTTTGGGTGAAGATAGGGGCCCGAAAGAGTTGCCATTAGAGCAGTTTTTGCTTGCCCAGAAATTTTGGGCCGAAGTTTTACCACGACCATCATTAAACCGGCTGCGGCATGGCACCGGATATCCAAAATATCCATTCCTCCTTCTACTTTACTCAGATGGTCTAATGTGGCGAGCTCAATTCCCATCCCTGTTGTTGCCTGGGTACAGGTTGTGGGTGCTCCGCAATGAAGCGCGTAATAAATTGGACCGCGGCGGTGGGTGATTGCCTTAACATGAAAAACTTCACAATCATCTGCCTCGGCGTACGTGCCGGGAACTTCACCAAAAGGACCTTCGTGACGAAGTTCCCCAGGATGAATTTCGCCTTCCAAAATAATTTCCGCATCAGCAGGCACTTCAATATCAATGGTTTCACATTTGACCAAACGGATTGGGTCTCCTAAAACGCCACCGGCGATTGCCAATTCGTCCACACCGTAGGTGGTGGTAAATGCTGATCCAAAAAAAACAGCTGGGTGTGCACCAATAACGACTGCCACTGGCATCGGTTCTTTTTTGTCTGAATATTTTTCAAGTATACGCCTTGCTTGACGGGGTAAAATGAGAAATCCGGTGGTTTGTGCATCGAACACTTGTTGCCTGTGAATTGACATATTTCGAATTCCGGTATCCGGGTCCTTCATTATAGCCATTCCAGATGCAATAAAGGGTCCCCCATCGTCTTCAGAGATTGAAACCACCGGAATGTCAAAAAGTGATGCTTTTTCTCCGATTTTAATTACTTCTTTACAAGGTGCGGAATCAGAATCTTGTATAATGGGTTCAATCGGCTGGTTGACCTTAAGGAGCATGGCTTTTAAAAATTCGTCTTCGGTTAAATTCAAGCCAAGTGACCATTTTTTCCGATCCGCCAAAATCTGGCTGCAAGCCTGCCATCCCGGATGCCCTTTAATATTGTCAAAAATTGTTGATTTTCCGAGTTGATCATAAGTTTTCCACTCTATCGCTGATAAATTGGTTGCAGGATCAACTTCTTTTCTTATTCGAAGCATTTCTCCAGTTTTTTCGAGTTTTTCCAGGAAAGATCGGATGGATTGATCCCTGATATTTTGTACTCGTGATGCTCGTTTCGCATCATTGTTTTTGTTTGCAAGGTCACGTTTATCCAAATCACCTTGTTTATTTACCTGACGCATAAAACCGCGAAGTCCATCATCGCTCATTAAGATCTCCGAAATAATTTTCCAATTTTTAACAAAGGTGTTTTAGTCCTTTTAGCTAATCTATGGTTGAAAGACCAGAACACAAAATTTTTATTGTCCTTTAAATTTTGGCTTCCGACGTTCCGCGAAGGCTTGCAAGCCCTCAGCACGATCTTCAGAAAAAGTGAGCATATGCGCAAGATCCCCCTCATTCAAAAAACCGTTAAAACGGCTTTGATCAAGGCCTCTATTAATGGCCTGTTTACTCATCATTACACCTAGCGGTCCGTTTTGGGCAATTTCTTCGATAAGGGAATTTGCCTTTTTCACCGCTTGTCCTGAGGATACAACGTGGTTCACTATTCGATATTCTTTTGCCTCTTTAGCGCTGAGCCTTCTTCCTGTCCATATTAATTCCTTTGCTAAAGCTGGGCCGATTAGACGGGGCAGGTTTTGTGTGCCGCCTCCCCCTGGGATCAAGCTATGACGTACTTCTGGCAAACCAAACTGTGCTTTTTCACCCGCTATTATGATGTCTCCCCACATAGCTATTTCAAAACCACCTCCAAGGCAATACCCCTCCACTGCGGAAATAACCGGCTTGGTGTAGTAACACAGAATTCTGTAAAGCTGGCGGTTTGGTGCAATGTTAAAACGGGCTCGATACATGTCAAACCGCTCTGATGGCTTACTTCCCATTCGTCCCAGGTCTGCACCAGCACAAAAAGCTCTTTCATTTCCGCATAGAATTATAGCAACAATTTTACGGTCTGTTTCGGCTTCGGTTAAAACTTCACCAATTTCCTGCGCCATTTCTATATTCATCGCATTGTAACGATCTGGTCGATTGAGCTGAATTTTACAAATTCCCTTCCGCTTACTTGTAATTATAAATCTATACTTGGATTTGCGGTTCGTTTTGCTTTTTTTCTGAACCTTTTGTTTAGTTAACGGTTTGGCCATTTATCAACTCTCCTTGGACCCCTTTAAAATTTACTCAAAAACTCATGCAATTTTCAGGGTCTCATGGTTTTCCGTCAAGCAGTTATGGGCAAAAGTTTTTTTTATCCATGTGGACCAGCACCCTATGCCTGCGTTATAAATTTTTTCTAATTCAGTTTTTTTTGGGAGACATCATGCAAACTTACAAGATGTACATTAATGGTGAGTTCGTCGAAAGCGAAAACGGTGATCGTGAGGATACAATCAATCCGTTCAATAGCGAGGCAATTGCGAGCGTACCAAGGGCTGGTGCAGTCGATGTCAACAAAGCCGTAGCTGCTGCACGTTCAGCATTTGATGAAGGGCCTTGGCCTCGTATGAGTGGTGAGGATCGTGGCCAGTTAATCAGTAAGGCTGCAGATATTCTGAAAGAACGTATGAAAGAATATGCAAGATTGGAGTCATTAGATTCGGGTGGTACTATAAATAAAACGGGCGCAGATGCATTTCTAGCGTCACGGCAATTAACATTTTTTGGTGAACAGGCAAAGCGCTTTAACCAAGAGGCACAACCTATTGAAGGTATGATGCGAGAAGGCCGCGCCTTTAATTACACTATACGGGAACCTATGGGGGTTTGTGCTCAGATTATACCCTGGAATTTTCCTTATTTGATGGCTATTTGGAAGCTTGGTCCGGCACTGGCGACTGGAAATACTGTCATCCTAAAACCTGCATCAGTTACACCTGTAATGGCTTTAGAGTTAGGTAAAGTAATCGATGAAGTGGGATTCCCGCCTGGCGTCGTAAATATCATTAGTGGTCCGGGGGGTGTAATCGGAGAAGCTCTTACTGTGCATCCCGAAGTTGATAAGGTGGCTTTTACTGGATCCACCGAAGTAGGCCGTGAAATTATGGCAAAAGCGTCAGGTACACTCAAAAAAGTGACATTAGAGTGTGGCGGCAAAGGGGCTAACATAATTCTGGAAGACGCTAATCGGGAGATTGCAATAGACGGTTCTATATGGGCATCGTTTTATCATCAGGGGCAGGTATGTGAATCTGGCACCCGGTTGATGCTTTATAAAAATCAACATGATTCATACGTTGAAGAACTGACGGAAAAACTTAATTTAATGAAGATGGGTGACCCTTTAGATCCCGCTACACAAGTTGGACCGGTCGTTTCTCTCAATCAAATGGAATCTGTTCTTAAATATATCCAAATTGGAAAAGAAGAAGGGGCGAAACTAGTGTGTGGTGGTTCACGGGCCACAGGAGGTGACCTCGCCAAGGGTGCTTTCGTTCAACCCACCTTGTTTACGGATGTTACGAATAATATGAGAATTGCACGCGAAGAAATTTTTGGGCCGGTACTCGCTGTTTTGGAATATGACCAAGTTGATGATGCAATTGCTATGGCCAATGATTCCATTTATGGCCTTTCTGCAGGCGTTTGGAGTGAGGATATTGAAAAAGCCAAGGAAGTGTCGTCTAAGCTTCGTTCGGGAACTATTTGGATTAATGAGTGGCATATGCTTTCCGAAAGGTCTCCGTTTGGGGGTTATAAACAATCTGGTATTGGTCGCGAATTTGGCGATGAGGGTCTGAACGAATACACAGAACTTAAGACGCTATATGTT
>JAYZBC010000026.1:0-44274 GCA_036339375.1 Pseudomonadota bacterium | reverse complement strand
TTCCTCCGTTTCGTCTTACAGTGTCACCGAGTTTGTTGACGTTATCAACGACAGTTTGAGCGATTGGACATCCTGCCTGCTGACTTTCATCCATGAAATAATTTTGCATATCGACAACAACTAAAGCCGTCTTCCGGGTATGAAAACTTTCACAGGTGTGTTCACGGCCCTGCCTTTCAATTACACGATCAATATGATTTTGTGGCATTTCAAACGAATGTGGCATTCCTATTCCTCCAAATCTAAAGTGGTGCCGCCTGCGTGACTCGAACACGCGACCCCCGCATTCTTACCAACTACAGCTTTCACTGCCATTCCGTTAGGAACGTTTGTGGTCTGGACTTTCCCTCCATCATTGCAACTCTCGTTGCATTAGATGCTCACCGTCAAGTCTCTACACCTTTCCCTTCCGGGACTTGGCTCGGGATTGCCATTTAAAAGGTTTCCCCGAGTTTGATGAGATTTCATCCCAGGGTTTCCCCTAGGAGACGCAATTTATAGTTACGAATGCGATGCTCTACCAACTGAGCTAAGGCGGCATAAATTAAATCAGATATACTTTTATGATAGCGCAAACAAGGGTAATCAATTTAAACAACTTTAACATCCTTACAGCGTAAATAATTTTTTTTTTTGGAACAAGCCCCGGCGGCGGCTTACCTTTTAAAGTATAAAACCCAGACACAAAAAATTATAAACCTCTGAATATTTTTTGAACTAATAAAAATTTTTTTATAGTTCAATTCAGATTTTTATTTCTATCTTCCTTCTATTGCTTTTGTCTCGGCTATTCCGGAACTATTATTTCGGGTTCAGGGTTAAATGCCAACGACACAGGTTTTTTATGTTCTGGCGTACGCCAATCAAAAGTACCTACAGCATCACAGCGACTACAAACTGGGGTCCAAGCAGGGGGAACGGATCCACAATCGTCACAGACCCAAGTAGGCTCTGGAGCAGCATCCGACGCTCGAACCCACCAGTAATGTGCCTTTTGCGTATCTTGATTTTGTCCTTCTTCCAATTTGGCCATCATTCGACACACTCTCGCCGGTGCCTCTTTAAGCCCGAGTTCCTCAAGAAGGGTGCGCGCTGCACCCCAGATTTTTGCTTCTATCAAACTTTGTGCTAACGCAATTCGACTTTCAGAATGGTCTAAATTCTTTTCCCGCAAGTTTTCCATCCTTTTTACGATAGATAACGCATCTTTGGCTTTTGGAACATCTGCATAATATTTAGCAAGAAGTGGATGTGGCGTGCTACCCCAAGTTTCCTCAATCAAATTTTCCATGGCCCGAGTTTTTCCTGTTTTTTGCATAAAACGGGCCAATATTACGATAGCAGGCAAATAATCTTTCCGCTCATTTTGAGCCTTCTTTGCATAAGAAAATGCATCATTGAATTTTTTTTCTTTTTCCGCCTTTAGACTGCAAGCCAACAAAACAGCCGTCCGTAGTTTTTTCCCTTGGGTTTGCTCAAAAGCTTTATTTTTTATTGCTTGATCAAGTGTGTTCAAAGCTTGACGCCACTCACCCTCTTTCAACTGCAAATCAAATAAAGTCTTCAAAATCCACGGTGTTTTCGGTTTTAAAGTATGAGCCCTACCCGCTAATTCCAGGGCCTCCGTATTTTTTCCATTCCGTTGGGCTTGCATAAGTAGACCACGTAGCCCGAGGAAAGATGTTTCTGGTCTTTTCAACATTTCGTTAAAATAAATTTTGGCTGATTTCTCATCACCATTTAATTGTGCCGCTTGTGCAGACAATAATTTGGTTAAGGGAGGTTCTCCTAAAAGCCCGTTAACCTTTTGTGCCTGACGACGAGCCTCTGTCGCATCACCCGCAGCTACCGCTACCATCCCCTGGGTAAGGGCCTTATAACCACGAATACGTTTTTGTCGTTGACGGGCTTGAATAATTGCAGCGGGAGTTCTTTTTAAACCAAGCCAAATCCGATAGAGAAAACAGAAAACCACTAGAAACAAAATAGTAGTAAAAATTAAGACGGAAACTTTAGTGTTTACCTGCCACCCTTCCCAAGTGAGAATAACATAACCAGGCCTTTCAACAAGCCAGACAGAAGCAAAAATAAATGCAGCAGCAACTGTAATAAAAAGGGTGGCCCTAATCATTTGATACCAGACCTTAATTCCTTAGAAAGGATTAGAGCCTTCGAAAATAATTGTGAAATGGCTAAATTCACTGATAACCTGGCTCTAGCTAATGTTAGCCAGTTTTCAGCAGGCTTCCTTATTTTTTTCTCTAATGCTGAGACAATTTTAACCGCTCCTTTTAGATCTCCAGAATCCATACGTAATTCTGCCCGTGCAATTTGCCCAAAAAGATCCTTGCGCTCAGCCGCTTTGTGCCCTACTGGCCTAATTGTAATTAAATTTTTAACTTTTTCGAGGGCCTTATCCACCCAACCATGGTTTTTTGGGGCGTTGCTAGCTCGAATTATTGCTCCAACGATTTTGCCGAAACTATTTTTGAGCTGTCCAAATTCCGGTACTCCCTTTTCTGCATGTTCTGAAAGAATCTCAATTGGATCTGTTAAAGCGCTTTCGTCCTTCCCCAAAACTATGACCGTTTCCAAAGCTTCCTGAAAACTGGAAGACGATTCCACCAGTCCTCGCAACTGTCCAATTGCCAAAAGCAAGGTGTTGCCTTTCGGTAAATTACCGTATTTTTTTGGACGTGCTTCAAGTGCCTCCAAACGGTTGTTAAAGTTTTTAACCAATAATTGGAGTTTTTTGTTTTCTGTTAATAAGAGGTCAAACCTCTCTTTGGATTGGTTGCTGATTTCAGTTGAGATGTGACTTTTGTTTAGAGTTTTCAATTTCATAAATGCAACAAATTTTTCTTCCAATTTTTCCATTCTTCTATCTAAGTTGTTAGTTGCTGTATTCATGAAATTTTTAGTTTCTGATGATTTATTTGTTAATTCACCGTTGATAGCATCTAAATTCTTTTCCAATTTAAAAACACTTGCGGCTAGCTTATTAACACGTGAGACAATTAATTTGGCTTTATCCGGTTCCTGTTGAGGTGCAAATGCTGTTAACATCCATTTGGGAACGGCTGAATTCCATTTGGACCATGTAATGTATGCCGTCCCAATTCCGATAAAAAACAAGAAAAGTAAAACCAATTTCCAGGATAGGCCTTGGCGGGGTCGGATAGCTTCCAAAATACCTTTTTTTTCTGAAATGGCCTTTGCTTTACTTACCCCTGCCTCCGAAACTGTTTGTTTCTTAGAATCAGACAAGGGCTTTTTTTTCTTCGTATTTTTGATTTTGGTCACTTTTATTCACTGTTAATTTCGCTGCGTAATTCAGATAATGCCGCAATCATAGACACATGATTAGGTGTCTTAGCGATCACCATTTTGTGCCAATGTAATTGGTCAACTTCGCAAGCTACCGACCTGGACAAACAAACTGCAGATATCGTTGAGCAAAATTCATTTAAACCAATTTTAACAATAAGTTTAACAAAAATTTTGGCTGTTCGGGGAGAAAAAAGCAAAATAACATCTATTTCGTTATTCTGGAGAGATTTTATAGTCCCCTCAGAGAAATCATTTGCTGGCAGTGCCCTATATAAAATTGCTCTTTCAAGTGTAAAGCCACGTCCAATTAGATGTTTTGGAAAATCACTCGCTACTTCTTCACCGGAAACATACAATAATTTACCTTTCTTTGGGTCAACACAATCAGTAACAAGGTTTAACAAATCAAGAGAATTTCCTTTGGCACTTACAACCGTTGAGAACCCTTGTTTTTTCAAAACTAACGCCGTGGCATCGCCAACAGCATAAATTTTAATGTTTCTTTTTTTTGTTGCCAAAGCTAACGCTCGAGCAGCGTTACTGCTAGTCACGAGTATTGCATTTACACCTTTAAACCGAATGCTACATTTTAAAAATTCAATGCAAAGAAGAGGTTCTAAAAGTGTTAAAAACCCGAGAGCTATAAGATCTTTTTTTAAAGATTTTGCTGCTTGTTGATGTCGAGTAATTAAAACACGCATCTTCAGACCCCGTATCAGAAATTCAAAAATTCTTTTCCTGCACGCGCGCGAATTTCTTGTGCAACCGCAATGCCTATATCTGAAGCTTCCCCCACGGATCCTTCGCCTTCACTTTGGTGACATTCACTACCATCTGGTTTTAAAATCATCGCACGCATAAAAATTTTCTCATTTTTCAGGGTAGCAAGCCCCGCAATCGGTGTTTGGCAAGAACCATCTAACTCTTTCAAAAAGGCCCTTTCAGCTTGCGTTTGATACCGTGTATTCAAATCATCGATCGCTCTAATTAATGATAAAGTCTTTAAATCATTTTTTCTGCACTCAATACCAATCACACCCTGACAAACCGCAGGCAACATTTCTTCGGGCTCCAGAATATTAGAAACATGATCAACCATACCGAGTCTCTTGAGGCCAGCAATCGCCAGAAATGTTGCGTCGACAACTCCCTCTTTTACTTTTTTTAGTCGGGTCTCAACATTACCGCGGAGCGACACTGTTCTAACGTCTGGACGTTTTCGAAGAAGAATTGCTTTTCGACGAAGAGAGGCTGTTCCAACAATTGAACCTGGACGCAGACTGGATAAATTTTTTTCTGCCCTAGATATTAGCGCATCACGAGGGTCTTGCCTTTTTAAAAAAGCACCAATTACAAGTCCATCCGGCAAATAAGACGGCATGTCCTTCATTGAATGAACAGCAATTTCCGCTTCACCTTTAAGAAGTGCAGCTTCAACTTCCTTAGTAAAAAGACCCTTGCCTCCTGCTTCAGCTAATGATCCGATTTGAATTAAATCACCACTAGTTTTAAATGTTTTTATTTCTATTTTTTTTTCTGCAACTAGGGTTGGATCAACTGACGTAAGGGCGTCCTTCACTTCATTAGCTTGGGCCAATGCTAAAGGACTGCTGCGAGTTGCAATTCGAAATAAACTTTTCATGAACAACCTGTACATCAGGTTTTAACAATTTAACAAATAAATTCTGTCAAAAAATTAGAGAAAAAATAAATTATACGATAAAATGTTTCACAATGAAGATCCTTGGAATAGAAACAAGTTGTGATGAAACCGCAGCATCAGTGGTAAATGATAGGGGTGAAATCCTGTCTAATATAATTTACTCCCAACTGGTTCATCACGCCCCATTTGGCGGAGTGGTACCTGAAATTGCTGCTAGAGCCCACCTCGAAAAAATAAATGGGGTGGTAACCCAAGCACTACATCAAGCTGATATAACTTTCGCTGAAGTCGATGCGGTTGCCGCAACAGCTGGGCCGGGCTTAATAGGTGGTGTAATTGTTGGACTCATGACCGGAAAAGCTATAGCAGTAGCAAGAAATATCCCATTTCTGGCAATTAATCATTTAGAGGGACACGCATTAACAGCGCGCTTAACAAATAAGGTTTCTTTTCCATATCTCCTCCTTTTAATTTCTGGCGGACATACACAGTTTCTAATTGTTAAAGATGTGAATCAGTACCAACAACTTGGCAAAACACTGGATGACGCTGTGGGTGAGGCTTTTGACAAAACTGCAAAAATGCTCTGTCTTGGATTACCAGGTGGTCCTTCCGTCGAAAAAATGGCTCGAAAAGGCAAAGTCGGTGTTTTTTCGCTCCCTCGCCCACTTAAAGGAAGAAAAGGTTGTGATTTTTCATTTTCTGGTTTAAAGACCGCTGTTCGGTATGCCATTCAAGACAAACCACTAAATAAAATCACATCAACCGACGCTTCAAACTTGTGTGCTGACTTTCAATTGGCTGTAAACGACGTTGTTGCTGACAGAACCCAAAACGCAATTAACATATTTAAAAAACACTTTCCTTTGGGAAAATCACTCGTAGCAGCAGGTGGTGTTGCTGCAAATTTGGAATTGCGAAAACGGCTTAAAATTTTGGTTGAACAAAATGGAATGAAATTCACAGCACCACCTCCTCAATTGTGCACGGACAATGGTGCTATGATAGCATGGGCAGGTGTTGAGCGCCTGAGGTTAGGGTTGGTGGACAACCTGGATTTTTCGCCTAAACCTCGTTGGCCACTAGATTTAAACCTTAAAAAAAATAAGACAGGTCCATGATAAAAGTGTTTTTGAAAGTCTAGGTGGGGTTTTATAATACAAACCGCACTGGAAATCAGTTTGCAGTGCTCTTCTTTGGATGTGTATGATACCCTTTTTTTATATTTTGACTGAACCGTTCAAAAATTTGAATATTTCGTCCTCATTAGGAACGCAGTTTTAAAATGACTATTTCGTACATAGGTATTATTGGCGCTGGTGCTTGGGGAACTGCGCTCGCTCAGGTAGTCAGACAATCCGGTTGCGAAGCAGTTTTGTGGGCACACGAAGAAAAAGTAGCTAAAGAAATAAACAATCAACATGAAAACAAATACTTTCTCCCCGGCATCCAACTGGATGCTGGAATAAGAGCAACCACCATCCTCGAGGATGCTGCCGCAGTAGATGCCATTTTTTTAGCGGTTCCCGCACAATATTTAAGAAGCATAATCATCAAATTACCTTTTAGTCTATCTAGAGAAATTCCTGCAGTTGTTTGTACTAAAGGGGTGGAATTGAAGTCAGCGGCATTAATGTCTGAAGTCGTTAACGATACTCTTCCTGGCCGACCAATTGCCATTCTTTCGGGGCCAACGTTTGCGGAAGAAGTGGCCCGTGGAATGCCCACAGCCGTTACTTTAGCAGCCAATGATGCGGCGGTTGGTGCTGAACTTGTAGAAGCTATTGGCAACCAAAACTTTCGGCCTTATTTCAGTGATGATGTAACAGGAGCTGAAATTGGCGGAGCAGTTAAGAATGTATTGGCCATTGCTTGTGGCATCACTGATGGAAGAGGTTTAGGTAATAACGCGCGGGCGGCCGTGATAACACGGGGTTTAGTCGAAATGACCCGTCTTTGCCTCGCTAAAGGTGGACGCGCAGAAACTATGATGGGTTTGTCCGGGCTGGGCGACCTAACCCTCACATGCACCAGCAGTCAATCAAGAAATTATTCATTGGGCAAACAACTAGGGAAAGGAAAGTTACTTGAAAAAGTACTAGCTACCCGTCTTTCCGTCGCAGAAGGTGTAACCTCTGCTTCGGCAATTTCAAATCTTGCCAAAAAGCTAAATATTGAAATGCCTATTACTGAAGCTGTTTCTGCAATTGTAGACAATACAATTACAGTGGATCATGCAATCAAAGAGCTTTTGATAAGGCCATTTCGGTCGGAGGATCGACCTCGTTAATGCCCCCAGAAACGCAATTTGAGAAAAATCTCTTCTACGAAAAATATAAACAACTGGACCCAGAAAGTAGAAATTCCAGTCCCTATCTCCATATCGAACCGTCCTACCTGAATATTGCCAAATGTTTGAGGATTTTTGGAAGTGTTTTTAAAGAATTTTATATGGCGAGAACTGTCAAAGAACAAACCGAACTCGCTCAAATTTTTAACAACCATCTTTTGGTAACATATGTAATGGATGCGTTCCGAGATCGTAAAATTTCTTCATTAGGGGAAGTCCTTTTAAATCCAAACGCCACTGATTTGTTTTTTAGCATTGAGACATTAAATGGATCTAAAAATCTCAATCCAGATAATCAACGTATTGCGCGAAATATTTTAAATTCTCCTTGGGCTGACAAGAGGCGCATTTACATCCAATATGAGACCTACAATTTTCTTTCCTCTTTTGAACGCGAACAATTTTCTAAAACCCAAAATTTAGCTATCGCTTGCCAAATTGACGTTATCAAAAATCATTACATAATAGCCGCACCTTTATTTATGGGGACCCTCACCTTCGATCACTTTCGCAATCAAGAAGGAAGTCTCACGTTTTCAAAATTTGCGCCCTTATGGTTTGAAACACTCCCATTTGATCTCTTGGGGTTCCAAGTAGGGGCAAACGTTTTAGTACCAGAAGCAGAGACCATTAAAGCAGCAATGGTTCAAGAGGGTACAAAAAAGGTTTACTATAAAATGTTGAGTTTGCTAACAAAAAAAGAAGTCTCAAAATGGAATTTTATTTGGCCAGACATCGCTCTCGTAGAAGCAAAATTATTAGGTAAAAGTTTAAAAGCCGCAATTTTGAATGTTAATTTAGATGCAAAAAAAACACTCACTTTGAGTGCTTTAAATCATGCAGACAATGCTTTAATAAGATTGTCACAGGCTGGCGCTGATTTATTAATCATTCAGCATTCTGGGCCTATTGATGTAGAAATTTATAAAATATTAAAAACAATTGCTACACCGCCACATAATCCCCGCCGGTTTTGCCTTGTAGACGGAAGTTTTTCCTGGAAAATCCTTCGCGGAGCGGGTTTGTTATAAAAAAGGAATATTTATTATGCAATATTGGTTGTTTAAATCTGAACCCAGCGCTTGGTCTTGGAATGATCAGGTAAAGGAGGGCGTTGCTGAATGGGATGGTGTTAGAAATTATCAAGCCAATAACAACATGAAGGCCATGAAGAAAGGGGACAAAGGTTTCTTTTATCACTCAGTAAATGAAAAGCAAATTGTTGGAGTAGTAGAAATTGTAAAGGAACACTATCCCGATCATACTGATAAATCAGGTAAATTTGGTATGGTAGATGTAAAGGCCTTGCATCCTGTCCAAAACACCGTAACCCTTGCCCAAATTAAGGCAGAACCGCTTTTGGAAAGTTTTGCATTAGTGCGGCAATCTCGACTTTCCGTCGTTCCAGTTAGTAAAGATGAATGGAAACGCATTTGCAAAATGGCAAAAATAAAACCGTGATTAAATCAAATCCAAAAGAGGTTCATCAGGATTTGGGGGGAAACACCTTTTTATGCCATTTAAAAGACATGGTGAACCCAGGCGGAAAAGGGTTCAGAGTAGGAAGACGTGAACGTTTTTTTATAATCAGAAAAGAAAATAAAGTTTTTGGCTATATAAATATTTGTCCACATCAGGGAACACCTCTTGATTGGAAGGATGATGTTTTTCTTACATTCAAGAAAGATTATATTTCGTGTGCTACCCATGGGGCCATGTTTAAAATTGAAACCGGGGAATGTGTAAGGGGACCATGTCTAGGAAGAATGCTAGTACCCATAAAACTAAGGGTCGAAGACGGTAAAATAATGTTGGAGTGTTAAATTTTTGGTCCAGAAGTTTAAAAAGACAACTTGTTTTAAACTTTTAACCCATACAGGTTTTTTTCAATACCTTGCCTCGAATGGCTTTCTCCCGCAATAATCAGAGGTTGGAACCAAAGGCTTTATTTACAAAGAGCCCCAAACTTGGTTCCTTTTGTATGACAAAGGTGGAAAATCCAAAAAGGAAGACCAGTTTAGAAATATATGAGGGAGAATTATACGAATGTCCGAAAATGAAATTTTTCCAGTGCCTGAGAATACGGCTAAAGCTGCATTTATAGACAATGAAAAATATATAGAATTGTACCAACAATCTATCGAGGATCCTGAGCGCTTCTGGAAGGAACAAGGGCAAAGAATAAATTGGATAAAACCATATGAAAAAATTAAAGATGTATCTTTTTTACAGAATGACGTGCACATCAAGTGGTATTACGACGGGACATTAAACGCTGCAGCCAACTGTATCGACCGTCACTTATCCAAACGGGGTGATCAGGTTGCAATAATTTGGGAGGGTGATGACCCAACCGATCACAAGAGCATCACATATAGAGAACTACACAAACAAGTGTGCAAATTCGCTAATTGCCTCAAATCTTTAGGCGTAAAAAAAGGTGACCGTGTCACAATTTATCTCCCTATGATTCCAGAAATTGCAGTCTCAGTATTGGCTTGCGCACGTATTGGGGCAATTCACTCCGTTATTTTCGGAGGATTTTCCCCAGATTCCATTGCTGGCCGCATTCAAGATTGTCAATCAACTGTCATAATTACCTCTGATGAGGGTGTAAGGGGCGGCAAACCTATTCCCTTAAAAGGCAATACTGATGAGGCATTAAAAAAATGCCCAGGTGTCGAAAAATGTATTGTGGTAAAACGCACCGACGCCGACATTAACTGGGTTTCTGGCAGGGATCATTGGTACCACGACCTCATGGAGAATTCTAATGCAGATTGCGTGCCAGAAGAAATGTCCGCCGAAGATCCACTTTTTATACTCTATACATCTGGTTCAACTGGGAAACCAAAAGGGGTATTGCATACTACAGGCGGCTATATGGTCTACGCTTCGATGACCCACCAATATGTTTTTGATTACCATCCTGGAGAAATTTATTGGTGCACCGCAGATGTAGGCTGGATTACCGGTCATACTTACATCTTATATGGGCCACTAGCTAACGGTGCCACTACTTTAATGTTTGAAGGCATACCAACCTATCCAGACTCCTCTCGTTTTTGGGAGGTCTGCGACAAACACGGGGTGAACATTTTCTATACGGCCCCTACAGCCTTACGTTCTTTGATGAGGGAAGGAAATGAGCCCGTTCAAAAAACCAGTAGAAAAACGATTCGCCTCCTAGGCACGGTGGGCGAACCAATAAATCCAGAAGCTTGGCTTTGGTATTACAAAATAGTTGGAGAAAAACGGTGTCCAATTGTAGATACTTGGTGGCAAACAGAAACCGGTGGAATCATGATTACTCCTTTACCCGGAGCAACCAACCTCAAACCAGGTTCCGCTACACGACCTTTCTTTGGGATCAAACCTGCACTGGTAGATTCGGATGGAAACACGTTGGAGGGAGAAACTTCGGGAAATTTAGTTATACTTGATAGTTGGCCCGGGCAAATGCGAACTGTTTTCCGTGACCATGACCGCTTTGTGCAAACCTATTTTTCTGCTTATAAAGGATGTTACTTCACTGGAGATGGATGTCGCCGGGACAAAGATGGTTATTATTGGATCACCGGACGTGTAGACGATGTGCTCAATGTTTCAGGACATAGAATTGGTACAGCAGAATTGGAAAGCGCACTAGTTTCCCATCCCAAAGTAGCTGAAGCAGCGGTTGTGGGATTTCCACACGAAATTAAGGGGCAGGGGATTTATGCGTATGTAACTCTTATGGTGAATGAACAACCCAGCGAAAAACTTCAAGCTGATTTAGTGCAATGGGTTAGAAAAGAGATAGGCCCCATCGCAAGCCCGGACGCTATTCAGTGGGCTCCCGGATTGCCTAAGACTCGATCAGGTAAAATTATGAGGCGTATATTACGCAAAATAGCCGCCAATGAGATGGATGATATGGGCGATACTACGACTCTTGCTGACCCTTCCGTAGTTGAAGACTTAAAAACAAACCGTTCAGACTAAAAATTTGATAAAATAAACCTTTTCTGCGACAAGGCGTATTTTAAGAGGCTACTCTTTTAGTTATAAATTTCTAATCTATTCTCATTATTTTATTTTGGACATTTTCGTATTTTTAAGTTTTCAAATTTATCAAACCCAAAAAAAGTTTCTTAATATTTTTTAATGTGACAACGCGTACTAATATTCCAAGGCCAAAAAAAAGCAAAGTGCCTATAATTGTTGAACACGTTAGTGAGAAAAATAAGGGCCATTGAGTAATAAGACCAAAAAACAATTTGGCAATCCCAAAGGCCCCGCCAGCACAAACTAGTAATAAAAAAATTGGGTGCCAAACATGAATTGAAAATTTAAAATTCAAACGACTGCCAAATCCAATAAGCATAATCAATGTCGATATTAAAGTAGCCCAGGCCGCCCCTTCCATTCCATAAAATGGTATCAAAACAAGGTTTAAAAAAAAGTTGGTAGCAGCCGCAATCGCAAAAATCCACATATGTGCTATTTGATCATTCCAAGAAATTAGTGCCGAACTAGCCGCGTTAATCGAATAATAAAAAATAGCCGCTACATGCAAAATAATTAGAGTGGAAACACCTCCGGAAAATTTTAAGCCAAACACAAGCTGGATTATTTCTTTGGGGAAGAAAACAACACTCGCGATTATTGGAAATCCCAAAAAAACTACCGCGACGACGTTAGCCCTATATTGAAAAAACATTTCAGATGACTTTGGAAAGGCGGCCGCCAATACGGGTCTAAATCCTGTAGTTACTAATTGTCCGAATGCAAAAGTAACCATCAATAATCTAGCCATACCAGTATAGAGCCCTGTCTCAAACTTGGACCGCAATAAGCCCAACATAACAATATCCACATGAAAAAAAATTGCACTTAAAAACACTCCCATGGCAATTGGAATGCAATTACGGGCTACGTTAATTAGCCCGGTTTTTTGAAACCCGAATTGCAATGGTACAAGACGTTTATTTGCGAGTACGGCTAACCAAAGAATGCCAATAGCTGTCGCTAAAACCGGAATGGCAGCCGCTATGTATAAATCATTTGTATCTCGTATTAATAAAAGGACAGCAGCTAATGCTAATAATGAAGTACCTGCTCCGCGAATTGCAACTGGACGCATTTTTTGTTGACCTTCAAAAATAAAATCTACCGCAATAACCACAGTAGCTGGTCCAATGGCTTGAATTGTCATCACAATTTTGACAGTTTGAGGTTGATCTATGATCCAAATGACGAAGAAGTACGTGGCCAAAGCTAACAGGGCCAGGCCAAAACGTAGGCCCAGGATCCTCGATACTAACCTCTCGGATTGATCTGGAAATTTTGCAATTTCCCGCACACCGTATACGTCGGTCCCCAAAATTATCAGTAAGGAAAAATATGAAACAAAAGCAGTCCCGAAACCGATAATTCCGTAACCTTCAGGACCAAGGGAACGCGCTACCCAGGCAGTTGACACAAAACTAGCCGCGGTAGAAATTAGCTGCGCAAGCGCTAGAGCTGTTATATTATCCAGTATCCGAGCGTGAGTTGAATCAGTAGAAGGCATTTTCTTCAAAAAACTTTCCTTCAACCTTTACTTTAATTTGCGATGACAATCTATAGCATACACGGGCACCATTTTGGGCTAGAGATGTTTCCCCTTTACATTTTTGTTACGCGTGTTGATCTATGATTACTAAAGTACAATCTACAGGCCTTACTACTCGAAGTAATGCATTATCATTGCTTGAAAAAATATTACAAGAAAACAAAAGTTTAGAAGAGGCTTTTGCTGAATGCACAGAGTTTGCCTTCCTAGAGCAACGCGATAAAGCATTTGTGAGGTTTTTAATTGGTTCAACTCTACGCAGACTTGGTCAGATTGATTATTTACTTAACCACTTTCTTAAACGCCCGCTACCTCAACGAGATAAACAAACGCGTAATATTCTTCGTATGGGTATAACACAGATAATTTTCATGAAAACTCCTCCTCATGCGGTGGTCAACACCTCAGTGAACCTTTGTCAAAAAACCGGAAACTCAGGAAAGAAAGGTTTGGTGAACGCCCTACTACGTCGTGTGTTGTTAGAAGGGCAAAATTCTTTTTCAAAACAAGATTCCGCTTTCCTCAACACTCCAAATTGGATGTGGAAAACTTGGAAAGAAGCATACGGGCAATCCAATTGTAGAGAGATTGCAACAACACATTTAACCCAACCTGCACTCGATTTGACTGTAAAATCGGACCCTGAGTTTTGGGCAAAAAAATTAAACGCCCAAATTCTCCCGACAGGAAGTTTAAGAATTGTTCACAATGGAAAAATCCAAAATCTAAAAGGTTTCAATGAAGGGGCCTGGTGGGTACAGGATACAGCTGCATCTATTCCAGCACGTGTACTGATAGCTTCCCTACAAAAATACAAAAATCCCAAAATCCTGGATTTGTGTGCGGCACCTGGGGGGAAAACTGCTCAATTGGCTACATCACAAAATGGTGTCATAGCTGTAGACAGATCCAAAAGCCGAACCAAGCTCCTCCAGGAAAACATGAAACGGCTAAACCTTACCGTTAAAATCATCACCAGTGATATCAAAAATTATAAACCAAATAATCCCGTTGACGGCATTCTCCTTGATGCGCCTTGTACTGCTACAGGTACTATTCGCCGTCATCCAGATGTTTTACATAATAGGAAGCCGGAAGATGTTCGTCGTTTAGCAGAAATTCAGTTAGAGCTGTTAAAAACAGCGACTGAACTTCTTAAGACAGGTGCTATTTTGATTTATAGTGTCTGTACGCTACAGCCAGAGGAAGGCCCGGACGTTATACAAAAATTACTAGCCTTACAAAACAAACTCAAGCGGGTTCCCATTGACCCTTTAAAATTTGGTTTGCCACAATCAGCACAAACTCAAACGGGTGATTTAAGAACGCTACCTTTTCATTTGGGCAAACACGGCGGGATGGATGGATTCTTTATTTCACGCCTCAAACTAGCTTCCTAATTGTCCTTTAATTACGCAATTTACTTTGTGAAAGGAGGAAAGTAGATTGAAGTCTCCCTTTGGATATTTTAAAAGTACGGATACAACTTTTATTTTGTGCATTGCACTCAATAAATCGAGGGTTTTTGAAGATAAATGGTTCCAAAGAACCTCATTAACTATAACCGTTGTGATCTTTTTCATTAGCAAAACGAATTAATACTTTTTTCGAATTAAACGATTGTAAAAAATGTCAAATCCCATTCGAATTGCCCCGTCAATTTTATCGGCTGATTTTGCTTCTTTGGGCGAAGAAGTTAGATTGCTAACAAAATCCGGAGCGGATTGGATCCATATAGATGTCATGGATGGTCATTTCGTTCCTAACATAACTATTGGCCCACCAGTAATCAAAGCAATACGCCCTATTACTAAAATTCCCTTTGACGTACATTTAATGATTGACTCGGTTAATACAAAAATTCCAGAATTTGTAACTGCTGGTGCCGATATCATTACGGTACACGCGGAAGCAGGAAACCATCTTCACCGCAGTCTTCAAATCATTAAAACTCATAAGAAAAAGGCCGGCGTATCCTTAAACCCATCCTCACCCCCATCAATGATTAGTCACGTGTTAGATATAGTAGATCTTATTTTAGTTATGACAGTAAACCCCGGCTATGGTGGTCAAAGATTTATTAAAGCCCAAACCAAAAAAGTCGCTGAAATTAGACGCATGATTGATGACACCGGCCGAAACATTTATTTAGAAGTCGACGGCGGGATTAACAAAAACACTGCAAAAGACGCTATTAAAGCAGGTGCTGATGTTTTGGTAGCCGGCACCGCTATTTTTAAGGGGGGGGCAGAAGGTCCTAATGGATACACGAAAAAAATAGAACAATTACGCAACGGATGACTCCTTTAAATTTTCCTTTTCCCAGAGTTAAATTTTTTCGGAATAAAATTTATAAAATTTTATAGGGTTATGAAAAACGCAAAAACATTTGGAGTTTTAAAAATTAAAATTTGGGTGTTATCCCTAAGACGCTTTATTTTTTGTTATAGTAATCTAATTTTTTCGACCAAACTTTACCAAAAGTTTTTATCAAACTTTGATTTTGAACCACAGGTTTGTTTTGTTAAGGATAAATGGAAAGGAAACACCGCCCGTGGAAGAAATATCGCCAAAGGTGATTTTGAATTTTTAGGTAAGTTTATTTCAAACACAAAAGAACCATGGCAAAGCCCGGGAGCTTCGAAAAATTGGCGCGCACATGTGTCAGAGTTTTCCTGGTTGCGTGACCTGCACGCAACAAACACTATTGAAGCTCGCATTCGTGGACGACAACTCGTACTCCAATGGATTAATACAAAAGGAAAGGATTGGCATACCTCAACTGCAAGACCAGAGGTTTTAGCCGCAAGGGTTTCCAATTGGTTATACCAGTCACCCTTTTTATTAGAAGAAGCAGATGGAGAGTTTATTTCTGCTTTTAAATTAAATTTGATGTGTCAAATTATACACCTCAAAATTGTATTTAGAATACTACCCCCAGGAATAGAGCGTATAATTGTCTTAAAAGGTTTAATTCTCGCTTTTATTAGCTACGAAAACATGAAAGAAAAAAACCGATGGTTAAAATTATTAAATAGGGAACTCAACAAACAAATTCTGCCCGACGGGGGTCACATTTCCCGAAGTCCACTCGTTCAACTCGTACTAATTCGTAACCTTATTGAAATACGCGAAGCATTGTTAAAATTAAAACAAAAGCCCTCAAACTTTTTACAGACTGCTATCGAAAACACTGTACCTATGTTGCAGCTCTTTCGCCATGGAGACGGAGGCCTCGCCTTGTTTCATGGGAGTAATGCGGATGAATTCAAAAACATTGAGACAATAATTAAAGCCTCCAAAGTTCAAAAAAAACCTTTAGTATCGGCGCCAAATAACGGTTTTGAACGGCTTTCTTCAAACGGATCATTAATTTTGATAGATGTCGGAATGCCTCCACCCATAGGATATGATCAACACACCCACGCTAGTGCCCTTAGCTTTGAATTTAGTAGTGGAAAGGAACGCATTGTGACTAACTGTGGGGCAAATATTGATGGTGATTTGATCTGGCAATCTATACAACGTACTACTGCTGCCCACTCCACCGTCACTGTAGAAGATACAAATTCTTTACAAATTTTAAAGGCTCAAGGAATTGGAAATAGACCTGAAATCGGATCCGTTTTGAGACGAGACGACAAGGGCAGCATCTGGATTGAAACTATTCACCACGGATATAAGGCTTTATTTTCAATTAGCCACAAGCGAAAAATTTATTTAGCTGCTGGGGGACATGACTTCCGTGGTGAAGACACTATTGACGGAGGCACCGATCAAAAATTCACAGCCAGATTTCATTTGCACCCGAGTGTGCAAGCCTCGCTTGTTCACCAATCCAATGCAGTGCTTTTACGTTTGCCGAGTGGTATTGGTTGGCGTTTTAAGGGAACCGGCGGTGTAATTTCCTTACCGGAAAGCATCTACTTGGGAGTGTTGGGGGAAAAAAGAAGAACAAAACAGATTGTGATTTCAGCCGCCAGTCAGAGTGGATTTGCCCAATTAAAATGGGAATTTTCCTGTTTAACCGGTTAACCCATTCTTTTCCAAACGGATTATCTATAACACCCAGCGTGCATAGGTTTTGGGAAGGTCTAAATTCCGCCAAATGCCTTTAACATCAGCTATTAATCCATCATCAACTAAAAGCGATGAAAATGTTTCAGGGGTAAATTCTGTATAGGCAGAATGTGAAACTGCACCGATAATACAATCAAACAAACCTATATTATCCAAACTAGGAACTAGGCTAACACCTAAAGCTTGTTTTGTTTCTTCAGAATCAGCTAAAGCGTCATGAACTTCAACTAAGAAGCCCTTGGTTTCTAACGTGCAAATTAAATCAATAACACGAGAATTTCTAAGATCCGGAACGTTTTCCTTAAAAGTAACACCTAATACCAGGACACGCCCTTTACAATTACCGTTTTTCTTAATGAGTTTGCTTGCTATACATTCTCCAAGATAAACACCCATCCCATCATTTATTTTTCTCCCGGCCAAAATTATTTCAGGATGATGGCCATTTACAATAGATGAGTGGGCCAAATAAAAAGGATCAACCCCAATACAGTGTCCTCCTACTAAACCCGGAGAAAATTCTAAAAAGTTCCATTTGGTAGTGGCAGCATCGAGTACGTCATATATTGATAAATCCATTTTTTGAAAAATTTTTGTGACTTCATTGATAAAAGCTATGTTAATATCTCTTTGGGCATTTTCTATAACTTTTGCCGCTTCAGCAGTCCGTATATCTTTAGCAACAAACACACCACCTGTGGTGATTTTCTCAAATATTTCCGCTAAAATTTTTGACACGCGTTCATTCTGTCCAGCCACTACTTTAGTAATTTTATCGACCGTGTGTAATTGATCACCAGGGTTTATCCTTTCCGGGGCATATCCAAGAAAAAAATCCTCGCCACAAATAAGACCAGAACTTGCTTCTAAAGCTGGGCCTGCAATTTTTTCTGTTACACCGGGATAAACCGTCGACTCAAAAACGACTATTGCCCCTTTTTGTATGACCTTACCCACGAGTGAGCTAGCATCAAGAACTGCTGTCAAATCGGGTTTGTTGTCCTGATCCACTGGTGTGGGAACAGTGATTATAAAAACATCAGAACTTTTTATTTCCTCTTCAGCAATACTAAATGTCATAGAGGTTGATTGTAAATCAACTGGAATGATTTCTCGTGTACGGTCAAAACCCTGTCTTAATTCTTTTACGCGATCAAGATTTGTATCAAAACCAACAACAGGAAAATATTTGGCTAGGTTAATCGATAACGGGAGCCCAACGTATCCCAGTCCAATTACTGCGATTTTCAATTTTACATCCAATTGTTTCTCCACGAAAAGACGAGCCTCCAAAATAACTCCAATTTTTTTCTCTATTTCCTCTAAAATTTATGGAGACAACAAAAAAGAATATTCAAACATCTGTAACAGTCAATTCAACAAAAATTCACATTGATTTTATGTAAGAAATTTACCAAATTTTTAACAGATGTTTTTTTGGGCAATTTGGGCTAGCTTCCTTTCAATTTTTTATAACAATTTTTTAATATTATGAAAATACTTATGAATGCGTTATCAGCACGTAAAGGCGGCATCCTTACTTATACCCAAAACTTAAAAACCAAATTCAGTCAAGCTGGTATAAAAACAACCATCGCACACCCAAAATATAGTCCGATTGCTGAAGAAGGAAAAACCATTTCAATGAATGTTAACAATATGTCTGCATTAGAGAGGTTTTTATGGGAACAAACAATCTGGCGCAGGCAAGTAAATAAAATTAGGCCGGATATTTTGTTTTCGTCAGCAAATTTCGCATTATTTGGATGTAAAATGCCACAACTCCTCCTTATGCGGGAAGGGGGTTTATTTAATCCATTTTACATACAAAATGTATTCCCTAAATTAGGCCGTAAAGCGAGAATAACGACTGTAATCCGCAGAAATCTAATGGTGCAGTCAATTAAAGCCGCAACTAATGTGATGGTGCCTTCAAAAACACTTTGTAATTGGATACAAACTTTTTGCCCAGCGTTAAAAACAAAAGTCAAAATCAATACATATGGAATCAATTTGGATTTTTTCAAAGCACAAAATTCAACTCCTTTATCAGTAAGTGATCCTGTTAATCTGCTATACGTCTCTGTTTATTATCCTCATAAAGACCCGGAGACCCTAAAAAAAGCGACAACGCTCCTTCGACAAAAAAATATTGACGTTCAAACACATATTACTATGTCCAAGGAAGAGTTTGACCCTTGGCATTGTGGCAAAAAGGATTATCAAAGTCTTACGACCCCTGAAGTCAGCGAGTATTTAGAATTATCTTCAGTAAAATATGAAAATCTACCTGACGTTTATGCTAAAAACGATATATTCGTATTTCCATCTGTCTCGGAAACGTTTGGCTTTCCTTTGGTTGAGGCTATGGCAACAGGTATCCCTGTAATTGCAGCAGACTCAAGCATTAACCGAGAAATTTGTGGTGACGCTGCACTTTATTTCCGTCCATATGATGCTCAGGGATTGGTAAAAAAAATTAATTCTATACGTACCCAACCAAATTTATATAATTCTTTATGCAAAAAGGGGGTAGACCTAGCAAACCAAAAATACAGCATTAACCAACATTTTGAAAATTTAATTGAAATTTTCAAGCGCATGCATACTGAAAACGGGTTGTCTGATTGACCTTTCAGCTTAATCGACATTAATAAACCACACTAGTTCAGCATTTAAATTTTTACTTTAGCATTTAATAATTCTCTTTTTTTGTTATATCGGGATAGATGTACGTCGAATTTTACTGTGCTAAGATATGTAGTGAATTATTGGGAAAATTAGTTCTTTGACTTCCTAGAAATTATGAAAACGTTGCGCCAAAAATTAGCATTTGGCCATGATTTTTTCATGGCAACCTGTTCTTTACCGATAGCTATGTTTTTACGCCTAGGTAATGAAATATTATTTTACGAGATAAAATTAATTTTTCTTTGGGGAGTATGTTTTGGATTAATTTCGGCTGGTTTATTTTGGAAAATGGGGCTTTACAGTGGAATATGGCGTTATGCCTCAGTTAACGATTTAGTTGCTATAACCAAATCCGTAACTTTAGTGATTTTGGTTTTCTTTCCAGTTATGTTTTTGATTAATCGGCTAGAATGGATCCCGAGGTCCACGCCTATAATAAACTGGTTTGTCTTAATTGCGTTTTTAGGTGGCCCACGTTTTATTTACCGAAAAATAAAGGAATACCACTACAATGGTTCAAGCGGTATTCAAGAACAAAAGCGAATACCTGCTTTGTTAGTTGGAGCTAAAGATACAGCTGAAATGTTTCTCCGGGGAATCCTCCGTAATCCAAATTCAGCGTACGAAATTTTAGGCTTAATTAGTGAAAAGGAAGGTCCAGTTGGACACCAAATTCATGGCTTAAAAGTGTTGGGTACTATCGAAGAAATTCCCAAAATCATAAAACAATTTCACGCAAATCGCAAAAAACCACAACGACTAATTGTGGCGAAAGAAGATATTAATAAACAATCTGTACAGAAACTCCTTCTGTTTGCGGAGGAGTTGGCCCTTGGTATCGGCCGGATACCTAGTCCCACCGATTTTCATGAGGACATAAATGAAAACATTCCCATTAAGCCAATCGCTATTGAAGATCTGTTGGGAAGACCACAGCTAACTCTGGATCGTCCCAGTATGCAATCATTAGTGGAAGGAAAACGTATACTTATTACAGGGGCAGGGGGTACTATTGGTGCAGAGTTGTCCCGACAGGTGGCCCGTTGCAAACCGGCCTCCTTATCCATCCTTGATAACTCAGAATACGGGCTTTATGCCATCGATTTGGAAATAGCGGAATCTTACCCAAATCTTAATAGGGCTGCTTTAGTTGCAAGTGTGCGGAATCGTAATAGAGTTATGAGAGTTTTTGAAGATGAAACTCCCGAAATTGTATTTCACGCTGCAGCATTAAAACATGTCCCAATTGTGGAGCAAAACCCGGATGAGGGCGTATTAACAAACGTCGAAGGTACTAGAATTGTTGCTGACTGCTGTCGCAATTACAAAGTACAGTTAATGGTTTTAATTTCTACAGATAAAGCAGTAAACCCAACCAGCGTTATGGGGGCCACAAAACGGATAGCAGAGACTTACTGCCAAGCCCTAGATATAGAAAAAGAAGCCGAAACATCTTACACTGAAACTAGATTTGTTACTGTTCGTTTCGGAAATGTACTTGGATCAACTGGATCTGTAATACCACTATTCCAAAGACAACTTGCCAGAGGTGGTCCATTAACGGTAACTGATCCAAATATGAAACGATATTTCATGACGGTTCGTGAGGCTGTAGAACTTGTGTTGGAAGCAGCTGTCCTAGGCACCAATGAAAAAGCTGAAACAGGCCGCGTTTATGTTTTAGAAATGGGAGAGCCGATACGTATTCTAGATCTCGCTCATCAAATTATATTACTTGCCGGGCTTCGACCGGACAAAGACATTAAAATAGCGTTCACTGGATTGAGGGAGGGAGAAAAATTATCAGAAGAAATTCTGCACGACTCGGAGAAACCTGAAAAAACAAAATATGCGGGCATATTACTTGCGTCCCCCCGAACAGCTCCCTTGGAGCAGTTAACAAAGCAAATAGACGGCATGGTTGATGCTGCTCACAAAGGTGAAAAAACAGAAATAATTTCACTAATCCAAAAACATGTTCCAGAGTATAAAAATTCTAAAAACATTCCAATGGAAACAATAGCCTCATAAAATCTCAGATGACCAATAAAAATTTTTCCAAAATTTCGTGTGCACTAATTTCTGTATCCAACAAAGAGGGTTTAATGGAACTAGGTGGTTTTTTAAACCAAAACGGGGTGAAAATTATTTCTACAGGTGGCACAGCCAAAACACTTATCAGTTCTGGTATTTCAGTCAAAGAAGTGAGTGATCACACAGGTTTTCCGGAAATTATGAATGGGCGAGTAAAAACCCTACACCCCAAAATTCACGGTGGAATTCTTGCACAACGGAGTAATAAGAATCATTTGCAGACAATTTCTGAGCACAATATAACCACTATAGATTTAGTAGTGGTAAATCTTTATCCCTTCGAAGAAATGCTCAAAATTGGTGCTGATTTTGAGGAATGTATTGAAAATATTGATGTCGGGGGGCCAACGCTTATACGCGCGGCCGCAAAAAACCATGAAAACGTAACAGTGGTCACTGATCCAGAAGACTATAAATTAGTTATTGAAACAATGACAAAAAACAAAGGTGCTACAACACTTGAATTACGCAGGCTGCTCGCTTCTAGAGCTTATGCCCGAACAGCCGCATACGATGCAACTATTGGCAACTGGTTTGCAAAAAAAACTGGAGAAAAATTTCCCCGCCACTACGCCATCTCTGGAGCCCGTAATCAAATCATGCGCTATGGAGAAAATCCCCATCAAGAAGCCGCATTTTATAAGCTAGAAGGAGACCCAGAAGGGGAGGACACAAAAAAACAAATCCAGGGGAAAGCGCTAAGTTACAACAACTTAAGCGATGCGGATGCAGCTTTACAATTGGTATCAGAGTTTCAAAAGCCTGCGGTAGCAATCATTAAGCATGCCAACCCATGTGGCGTTGCCACTAGAAAAACTCTTGCAGATGCCTACAACCACGCCCTACTTTGTGATCCCATAAGCGCATTTGGTAGCATTATTGCGGTAAATCGCACGCTAACTCTATCCGCTGCCAAATTAATGTCCAACCTTTTTATAGAGGTGATTATTGCCCCTAAAATTTCTGTGGAGGCAGGGTTGATACTGGCCGAAAAAAAGAATCTCCGCATTATCCAAACTAAGAAAAAAGTTCCAGAGCCACACTTGTTAACAATGAAAATGTTGGCTGATGGGTTTTTGTTACAAAGTCAAGATTTCATCCAAACACAGGCCAAAGATTTAAAGTTCGTAACTGAACGCAAACCGACGAAACAAGAACTTTTAGACCTTTTATTTGCATTCACTGTTTGCAAACACGTTAAATCCAACGCTATCGTATATGCAAAAAACAACGCAACTGTAGGGATAGGAGCGGGTCAAATGAGTAGGGTAGATTCCTGTCGAATTGCCGCACAAAAATCAGCGGATGCTGCGACAGCTGCCGGTGCACCAGAGCCGCTTGCCAGAGGTTCTGTAGTCGCTTCAGATGCTTTCTTTCCGTTCCCAGACGGTTTATTGAAAGCCGTTGCCGCGGGCGCCACTGCGGTTATACAGCCTGGTGGGTCAATTAGAGATAATGAAGTTATACAAGCAGCCAATAAAAATAATATCGCTATGGTGTTTACAGGAGTAAGACATTTTCGGCATTAGTTTTTTCTTATTTAATTTGGGCTCATTGGATGGGTTCTTTCACCTTCGTTAAAATACATATTCCAACTCCTAAGAAAAATAATATCGCCAACATCCCAATTCTTTGAGATCCAAACAAAGCAGTTATGGTGGCTAAAACAAGCGGGCATAAAAACGCCGTGATCTTGCCTGAGAAAGCAAACATTCCAAACATTTCCGTTATTTGGTTGGCCGGGGCCAATCGCACCATCAGAGAACGGCTAGCTGCTTGTACGGGACCAACAAAAATTCCTAAAAATAACCCAAAGCCCCAAAAAAACATTTTTGATTCTATAATAAGAAGAGGCAAAATTAACAGAAAAATTGCGACAAGCGAAATCAAAACCGTCTTTTTTGGTCCTAATAAATCATCCAGCCAAGAAAATCCAACGGCCCCTAAACCGGCCATCAAATTTAGGGCTATACCAAAAATTATTATCTCATCGATACCCATACCGAAACTTCCGGCGGCATAAATGCCGCCAAAAGCAAATAAAGTATTTAGCCCATCTACGTAAAAGACTCTGGCAATTAAAAATTGAGGGATAGGTCTACCCAACTTTAGTAATTTTATAGTTTGGACCAACCTTAACAAACCCTCTTTAGCAGAATTAGTTAACGCCCGTTTCTTGGGGTTTTTATCCTGAACGAAGAAAAATAGGGGCGCTGAAAATACAACAAACCACACCGCGACCAAAGGGCCAACAATACGTATATGCTCTCCTGTTTCCTTTTGAAGACTAAAAATAGGTCTTTCAGGTTGAACAAAACATAAAAGCACAAGCGCCAAACAACAAAGCCCTCCTGCATAACCTAATCCCCAACCCCAACCAGATAGTCTCCCAATTTTCGAGGGAGGCACAATTTGTGGAAGCATTGCATTATAAAATACTGTGCCAACTTCGAACGCGAAATTTGCTAGGACAAACAAGCATAGTCCCCAAATTATCAAATCTGGATCAGGTCTTATATACCAAAGAAGTGCTGTGCAGAGGACACAAACCAGTGAAAAGAAAGCTAACCAAGATTTTTTTTGTCCTCCAGCATCAGAAATAGCACCAACAATTGGGCTAACAAGTGCAATCAAAAGAGCAGACGCCGAAACGGCATAACCCCATAGTGCAGTGCCTTCAACATGGTTTAGCGCGACGGAAGTTGTGAAATAAGCGGAAAAAACAAAAGTAACGATCACAGTTGGAAAAGCTGAATTTGCCCAATCAAAAAAACACCATGCAGCCTGTGTCTTCCGGGATGCCGTCAATTCGTTTTCCATAGAAACAACCTAGCACTGGGTTATATGTAGAGTATATTATAAGACAAGCAATTAGGGCTAAGGAAAAGACTATGAATTATACGCTTGAACAATTTTGTGAGGATTGCCACAAGGCATTTTCCGCAGACGACGGAAGTACAGGACGCAAGGCCGTCCAAAATTTTCTGGAGAAACTCCTCGTTAATGAAGTCTTCATCACCCAGCACCTCAAAAACCAAAATACAGGAAAAACTATCCTATACCATGACCAGGAATTTGATTTTTATGTTATGGCACACGGAACAGACCTCGGTAACAGAAAGGGCAAACCACATGATCATGGTCCTTCTTGGGCTGTTTATGGTCAAGCAACAGGGATAACCAATATGACATTATGGAACCGCCTTGATGATAATTCCCGCGCCGGTTATGCAGAACTTAAAGAAGGCCCTACATTTGCACTCGAACCCGGGAAGGCTGCACTATTTGACACGGGTATAATTCACTCAACTGCACATCCCAGGCCTGCCCGCTGGGTTCGTGTGACGGGAACAAATTTAGATACAATTGAACGTTATTCCTATGACCCCGGACAAAATTCTAGCCACCGTATGATCCCTGTGTAATAGATTTTTATAATTCCACTCACAAACCTTTCAAGAAACACGTTGCTCTTTTTTTGTATTAAAAAATTCAAATCATTTTTGGGTATTTTAACTTTTATTTGTATTTTTGTATGAAAATAACTCTCCTAAGTCTGTCTTAATCTGTTCCAAAACGCCGACCCAGTTTCGAGAATCATCTTGTCGGTAGAGCCTGACCGAGGAATACCAGGGACTATCGTTTCTGTTGAGCATCCACCGCCAGTCAGGTACGGAAGATAAAAGTAACCATGTTGGTTTGTGCATAGCTCCACTCAAATGAGGAACACTCGTGCACGTACTTACAACTAAATCAATATTTTCTATTAACGCAGCTGTCTGACTAAAATCCTTTAATTCGTTCCCAAAAAATCGAATATCTTGGACCGATGCCAACGTCTCCTTATCATCTTCTTTGATTTCTTTTTGCAGACAAATATATTCTATTCCGCTTTTTGGTAATGCTGCTAGAAAGTCCTTGAGTTTTAAACTTCGATAGGAATCATTCCTAAAACTAGAAAGACTGCTCCAAACAATTCCGACTCGAGGTTTTGTTTTCTTACCTAACCTTTTTTCCCATCTAGATACTTTGTTTTTTTCACTGTGTAAGTAAGCCTTATTGCTTGGAATGGTTGTTTCAGTTGTTTTAAAAGCCAAAGGCAAACTAAGTAATGGGCAGTGAAAATCAAACGCTGGTAGTTCAGTCCCTTTGGATATTAATTCACTTATACCTTCCAAACTTTGAAACAAACTAACAAGAGCTTTTGGTACTTCCAAAATAACTCGTGCACCCAGTTGGGATACCGATTTTGCATACCGGCAAAATTGAATGGTATCGCCTAGACCCTGTTCGCTGTGCAGAAGGATCGTTTTTTCTTTTAACGATTCTAAACCAAGCCAAAGCGGCTGCGAAAAATCTCTCTTAGGAGAAGTAAATGAGTCTCTCTTCCAACGCCACTCAAACAAATCCCAGCCCTCATTTAGTTTGCCGTTCAATAATAATACTAGAGCCTTGTTCCAATAGGCGTCCGCAGAATTCGGATTAAGTTTTATAGCTTTATCGCAGCTCCTGATCGCTTCATCCAAGAGCTTGAGGTTTTTTTGTGAAATACTTTTATTAGAGTAGGCTGCGGCAAAGTTTGGATTGAGTTTTATTGCTTGATTAAAATTTTCAATGGAAGCCTCCAATTGTTTGAGACCTTGAAGTGCTAGGCCCCGATTACAAAACGCTTCGGCCAAATTTGGTTTTAGTTGGATAGCTTTATCACAACTTTTTACTGAGGCCTCTAGCTGCTTAAGTTGTTTTAGAACCAAACCACGATTCGAATAAGCTTCGGCAAAATTTGGTCGAAGTTCTATAGCTTTATCGAAGTCCCTAAAAGAAGCTTCCAACTGTTTTGTTTTTATCAAGGCCAGACCACGATTTGAATAAGCTTCGGCAAAATTTGGTCGAAGTTCTATAGCTCGATTGAAATCCTTTATGGAAATTTCCCATTGAAATATTGCTTGATAAGCTAAACCACGATTGCAAAAAGCCTCTGGAAAGTTGGGCTCAAGTTTTATGGCTAGACCGAAACTCTCAATGGCCGCCCCAAAATTTTTAAGTTCCAAATGAGTCAATCCCTTATTGTAATAGGCGTCCACGAAATTTGGGTCCAACTCAATTGCTTTATCGTAACTCTTGAGGGCCGGCTGAAATTGTTGGAGTTCCTTTTGAGTATTACCAAGATCAGAAAAAGCATCCGCATAGTCGGGCCTCATTTCAGTAACTCGAAGGAAATCTAAAGCCGCCAATGATGCCTGCCCTAGTTCCACAAAAGTTAAGCCGCGATTGTAATGAGCATCTACATATTCGGGATTGAACTCTATTGCTTTTCCAAAACTATCGATAGCTGACTCCAATTGTCTTAACTCTTGGTGCGCTAATCCTTTGTTGTAATAAAAAATTGAATTTTTAGGATTTATTTGAATTGCTTTTTTTATTAAATCAACAGAACGTTGGTAGTCCGCATTTTGGTATGCTAGGACACCAAGTAAATGTAGTGAGTCGAAATTTGTGGGCTGTTTTTTTATAATTTCTTCATAAATTATTTGAGCCCGTTCCAAATCACCTTTCTGATGAAGCGCTAAAGCTTCTTGAAAATTTGCGTGCCCCTTTTCTGCTGGTAGCTTCTGCGAAATTTTTTGTTTTGATTTAGGCGTAAATTTAACTGACATAATTTATGTGCGATAAAATAATTCTAAAACTCAATGACATTTTTGTGACATTTAATCTTTAAAAAATTTCTCTAAATTTAAAAAAATCAACCTATATGTTTATGATGATGCTCAAGATACCATTCCGCTATTTCTTCACGCTTGGGAAACCATACACCCTCAAACCCTTTCACGTAATCAAGAAATTCCTCCAGTGCACGAATTCTATAGGGTTGACCAATTACATGTGGGTGCAATCCAAAATTCATTAGCCGCATTTCTTTTTTTCCCTCTTGATAAAGGACTCTAAATTGCTCACACAATGTATCGAGCCCTTGTTCTAATGTCATACCTCCCCTTGCAAACAAATTAAAATCGTTCACATCGTTCGAATAAGGAATGCAAACTAATGGCCCTTGCTCGGTTCGAATTAAATAAGGTTGGTCATCATTTAAAAAATCACAGAAAAATGTAAGACCAGCTTCTTTCAAAAACTCCGCCGTATTTGATGTGGGCCGCAATGAAGATGATAACCAACCTTTCGCAGGCCGCCCAATTACCTTTTGATATACTTCTAGGGTTTGGGAAATAACTTTTCGCTCTCCTTCGGGATCATGGGCATAATAGGTCAATATATCGTTCTGGGCCCAATTGTGGGGTACTAATTCCCAACCTCTTTCGTTAATTGCATCAATTATTGGGCGGCGCTCAAGTGCCATTTTTGCATTCATTGTGCAGGAAGCTGGAAGGCCGGATTTGTCAAGCCGCTCTAACACACGCCATACTCCGACCCTCTGCCCATATTCTCGCCAGGTCCAATTAGCATAATCAGGAACGTCGCCGGGGACCGGAAAAGGGATAGTAGCTGGCCCACCAGGGTAAAGGGGTTCTTTTTGGTCCCTCGTTTGCTCCCAGTATTCTAGGTTAATTGTAATTATTAGAGCGAGATTGTAACCTTTTGGCCATTTAAGTGGTTTTCTGTATGGCAAAGGTACAAAGTCGTATTCCATAAAATCTCTTCCCTGAAAATCCAAGTCGTTAATATGTCCTTAAAAACAACTCCCAAATTAAGGCAATAAAACCGCAATTTTTTAATGTGTATCACATTACACTAACATAGCTAATCGACGGCTTGTTATAATAAGCATAGCTAGCTCAACTTTTGGAGCTCTTTTAACTTCGTCAAGAATATCCATTACCTGCTCCACCTCATCTGAATTATTTTTCACCCAAATGTTTAAGATGGTGGGTGAAATTTTTCCGTTCTTAACAGGGCCAACGATTTTTTCAGTCAATCGAGCCTGAGTGTCATACAGATCGTCAATCACCCCAATGGCAACACTCTTTTCCCATTCATTTCCTTCGGTTATTTGCGCAGTAGAATTTCGAAGCCAATCAAATTCAAATTTGGTGCCGACACCATAAAAAATTTTGGCGACAGTTTTTGGACTGAGTTTATTTTGAAAAGCAATAAGGCAGATATCACAAGCAGAGGATAATGGGTTCAGGCGTGAAATGCGCCTCGCAAGAGCATTGGGCACATTATGGGCTTTATATCGTTCCTCATCTATTACCCTGTTAGCTTTCAATGCGAAAGAAAGCAGCGTTTCGATCCCTGTTTCTATTGCTTTTATTGAAGGTAAATACGCCTTGACTGCTTTATCAATTTTCCCCGTTTTGGATCTGTTTTTTACAAACCAAATCGTACAGTGTTTTATTAGATCCAGAATTGATAATTGCATTTCCGTTTGAATAAAGGTGGGCACAGAATTATCCAAAGCTTCAATGCTACTCCAAATTTCTCCAAGACCAAAAATTTGGCGACAGATTAAATAAGCCGTAGCAATGGCTTCAACCTTTGCTCCCGTTAATTCTGAGATCATATTTACAAAACTCGGCCCGGTTCTATTAACCAATGTATTAGCAACATAAGTCGCAATTATTTCACGCCTTAAAGAGTGCTGGGAAATAAGTCGCCCAAATTGTTTTTGCATCAATTTTGGAAAATAAAGCCCTAGAGTTCTCTTTAAATATGGGTCATCTGGCAGAGGACTTTTCAAAACTTCTTCAAATACAGAAATCTTAGCATAAGCTAATAAAACGGAGAGCTCAGGGCGAGTTAGACCCTTTCCTTCTGCAACACGTAATTCCAGCTCCTCATTTGTAGGTAAAAATTCTACCTCACGATCAAGAGCCCCAATTTTCTCAAGAGCGCGCATAAAGCGTTCGTGCTCCCCAACTAGAGCAATACTCTGATACTGAGCATTGGTTAAGGCCATGCTTTGTCGATAATTACCCATTAAAACAAGATCGCTAACATCTTTTGTCATTTTGACTAAAAGTCTGTTACGCTTGGCTTTGGTTAGCTTCTTAGACCTTACTGCTATCGCCAACAGTATTTTTATATTGACCTCATGATCAGAGCAGGCAACACCTGCGGAGTTATCGATAAAGTCAGTATTAATTCGACCACCCACCTGGGCATACTCAATACGGCCAAGTTGCGTGACACCAAGATTTGCACCCTCGCCCACAACTTTCGCGCGGATTTCTGATCCGTTACAACGTAAAGCGTCATTGGCACGGTCACTTACTTGAAAGTTTTTTTCATTACTAGCTTTAATGTAAGTTCCTATCCCGCCCAACCATAACAGGTCTACTTCAGACCTAAGAATTGCGTGAATGAGTTCGTTAGGTGTTACTGTCTTCCTGCCAACAAGGTCAAAAGCCTTCCTCATTTGAATGGTGACCTTGATAGACTTTGCAGATCGATCAAAAACTCCGCCACCCTTTGAAATTAATTTTTTATTATATTCTCCCCATGAAGAGTTTCGACTCACAAAAAGACGTTTGCGTTCCTTGTAACTGACCAAGGGGCTCGGGTTTGGATCAACAAAAATATGGCTGTGATTGAAGGCGCCTAATAATTTTGCGCAAGGCGAATATAGTAAACCATTACCAAACACATCACCTGACATATCTCCTATCCCCACACACGTAAAAGGCATTGCCATCACATCTATTCCTAGTTCTCGGAAATGCCTTTTGACGGCTTCCCAGGATCCACGCGCGGTTATCCCCATTTTTTTATGGTCATAACCCTCTGAACCACCAGAGGCGAATGCATCACCCAACCAAAATCCATATTCTTCCGAAACGCCGTTCGCAATATCAGAAAAATTTGCTGTTCCCTTATCCGCTGCCACTACTAAATAAGGGTCGTCATCATCATAACGGATGACATCTTTAAGAGGTAAAACACGGTTCCCTTTTAAATTGTCGGTAATATCAAGAAGCCCTCGCATAAAGATTTTGTAACACGAAATAGCTTCTTCCAAAGACTCGTGACCTTCTTTGGAAATCAGTTGTTTTTTAACGAAAAAACCACCCTTTGCTCCAACCGGCACTATTATCGCATTTTTAGTCATTTGCGATTTCATTAAACCAAGAATTTCTGTGCGAAAATCTTCTTTACGGTCTGACCAACGAATGCCTCCGCGAGATACCTTCCCACCTCTCAGGTGTACTGCATCAACCTTCGTTGAATGAACAAAAATTTCCACATGCGGGCGAGGAACAGGTACATCAGAAAAATTTCTACTATCAATTTTAAAAGACAGGTAAAGTTTGGGAGAACCTTCTTCATCTTTTTGGAAATAATTCGTTCGAAGTGTTGCTCCAACTAAATTAAGGTATTTCCTAAAAATTCTGTCTTCATCAAGAGAGGGGACAGAATTTAATGCTTTTGAAATTAATTTAAACTGTCGGTTAATTTTCTTAGTTGAATCTTTTTGTAATTTAGGATCAAACTTTAATTCAAATAATTTCACTATCGACCGAGTAATATCTGGGTGTCGTTCTAGGGTGTTTTCTAGGTAAGACTGGCTATAAGGTATTCCAATTTGCAAAAGATATTTGCAGTAGCCCCTTAATAAAAATATTTGATGCGAATTGAGCCCAGCGGCAATTATCAGCCTATTGAACCCATCATTTTCCATTTCGCTTTTCAAAACACAATGGAGTGCGTTTTCAAATAAAGGTTTAACTTTAGCAATATCCACAAACACCCCGGAACGAACAACGAGCCCAAAATCATGTATCCAGACAAGAGATTTGGTATTTCCAACAGAAAGACGGTAGGGAATTTCTTCAATTACCTTGAGGCCAAAATTTTCAAGAACCGGCAATATGTCCGATAATGGAAGAGGCGAACTGGGGTGATACAATTTAAACCTAAGGTCGCCAGATTCTTCTTTATAAAGGTTTAAAGCAACTTTAGCCTTATTTTGGAGGGAATCAATATGCACAATATCTAAAACCGCAACTTCTGGATCAAATTTTTCCTGATAAACTGACGAAAATGTATGACTATGCAATTTAAAAATTGCCTTGCCCTCTGTTGCTCCATAGTGAGCCCTAAGTGTCATATCAAGTGTATGTGCCCAATTCTGTATTATTTCTCGTTGCAAATCTTAAAACTCCCGATTAAACAACACATTTTTGTTATTCCACTGGTGAAAATTTACACTGAATGTTTAATTTGTTTTGACAGAGCAGCGTCAGTTCAACACAACCGCTAGTTTACTAATTAAGTGGAGCGGGCGATGAGATTCGAACTCACGACTTCAACCTTGGCAAGGTTGCGCTCTACCCCTGAGCTACGCCCGCAAACCTTAGAACAAACGTTTTAGTAATACCATATTGGGACAAAAAGTTGGCGTGATAATAGTCTGAACTTAAAAATTTTCAAGAGTTAGCATAAATGACACTTACACTATAATGTAAATTTCGTGATTCAAAAAAATTATTTTTCAGGTTATGATTATAAATATAGCGATGTCTGAGAATTTTTGTGTGATGGTTAAAAAATTTATATAATATTTTAAAATACAAGCTAAATCGTGAATTTTTCTGTTAAATAGCCAACCAGTAACCAAATCAAACACGAGTATTAAAAATGGAGCAAATCATCAATCCCAGTGCAGCCGACGCACAACCAACATCAAATCTGATTAAAGACACGACCACGGCTACCTTTATGCAAGATGTAATTGAGGCGTCCAAGGAAGTCCCAATAATTGTAGATTTTTGGGCACCTTGGTGCGGTCCGTGTAAACAACTCGGGCCAATTCTCGAAAAGGTGGTCAAAGCAGCACAAGGGAGTGTGAAACTAGTAAAAGTTGATATTGACCAAAACCAAGAGATTGCACAACAACTAAGGATCCAATCTATACCGGCTGTATTTGCATTTTATCAGGGCAAACCGGTCGATGGATTCCAAGGAGCAGTGCCAGAAAGTCAAATTCAGGAATTTGTAAATAAACTAACGCAAACTGCCGGAACTGAAAAGAAATCGCCGATTGATGAAGCCATGGAATTAGCTCAAACAATGATTGACACTAAAGATTTTGATCAAGCTACTTCTTTGTATACACAAGTCCTGGAACACGAGCCCACAAATTTGGATGCTAAAGCAGGGCTTGCGCAATGCTTTATAGCGGCTAATAATTATCCAGAAGCACAAGAACTGGTTAATTCGCTTAGTGAAGACGAACGAAAAAATTCCGCGTTTTCAAGTGTTATTAGTACTTTAGAGCTCGCGGAAAAGGGAACCCAAGTAGGGGATTTACAACAACTCCAACAAGCGGTTGCGAACAATCCTAAAGATAAACAAGCACGTTTTGACTTAGCGCTCGCTTTGTATACCGCTGGAGAGCACGAAGCAGCCGTAAATGCTCTACTGGAAATTATAAGCCAAGACATAAAATGGAAAGAAGAGGCTGCCCGCTTTGAGTTACTGAAGCTCTTTGACGCGATGGGTTCTACAAATCCTGTTACCATTTCTGGACGGCGAAAATTAGCCTCTATTTTATTTGCATAAAAAAACATTTGTAAATTTTAAAAACTAAGCCATGAGAAGAGAGTCATTAAAACCCAACCCAGGAGAATTACCAAGAGTAATCCCTGTCTTTCCACTTACAGGTGTTCTGCTTTTGCCCAGAGGCCAACTGCCGCTCAACATTTTTGAGCCGCGCTATTTAGCAATGGTTTGTGATGTTATAAAAGATGAACAACGATTAATCGGCATGCTTCAACCAAAAAACCCAAACCCTGATGACAACCGAGGAATTTCTTTAGCTGAAACACAAAAGCCCGAGTTATACAAAACAGGTTGCGCGGGGCGAATTACAAGCTTTACGGAAGGCGAAGACGGGAGATACATGCTAACATTAACAGGAATTTGCCGCTTCGATATTTCAGAAGAAATAACCGAAAAAGACGGTTATCGACGAGTTTTTGCTGACTATAGTCGATTTATAAATGATCTAGAGATTCTAGATGATGCTGATATAGACCGTGAAAATTTATTAAAAATTGTCAAGAAATTCTTTGCCCGACAAAAAATTGAAACTAGTTGGAGCGCTATAAAAGCCACACCTACGGAACGACTAGTCACCTCTCTCGCTATGTCTTGTCCATTTGGCGCTAATGAAAGACAAGCTCTTTTAGAAACACCTAATTTCACTGATCGGGTTCAAATGTTACTGACGTTACTAGAAATGACCCTTCTGGCCCCTGGCGATTCTGGCGACAAAAGCCACTAAATTTTTAGCAGGTCTTGAACATGAATAACACACACAAAAGCGTAGACCCAAAACTCTTAGAAATTCTTGTATGCCCTCTGACCAAAAAACCATTGCGTTATGATGCGACCAAACAAGAACTTATCAGTGACGCTGCGGGACTCGCGTACCCTATTCGTGACGGAATTCCAATTATGCTCGTCGATGAGGCACGCAAACTAGAACAAACGACAGAAAGGGATTGAATCTCGGAAGATTAAAAGGGCTAGTCAATGGCCACTAAACCAACCAAAATTTTACTCAAAAAATTTGCCAAAACTGTAGAGATTTCTTTTGACGACGGAAAAGTTTTTATTCTCCCGGCGGAATTGTTGCGTGTCGAAAGTCCTTCAGCCGAAGTACAAGGACACAGCACAAACCAAAAAAAGGTTATTTTCGGACGACGAGAAGTAAAAATTCTGAAAGTCGAACCAGTAGGAAACTATGCTATCCGGATTTTTTTCGATGACCTACATGATACTGGAATCTTTTCTTGGAAATACCTTTACACCCTTGGAATTGAAAAAGAAGCCCGATGGAATTCTTATTTAAAAATTTTAGAACTTAAGGGTTTGAGTAGAGACCCCTAGAGACCTAAAAAATATAAATAAAAATGAAGTGCAGAAGGTATTTTAAACTTGAAACTATAAAAGAAAACGGTATTTCCTAAAGTAAAGAGAAAGTCAAAACATAGTTTATAGCCTTTCTCCTCTCACTAGTTTCGGTAGACGGCCCAACATACCCATAGCATGTAGCATCGACATTTTTTTTACGGGAATAACTTTATTCACAGCAAATAGACCTGTGTCACGCATTATGCGTAACGTTCGATGATCATTTGAAAAAAAACTATTCAAAACATCGGTTACACCCAGCATTAATGTGTTATCAAAACGTCGCCATTTTTCATATTGACCCAAAACGAGGGCAGACCCGAAGTCCAATCCGAGACGCCTTGAGTCAACCACTAACTCCGCTAAAGCTGCCACATCAAACAAGCTAATGTTGAACCCTTGACCAGCGACGGGATGAATTGCGTGGGCTGCATCACCCGCAAGAGCAAGCCTAGGGGCAACGTAGGTGGCTGCATGTAGAACACTTAGAGGGTAGAAAAATTTAGGCCCTACAACTCCCAGACTACCTAAATAATCTCCAAATCTAAGCTCTAGTTCCTGTAAAAAATTTAGATCCCCTAAAGACAAAATGTGTTGAGCTAAATCATTACGTTCTGTCCATACGATTGAGGAACGATTTTCTGTCATAGGCAGAATAGCAAATGGGCCGGAGGCCAAAAATTGTTCCTGAGCGATACCTTTGTGGTCCTTTTCGTGGCGAACGGTACAAACTATAGCTGTTTGTTTGTAACTTTTTTCCCATTTTGCAATTTTAGCTCCTTCACGCGTTGGTGAATTCCGGCCATCGGTTGCGATTGCTAGAGTAGCAGAAATTTTTGTACCGCCACTTGTCATCGCGATTACATGGTTTTCGTCTCTGTGCAGTTTTTCGACATAACTCCCAAATGACATTGAGACGGAATCGCTGGTAGCTAATTTTGCTAAAAGAGCGGTCTTAATTTCTTTATTCTCAACGATATGGCCCAAGGGTTGTTTCCCCAAGTCTGCATGGTGGTAATGTAAAAATAGGGAGGAACGAGCATCCGAAACGCGAATTTCCGAAATCGCTTGGGCATGTGGTTTGATGTCTCCCCACACATTAAGGGACTCAAAAATTTTTTGGGAACCTGCTGAAATCGCGGTCGTTCTACCGTCTTCCAATTTTTTTTTTGGCCAACTGGGTTTTGAAGGATCGATAAGATTAACGGAAAGGCCCGCCGACCCGAGACTCAAAGCCAATGTTAAGCCCACCATTCCACCACCAATAACAACGATGTCAACGTTCACATGTTTTATTGCTTTTTCTTTTAAAACCATTCTGGTTGTATCTTTTGCTCCGACTTAATTTTGAATCTTTAAGATTTGTATAATTTATAATCACTTTTACAATTTTGCTTAAAAAAATATAGTTCTTTTTATTGGCCTCAAAGTTGACAAAGAAACGGAAAGAGATGGGTTAGATCTTCAACTGCACAGCGCGACTATCCAATAATACAAAATCATTAATTAAAAACTAGGGGCTTATAAAACCCCTAGTTTTTTCGAGATTAAAACCAAAACTAATTCGATTTTTGGTCGCTTTAAGCAATTTTCTTGTATTGTGTCAGCCTTTTCTATTAAAATCGTGAAGTTTTGTAATAGTTTACGTCGCGTCTAAAAAGCGACAGTTGAAGAAGTGTATCGATGTTTAACGATCGGCTTGACCGAATCGGTGAGTACCCCTTTGACCGGTTGCGTGCGTTGCTAGACACCACAACGCCAGAAACCGACAATCAACCTTTGTCTCTAGCCCTGGGTGAACCTAAACACGCTGTGCCGAATATCGTTCATAAAGTCTTGGAGGAAAACCGAGACCTTTGGGGAAGGTATCCACCCGTTTGGGGTACCAAAGAATTTCGATCGGCAATTGCAAAATGGTTGACTAAAAGATACGGAGTTCCAATGGGCGTGATCAACCCAGATAATTGTATTTTACCCGTATCAGGAACGCGTGAAGCCCTTTTCATGGTTGCTCTGACGATAGTTCCAGAACGGATTGGTGGCCAAAAACCTCTCGTTCTAATGCCAAACCCTTTTTACCAAGTTTACCTCGGGGCGGCAGTTTCAGCAGGAGCAAAGCCAGTATTTTTACCTGCTATAGAGGAAACTAGTTTCTTACCTGATTTTAAAATTTTAAAACCCGACACACTGGACCGAACCGCTCTCGCTTACTATTGCTCGCCATCCAATCCACAAGGCACTGTAGCCTCCCTTGAAACCCTTATAGAAATTGTCTGCCTTGCCAGAAAGCATAATTTTGTCATCGTATTCGACGAATGTTACAGTGAAATTTATAGTAATACTCCGCCCCCAGGAGGAGTTTCTGCTTGTGACGCATTAGGGGGATCTTTAGACAATGTTTTGATTATGAATTCATTATCCAAACGCTCCAGCGTACCGGGGTTGCGTTCAGGTTTCGTGGCTGGTGATCCTAATATCATAGCTCGTTTTAAACGTATACGAGATTACGGTGGGGCTCCTCCCCCAATCCCTCTCCTCGCTGTATCAACAGCACTTTGGCAAAATGAAGATCATGTGAAAAAAAATCGCGAACTTTATTGTAAAAAATTTGACTTGGCAGATCAGATGCTTTCCGGCATAGGCTGCTATTACCGACCGGAAGGGGGTTTTTATCTTTGGCTTAATGTTGGAAACAGTGAGACAATTGCGTTGAAATTGTGGAAAAAAGCAGGCCTCCGCGTAATGCCTGGGACTTATCTTTCCAAAAACACACCCAACGAAAACAATCCAGGAATGCCTTACATTAGGTGTGCCCTGGTTCATGATTTGGAAACAACGAGCCAATCATTGGAGCGCTTAGCTAAAACTCTTTAAGAAAAGGAGGTGCCGATGGCTACCAAATCCCAAAACCTACGGCCAAAAAGATCAGTTTTGCCCGACGGTGCCATAGTATTTTTGAATAAGCGTTTCAAAGAACTAACGGGAGTTTTAATCGCTTTGCTGGCGTGCTCCATATGTTTCGCTTTAATGAGTTACAATCCGACAGATCCTTCATTAAATACGGCTGCAAACAAACTTTTTTCCAACTGGTTAGGCCTTCCAGGGGCCTTAGTCAGTGATTTTCTTTTCCAGACGGTTGGAATAGCATCATTTTTGTTGCCGGCGATATTAGCGGCGTGGGGCTGGCGTATTATGAGACATAAGGGATTAAAACGAAAATGGATTAGGATAACAATGCTCCCTGTTTCACTGTTCCTCGCCACCATTTCTCTAGCGGGAGCAAATGTTGGAACTGGTTGGCCTTTAAAATCCGGATACGGAGGCATAATTGGGGATATCACTCTGAGTTCAGTAGTGGCTTGGAAGGAACTCCAACAATTTATAAGCATAGAGGCCTTTTGTTTTTTCACTGGATTTATTTGTTTTTGTACTCTCTACAGTACTGTTGGATTTTCGATTCAAGAATGGAAACGTTTAGGGTCCATAGTAAATTGGTTTGCCGGTGGTAATAGGGTGCCAAATACCGGAAATGGCCCAAAAAAATTCAGTCTCGGTAAATGGAGGAAACAAAAAACAAAAAGAACAATTTCCAAAACACCGTATCGTCGTGAACCCAAATTGCGCAGCCAAAACCATTTAGAAAATGGAAATAAATCAAAACTAACGGATGAAGAAAACAACGAAATTGTAGAGGTAAGAAACGAAAAACCGCGTCCCGGCAAAAGAGCACAAGCATCTCGCCAACCTTCTCTAGATCTGAATTTTCCCGAAGCATATTCACTGCCTAACATGGCCTTATTGGAAGATGTTATTTCCTATCATAGGGAAAGCAAATCAGAGCAAGATGGTTTAGCTAAAAATGCTCGGATACTCGAAACCGTTTTACAAGATTTTGGTGTAAATGGCAGCGTCCTAAAAGTTCGACCTGGACCAGTAGTGACCCTTTATGAGTTCGAGCCGGCCCCGGGCATCAAATCCTCCCGCATAATCGGGTTAGCGGATGATATAGCTAGATCAATGAGTGCCGTTTCAGCACGCGTAGCAGTGGTTTCGGGCAGAAACGTTATAGGAATTGAATTACCCAACACCGACCGTGAAATTGTATCACTGCGAGAACTACTTGAATCTGAAAATTTGGAGAGATCTTCTTCAAAACTTTCTTTGGCTTTAGGGAAAGATATTAGTGGCAAACCCACAATTGCAGATTTAGCAAGTATGCCGCATTTGCTTATTGCTGGTACCACGGGTTCTGGCAAGTCAGTAGCCATTAACACCATGATTATTTCCCTACTTTTTCAGCTTTCCCCCCAGCAATGCCGAATGATTATGATTGATCCAAAAATGCTCGAACTGTCTTCCTATGATGGAATTCCACATCTTTTGTCTCCCGTGGTAACAGACCCTAAAAAAGCAGTCATTGCTTTGCGGTGGATGGTTCGCGAAATGGAAGAACGTTACCGGGCTATGTCAACAATGGGAGTAAGAAATTTAGCGGGTTATAACGCCCGCTTAGAAGAGGCGATTAAAAATGGTGAAATCCTAACCAAAACAGTCCAAACGGGTTTTGACGCAGAGACTGGGGAGCCTAATTACGAAGAAAAATCCCTCGATATGACCCCTCTGCCCTTCATCGTCGTAATTGTGGATGAAATGGCCGATTTAATGCTTGTGGCAGGAAAAGAAGTGGAAGCCGCAGTGCAAAGGATAGCACAAATGGCCCGTGCGGCCGGCATTCACTTGATTATGGCAACACAACGTCCATCAGTTGACGTTATAACCGGAACAATTAAAGCAAATTTCCCAAACCGGATCAGTTTTCAAGTAACCTCAAAAATTGATAGCAGAACAATCCTAGGGGAAGCCGGCGCAGAACAACTGTTGGGACACGGCGATATGCTTTATATGTCTGGTGGGGGAAGAATTGTCCGTGTTCATGGGCCACTCGTAACTGACCTTGAGGTAGATAGAATAGTAGCCTATCTAAAAACTCAGGCAGAGCCAGAGTTTCGCAAAGAAATCACGGAAGAAGAACCCGATACGACGCTTAATTCCGGGGGGGCTAACGATAAAGTCAATGACGCTCTATATGATCAAGCAGTCGCTTTGGTTTGCCAAGAACGAAAGGCATCAACCAGCTTTATCCAGAGACACCTTCAAATTGGATACAATCGAGCGGCTCGTATTATTGATCAAATGGAAGCAGAGGGTGTTATTACTAGTGCTAACCATGTCGGGAAACGGGAAGTCTTGGCACATAACACTTTAAACCAAACAAATTAAAGGTTTTGTAATTGCACATTGATCACATTGTTAAAATCTTTTTTGTTAACCTGAAACGGTGATGTCCAGTTTTCGGTCTCACAGAGGCTTCCGTTTATTTTTAGGCTTTATTGTTATTATCATTACCTTCCCAAATTATTCCGATTCAGCTCTTCCAAATGTTTCACTTTTAAATTCCAAAAATAAAAATTTTTCTATAATCTCGAAAATCGAAGTCCAATTAAATTCAATTCGAACCATTCACGCCCACTTTACTCAAACATCATCGAACGGATCCATAGCAACTGGGTTACTTTACCTAAAACGACCCGGCAAACTACGAATTAATTACAACCGCCCGAACACACTCCAAATCATTGCTGACGGTACATGGCTAATTTATTTAGACGAGGAATCAAAGGAAATTAATCAGCTTCCGCTCAGGGCTTCTCCAGCATCTTTCTTACTTCAAAATAACTTCCAACTATTAAAAAGTTTTCCTTTGTTAAGAATATCCAAAAACAAAGACATCTTTGAAATAAGGATTAATAGCCAAGAAAAATATGAAAACACAAAAATGACATTACTTATTGCTAAAAACTCTTTAATGCTCTTGGGATGGTCCATTTCGGATACACAGGGTATCAAAACAAAGGTCATATTGGATTCCCCAATTTTTAATAAACCAATTGATCCACGCTTTTTTGAATTCATTCCGCCAGACTGGGCATTCCCAGCCGGTGATTAAGTAAATTCCTGTCACGCTTGCAGACCTTTTCCCTTCGTGGTAGCGAAGAGGCAATGTCAAAAAAACCAATTAGTCCCGTTGTTGGAATTCCGGTTAATCATTCAACCGCAGACAGGCCAACGGCGCCCCTTTTTACCACCTCTAAAAAGTATGCCGAGGTGGTTGCTAACTTTTCCAATACCACTCCAATCCTTATCCCCGCTTTTGGGGCAAAAACAAATTTTGAGGTCATCCTCGGTCAAATTAATGGGCTTTTACTTACTGGGGGACGGGCTAACGTAGAACCACACCATTACCAAGGATCGCCTTTCCCTGATGATGAAATAATTGACCCTGAGCGTGATGAGACTGTACTACCGCTTGTCCGCGGTTGCGTTGACCGTGGAATACCGGTTTTTGGAATTTGCCGCGGCATCCAAGAAATCAATGTTGCGATGGGAGGTTCTCTACATTATCGAATCCATTTACTGCCTGGAAAAAATGATCACAGAATGCGTAGAGATACAGATTTAATTGAAGAAAAATTTGGCCTCCGCCATTCCATTAAACTGAGCCCAGACGGCTTGCTAAAAGAACTCTCTAAAAACGATGAGGTAATGGTCAATTCGCTGCATGGGCAAGGAATTGACCGAATTGCCGATAGCTTTACAGTAGAAGCCATATCTCCCGACGGCGTCATTGAAGCAATTAGTATGCAGGGATCAGAAAGCTTTACCGTTGGGGTGCAATGGCATGCCGAGTGGGCAGTTGAAAGTCACGACCTATCCCGGAAGCTTTTTGAAACCTTTGGATTGGCTGCCTTAAAACATGCCAAACGAACTGTAAAAAATTAAAGGAAATAAACGTGCGCATCGCTACGTGGAATATAAATTCCCTCCGACTTCGTCTTCCCACTCTCAGGACAATTGTTAATAATTTAAAACCGGACGTAATTTGCCTGCAAGAAACCAAAGTGGAAAACTCCGTGTTTCCATTGGACGAGGTAAAGTCTCTGGGTTTTAGTCACGTTTTGTTCCAAGGCATGAAAAGTTACAACGGTGTTGCGATCCTTTCACGCGTACCCCTTTTTGGAATGAGAAAAAAACTTTGGTGTGGAAATGACGACTGCCGACATCTTGCAGCCAGGTTTACTTCGGGGACAGAAATACACAATTTTTATGTCCCTGCTGGAGGCGACATTCCAAATCCAAAAGAGAATCCAAAATTTGCCCACAAACTCGACTTCTTAGGTGAAATGGAAAACTGGTTTTCAAATAAACGGCCAGGGAAACGGATATTAGTCGGCGACCTTAACATTGCACCACTCGAAACTGATGTGTGGTCACACAAACAGCTCCTGAATGTCGTGAGCCATACGCCGGTGGAAATCAAGGGACTAGAAAAGGTTATGAAAGCCCACGGATGGGTGGATGCGGTTCGTCATTTCATTTCACCGGAAAAACAACTATACACGTGGTGGAGTTACAGAAATAGAACTTGGCCGGGTAGTGACCGTGGGCGACGACTAGATCATATATGGGTGACCCGTTCCTTAACCAAAAATTTGAGAAAAGCCCAGGTATATAAGGAAACGCGGGGCTGGGAAAAACCCTCGGATCATGTTCCTTTAGCCATAGACATTGCAATCGATTGATCAAACACTTTTAAAATTTCATTAGATTTTCTGTTTTTATCAATAAATCTTTTATAGGAAAAAGGGGATGGGGGCCCATTACATCAAAAAAACCTCTTAGTTTTCCATTATCAGTGTTTGAAAATAGATGCCCTTGTATTTTGAAGAAATTTACTTACATAACCGTTTGAAGGTGCCGCAATCTGGGCCTTCACTCTTATCAACTGGGTTGGGCTATTTAGCAAACCCCATAGAAAGATACTGCTTAAAGGAGGGTATCAATATGGTGACTTACGACTTTTCTCCCCTGTTTCGTTCCACCGTTGGTTTTGATCGTATGACGCGGCTCCTCGATGCCGCCATGAACTTACCTGATCATAGTGACGGGTATCCACCCTACAATATCCAGAAGATTGATGATAACACTTACGGAATTTCTATAGCGGTGGCCGGTTTTGGAGAGGATGATCTCGAGGTAACAGCAAAAGAAAACACGCTAATTGTTAAAGGGAAATCAAAGGACAAAGAAAAAGAGACACTTTTTTTGCACCGCGGGATTGCGGGCCGAGCGTTTGAACGCACATTTCAGCTCGCGGATCACATCAAGGTTGTTGGTGCCGTGCTGCAAAACGGCCTTCTGAGTATTGAACTTGAAAGAGAAATTCCAGAAGAACTGAAAGCCCGTAAAATTGAAATTTCAACAAGCGGCAGCAAAAAATTATCCGGAAAAGCCGCTTAACCCCTCTTATTAGTTTTCCAAAAGCGCCCCCTTCAGGTAATAGGGGCGCTTTAAAAACAACAGAAATTTTCATACAGTTGATGAACTTGTGCCGTAAATCATAACCGTTAATTCTCTAGATCATCCAAAATTAGGAAATTTTCGAATTTTAGGCCTCCCTGAAAACCTTTCACTCTGGCCGAAACAATATCCTTTAATTTATTTCCAGGCCCCATATGAAACCAACAAATGCTGTTGATTAGTATTCAATTAATTAAGCTTATATTAAGCTGTCCAATTTTCACGAGCCCATGTTGTTTGATTGTAAACAAATGGACACTGTCCCAATCGATTCTTTCCGGAGATGGATTTATCATGTTCCAACCAGTGGCCAAGGAAATCATTGCGCGGATGATACCTTGATGCGCTACTGCCCCAGTAGATTTCTCTGTTGACGCTATTTTTAAAACCCATTTTGCCACTCTTTCCCGCACCTGCCTCGGGCTCTCACCGCCCTCTGGCTGCAAATCAATGCCCAGGTCTTTCCTTTGACTAAAACTTTCTCCGTAGATTTCCCGCAGTTCTTCACCGGTACGACCCTCCCATTTGCCCCAGTCCATTTCAATTATTGCAGGCTCTAAAGAAGGAGAAACACCCAGCAAGCGCGCGGTCTCTCTTGCACGACTTAATGGACTAACCACCCAATCAAATTTTAGAAACTCTTTGGGGATCCTCCAATTTTTTACTCTTTTACGCCCTCCAACGCTTAAAGGAATATCACTTTGCCCCTGCAAACGCCTTTGTTCATTCCATTCGGTGGGGCCATGGCGAATTAATGCTATCTCAACCATCCTCTTATTCTCACGAGATGTACTCAAAAAACATTGAAGAACCCTTCATAAAACTTTCCAGTGAAAATTGGCCCAATTTTCCTGTTGTACAACAATTCTTTCTTTAAGGGAAAACCAGGAAAAGTTTTGACCTCAGCCCTTGGAATTTTTTAATTTTATGGATAATAAAGGAATACAAAAAAACAGCAAATAGACACAATTAGAAGTTTAGTTTATTGCACAATAAATTCTAAAGTCTCGGAAATATTTATAAATGGGTAGCGAAAATGACACAATTAGTAACTTTTTCGGTTAACGGAACCCGGCGTCCAGGTGCGCTCAAAAATAACAGGGTTTTTGATCTAAAAGATGCAAATTTACCAGAGGGAGAATTTGGTGATTTAATTGCTATTGTTCAGCAGGGTTCGGC
>JAYZBC010000025.1:0-118025 GCA_036339375.1 Pseudomonadota bacterium | reverse complement strand
TTGCCAGAAGGTACAGAAATGATTATGCCGGGGGATAACGTTACGATGGACGTCACCCTCATTCAACCGATAGCGATGGATGACGGTCTTCGTTTTGCAATTCGCGAGGGGGGACGCACAGTTGGCGCTGGGGTTGTTGCCTCAATTAAAGAGTGATTTTGTTACAAAATAAGATGATCTACTAGGAATTATAGTGATGGATAGTCAGAATATTAGAATTCGCCTAAAGGCATTTGATCATCGACTCCTCGATTCCTCCACTCATGAAATTGTTAACACGGCGAAAAGGACAGGAGCGAAGGTGCGTGGTCCAATTCCTTTACCAACGAGAATAGAAAAATTTACGGTACTACGTTCCCCCCACGTAAATAAAAAATCGCGCGAGCAATTTGAAATAAGGACGCACAAACGCCTTCTCGATATAGTGGATCCCACTCCACAGACCGTTGATGCGTTGATGAAACTTGATTTGGCGGCTGGTGTAGACGTGGAAATTAGGCTTTAGGAATTGGATCGTGCGAACTGGTATCATAGCAAAAAAAATGGGTATGACGCGTGTATTTAATGCGGAAGGTGTGCACGTACCCGTTACAGTTCTCAAATTACAGAGCCTTCAGGTAATAAGTTTAAAAACCAAAGATGGTAATGGCTATAATGCCTTGGAGTTAGGTTGGGGAAATGCAAAAATTAAGAGGGTTTCGAAGCCGCTTAGAGGGCATTTTGCCAAGGCCAAAGTTGAACCAAAACAAAAATCAGCAGAGTTTCGTATAAGCGAAGATGCATTTCTACAAATCGGGGATGAAATTTCAGCCAATCATTTTATTGCTGGCCAAAAAGTAGATGTTGTTGGGAAAAGTATTGGAAAAGGTTTTGCTGGATCAATGAAACGCCATAATTTTGCCGGGCTAGAAGCTTCCCACGGTATTTCGATTAGCCATAGAAGTCATGGTTCTACAGGCAACAGCCAGGACCCAGGAAAGGTATGGAAAGGCAAGAAAATGGCTGGGCATATGGGTGATGTTCGTAAAACTGTACAGAACCTGGAAGTAGTTAGTACAGATGTAGAAAGAGGGCTTCTTATGCTACGTGGATCTGTACCTGGAGCAAAGGGTGGTTTTGTACTTGTGTCAGATTCAAAGAAAAGTGCTTTGCCAAAAGAAACACCATTCCCTGCAGCCTTGGTAGGAAAAGGGAAAGAGGCAAAGGACACTTTGAAGGATGAAGGAGCAAATTCTGCCGATGAAGAGCAAGTAAAGGACGAGAAAAAATGAAGTGCGACGTAGTCACACTTGATAACAAGAAGTCTGGTTCAGTCGAATTGGATGAGATGGTATTTGGAGTTACGGTTCGAAAAGAAATTCTTGCAAAAATGGTAGATTACCAGCTCGCAAAACGTCGTTCAGGAAACCATAAAACAAAGACAATTGGTGAAATTCGTGGCAGCACAGCAAAGCCTTGGCGTCAAAAAGGTACAGGCCGTGCTCGTTTTGGTAGTAGACGAGCTACTCAATGGCGTGGTGGACAAACTGTTTTTGGCCCAGTGGTACGGTCCCATTCACACCGTCTTAATAAAAAGGTTCGTAAGCTTGCGTTAAGATCGGCGCTTTCTAGTAAACAATTAAATGGCAATCTGATAATAATAGATGACTTAACCATACCAAAACCAAAAACAAAAACTGTAGCAGTTCAATTAAAGGTTCTTGGTCTCGAGTCTGCCCTAATATTGGGCGGGGAAAAGGTTGATCCGAATTTTGCTTTAGCCATTTCTAACATTCCGCAGATAGATTTATTACCCCAACAGGGTGCTAATGTTTACGATATCCTGCGTAGAGATAAACTGGTATTAACAAAAGAGGCAGTTAAACATTTGGAAGGGCTTTTGAAATGAGCGCGCGACGAGAAAAACCTGTCTCGGTTTCTTTACTTGAAGCCTATGACGTAATCATCGCGCCGCTAGTTACAGAAAAATCCACTATGGGTTCAGAGCATAATCAAATTACTTTCAGAGTACCCCTTTCTGCTACCAAACCGCAAATTAAGGCTGCTGTTGAAGAAATTTTTAAAGTAAAAGTAATGTCAGTAAATACTTTGCGGCAAAAAGGTAAAGTTAAAAAGTTTAGAGGTAAAGATGGAAAACGGTCCGATTTTAAAAAGGCAATAATATCATTAGCTGAGGGCGAAATGATCGATGTGACAACGGGAATTTGATATGCCTTTAAAAAACTATAAACCGATGACACCATCCCAGAGGGCCCTGGTACTGATTGATAGGTCTGAACTCTGGAAAGGAAAGCCCGTTAAGAGGTTGACTGAGGGGTTATCGAGTAAAGGTGGTAGGAATAACGCCGGTCGTATTACAATGAGACACCGCGGTGGGGGGCATAAACGCCGTTACCGGAAAATTGATTTTAAACGACTTAAAGTTGATGTGCCTGCTACAATTGAGCGATTGGAGTATGACCCAAATCGTTCTGCTTTCATTGCCTTAATAAAATATGATGACGGGGATGACTCCTATATTCTGGCGCCTCAAAGGGTATCAGTGGGTGATGAAATTGTTTCAGGCGAGAAGGTTGATATTAAACTAGGTAATGCTATGCCAATGTCAAATATTCCCGTTGGAACCATTATACACAATATCGAAATGAAACCGGGCCTCGGGGGTCAAATAGCACGTGCTGCGGGTACTTACGCTCAATTAATTGGCAAAGATGCGGGGTTTGCACAACTTCGCCTTAATTCTGGTGAAGTTAGAATGGTGCCTGGCCGATGCATGGCGACAATTGGGTCAGTATCTAATCCTGATAATAAGAATACAAATATCGGTAAAGCAGGCCGTAATCGTTGGTTGGGAAAACGTCCTTCGGTTCGTGGCGTAGTTATGAACCCAGTTGATCACCCACATGGCGGGGGAGAGGGACGTAGTTCAGGTGGAAGACACCCAGTGACACCTTGGGGTGTGCCAACAAAAGGCAAGCGCACCAGACGAAAAAAGCCTAGTGACAAATACATAATGCGTAGACGGCATAAAAGGTAAGGGAGAAAATTGTGACACGTTCTGTCTGGAAGGGACCTTTTGTTGACGGGTATCTGCTGAAAAAGGCAGAAAAGGCCCGAGGTTCCGGACGTAAAGATATTATTCGAATTTGGTCTCGTCGTTCGACTGTTTTACCTCAATTTGTTGGGATTACTTTCGGTGTTTACAATGGGCAAAAGTTTATACCTGTTTTGGTAACGGAGAACATGGTCGGACATAAATTTGGGGAGTTTTCTCCTACTCGTACATATCGTGGCCATGGGGCTGATAGAAAAGTGCGGAGAGTCTAATGGGAAAAAAATCGGCTCCTCGTCGTTTTGGGGATAATGAAGCAATGGCTTTTGCAAAAGCCATTCGGATCAGTCCGCAAAAACTGAATTTAGTTGCTAAACTAATTCGTGGAAAAAAGGTAGCGGAAGCTTTGGCTGAACTTACCTTTTCCCGGCGTCGTGTGGCAGCGGAGGTTCACCAACTACTTCAGTCAGCTATAGCAAACGCTGAAAATAATCACCAATTAGATGTGGATCGATTATATATATCTGAAGCAACAGTGGGAAGATCATTCTCTCTTCGCAGGTTTCGGGCCCGTGCCCGAGGAAGAATGGGCAGTATTTCTAAACCTTTTAGTAATTTGACTTTAGTAGTTAGAGAGAACGAGGAGGCTAGCTGATGGGCCAAAAAGTTAACCCAATTGGGCTTCGGCTCGGCATAAATAGGACGTGGGATTCCCGTTGGTATGCTGATGAGCATTATGGCGCTATGTTGCATGAGGATCTCAAAATTCGTGAATATCTCCAAGGTCGTTTAAGTCAAGCCGGTATATCTCGTGTAGTTATAGAACGTCCAGCAAAAAAAGCTCGGGTCACCATTCATACCGCTCGACCTGGAGTCGTAATTGGAAAAAAAGGTGCAGATATTGAAAAGCTGCGTAGTGAATTATCGCGTATGACCGGAAGTGATGTGAACTTAAACATCGTTGAAATACGCAAACCAGAAATTGATGCTCAACTCGTTGCAGAAAACATTGCTCAGCAGCTTGAGCGACGTGTAGCATTTAGGCGTGCAATGAAAAGAGCTGTTCAATCAGCAATAAGGCTAGGAGCTGAGGGGATAAGAATCAATTGTGGAGGCCGTTTAGGTGGAGCAGAGATAGCCCGTTTGGAATGGTATAGGGAGGGAAGAGTTCCACTTCATACCTTACGAGCTGATGTTGATTATGGCGTGGCGACGGGTAAAACGACTTATGGTGCATGCGGTGTAAAAGTGTGGGTATTTAAAGGGGAGGTTCTTGCGCATGATCCTATGGCGCAGGAAAAACGTCTTCAAGAGCAACAACCCAAACGTTGATAGAAAATGGGTAAGAGGATTTGAGCTATGTTATCTCCCAAGCGAACTAAATATCGTAAAGCACACAAAGGGCGAATCCATGGCAATGCCAAAGGTGCTACCACCTTAAATTTTGGTTCATTTGGTCTAAAAGCTACTACCCCAGGTCGTATTACGGCTCGTCAAATAGAAGCGTCTCGGAGGGCTATTACAAGGCATATGAAACGAGCAGGACGTGTTTGGATTCGCGTTTTTCCAGATCTACCTGTTTCACAAAAACCAGCAGAGGTGAGACAAGGTAAAGGAAAAGGAACTCCCGAATATTGGGCTTGTAGGGTGAAGCCAGGGAGGGTCATGTTTGAAATAGGGGGGGTTCCCGAAGATATTGCCAGTGTTGCTTTGCGTTTGGGGGCAGAAAAATTACCTTTACAAACCCGTATGGTAAAAAGGGTAACAGAGCAAAGGTGAATGATGAAGATTGCCGATTTTAGATCCCAAACTGATGATGAGCTCCGGGATCAACTCCATGAGCTAAAAAAAGAGTCGTTAAATTTGCGTTTTCAAAGGGCCAGCGGTCAGCTCGAAGGGACAGCACGAATTCGTCAAGTTCGTCGTGACATAGCACGTGTTTTGTCTGTTCTTGGTGAACGTAGTCCGCAATTAACCGTTTAAGGGTAAGTTATGCCAAAAAGAATGTTACAGGGTGTAGTGGTTTCAAATAAAGGAGATAAAACGATCCGAGTTCGGGTTGAGAGAAGGATTAAACACCCGCTTTATAAAAAATTTATTCGTCACTCTAAGAATTATTCGGCTCACGATCCAGAAAACAAATTTAAAGTTGGGGATATTGTTCGAATAAGAGAGTGCCGGCCCATATCAAAATTAAAGAGATGGGAAATTTTAGTCGAATAAAGCTGGTTTCTGTTTACTAAGAAGAATTTTAAAATGATTAACGTTGAAACAAAATTAGAAGTTGCTGATAATTCGGGCGCACGTTGGGTACAGTGCATTCGTATCCTTGGTGGCAGCCATCGTCGAAGTGCTAGTATTGGTGATTTAATTGTTGTCACCGTTAAAGAAGCCATTCCCCGAGGGCGTGTAAAGAAAGGCGATATTCATAGAGCCGTAATTGTTCGAACTGCTAAAGAAATTCATCGGGCGGATGGTAGCTCAATCCGTTTCGATAGAAATGCGGCAGTTTTGATTACGCCCCAGGGTGAACCTATTGGAACCCGTATCTTTGGGCCAGTAACTAGAGAATTAAGAGGTCGCCGGTATATGCGGATAATTTCTCTCGCACCCGAAGTGTTATGAGGATTTATTCTTATGTCTAAGAAAAATAAAATGACAAAAAAAATTCGAAAGGGTGACAGTGTCATTGTTCTTACTGGTGCCGATAAAGGTAAAACTGGAGATGTGTTGCGTGTTTTTCCGAAGGAACAACGCGTAATTGTTCAAGGAACCAATCTTGTGAAACGTCATAATCAGCCGTCAGCAAACAACCCCGGTGGTATTGATGAGAAAGAAGCGCCAATTCACGTTTCTAATGTAGCAATAGTTGATCCGGAAACCGGCAAGTCAACCAAAATTGGGTTTAAGATGCTTGAAGATAACCGAAAAGTCCGTATTGCTCGTCGATCGGGCGAAATGATTGATTAAGGCCTCAAAAATGACCCGTTTACGTGAACTTTACGACAATGTAGTTAGAGCGGAGATTCAGTCCGATTTTAATTATGGAAATCCTATGGAAATCCCGAAATTAGAAAAGATTGTTGTCAACATGGGTGTCGGTGAAGCTGTAATTGATTCTAAAAAGGTTGATGTAGCCGCAAACGAAATGTCATTAATTACAGGCCAAAAACCAATCATTATCAAATCGAAAAAATCCGTTGCCACCTTTAAGTTGCGGGAGGGGATGTCTGTTGGTTGTAAAGTGACATTACGTCGCGATCGAATGTATGAATTTCTTGACCGTCTTATAAATATAGCTCTTCCACAAGTTCGGGATTTTCGTGGATTATCAAACAAAAGTTTTGATGGAAGGGGTAATTTTGCTTTGGGTCTTAAAGAACAAATTGTATTCCCAGAAATTGACTACGATGCAGTTGATGAAATGCGTGGAATGGACATAGTGATAGTAACTTCCGCAAAAACAGATGATGAAGCTAAAGCTTTATTGAAAGGCTTCAACATGCCTATAAATTGAAAAGAATTTTGGGAGGATTTTTATGGCAAAGACCAGTGCCATTGAGAAAAATCGGAAACGTACTCGGATGGTTAAGAAGTATGCTTTGCGTCGACAAAAGTTGAAGGCAATAGCGAAAGACCAAACTCTTCCAGTTGAAGACAGATTTGGAGCACGGCTTAAACTAGCAGAAATGCCCCGAAATTCGTCCCCTGTCCGAGTTCGTAATCGATGTGAAATTTCAGGACGGCCAAGAGGTTTTTACAGAAAATTCAAAATTTCACGGATTGCCCTTCGTGATCTTGCATCCAGTGGATACATCCCTGGCATGGTCAAATCAAGTTGGTAAGGGGAGAGTTAGTATGACTATGACAGATCCGTTGAGCGATATGCTAACCCGCATTCGAAATGGCCAACGCACTAACAAAAACGCCGTTACAAGTCCCGCGTCAAAGTTAAGGATGAACGTTCTTGATGTTTTAAAACGGGAAGGCTATATCCGCGGATATATAATAGACGATAGCGAGCGGAAATTTTCTGAAATTCGGATAGAACTTAAATATTATGAGGGTGAACCAGTAATAAGGGAAATGCATCGTGTCTCCCGACCGGGACGCCGTGTTTATTCAAAAATTAGAGATTTACAACGCGTATATAATGGTTTGGGTATTTCGATTCTGTCCACACCTAGAGGGGTGCTTTCTGATGGGGAGGCTCGTGCGCAAAACGTGGGCGGAGAAATTCTTTGCACTGTATTTTAGGAGATTAAAATGTCACGCGTTGGTCAAAGTCCGGTACATATTCCAGAAGGTGTGGATTGTGAAATTGCAGGGCAACTTTTCTCAGCAAAAGGTAAACTTGGGGAGCTTAAACTTACCATAGTTGATGAAATAGAGGTTTCTCAAAAAGAAAATCAACTTTTGATGAAACCGAAAACTGATTCTAAGAATGCACAAGAATTGTGGGGAACAATGCGTAGCCTTGTACAAAATATTGTGAGAGGTGTAGACGAAGGCTTTGCAATAAACCTCGAAATTGTTGGCGTCGGCTACCGCGCAGCTATAGAGGGTAACGAGCTTGTCCTCCAACTTGGTTACAGCCACGAAGTTCGTTTTACTATCCCTGAGGGAATAACAGTTGCGTGTGAGCGCCCTACATTAGTTAAAGTTAGGGGAATTGATAAACAAAAGGTTGGTGAAGTGGCAGCTACAATTCGAAAATTCCGGAAACCCGAACCGTATAAAGGTAAAGGTATTAGGTATGAAAACGAATATATCCTTCGTAAGGAAGGGAAAAAGAAGTAGGTTTTAAAATGCGAAAGAAAATTTCTTTAAAACAAAAGCGGCGAAACAGAGTGCGCATCCGAATACGGAATCGGAGTGAAGATCGGCATAGATTGTCGGTATTTCGTTCAAATAAAAACATATATGCACAAATTATTGACGACTTCAAAGGCAAAACAATTATTTCTGCATCTACACTGGATAGTTCATTGCGAAGTTCTTTAGGTTCAGGAGCAACGAAAGAGGCAGCTGCTGCAGTTGGAAAGTTGCTAGCTGAAAAAGCGGAAGAAAAGGGGTTAAAGAAAGTCGTGTTTGACCGTGGGGCGTATCTATTCCACGGCCGAGTCAAGGCTTTAGCAGATGCAGCAAGAAATTCTGGTCTAAATTTTTAACGGAGAAATTCATTATGCCATCTACTCCAAGACCGGGTCACCGTGATCGGCGACGTCGAGATCGAGCCAAGGATAATAACGAAGAACAAAGTGATTTGGTTGATAAACTCGTTGGTATCAACCGCGTCGCTAAAGTGGTTAAAGGTGGTAGAAGGTTTGGTTTCGCGGCGCTTGTGGTTGTTGGAGATACTAAAGGTCGAGTAGGTTATGGGTCGGGAAAGGCAAGGGAAGTACCAGAGGCAATTCGTAAAGCTACGGAACAAGCAAAAACTAAGTTGATCCGAGTTCCACTAAGAGAGGGGCGAACATTGCATCACGATGTTCAAGGGCGTTTCGGTGCTGGGCGTGTCATTTGTAGAGCTGCCCCTCCCGGGACTGGTATAATAGCTGGTGGTCCAATGCGCGCTGTTTTCGAAACACTCGGAATGCAAGATGTTGTTGCGAAATCTACGGGTTCTCCAAATCCCCATAATATGGTGAAAGCTACCTTCGAAGCACTCTCACGTTTACAATCGCCGCGTTCGGTTGCTGCCCGACGCGGGCGCAAGGTTTCGGATATTTTAGGGCAAAGAGGTCCCCGTCAGAATAAAGACAAACAAAAAAACGGCGAGATCCAAGATGAGTAAAGGAACAATAAAAATTACTCAAATAGGTAGTCCTATTGGGCGTCCCAATGATCAACGTGAAACTCTCGTTGGTTTAGGATTAAACAAAATGAATAAAACACGAGAGTTGAAAGATACACCTGCTATTCGAGGAATGATTAATAAAGTCAATCACTTGGTTCGAGTTGAAGATTGAGGATAAAGGTTTTGATAAGAGGAAAAATGAATGCAGTTAAACCAAATATCCGAAAAAACTAAAGCAAAGAAAACGAGAAAGCGGGTTGGCCGTGGCAGGTCATCAGGTCTTGGAAAAACCTGTGGCAAAGGGCAGAAAGGGCAGAAATCACGCAGTGGTGTTTCTTTAAATGGTTTCGAAGGTGGGCAAATGCCATTGTTTAGGCGACTACCAAAACGGGGATTTAAAAATATCTTTCGGAAGAAATACAGAGAAGTAAATTTGGGAGGTATTCAGAGAGAAATTGATACTAATAAAATAGATGTGTCCAAAATTATTAATGAAGATGTGCTTCAGGGAGCTGGATTAATCAAGACTTCCCAAAATGGTGTTCGTTTACTCGGAAAAGGCGAGTTGACTTCGAAAATTCGAATTGAGGTTGTTGGTGCTTCTAAATCTGCGGTTAAAGCTGTAGAAAAATTAGGTGGTTCAGTTAGTATCCAAGCAAAGAAAACTTAAATAATTTTAAGTTTATGGATATAGTGCAAAAGTTATTGTTTTGAATTTTTCAAAGATTTAAATTTTCAAATGAAAAACATCAAAAAAAGTGCTTACATCAAATGGTTTTGTAGGAGCTTATCATATTCGAGGTGTTTTGCACCTATAGGAGAAGGGTATGGCTTCAGCTGCTGAACAATTAGCTGCACATATAAATTTCGGTCAAATTTCTAAAGCGACTGAACTCAAAAAGCGTCTTTGGTTTACTTTGGGTGCTTTGGTTATTTATCGGCTTGGAACTTATATCCCGTTGCCAGGAATCGATCCAAATATTCTTGGAGAAATTTTTCAACGCCAAGCTGGTGGTATTTTGGGCATGTTTGACATGTTTGCAGGTGGTGCATTTGGGAGGATGACTATTCTGGCGCTTGGTATTATGCCATACATTTCCTCTGCAATTATCATGCAGCTGCTGACAGCGGTTTCCCCCTACTTTATCCAAATGAAAAAAGAAGGTGAACCGGGTCGAAAAAAAATCAATCAATACACTCGATATGGAACGGTTTGTCTTGCAGCTCTCCAAGGGTATGGTATTGCTGTTGGTCTGGAGGGTATGCAGGGTGCACAGGGGTCGGCAGTTATAGATCCTGGTTTGTTTTTTAGGGCTACAACAGTAATTACATTGGTTGGTGGAACCATGTTCTTGATGTGGTTGGGAGAACAAATAACTGCACGTGGTGTTGGAAATGGTATCTCGTTGATTATTTTTTCAGGTATTGTTGCGGAATTGCCATCTGCTTTAGTAGGTACTTTAGAATTAGGCCGGACTGGAGCCTTATCTGCGGCAGTTATCATAGCACTTCTTTTAATGGCAGTCGCTGTGATCACTATTATTGTTTATGTAGAGCGCGCTCAGAGACGTGTTGTTGTTCAGTATCCCAAACGCCAAGTTGGAAATAAAATGTTTGGTGGTGATAGTTCCCATTTGCCCCTCAAAATCAATACAGCTGGTGTAATACCACCGATATTTGCCAGTTCATTATTATTATTACCTATGACAATAGCCGGGTTCAGCGCTAACGCAGGACCAGAATGGTTAACAACAGTAACTGCTTATTTAGGACGTGGACAATTAATGTATCTGCTTCTTTATTCTTCCTTCATTGCATTTTTTGCGTTTTTCTATACGTCTGTCGTATTTAATCCGTCAGAAACAGCAGATAATTTAAAAAAGAACGGTGGGTTCTTGCCGGGAATTCGACCTGGGAAAAACACTGCAGAATACCTTGATTATGTTTTAACACGCTTAACCACACTTGGTGCTATTTATTTAGTTGCTATTAGCATGTTACCTGAATTATTAATTTCTAACTATTCTGTTCCATTTTATTTTGGCGGTACAAGTTTACTGATTGTTGTAACAGTAACTATGGATACGGTTGCCCAAGTTCAATCGCATTTGTTGGCCCATCAGTATGAAGGTTTAATAAAAAAATCGCGTTTAAGGGGGAGACGTGTATGAATCTAATCCTGCTTGGGCCCCCTGGTTCCGGTAAAGGGACTCAGGCAAAGCAACTTGAACGTCGGCATGGGTTGGTGAAACTTTCTACTGGAGATATGCTTAGAACAACAGTTTTGGATTCTAAAAAAGTAGGGAAGCAAATAAAAAAAGTAATCGACTCAGGTGCTTTAGTTCCTGATGAAATTATGGTCAAAATGATTTCGGAACGCATCGCATATCCAGATTGCAAAAAGGGATTTATACTTGATGGCTTTCCAAGGACGACCGCACAGGCTGAAGCTTTAGAAAAAATGTTAAAGACAAAAGGCATGCGGTTGGATTATGTAGTAGAAATGAAAATAAACTCTGAAATATTGATAAAACGAATATCAGGTCGTTATTCATGTGCGGTTTGCGGAGCTGGATATAATGACGATTTCCAAAAACCTGTTTTGAAGGGGGTTTGCGATCAGTGCGACAGTAGAGAATTTGTTCGGCGTTCGGATGACAAACCAGAAACCTTTAAATTAAGACTAGACGCATATGAGAAACAAACAGCACCATTACTGCTCTATTATCGTAAAAAGAATTGTTTGAAGACTGTGAATGCACTAAACCAGATAGAAAAAGTAACTTCTGAAATAGAGGCTGTGATTGGGTGTGTGTGATTGTTGACTTACAAGAGATAGTTCATATAATCCGGCACCTTTGGGCTTTAAAGAACGTAGATCGAAACCTAACGATTTTACTCTCATAAAGGAGAAAAAGGATGGCCCGAATTTCGGGGGTAAATCTACCAAATAAACCGACAGGCATTGCTCTGACTTATATACACGGGATTGGTCGAGCGAGCGCGCGTCAGATTTGTGAAAAAGCAGAAGTCGATAATACTGTTCGTATGAATGATCTAAGTGATGCGGAAGTAAGCCGCATTCGCGAAGCAATTGATCACGATCACCAAGTAGAAGGCGATCTCCGTCGCAATATTGCAATGAATATAAAGAGGCTGATGGATTTGGGATGTTACCGCGGTCTTCGCCACAGGAGAGGTATGCCGGTTAGAGGACAGAGAACTCATACCAACGCACGAACTCGCAAGGGCCGTGCGCGGCCAGTTGCGGGTAAGAATTGATTTCAGAGAATTAAGGATAGATTTGATGGCTAAGGCAACGACCGCTCGTGTTCGTCGGCGAGAACGCAAGAATATAACTTCAGGTATCGCGCATGTTAACGCGACGTTTAACAACACTATGATTACAATTGCTGATGCCCAAGGTAACACAATTGCTTGGTCTTCTGCGGGGCAATCAGGATTCAAAGGCTCTAGAAAATCCACTCCTTACGCTGCACAAATGGCGGCTGAGGAGGCCGGACGAAAAGCGATGGAACACGGAATGAAAACCTTAGAAGTAGAGGTAAAAGGTCCTGGTTCGGGAAGAGAATCCGCATTAAGAGCACTGCAGACGATAGGTTTTACAATAACGGCGATAAAGGATGTTACCCCAATTCCACATAATGGGTGCCGTCCCCGGAAACGTCGTCGTGTTTGAGATATAGACACAGATTTTTGCATTTAATGCCAATTTTAAAGAAATTAAACATGCGGATGTTTTCCGCTAATCCACAATGAGGTTGAACACGTGATTCAAAAGAACTGGCAAGAACTAATTAAACCAAACAATCTACAAATTACCTCAGGAATAGATGAAGCACGCTTTGGGAAAATAACCGTAGAGCCCTTGGAACGGGGTTTTGGTTTGACACTCGGGACTGCGCTACGCCGAATTTTATTGTCCTCTTTACAAGGTGCTTCTGTAACGGCTGTACAGATTGATGGTGTTCTGCATGAATTTTCTTCAATTCCTGGAGTTCGCGAGGATGTTACTGACATTGTCCTTAATATAAAATCTTTATCTTTGCGGTATTATGGCGAGGAACCTCGTAGGGTGTCACTTTCTTCTACAGGTCCTGGGGAAGTAACAGCGGGAATGATAGAAGCATCACATGATATTGAAATAATTAATCCAGATTTAGTAATTTGTACACTTGATGAGGATATAAAAATCAATATGGAAATGACTGTTACGACCGGTAAAGGTTATGTACCAGCTTCACTGATGCGTGATGAAGATAACCCGATTGGGTTAATTCCAATTGATGCAGTTTATAGCCCGGTACGGCGTGTAACATTTGGTGTCGACAATACTCGTGTTGGTCAGGTCACTGATTACGACAAATTAGTAGTAGATATAGAAACAGATGGCACAATGCCTCCTGATAGTGCAATTGCACTTGCTGCTCGTATTTTACAGGATCAGCTTCGCCCCTTCATTAATTTTGAAGAGCCAGAACCGGAGCCAGAAGCAGAGGTTGCCGCAGAGCCGGAATTCAATAAATTTCTGCTTCGGAAGGTTGATGAGCTAGAGCTTTCTGTACGGTCGGCGAACTGCTTAAAGAATGATAATATTATTTATATTGGTGATTTGGCTCAAAAAACTGAACAGGAAATGTTGAGAACTCCAAACTTCGGCCGGAAATCTCTTAATGAAATAAAGGAAGTTTTGGCTCAAATGGGTTTGAGTCTTGGAATGGAAATTATCGAATGGCCACCTGAAAACGTAGAAGAGCTCGCTAAAAGGCTCGATGAACCTTACTGACGTGGAGAATTGTGATGCGACACAAAATTAGTGGCCGTAAGCTAAATCGAACAAGTAGCCATCGGAAAGCGACGTTTCGAAATTTATCGGTCGCATTAATTAAGCATGAACAAATCCAAACCACCCTACCAAAAGCAAAGGAACTGCGCGGCTTTGTAGACCGCCTTATAACTTTAGGAAAACGGGGAGGTCTTCATGCGAGGAGGCAAGCGCTTAGCCGTCTTAATAATGATGTGGTAATTACACAAAAACTTTTTTCTGTATTGGCAGAACGTTATGTTGATCGTAAAGGAGGTTATACTCGAGTCCTAAAAGCTGGATTTAGATACGGTGATAGCGCTCCAATGGCCATAATAGAATTGGTTGATCGTGATACCGATGCAAAAGGCCAAGATTCAGGTCCCGTTCAGGTTTCTGAAGAAATTCCAGAGAATGAAGCGGCATAAATATATTTAAGACCAAAAGCTATTCATAAAAAGGCAGCCTAATGGCTGCTTTTTTTGTATAAATAAAATAGATGAAATCTTATGCAAATATGTGACGTTAACATGAAGACCTTTTTTATGACTTTAGGATTCTTAATTTTTTCATTTGTAGTTGGGTCTGCAGAGATGTACTCGATAGCAGCAAAAGAAAAAGGTCTCCCGGGTTCAAACCAAGAAATTTCTTTATCCTATGCTCCCTTAGTTAAACGTGCTGCTCCTGCTGTTGTTAATATTTACACTAAACGTGTGGTTAGGAGTGCGCAGTCACCTTTATTGACTGATCCTTTTTTCCGTCAATTTTTTGGCGAGGACGTATTTAATTTTGGAGCGCCTCGAAAACGGATTGAAAATTCTCTTGGTTCAGGCGTAATTGTTAGATCAGAAGGGGTGGTAGTAACAAATTATCATGTAATAAAAAAAGCTGAAGAGATAAGAGTAGTTCTGTCCGACAAAAGAGAGTTAGCGGCAAAAGTGATTCTTACTGATGAAAAGACAGATTTAGCAATTCTTCGCCTTAAGAATGTTGATGAACCTCTTCCTTTTTTAAAATTACGGAATTCGGATGATTTGGAAGTTGGAGACCTTGTCTTAGCTATCGGTAATCCCTTTGGTGTGGGTCAAACCGTAACAGGGGGCATTGTATCTGCTTTAGCCAGGGCGGCAGAAGGTGTGTCTGACTTTAGCTTTTTTATTCAAACAGATGCAGCAATTAATCCTGGAAATTCCGGGGGTGCCTTAATAACAATGGATGGTCAACTAGTTGGAGTTAACACTGCTATATATAGTCAAAGTGGAGGGTCTCAAGGTATAGGTTTTGCTATTCCTGCTAATATGGTTGCACGAATTATTGAAAATGCAATTCAAGGAGCTAAGGTTGTTCGGCCTTGGTTTGGCGCCTCCAATCAAAAGTTGACCGCTGAACTTGCTGCATCTTTGGGATTAAAACGACCAATTGGCGTACTTATCAATGAATTATATCCTGGTGGACCTGCAGAAAATTCTGGTTTGGCTCAAGGCGATGTTGTGGTCAAGATAGATGGTAAGGATATTACTGGGCCAAAAGTTCTGCGTTTCCATATAGCGACCTTAAAAATTGGGAGAAAAGCCCTGCTGCGTGTTATACGTCACGGGAAAGAAAGGACTTTCGAATTAAATTTGGTGCCACCTCCTGAAATTCCCCCACGTGATATTTCAACACTTAAGGGTAATCAACCGCTTTCGGGAGCAAAAGTTGCAAATTTATCACCCGCTTTGGCTGAAGAGCTTTCTCTAAATAAAATGAGACGGGGTGTAATTGTCCTTGGAACTTATAGGCGAAGTCCGGCAAGGCGTTTAGGTATTAGACCGGGTGATACTATTGTAGAAATTAATGGAAAAAAAGTGGATTACGTGGCAACGTTAATAAAAATTGTCGTTAAACCAACCAAGCGATGGCGTATTAGAGTTAAGCGTGAAGATAAGATTTACACCGCTGATGTTGAGGGCTGATTTGAGAGAACAAGAAAATTTATTTGGGGATTCTTTGACAAATCCTTTGGCAAATCAATTACGCCCACTTTCGCTTAAAGACGTTGTAGGACAAAATCATTTATTAAAGGATGATGGTCCAATCGGGCGTATGGTAGTTTCAAAAAAGTTGATGTCGACGATCCTCTGGGGTCCTCCAGGAAGCGGAAAAACAACAATAGCGCGATTGCTTGCAAATCACACCGATCATAATTTTGTTTTGTTGTCAGCGGTCTTTTCTGGTGTAGGGGATTTAAAAAGAATTTTTGCAAAGGCTCAAAAAGGACAGGAGGCTGGTGTTTCTACGCTTCTTTTTGTAGATGAAATACATCGGTTTAATAAAGCCCAACAGGATGGATTTTTACCTTACCTTGAAGACGGGACAATAGTTTTGATTGGTGCTACAACTGAAAATCCCTCTTTTGAGCTAAATCCTCCGTTACTATCTCGGTGTCAGGTTTTAGTATTGAAACGTCTTGATGAAATTGCATTAAAAACTTTAATAATTCGTGCTGAAACTAAAATAAAGAAAAAACTGCCATTGGACGAAAAGGCAAGAATAGCTTTAATTGAAATGTCAGATGGCGATGGCCGCCATTTGTTGAACATGATTGAAATTTTGGAAAGTAGTGGGAGAAAAGATTCTCTAAACCCCGATGATTTAGCATTTCTCGTTCAAAAACGTGCACCCCTTTACGACAAACATAGCGATTACCATTATAACCTCATCAGCGCTCTCCATAAATCTATCAGAAGTTCTGATCCAGATGCTTCCCTTTATTGGTTGGCGAGGATGTTGGTTGGAGGAGAAGATCCTTTGTTTATAGCCCGGAGATTAGTCCGTTTTGCATCAGAGGATGTTGGTTTGGCAGAGCCAAAAGCACTTTCTCAGGCTTTGTCAGCTTGGGATGCATATCAACGTTTAGGTTCTCCAGAGGGAGAACTTGCTATAGCGCAAGCAGTGATATTTTTAGCCACAGCCCCTAAATCTAATGCTACCTATGTCGGATATAATTCTGCGGTTGAGAGTGCTAAAAGGACCGGTTCCTTGCCTCCGCCCAATCATCTTTTAAATGCCCCAACTCGTTTGTTGAAAGAGATAGGATACGGAGAAGGATATCAATATGATCACCAATACTTTGATAGTTTTTCTGGTCAAGATTGCTTACCTCAAGGTATGAAACGTCAGGTATTTTATGTTCCCGTGGAAGGTGGTTTCGAGAGGGAAATAAAAAAACGTCTTTCAAACTGGGAGAAACTTCGTAAAGAACGCAATAAACAAGTTTAGCTTTAACGTTTGGTATTTTAATTTTCGTCAAAAATTTTATAGAATCGGATTCCAAATTATGAACCAGGTCCAAAAATATCTAGTGACCGAGGATGAAAATGGACTTCGTATTGACCGTTGGTTTCTAAGGAAATTTCCTTTACTTAAAAATAATGCAATTCAAAAAATTTTAAGAACCGGGCAAGTGAGAATTGATGGCAGTAGGACGAAAGGCAGTAACAGGCTTAAAACTGGACAAACAATTCGTGTACCGCCAATGGATAAAATCATTAAAAACATTCCTGTCAATACAAAACCAGATGTAAGCGCTTTGCTGAATAAAAATAGAACTAAGATAGAAACTCTAGTTATTTTTCGTGATGATGATTTGATAGCAATAAATAAACCTCCGGGTTTGGCGGTCCAAGGTGGTACCAACGTTGTAGAAAATTTGGATTCTATGCTTGAATGCCTGCGTTTCGATGGGCCTGAAAGGCCTAAACTTGTCCATAGACTAGACAAGGGTGCTAGTGGTCTTTTGTTGGTGGCTCGAAATGCATTTTCTGCAAGCAAAATTACAAGTGCTTTTCGTAATCGAAAGGTGTTGAAAACATATTGGGCACTTGTTATGGGAATACCGCCCAAAAAATCCGGCCAAATTTCTGCAACCATAAAAAAAATGGGATCTCCTGGAAGGCAAAGCATGCAATTAACAAAAGTTGAGGGAAAACATTCTAAAACCAAATTTCGAGTTTTAGAACAGGCAGGGAAACGTGTAACATGGCTGGCGTTAGAACCTATCACAGGGAGGACTCATCAATTACGCGTCCACTGCAATCTTATTGGGACCCCTATTTTAGGTGATGGAAAATACGGAGGATCTAGGGCATTTTTAGAAAATTCTTCTAATCGAAAGTTACTCCATCTTCATTCTCGTTCTTTAGGGTTTGAACATCCAAGAGGAGGATGGATAAAACTAGAAGCGCCTTTATCCAAAGAAATGAAGAAAAGTTGGCTAAATTTAGGGTTTAATCCCAATCAAACCGATGGTTCCTTTAACAAAAAGATCGTTTAAGTTTATGGTTGTACCTGCCGCTCCCCGACTTGTTGCTTTTGACCTCGATGGGACGCTTTTAGACAGCACCGAGGCTATAGTGATGAGTGTAAAAGAATGTTGGAAAGCTTGCGGGTTTGTTGTACCCAAAACAGATCGCATTCGTAGGATAATTGGTTTGCCTTGGGAAGAATCAATATGTGAACTGATACCAGGCGCTGGTGAAAAAGAATTTACCCAAATTCGCCAATTTTACCAAAAGTTTGCGAAAGGGGAAGGTAATACAAATTCTCAAAAACAATCGCTCTTTCCAGGAGTGCTAGAAGTCTTGAATTCCTTGAAGTCGGCGGGATTTTTGATGGCAATCATTACGAGCCGTAATTCAAATCGACTGGAAAAAATTTTAGAAAATCACGGAATTAACAATCAATTTGTGACTTTTAAGACAACCGATCATGGCCCGGGTAAACCTGATCCTTTTCTGATGCTTCAAACCCTTGAGGAAACGGGCGTGAAAAAAGAAAATGCCGTAATGGTTGGAGATACGACGTTTGATATTTTAATGGCAGTTTCTGCTGGGACAACTGGTATTGGCGTAAGTTGGGGTGTCCATAAAATTGACGAGCTATTAGAAGCAGGGGCTGAACGAGTTGTTGAAGAAATAGGTGTGCTTCCAGAAGTGATAGAATATTTGATTCCCAGATAGTTCTACAATAACAAATCTTATGAAACGTTTTTATAGAACAGTAAAAACAAAAAGTGTAAAAGACGGTTGGACAATTTTATTGGACAAAAACTCGGTAAAAACTCCCGGAAAGAATAACCTTGTCCTACCAAATCTTTTATTAGCTGAGGCGGTAAAGGAGGAATGGGAAAACCAAAAAACTGTCATTCTTCCATTAAAAATGCCTTTTACTAAGTTAGCAAATACAGCTATTGATCGGGTTAAAGAAAAAAGACATCAGATCATTGAAGAACTTTCTGGTTACGGCAACAGCGATTTATTATGTTATCGTATAAAATCCCCAATTGAGCTGGCCCATCGTCAGAAAAAGGAATGGCAACCCGCTATCGATTGGATTTTTAAGACCTTTAACATTGAAATCCAAACTACAACTGACATTCTTTATGTTAAACAAAACAGCGAAGTACTATTAAAAATTGAAAATTTAATCGCAGATTTTAATGACTTTTCAATAGCCGGAATTCAGCTAGTTACAAGTCTTTCCAACTCAATAATTTTAAGTTTAGCGTTGGCAAAAGGGTTTTTTTCTGCAGAAAAGGCCTTTAGGAGTGCGTTGCTCGAAGAACTGTATCAAGTAGAAAAATGGGGTGACGATGAAGAGAATAAGCGGCGCCGTGAAGGCATTAAGTCTGAATTTTTCAACGCAGAACGTTTTATTAAGTTGGCGGAAACTGGAGTTTAAGCCGATAAACTGGTTTAAAGTTCTACCGGTGGATTGCATTGTGTATTTATGAGAATGAAGTTCCTATAGAGTTTAATTATCCTTCAAACGAAGCGTTATCGAAAATTTTTTTGAATTTCTTTTTAAATTTCTCGGCTACTTCTTTGGAGCTTGTGGCGATACCTAAGTTATCTAAAGAGGTGACACCGTAATTATCTACTCCACACGGAATAATTCCTGAAAAGTTTTTCAAATCTGGTTTAATGTTTAATGAAATACCGTGATAAGTGACCCATCGCCGAATGCGGACACCAATTGCAGCAATTTTAGCCTCCTCTATCAATTGAGTACCTTTTGCTGTTTTCTCCACCCAAATTCCAATACGACTTTGGCGCCTTTTTCCCTCCACACCAAATTCCATTAACGTATCTATGATCCATTGTTCTAAGTCGAAAATAAATTTTTTAGTGTCATAATTACGATGCATTAGATCTAGCATCACGTAACCTACTAGTTGGCCTGGTCCGTGATAGGTGTATTTTCCACCTCTCCCTGTTTGGTATACAGGAAATCGAGTTGGGTCTAATAAATCCGAAGGATGAGCGCTTGCTCCGGCGGTATAGATTGAAGGATGTTCCAATAGCCATACCTGTTCATTTTTAGTTCCATTTCGGATTGATCTAATTCGACTTTCCATCGTTTCGACCGCATCCTCGTAGTCGACTGGACGTGACCAAGTTTCCTTCCAATCTACATATTTTTTTTTCATTTTGTTTCTTACTCTTGCGAATGAGGCGCCAATTTGCTATTCCCCGCTCCATTATACGGTTCGAGTTGAATTTTTCTATTGAATTTGCGGTCGTGGCGGAACTGGTAGACGCGCAGCGTTGAGGTCGCTGTGGGAGAAATCCCGTGGAAGTTCGAGTCTTCTCGACCGCACCATTCAAACTGGACCACCTAAGTTTTATATTTTTTCCAATTCGTGGATCTAATTCGTCTAAGCGTTGCAAAAAAATAGGGGTATGCCATGGTCAATCCAGCACCGGCTCCTGGTGAACTTTTGGTCCAGGCAGAGGAAATGTTGGGTTTAAGTCCTAAAATTGTGTCTGACGTTTCAGTTTCACTGAAGGATGAAGCTCGCTTCGATACGCGTACCCTTGTTGAGCCTTTGAGAGAAGCAATTACAGATGTTGCTGCGTTTTCCATTTTCTTAGGCCTTGCTGCTTGGTTTTTATTATAATGATATTTAAAATTAATAACTAGCCGCTGTGACACTCAACAACTCAATTGCTTGGTGTGCTGTAATAATAGGGTTGGTATTATTTTTAGTTCCAATTTCGCCAATTGGATATCACCCAGTCCTGCGTACAGCTGGCATTGTAACAATGACCCTTGGGTTATTTGTAACAGCGGCTCTACCGGAATATCTTTCAGCTCTTATTTTTTTCTTTTTGTGTCTAATTTTTTCTGTAGCACCACCAGACGTTGTCTTTTCCGGTTTTTTATCGGGCGCTGTGTGGTTGGTACTTGGTGGTTTAATACTTGGTATAGCTATAGAGGAATCCGGCCTTGCTATGAGAATAGCTCGTAATTTGGAAAAGCTATTTGGTGGTAATTATTTATCTATTATAACAGGGACTGTTGTAATGATGACGCTTTTAGCTTTTTTGATGCCCTCAGCTGTTGGACGTGTAACTATAATGTTGCCTGTCATTTTGGCTTTGGCTGACCGATTGGGATTTGTTAAAGCCCGAAATGGACGCATTGGGATGGTTTTAGCTGTTGGTGTTGGAACATTGATTCCAACGTTTTCTATTCTCCCATCCAATGTACCAAACGTTGTTTTAGCCGGTGCCGCGGAAGCAATTCACAAAGTTCAGTTTACCTACTCCGACTGGTTTATTTTACATTTTCCTGTGATCGGCTTTCTAAGTATGTGTGTATTACCCCTCATGATTAGGTGTATTTTCCCCGATGAAATTTCTCCAAAAAATAGTGATACAGAAACAAAAACCCCGCTAACAATTGTTGAGAAAAAACTCATATGCATCTTAATAGTCACCCTCACTCTGTGGGGAACCGATAATTTTCATGGTGTTTCGCCGGCTTGGATATCTCTTGGGGCAGGTATTTTTTGTGCATTACCATTTACAGGATTATTGCCCGCAGCTGAAATAATAAAAAAAATTAACTTCGGACCGATAATTTTTCTTGCCGGAGTAATTGGTATGGGCAGTGTCGTAACCCAGTCGGGTCTCGGAGAAGTTTTAGCAAATTGGTTAATTATAAACTTTGATGTTACTCCGGGTGATAATTTTGGCAATTTTCTTTCTGTCGTTGGGATAGGGTTTGCTCTTCAATTAGTCACAACCCTTCCTGGCCAACCAGCAATTATGACTGCTGTTGCGGAGAGCCTATCTGTTTCAACGGGCTGGCCTTTAGTGACGGTTTTGATGGCCCAGGTTTCAGCTTGGGCATTGGTTATTTTTCCTTATCAAGCACCGCCTCTTGTCGCAACAAAAGCAATTTCTGGACTACCAATTTCAGCATTTTTGAGGTTATTGCTTCCATTTGTGGTTTTCGGATGGCTGGTGTCGGTTCCATTACAATTTCTCTGGTGGGAATTTTTAGGTTATTTCCCGAATTAATATTTTGGAGCTGTGGTCTCAAAATTAAAAACAAAGGCTGAATTTTCAATTTATATTTGGATTGCTAAAAAAATGTTCAATAGTCTAAGTATTGAATAAAACATTGGTTTTGGTTCCTGTTTTTTTATTTGTTTACTAAAGCCTAGATCATTTAATTAATTCAGCTCATAATTTTGTATGGCCCTTCATCTTCTAAAAATGGCGGTTAGAATCGAAAGTTTTGACCACTTGCTTGCGGTACAGCGGGAGCGTTTGCAATTAGGCAAGAATTTAGGAGCTAAAGGAGAATTGCGCCACCTCACCAAAAACAAACCAAAGCGTGATCTTTCTGTTTTAGATGGTGGTTCCATTTATTGGATCATTAAAGGGTATATTTGCGCGCGCCAAAGAATAAAAAGTTTTGGAGAAGCCTTAGGACGAAATGGACGCCCTCGTTGTGCAATTTTTCTAGATCCTAACCTTATTCAGACAGTGTTAATACAACAGAAACCTATACAAGGGTGGCGGTATTTAGAAGAGGCTGCTGCGCCAGATGATTTGGTGGGCTCACCCAGGCGAGAAACAAGTTTGCCCGATGAAATGGCTAAAGAGTTAAGAATTTTGGGGTTGCTTTAAATTCCTATCAATTTTTCATTAGAGATTGCAATTTGATCTGTGTGTTTGCTAAATCATCAACGGATATATGTTTTTTTGCCTGCATTAATCTTTTCGCAAAACGCAAGTTTCGTGGGTCATTGATAGAAATTGCACCAATGATTTGGTCGTGTTTTAAATAGAAAGTTATAAATTCATCGGACTTTGGCTCACCTCGGGTTACTGTAGAATCCCAATTTTCTGGCAAGCCGATCATTTGGATATTAGCGTCGAACTGATCTGACCAAAACCACGGAATTTCGGCATAGGGTTCTGCCAAATCTAAGAGGGCTTTTCCAGCAACAATTCCTTGATTTTGTGCATTTTCCCATGATTCCAAACGTATGTTTCTGCCTAAAATTTTGTTTGGGTGGTTAGTGACATCGCCTGCAGCAAAAATATTTGGATCGGATGTCCTGGTTTTGATATCTACGACGATACCGTTGTCTACTTCTAGTCCCGCATCTTCTGCTAATTCAACATTGGGGATCACACCGATGCCAATTATAGCCATGTCAATTTTCACGGCCTCTCCGTTTGAAAGGTTGGCCTGCGTTAGATTGGACCCTCCAGAAAAACTATTTAATGTTGTATTCAATTTTACTTCAATCCCACGACTAGTATGGAAATGGAGCATCCAATCACTAATTTCTGGAGTGACAGCACGACCGCAGAGGCGATCTGCTGTTTCTATAATTGTAACCTCACAATTTAGCTTTTTAAGAGTTGAAGCGCACTCCAGGCCGATCCAGCCACCACCAACGATTAATATCTTTGTTCTTTCCTTCAGGTTAGTTCGAATGGCTTCAGTATCGGCCAATGTGCGTAAATAAAAAATTCCTTTTAAATTTGAACCTTCTATTGATAAATTACGTGCCCTTGCACCAGTGGTTATCGCTAAACGGTCAAAATTTAGGGTTTCACCATCATCAAGGGTAAGCTGCTTTTTCCCCCTATTAATTTTGGTTACCCGTGTCTTTAGTCTGACATCTATATTTAATTCATCATATGTTTCGGGTGTCCAGAAATAAGTACTTTCAAGAGTTGCGTCTCCTGCTAACACACCTTTTGATAATGGAGGACGTTCATATGGGAAATACGGTTCCTCACCAATTAAGATTACAGAGCCTTCAAAACCCTCAGTACGGAGGGTTTTAGCTACCCATCCTCCAGCTTGACTAGCTCCGATGATTAAAAATTGTCGGTTGTCGCTCATAAAAAGAACGGCTTAAAATTCAGCTATTAGTTTTTGGTAATCCAACAGAGATTTGGTCCCCATCAATTTTTACTGGATAAACACGCAAATCTATTGAAGCAGGAGCTGTCAAAGCCTTGCCTGTCTTGATATCAAAACAAGCACCATGGAGCGGGCATTCAATTTGACCTTCATCAATGTAACCATCAGATAGGCAGGCGTAAGCATGTGTACAAATATCATCGAGAGCATAAATTTCGCCATCTAATTTATATAGTCCTATATCCATCCGTCCAACCGTTACGGCTACCGGTTCATCTTCGTTGACATCCCCGCTTTGGGCTACAACGTGAAATTCAATTTCTTCATCAGTCATAATTTGCTCCTCTAATACCTGTGTTTTTTACTTTTTTTCCATGCCCACGTAAATAGTATCCCCTTCAACCTTTACAGGATAAGTCTTAAGGTCGATTTCGGCAGGGGGATTGACTGCCTTTCCTGTCTTAATTTCAAAACAAGCACTGTGGAGTGGACATTCTATAAGGTCACCCTCAACAAAACCATCAGCAAGGCCTACATTTTCGTGGGTGCAAACACCATGTGTTGCAAAAAATTGGCCATCGACATTAAATAATGCGATTTCTTCATCCTCTATGAAGATTGCGATGACTTCTTCTGGGTCGAGGTCATCCGTTTTAGCGACAGCATGATACTCAAAATTACTCATTGAAACTCTTAAATTTTTAAATTAAGCGATACATTTACTCTATGATGGGTAATAGGAGCGTCGGATACTACACTTGGCAAGCAGTCTGTGCCAACCTGTTTTTATCCCAGAAATTAAATTATATAGACACAGAAAAGCCTGTAAAACCAATATCTTGGACGACATTCCTAATATAATCACCTCTTTTAAGTGGATGTGCAGCTGTTGCCCCCCCAGCCATGACAATCCAGCCGGCCTCTAGAATTTCCCCGGCTTCACTGGAAAGACGGGACGCCGCAACTAGGGACCGAATAGGGTGCCCTAAAATTGCTGCTGACGACCCTATTTGCATGGGTCGCCCATTGATTTCTAGTATCATGCCAAGATTACTTAAATCCGTGTTTACTTTATTCCATGCTCCTAAAACAAAACCTGAAGAGGAACTGTTGTCTGCAATAACGTCTGCTAGAGAAAATTTAAAATTACGATAACGCGAATCAATAATTTCAATCGCCGGTGCGACGGCATCAACTGCAGCCAGGGCTTCTGTAGCGGTAATTGGTCCTTCAAGTGAACGTCTCAACAAAAATGCTAATTCTGGTTCCGCGCGAGGGTGAACGTAGTTGTTAAAATTAATTGAGTCTCCGTCTTCTACTAACATTCCGTTCGAAAGACGGCCCCAAATCATATCATTCAATCCCATCTGGATCATTTTCGCACGGCTTGTAAAACCCATTTTTATCCCTACCTGCTTTTCGCCACGTGCAAGACGTCTTTGAAAAGCAGCTGATTGAATAGCATAGGCGTCTTTGACAGTGATCTCTATTGAATCGCTGAGTTGCCTTATTGCCTTTGCGTTTCGTGCAGCATCATCGACGGTTTTAGCTATTGCGTTAATATCAGGCATTTTCGAGAGTTCCTTGAGATTGGGTTTTTGCGAGGTCCAGAGCTACATCTACAATCATATCTTCTTGCCCACCCACCATCCGACGTTTTCCTAATTCCACCAAAATATCACGCGTATCAATGCCATACATTTGGGAGGCATTTTCTGCGTGACGAAGAAAGCTGGAATAAACGCCTGCGTATCCTATAGAAAGGGTTTCCCTATCAATTCGTACAGGACGATCCTGAAGCGGCCGAACCAAATCATCCGCAGCATCCATAAGCCCGAAGACGTCACAACCGTGATTTAAGCCCATCCGATCGGCAACTGCTATAAAAACTTCTAGTGGAGCGTTTCCGGCACCTGCTCCCATACCACCTAGAGAGCCGTCAATGCGTGTAGCCCCTTGTTCTAATGCGAAAAGATTGAAAGCCACCCCAAGTCCGAGATTGTTGTGAGCATGCATTCCGGTCTGCGTTTTCGGTTCCAAAATTTCTGCCATAGCTTTGAAACGGTCCGTTACCCCATCAAGTAGCAAGGCCCCGGCTGAATCCGTCACGTAGATACAGTGGGCACCATACGACTCCATCAGCTTTGCTTGTTTTGCGAAAGCTCTTGGTTCTGTCATATGCGCCAGCATCAAAAGGCAAGCCACGTCCATACCGTTTTCACGGGCCCATTCCACATGTTGTTTGGAAACATCTGCTTCCGTGCAATGGGTTGCAACGCGAACCGAAGTTGCCCCGGCGGCATGGGCGTTTTTCAAATCTTCAACTGTACCAATGCCTGGAATAAGTAATACAGTTAGCTTTGCGTTTTGCACTACACTTGCTGCAGCTTCAATCCATTCCAGATCAGTATTTGTTCCAAAACCATAATTAAATGAGGTACCGGAAAGTCCATCGCCATGGGTTACTTCTATCCCATTGACCCCGGCCTCATCTAACGCTTTGGAAATAGCCTTTACTTGTTCTGGGGTGTAGCTGTGTTTGATGGCGTGCATACCATCTCGAAGAGTGGTGTCCTGGACATAAATTTTTTGTTTTGTGTCAATGTTCATACTCACGCCATCCTTTTTAATTGGACTAATCGTTCAGCTGTTTTCTGTGCAGAAGATGTCATGATATCGAGATTACCTGCATAACTCGGGAGGTAATGTGCTGCCCCCTCGACTTCAAGAAAAACCGTCGTTTTCACCCCAACAAATTCGCCAAAACCGGGTATTTTAAGGGGTATGTTGTCCCCAATTCTTTCGAATTGAATTTCTTGTTTAAGTCGATAACCAGGAACATAGGTTTGTATTTCCTCTACCTGTTTTTTAACAGATTCAATAATTACCTCAGTGTCTGTGTTTTCGCTTAGCGTGTAAACTGTATTACGCATCATCATAGGAGGTTCTGCAGGGTTTAATACAATGATTGCCTTCCCCCTTTTTGCACCCCCAACAACTTCAAGGCCGGTTGCGGTAGTTTTGGTGAATTCGTCGATATTTGCCCTTGTTCCTGGTCCCGCTGATTGACTGGCTATTGAAGCAACAATCTCTGCATAATGAACCTTTGAAACCTTTTGGACTGCGTTTACCATGGGTATGGTAGCCTGTCCTCCACAAGATACCATATTGATATTTGGCGAGTTTAGGTGTTGGTCAATATTTACGACTGGTACAACATACGGGCCAATGGCAGCCGGGGTCATATCAATAATTTGCTTTCCATGTATTCGTGCAACCTGATCATGTTGAGCATGGGCTTTAGCGGAGGTAGCATCGAATAGAATTTCAATTTTTTGAAATTCGTCCATTTCTACCAATCCATTTATACCTCTATCGGTCGTTGCTACACCCATTTTTCTAGCTTTATTTAAACCGTCGGATTCTGGATCTATCCCCACCAAACAACTCATTTCCAAGTCCTTGGAACCATTCAAAATTTTCACCATCAAATCGGTACCAATATTTCCTGAACCAATGATAGCCACTTTTGTTTTCACTATGGCACTCCTTTATTTAGCAAATACAGACCGAACAGACCCTAACCCCGAAATGCGGACTTCGATTACATCTCCAGGAGTTACAGGTGCCATGGGCCCCAAAGCCCCTGTAATGATTGTATCCCCGGCCATAAGCGGCATGCCGACAGCAACCATTTTACGGGCTAACCAAAGGGCAGCATTAAGTGGGTTACCTAAACATGCCACGCCTGCCCCAATGGAAACTTGCTTCCCCCGATTTTCCATAACCATACCGCACATTCTGAGGTCAATCTCATGCAGGCCAACTGGTTTTGTACCTAGGACGTACAAACCCGAAGAAGCGTTATCAGCAATTGTATCAACAATTGTAATGTCCCAATTGGATATACGGCTTCCAACAATTTCGATTGCTGGGAGGCAATAAGCCACTGAGTTCACCAAGTCGACCAGAGTAATTTGTTCATCAACTAGATCATCGTCCAGCACCAAAGCTATTTCTCCTTCTACCTTTGGCTGCATGAGGAGAGCCGATGAGATTTCATCCCCATCTACAATTTCCATGTCAGCAAAAAGAATACCGTAATCTGGTTGATTCACTCCGAGCTGTTTTTGGACAGTTTTTGCGGTCAATCCAATTTTGCGACCAACCGGGCGACGGCCCTCTTTAATCCAGTAATCAGTATTTGCCTGCTGTATAGAATAAGCGGAATCCAAATCACCCTTTTTTACTAAGTCTCGAATAGGTTTGCAGGGACGCCCGCTATTTAAAGCAGAACGCAACCTTCTTGCTGCGGTCAAAACAGGATCTTTTTTTGAACGTCTTTGGGCCATTTTTTTGCCTTCTATTAAAAATTAGAATAATCAAGAAAGTTATAATCCAGGTCCTTATGCATGAAAATACTTCTTTCCAAGCATTATCTATTTACAACCATGTTGTTAGTCCGAGTAATTCGGCAAGGTAATCCGCGAATATCTGATGAACCGGTTGCTGGATCCCATGGCCCGTCATAGCTGAGTGCTACGTTGATATTAATGTCTAGAGCCCCATGTTCTGGGCCTTTACTCTCTGGATACCACCAGCCCATACCAGTCCGTGCTAAATCAGGCATAGTGGTGTCTGTAACTTTCACTTTTAGGTAACAAGAATGCTGTCCTTTAGGCGTTTCCACTTTGACCCAATCGTCAGTTTTAACTCCAATTTTAGTTGCCGTTTCAGGGTGAAGTTGTAACCAGGGGTCAGGCGACACTTTTCTAGCCCAGTTTTGATCTCGAAAACGTGAGTGATGGTAGGTTTTCTCCCTCGCTCCCGTGAGGAGTGTATATGGAAAATTAGTCTTTGTTTTTCGCTCGGTGGGGGGTATGGGTACGTAGTTAGGAAGGGGATCCAATCCAAGTGTTGCTAGTTTTTCAGAAAATAACTCTATTTTCCCGGTCTTGGTTTTGAATCCTTCTTCACGAAAATTTTCTAATTTATATTCGTACTGTGCATAACCATCTCGTTTGAGTTGTTTAATGTTTATTGGTCCATCTCCTAAAAGGAATTTATTGAAATCGCTTTTAGTTTTCCAAGGAAAATAACGACGGGCATGGGGATTTCTTCCCTTTTCCATTAGGTGGACCAAATTCTGAGCTATCATAAAATCACTTCGAGCCTCACCAAGTGGTGGGTGAGCTGGTTGAATGACACTCAAACAGGGGCCACTTGCTTCCAGAGAAATTTCTTCATCTTCTAGGCCAGTCGTTTTTGGCAAAATTAGGTCTGCAAATTCTGCAGTCGGCGTCATCATATGGGTCGCTACACAAAGAAAGTCGAGGGATTTAAGCGCTTCAATCGTTTTTTTTGTGTTAGGATAGGTAACCACTATGTTGACACCGGTTACATAAAGGGCACGAATGGGGTAGGGTTTGCCGGTAAGGATGGCATTGATAACTGAGGGATTATGGCAGGCGGTTTGCCACCCTTCAGGGCCAGCCCATAAGGGAAACTTCTCAGCTCCAATGGTTTGTTTTTCTATTTTATGAGGCAGGCGAAACTCTTGTTTGTGCAGCACTTCTATATAATTTGTGAAACCCGGGGGTCTTTTTACCCGACGATTACCGCCCTTACGATCCAAATTACCACTTATGGCGACTAGAGCATGAAAAGTGCGGTATGTTTGGACGCCGGCACTAAAAGCATCTATCCCATGTCCACTTACAAAACAGGACGGTCCGTTTGCGTAGTATTCAGCAGCTTTAACGATGTCTTTTGCATTGACGCCACTTATCTTTGAAGCGAAATCAGGTGTAAATTTCTCTGCCCTTTCAGCAAGTTTATCAAATCCATGGCAGAAATGATTAACGAAGTCTTTGTCATATTGTTTGTTTTTTATCAGCCAATTAGTCAGGGCGAGACCTATTGCTGCATCCGTGCCAATTTTAGGACGGAGCCAAATATCAGCCATCAAAGCAGCAGGGGTCTTTGCCGGGTCTATAGTGATTATTTTTGCCCCACGACTTTTTGCTCTCTTTAATGAGAGCCATTGTACGGGGTCTGCAGCCGAAGGGTTACGTCCAACGATTAATGCGCAATTGGTATTTTCTATATCCTCACCATTCGAAATATTGAGCCCTGTTAATTTATCCGAAACCGCACGGCAACCACCGCATAGGTCTTGATTTATCATCCAGTTTGGCGATCCAAAGGCTCTCATCAAAAGAGCTAAAGAAACCCCACGGCTAAAATGGGCGTTGCTAACAGCACCACAGACTGAAACTGGGCCGAATTTGTCTATAACGGAAAACATTTTTTGATAAAAAATATTTAACGCTTCGTCCCAGGTAATGTTTTCCCATTTTCCCTCGCCACGACCCCCCATTCGTTTCATGGGGGACAATATCCTTTTAGGGTGATAGGTAAGTTCCGGTAAACCACGGAAACCTTTGACACAAAATGCTCCTAGTGAACTTGGATGTTTGTTGTTAGGCACTATTTTTGTAACTCTACCGTCCTTTACGGACATTAAGGCGCCACAATGAGTGCTACACTCCCAACAGGTAGTGGGAACAACATTTTTTTCCTTTGCCATAATTCAATTCTACTGCAATAAGGACGTATTGGCACTAAGCATGTCTAAAAATTTAAAGGATAGAAATGAAACTTGTAAGATTTGGCAATATAGGGGAAGAAAAACCTGGGTTGATAGACCGATCCGGTTTGCTTCGTGATTTATCCGGAAAAATTTCAGATATTACAGGGGATACACTTGCTCCTGATAATCTTGCTCAACTGCAAAATTTAAATTTTCATACGCTTCCCGAAGTAAAAGGTGAACCTCGTCTTGGTGTTCCAATATCGGGTATTCCAAAAATCGTTGCTGTTGGACAGAATTACATGAACCATATTTTAGAAATGGGATACACTCGGCCTGAAGAGCCTGTATTATTTTTAAAAGCGATTAGTTCGGTAGTTGGTCCATTTGATCCAATAATCAAACCAAAGACTTCAACAAATTTAGATTACGAAGTGGAACTTGCTGCGATAATTGGGCGGACCGCTATTAATGTGAGTGCTGCTGAGGGTCTCAACTATATAGCGGGATACTGCATAATGAATGATGTTTCCGAGCGGGCCTTTCAGCGAGAAAGAGCGGGCGGCACAACAAAGGGCAAGAGTGCTAACACTTTCGGTCCTCTTGGCCCCTGGTTAGTGACAGCAGATGAATTTGGCAATCCACAAAAAAAGCGTATCTGGACGAAGGTGAACGACGAAATTCGCCAAGACGGCAATACCTCTGACATGGTTTTTGGAATGGCCGAATTAGTAGCATATGTGAGTGAGTTTATGTCGCTTAATCCTGGTGACGTGTTAACAACCGGTTCTCCGCACGGAGTGGCTGTTGGATTTAAACCACCAAAATGGTTGCAACCAAATGATGTTATTGATATGGGAATTGATGGTCTCGGCCAACAAAAACATAAAATAATATCTTACCCAGGTTAAACCTTTATTTCAAAAATACCTTCAATTTCCATACAAAATCCTCTGGGCAATTCGAACATTCCAACAGCGCTCCTTGCATGCTGTCCATGTCTTGGTCCGAGTAATTCATAAAATAAATTAGAAGCACCATCAATGACGGCAAACTGACGTTGAAAACCGGGTGCAGAATTTACCATACCATTTAATTTAACTATCCTGTTGATCTTCTGAAGGTCACCGAGTTGCTGTTTAATTGATGCAAGCATATTTAGACCGGTTGCACGAGCGGAAATTACGGCTTCTTCTTCAGTAATTGTTGCCCCAACTTTGCCGAACACGGCCACTCCGAAATCCATCGGCGGAGGGTGTCCTGAAACAAACAACAAATTACCCGTTTTGAGGCACCCTGTCCTATTAGGACTGGGGTAAACAAATGGCTTCGGCAAAGTGTACCCCATTTGATTGATTTTTTTTTCTATCCTGTCAATCATTGTATTTTCGTTTATGCAACTTTTGTTAAAAGGTTGAATTATCAGTGGGGAACCTGTCAACTTTGTTTTAGAATTTTTTTCGATAGTGACTGTGCGTAGAATAATAATTACAGGATGAAACCATGAAAAAAAATAGTGGAGCTCTTGATGGGATCACTGTTCTTGATCTAACCCGAATTTTAGCGGGACCTTTTTGTACACAAATTTTAGGGGATTTAGGGGCGAATATTATCAAAATAGAACGTCCGAACAATGGTGATGACACTCGGCGATTTGGACCGCCCTTTTTACAAAATAAAGAAGGGGAGGATACCTTAGAGAGTGCTTATTTTTTGGGTGCCAATCGTAACAAAAGGTCTGTTTCTATCGATATTTCCAAAAAAGAGGGTCAGGATTTAGTTCGTCGCATAGCAAAAAAGGCAGACGTATTAGTAGAAAATTTTAAAGTCGGTAACCTTGTTCGGTATGGCCTAGGTTATGAAACTTTAAAAAATGAATGTCCAAGGCTTATTTATTGTTCAATCACAGGGTTTGGTCAAAACGGGCCATACGCTGAAAGAGCGGGGTACGATCCGCTTATTCAGGCCATGGGCGGGATTATGAGTGTCACGGGTGAGCCCCAAGGTGATCCCATGAAAACCGGTGTCCCAATAGCCGATATTATGGCAGGCATGTATGCAACTGTGGCAATTTGTGCTGCCCTACGGTCACGAGAGTGCGACGGTCAGGGTCAATATATCGATATTGGAATGTTAGATACTCAAGCAGCTTGGCTTTCTATACAGGCAATGAATTACCTTACTAGTGGGTCAAATCCACCCCGCCTTGGCAACGGACATCCTAATATTGTTCCCTACCAAGTTTTTGCGACTAAGGATAGTCATATTATGCTGACAATTGGCAATGATCCACAATTTCAACGGTTTTGTGAGTTTGCGAATTGTGAAGAACTCGCAAATGATGAGCTTTATAAAAGCAATAGTGCTCGAGTTAAGAATAGAGATACGCTGATTATGGCTATGCAGCCTGTTATGGCTTCAAAAACCTCAAAAGAATGGCTGACTGCGCTCCAAAAATTAACCATTGGTTGTGGTCCTATTAATTCAATAGAACAGGTTTTTAATGATAAACATGTGCAGGAACGTGGCATGATAATACAAATGCCTCACGATGCTGTGGATGGACAAAATGTTTCACTAGTCGGTAGTCCCCTAAATTTCTCTGCAACACCGGTAACATATCGACACTCTCCCCCAATTTTGGGTGCACATACGGAAGAGGTTTTGGAGGAAGTTCTTGAGTTACAAGAAGAAGAAATCAATGAACTCAAGGGGCAGTCCATCATTTGATTTATGATACAATTATCACAGCACTTCGAAACTGGAGCGGGTGAAGGGAATTGAACCCTCGACACCGAGCTTGGGAAGCTCGTGCTCTACCACTGAGCTACACCCGCTGATTTAAAAGTTTTTGTCCTATTTTGAATATTGCTCATCTAAAGTTGGTTGTGCAATGTTAAGTTGGACAAAAATATTGATAGAAAAATGAGAACAGAATCAGTACTCGGAAAAATTGTTACAGGGTTAGGTAAAGGGTCTGAGTTTACACAGTTAGATTGGGCACGAAAAGCGTTTCATAAAAACCTTGGAATTGACCCTTTCCCCGGGACTTTAAATGCCCTTGTAACAGATGAAATATCAAAGAAAAAATGGTCTTGGATCAGAAATTTACCGGGAATTTTATTGCAGCCACATCGCTCAGATTGGTGTGATGCCCGCTGTTTTCTTTCTACAATTGAGGAAAGAATTGAAGCAGCTATAATTTTGCCACAGATAAAAGACTACCCTCCTGACCAAATTGAATTGATTTCCGTATTGCCCATAAGGGATACTTTAGGAATTCGAGATGGACAGGTGATTTCAATAAAAATTTTTCTAGAGTGAAATAATTTTATGTTTCCAATAGATTTTTTGTATGCTTCCTGCCGGCGGGCGCCGAACGCTGTAGCCGTTGAGACTGAAACTGAAGTTATCACTTACGCCTCATTGGTAGAACGGGTTAATTCCCTTGCTGCGGCCATACACGGGCTCGATGAAAGACCGCAATCGCGTGTGGCGATTTGTGGATATAATTCTTTGGAGCATTTAATTGGTTTGTTGGCTGTCATGGCAGCAGGAAAAGTTTGGGTACCCTTAAACCCACGCGATGGGAAAAATGACATCCAATTAAAAATTGAAGCGGCAAAACCTTCAATCTTGATTTTTGATGAAGATTGTGAAGGCCAAGTGGGTTTATTTAAAGGGGAAAAAATTGTTGGGTTTAGTGGAATGTCAACCGCCTTGGATACAATCGGAGGATTGATAGAAAAAAATCGCGGTAAGCGGCCAAATATTAATAACTTTAATGGTGAAAATATTCAAGCAATCAAATTTACCGGTGGTTCGAGTGGTAGGCCGAAGGGAGTATTGCAACCTTATCGTTCCTGGTTAACGGGAGCCGCTTGTATGATCAATGAATTGGAATTATGTGGTGGAGACCGCTACCTTGTTTGTTCTCCTCTTACTCACGGTACCTCTTGTTATGTTACACCAATTTTGGGTGTCGGGGGCACCCTTGTCCTTGGTAAAAGGATTATGAGGCCACCGGATATTCTGGATGCTTTCAAAAATAGGGATATTACAACGAGTTTTATTCCACCAACCGTTATTTACATGATGATGTCAGAGATTGGAGGCGAAGAACAGAAATTCCCCATGCTTTCAAGGCTTATTTATGGTGGGGCTCCAATGCCTTCTGAAAAAATTCGTGCGGCACAGGGGGTTTTTGGTCCTGTTTTAGCTACAAATTATGGGCAAACCGAGGCACCCCAAATAGTGACTTATCTTTCTCCAAATGAAATGCTGAAAGAGAAGAATGTAGAATCAGTGGGTCCTTCAAGTTTTCTTACAAGGGTAACAATTATGGAGCCAAATAGTGATGAAGAATTGCCGGAGGGAAATACAGGAGAAATTGTAGTTAGCGGTGATCTTTTGATGAGTGAGTACCTGGATATGCCTGACGCTACATCAGCAGTAAAAACCGGAAACTGGCTGCGTACAGGCGATGTAGGCCTTTTAGATGACAGGGGTTATCTTTTTATTAAAGATAGATTACGGGATGTAATAATTTCCGGAGGGTTTAATGTTTATCCAAGTGATGTTGAAGCTGCACTTGTTAAACACCCAGCGATTTATGAGTGTGTCGTGTATGGTTTACCTGATGAAAAATGGGGTGAAGTTGTTCAGGCCGCAGTAGTTTTAGAAAAAGGTGTCAAAGCTAACGAGTCCGAAATGCTTGGATTTTCCAAACAAGTTATTGGTTCAATAAAATCTCCAAAAAACATAAAAACACTCAATGATTTGCCCCGTAGTAGTGTTGGAAAGGTATTGCGTAGGGAGGTTAAGGAAAACGCACTTTTGGAACTTAAAATTTAGGTTTGATTGCAAATTTATATTTTTATAATTTATAAAACCAATAAGATTGTTTCGCAAATATTGTACTTCTTAAATTTTTTCGTTCAGGATTTTATTAAAGAAATGAGGGTCTACGTTTTTACCGGATAAGATAACTACCACAATTTTGTTTCTAAATTTGTCAATATTTTCTAGCAATGCTGCTAATGCGGCACACCCACTGGGTTCTATTTTTTGTCCAAGAAAATTATGAGCAAACCTCATGGCATTCTCAACCATGGAATCAGTAACCACCAAACCTCCAGACAAAAGCCGTTGGTTAATTTGAAATGTTAGTTTTCCGGGAGTTGGCACCAACAATGCATCACAAATTGATGGTTTAAATTGGGATAACACTACTCTGTTACCTGATTTTAACGACCGCGCGGTATCGTCATAACCTGACGGTTCAACCGAAAAAATTTTGGCTTTTTTAAATTTTTGTTTTATTGCAATTGCAATTCCAGACACTAGTCCCCCGCCGCTGCATGGCACAAGGAACACATCAGGTACTGAATTTAACTTTTCCAGTTGCTTTGATATTTCCAATCCTACTGTTCCTTGTCCGGCAATTACCAAAGGGTGATCAAATGGTGGTACTAACGTTCCACCATTTTTGGCGATAAGGGAACGTGCAATGTTTTCACGATTTTTTGTCAGTCTATTGTAGAAGATTATGTTTGCACCATACTTCCTTGTTGCAGAAATTTTAATTTCTGGTGCATCTTCGGGCATTACTATTGTTGCCTTAAAATCAAGCATTTTTGCCACTGCTGCAACAGCCTGTGCATGATTTCCTGAAGAAAAAGCAACGATGTTTCGTGAGCGGGTTTCTATTGGGATTTGGCTTATTCTGTTGTAAGCACCACGGATTTTAAAAGACCCTGTCCGTTGTTTTGATTCCATTTTAAAAAAAATTTTGGCTCCCAACTTTTTGTTAATTTTTAATGATTCAAAAAGAGGAGTGCAGTGAATAATGCCAACCAGTCTCTGGGCCGCCATAGATATATCGGTGAAAGAAGGTAAGTCGATCTTATTTTTACTTCTTTCAGTGTCCATAAAGGAACAGCCTTTTTGAAATTTTAAAATTCTTAAGATCAGTTAGACATAAGATAAGTTTTCAGAAAACCACAAGGTTATTTTTAATTTCCTTTGTATCTTTTTTTGTTTTTCTTTTCATAATGTTTTAAGCCTTTCAAAAATCGATAATTTTGCCTTTCAGATTTGAGTATGAAGCCACTTGCGATGCAAATGCTTGCAGTTTAGTCTAATTGGTGACTGCTCTGTATAAGATTGAGTGTCATCCAGGGTACAAACTCAGAGGAAATTATATGTTCGAAGGCTCCATTTGTGCATTGATCACACCATTTAAGGATGGTTCGGTGGACAGTACGGCTTATGAAAAGTTAATTGATTGGCAAATTGAACAAGGTACCGAAGCACTTGTGCCTTGTGGAACGACGGGCGAATCACCAACTTTAACACATGAGGAGCATAAACGGGTTACCGAAATTTGCATTGGCGTTGCGAAAGGAAAGGTCCCTGTCATAGCTGGAACAGGTTCAAATTCAACTGAAGAAGCGATAATGTTGACGCGGCATGCAAAAAAAGCCGGGGCCAATGCTGCTCTGGTGGTAACTCCCTATTACAATAAGCCCACTCAAGAAGGCCTTTACGAGCATTACAAGGCGATCAATGATTCTGTAGAACTGCCAGTGATAATTTACAATATACCTGGGCGGAGCATCATAGACATGTCTATCGAGACAATGACGCGCTTGGCGCGCTTGCCAAATATTATAGGCGTTAAGGATGCTACTAATGATGTTTCTCGGGCAACCTGCCAGAAAAATACCATAGGGGAAGAATTTTTGCAGTTGTCTGGTGAAGACGGTACCCAAATAGGATTTATGGCGCAAGGAGGACATGGATGTATTTCTGTGACCGCAAATATTGCACCTAAACAAATGTTTGATTTTCATAAAGCCTGGCGAGATGGTGATATCAGAGGAGCACAATCTTTGAATGAGCGTCTCATGCCGTTACATATTGGCCTTTTTTGTGAATCCAGTCCGGGTCCCGTTAAATATGCAGCGAGTCTTTTGGGCAGATCGTCTGCAGAAACAAGATTACCTCTTACTGTAATTTCCAAAAAAAGTAAAAAAATTGTTGAGGATGCAATGAGAGCATCGGGAGTATTAAACTAATTGGCTAAAGCGGGTAGTGCGGATGTGGTGCGCATCGCTGCCCAAAATCGTAAAGCTCGTCACAACTATACCATAGAAGATAGTGTTGAGGCGGGGATTGTACTTACTGGGAGCGAAATTAAATCACTTAGGGAAGGGCGGGCTAATATTGCTGACTCCTTTGCAAATGAAAAGGATGGCGAATTATTTTTAGTAAATGCACATATTCCTGAATACAAACAAGCTGGGCAATTTAATCACGAACCAAAAAGACCCAGGAAGCTTTTACTCCATAGACGTCAAATTAGCCGGTTTATTGGCGCTATAAGACGAGAAGGGATGACCCTTGTGCCCCTCAAGCTGTATATAAATACGCAAGGAAGAGCAAAACTAGCCCTGGCTCTTGGTAAAGGAAAGCACCAGTACGACAAACGCCAATCTCAAAAGAAAAAAGATTGGGAACGACAAAAAGCGCGTTTAATGCGTGAAAAGGGATAATTTTCTGTTAGAAACTTAATCTGGTTCATTGTTGGTAAAATTTGTATGAATAAATGGATTTAATTAATAAAGTAGTTTTTTTATTTTTAAGAAAACTTCGTTAAACATAACATTGGTGAGCCTTCCGGTATTAGTATTATATCTTGAGCAATGATAGCTATCTACGAGAATTGGAAGGTTTGGCAAATGGTGTATTGCCGCATGTTTAAATGGCCACTTGGCTCTTTTTTGGTTTAACACAGCCAAAACTGTAGTATGAGCAATTCCTCCTAAGGCCAATATACAAATCAAATTTTTCATCCCTTTAATTTCAGCCTCCAAAAACTTTGCACAACTTTTTATCTCGGTTCCGGTGGGTTTGTTTTTAGGGGGGGCACAACGAACACCGTTTGTAATTCGACAATCCTTTAGAAATAAATTATCTTCTGCATGTTTCTGATATTCTCCTTCAGCAAATCCAAATTCCATGAGCGTTTTATATAAAAGATCACCTGCATAATCCCCGGTGAAAGGTCTTCCCGTTTGGTTTGCTCCTTTCAATCCGGGAGCCAAACCAACAATCAATAGTTGGGAATCCAATCCTCCAAAAGGTTTAACCGGGGCATTATGCCATTGGGGAAATGAGGATCTATTTTTTAAACGATACTGAAGGAGTCGAGGGCATAAAGGGCAATTTGGACTTGGCTGCAAAATTCTATTCTCCGGATGGTAAACAACTTTTGAAATAATACTTGCTGAAGCGAACAAAATATAGACACATTGGGGTTTGGTAAGGAAAGTGAAGATATATTCACTAGATGAGAACATTATTTGATTTAAAAGAGTATTTGACGCAAATGATTTTAATAGGAATTGGTGGAAATTTGCCAACCAAAAAGTTTGGGTCACCCTTGCGTTCCCTTAAAGCGGCAATTGTTGCTATTAATGAGAGTGTTTGTGATGTTATCCGTTGTTCGCCATGGTATCAAAGCACCCCATTACCTATATCTAGCCAACCCAACTTTTTTAATGCTGTAGCAGAAGTTAAAACAGAATTAACACCAATAATTCTTCTTTCAAGGTTGCAAGAAATAGAAAAACAGTTTGAGCGTGTAAGAACAGGCCCAAATGCACCCAGAAGTTTGGACCTCGATTTGCTTATTTACCACCAATGTGTCTTTAACGTAAATAAAGGTACTAAATTAGTCCTACCTCATGCGCGAATGCATTTACGTGCATTTGTTCTTTTTCCTTTGCGTGATCTTGAACCCGAATGGATTCATCCAACGAAGCATCGCTCAATCAACCGTTTAATAAATGATTTGTCCTCTGACCAAAAATGTTGGAAGTTCTAAGGTAAAAACCAATATAAATAATGATAATATTTTATAGCTTTGTACCCCTAAATACTTGCATTTGACCAGAAATTTCTCATATATTGCGGCGCAATTGTTGCTTAAATTTTGTAATGTTTATAAATCAATGAGGAGTTGTACGCATGGCCCGCGTTACTGTTGAAGATTGCGTTGACAAAATTCGTAATCGTTTCCGCCTTGTTATGTTAGCCTCACAACGCGCTCGTGAGCTTTCTGTTGGCAAAGGAGAGGAAATTACGTTAGACCGTGACAACGATAAAAATCCTGTTGTTGCACTTCGTGAAATCGCCGAAGAAACAATTTCTTTAACAGAATTAGAAGAAGAGCTTATCCACGGTTTGCAAAGACATGGCGATACAGATGATCCCGAAGAAGAGGCGGAGGAACTCTTAGCCATGGAAGAAGAATTTGCCGAGGCCGCAGATGCGGAAGCTGCGATGATTGCAGAAAGCATCAAACAAGCTGCGATAGAAAACCAAACCGGTTCGGTTTTAGACAAACCTAAAAGTAAGGACAAATAAATTTGGTCATATGTAAGTCTTTAATATACGGATTGATCAAATTTTTTAGAGTAAGTTCATTGCTACGGTAACCCACCAACAAATGTGCGGTTGAGCGTATTATGATTCGCCAATTTGAACTCGTTGATCGTGTAAAATCATATGAAAACGGTGCCAATGAAGATGCGTTAAATCGCGCCTATGTTTTTTCTATGATGGCACACGGATCGCAAATAAGAGAGTCGGGCGATCCTTATTTTTCTCATCCATTAGAAGTTGCAGGAATTTTGACCGAACTCAAAATGGATTCTGATACAATCGTGACTGGCCTTCTCCATGATACCGTTGAAGATACAATAGCAACAATTGAAGAAATTAAGGGTTTGTTTGGCCCCTCTGTTGCTCGACTTGTTGATGGTGTAACAAAACTTTCAAAACTTGAGCAAAAGTCAGCTGGTAAACATCAAATCGAAAATTTTCGAAAACTTTTGCTAGCCACCTCTCGAGACATCCGGGTATTACTGGTGAAATTAGCGGATAGGCTCCATAATATGCGTACTTTGGAATTCATTCCATCTCCTGAAAGACGTACTAAAATAGCTCGAGAAACTTTGGAAATTTTTGCACCATTAGCTGAACGAATTGGCATGCAGCGTATAAAAGACGAGTTAGAAGATTTAGCATTTTCTGAACTTTATCCCGATGCAAAAACAACAATCGTCACAAGATTAGAGTTTTTAAAATCAGAAGCAGTGGAAGAAGAGATTATCGGGGCGATTTTAAAAGAACTTCGTGAAAAATTGGGAACAGAAGGTTTAAAAATAGATTTATCTGGTCGTGAAAAGCAGCCTTATTCAATTTGGCGAAAAATGCAAAGCAGGAATGTGGAGTTCGCCCAACTCTCAGATATAATGGCATTTAGAATTGTTGTAGCGGAAATTAAAGAATGTTATCAGGCGTTAGGAATAATTCATGGAAATTATCCATGTGTTCCCGGTCGTTTCAAGGATTATATTTCCACTCCCAAAAGAAATGGTTATCGATCTATCCATACAGTAATAATAGGGCCAAAACAAAGGCGTACCGAAATACAAATTCGTACCCACAACATGCATCAGGTTGCGGAGTTTGGTGTAGCAGCCCATTGGCAGTACAAAGAAGAAAACCGAGAAGAAGAAACTGTTGAATATCGATGGGTCCATGAACTTTTAGATATTCTTGAACATACAGCTGATCCAGATGAAGTAATTGAGCATACGCGTTTAGATTTGTTCCAAGAACAAGTCTTCTGCTTTACACCAAAAGGTGATTTGATTGCACTACCAAGAGGGGCCACTACCGTTGATTTTGCTTATGAGGTCCATTCTGAAGTAGGAGATTCTTGTGTGGGTGCTAAAATCAACGGTCGTTTAGTTCCCCTTAGGACGGTATTAAAAAATGGTGATCAGGTTGAAATTGTAACATCTACACCTGGTGTTCCAGCGCCGGAATGGGAAGGATTTGTCGTTACAGGGAAAGCACGTTCACGTATTCGTAGATTTGTGCGTTCTAAGCAACATTCTGAATACCTCCGTTTAGGGGAAGCGATGCTTGGAAAAGCTTTCTCCGATAGGGGCTATGGCATATCAAAAACCGTCTTGAAAACTATTTTAGAAAAATTGGGGATGAAAGAGGTAGAAGAATTATATTTGTCAATTGGTCAGGGAAATCTTATGGCATCAATCGTAGTTGACATGATTGTTAAAGGAGAAAAACCGTCTAAAAAGGGTGGAAGTATTATTGAAAGAAAAAAAATAGCGAATTATAAAAAATCGATTCCCATTCACGGATTAATTCCAGGAATGGCTGTTCACTATGCTAGCTGTTGTCATCCTTTGCCCGGTGATCGAATTATAGGGATACAAACCCCAGGAAAGGGTGTGGTAGTTCATACGAATGATTGTGAAACTCTTGAAAGTTTTCATGAAATGCCTGAAAGGTGGGTCGATATATCTTGGGATATTAATTCCGCGAAATCGAAAGAATTTGTTGGACGTTTAGAATTAGTTCTTGCTAACCAAAGGGGTGGATTAGCGAGCTTGACAACAGTGGTGGCAAATAATTTAGGAAATATCGTTAACTTAAAAATTAACAATAGGACGACTGATTTTTTTGAAATGTCACTCGATATTCAAGTTAAAGATAACAAACATTTAAATGAAATTATGGCGGCTTTGAGAGGAATTTTTGTGGTAAGTTCGGTTACCCGAGCAAAAATGAAATAAAAATGGAGACTAAAAATATGAGTGCAATAGATGCGGATGCTCATGTCCTTGAAACAACCGCTACATGGGAATTTTTGGAGGGCGAGGATAAGCAATACACTCCCATGATTGTTTCTCAGACGTATGGACAAACAGTTAAAGCCAACGACGGAGAAAACATTCAAAAAAATTACTGGCTCGTGGGAAATAGGCCCATGGGGAAAGATCGTAATGTTGGAACAGAAATGTCTAGGGCTATACGGGAAATGGAGGATATTCCAGGCAGACTGGCTCACATGGACGAGCTAGGAATAAATATCCAAATTCTGTACCCAACATTATATTTGCGCCCTGTTACAGATGATATTGCTGCCGAATTGGCATTAACAAAAGCATATAATCGTTGGTTAGCAGATATATTTCGAAAATCTAACGGAAGGCTGCGTTGGGTAGCAATTCCACCGCTACGGTCTCCAGGTAAAGTCCGTGAAGAAATGAAGTTTGCTAAGCAAAACGGAGCTTGTGGAATTTTTATGAGAGGTTTGGAATGTGATCGGGCTCTAGGAGATCAATTGTTTTATTCGGTTTTCGAAATAGCGTCTGAACTTGATATGGCTGTTTGTATTCATTCCGCAAACGGTAGTGTTATGCATCATGATTTTTTTGAGTTTGATACTACATTTACGAAATTCAAACTTGCGGTCGTTGGGGCTTTTCACACCCTCCTTGAAAAGAAAATACCCTCCAAATTTCCGGACGTGCGATGGGGTTTTGTGGAAGTAAGCGCACAATGGGTGCCGTACGTACTTTGTGATTTGGAAGATAGGTACAGGCGGAACGGTTGGGATTGGTATGAAAATCCTTTGAAAGATAACAATATGTATGTTGCCTGTGAAAACACAGATCATCTTGATTACATCATAAAACATGCCGGGGAAGACAATCTCGTTATTGGAACAGATTATGGTCACCATGATCCTTCCAGCGAAGTGATGGCTGTCCATCTCTTAAAAAAAGATAAACGAATTTCAGGTGTTGTTGCGAAGAAGATCCTTGAGACAAACGCAAGAGCCCTTTATGGAATTAATTGAACGCTACAAAATGTCAGGGCAATACCTCAGACTTGGCGTTAATATAGATCATGTTGCAACTATTCGTAATGCCCGTGGTGGTGTCCACCCGGATCCTATACATGCCGCAAAAATTGCAGCCAAAGCTGGAGCAGATGGTATAACTGCACATTTGCGGGAAGACCGTCGTCATATCAAAGATTTTGACATAAAAAAATTAATTGAAGAAATAAATTTACCTTTAAATCTAGAGATGGCCGCTACACCTGAAATGTTAGAAATAGCGCTTCTTTACAATCCAAATGCAGTATGTATTGTTCCTGAAAAACGAGAGGAAAAAACAACGGAAGGAGGCCTTAATATAGTAGGAGAAACTAATTTTCTAAAACCTTTTATTGAACGTTTAACTGAAAAAGGGATACGCGTTTCTTTATTTATCGATCCAGACACAAAACAGTTAGAAGCTGCCAAGTCAGTTGGTGCGCCTGTAGTAGAATTACATACCGGGGCATATTGTGATGTTCCGGTCGGTACTAACAAACAAAAGCAAATGTTACGTTTGATTGTTGAAGCAGCTGAATTTGCCCAAAAAATTGGTTTGGAATGTCATGCAGGCCATGGTCTAAATTTTGAAACTGTGTCTCCAATCGCAAAGATTCCAGAAATTTCTGAACTTAATATTGGTCATTTTTTAATTGGCGAAGGGATCTTTAATGGATTAGGTGAAGCAATTAAGCGTATGAAGACTTTGATTGGTCAAGCGCGCGAGTGTCAACAAAAGGCATAAAAAAACAATGATCATTGGTATTGGAAATGACTTAATAGATATACGCCGAATTGAGCGTACCTTGAAAAGATACGGTGATAGATTTCTAAATCGTTTTTTCACAACAACTGAACAAAAAGTATCCGAACGCCGGTTAAATCGTGTGGAAAGTTATGCCAAACGATTTGCAGCGAAAGAGGCTTGTTCTAAAGCCTTAGGGACTGGGTTTCGTAAGGGTGTGTTTGGGCGAGACATCGGTGTAGTAAATTTACCCGGTGGCAAGCCGAGCATTATTCTTACTGGGGGCGCCAAACAAAGGTTAATTGATATTACCCCGAAAGAATATAAACCAAATATCGAATTAACACTGACAGATGAACATCCTCTTGCAGAAGCTTTCGTCATTATTTCCGTAATCCCCAAAGGCAACTCTTAATTGACAGGGAACGAAAGAGGTGTATTTATCAGTTTTTCGAAGTACGCTTTTCGCGGACATCCTTTTAAATAAACAATGGCATTTTTCTAGTGAAAAATTTGAGCAAAGGTGGCTTTTTGGAAACCATTAAAACGGTTTGTTATGCTGTTTTAATAGCTGTCATAATAAGAACATTTGGTTACGAACCTTTTAATATACCCTCTGGGTCGATGATCCCGACTTTACTGATAGGGGATTATCTTTTCGTTTCAAAATTTTCATACGGCTACAGCAAACATTCTTTTCCACTTAGCCCGCAAATTTTTTCGGGTCGTTTTTTTGCGTCGCCACTTAAAAGAGGTGACGTGGCCGTTTTCAAGCTACCCTCAAATAACAAGACAGATTATATAAAACGAATTATTGGCCTGCCTGGTGATAGTATTCAGATAAAAGGTGGACGATTGTTTTTAAATAAAAGAATGGTGACAAGACAAAGAATTGAGCCGTTTACCAATATTTCCCAAAATGGACGGTTGGAAGTAGCGCCACAGTTTTTAGAAACATTACCTAATGGCCGTGCCTATAAAATTCTTGAAAAAAATGAAGATACGGGTCCCCTTGATAATACACCAATCTATATTGTCCCAAAATCCCATTATTTTGCCCTAGGCGACAATCGGGATAATTCTCTTGATAGCCGTGTTCCCAATCGTGCAAATATTGGTGGGGTAGGCTTCATACCTTTTGAAAATTTGGTAGGGCGTGCGGAGGTCTTGTTTTTTTCTACTGATGGGACCGCTGGGTTGTTTGAGTTTTGGGGTTGGTTTAAAGCCATGCGTTTTAGCAGATTTTTTCAACCTATTATTTAGCTTTGTCTTTTGCACTTTTAAAAAACGAGTTGTGTGAACGGGTCGGCTATCAATTTGCGGATTCAGATTTGCTTGAAAACGCTCTGACGCATGCTAGCACAGATGGTAAAGAAAAAATTTCCTACGAACGTCTCGAATTTCTTGGGGACCGGGTTCTTGGTTTAGTAATCTCGGATTTGTTGATAAGAACTTATGACAACGAAAATGAAGGAGAATTATCGCGTCGTTTAAGTGGTTTGGTAGATAAAAAATGTCTGTATTCTATAGCTTCCAAAATTGGTCTCGAAAAATTTGTTTCAGTAGGAAAAGGGACAGAGGTTAATCAGTCAATACTAGCTGATGTGATGGAGGCTTTGTTTGGTGCAGTCTTTTGTGATGGTGGATTTAAAGCTGCAAGCTTTGTAATTGAGGGGTTATTTATTCCAATATTGGGCGAAAATAAAGAGCCGCCGACAGACCCAAAAACAAAATTACAAGAATGGGCGCAAGCTCATAAACTTGGTTTACCAGAATATCGAGAAATTAAGCGCAGCGGCCCAGATCACCAACCACTATTCACCATCTCCGTTTTATTGAAAGGATTTGAAGCTAGGGCAGGAGAAGGCAATTCAAAGCGAATTGCTGAACAGGCTGCCGCTAATGCACTACTTGATGTCCTAAGGAAAAATTCTTTTGATTGACAAGTTCAAACCATTTTTCGGTTACATTGCTATAATTGGGCCAACCAATTCTGGGAAGTCCACCCTGGTAAATAGGTTTATGGGAACTAAAGTTTCTATTGTTACCCATAAGGTACAAACAACTCGTACCCGTGTTTTAGGGGTGCTAACTCAAAAACCATTCCAGTTGGTTTTCATTGACACACCCGGTATTTTCGTTCCCGTCCGCAGGTTGGATAGAGCTATGGTTTCTGCCGCTTGGCGTGGTGTTTACGATGCCGATAAAATTGTTCTTTTGATAGATTCAAAAAAGGGCTTACATGAAGACGTGATAAATATTGTTTTCGAGCTTCAGAAAATCGGCAAAAGTCCCATCCTTGTGTTGAATAAAATAGATTTAATTTCCCGCTCATATCTTTTGAACCTAACCAAAGGTTTTTCTGAAGTTTCTGATTTTCCCAGTATTTTTATGGTTTCGGCTTTAAATGGTGATGGGGTAACAGATTTGTTAGAAAAATTGTTTGAAGAATTGCCGAGTGGTCCTTGGTTGTATCCAGAAGACCAACTTACAGATTTAAACGAACGTTTATTTGCAGCAGAGATAACCCGAGAAAAACTGTTTCTTCATCTACATCAGGAGTTACCATACTCACTAACTGTTGAAACGGAAGAGTGGCAAAACTGTGGGGACGGTAGTGTTAAAATTCACCAAATTGTTTATGTAGAGCGGGCGGGTCAACGGGGAATTGTCCTTGGAAAAGGGGGAAAACAAATCAAACGGGTGGGGATTGAAGCGCGAGAAGAGCTGCAAAAAATCCTGCGTTGCCGGGTCCATTTATTTGTTTTTGTCAAAGTCCGCGAGAGTTGGGCTGATGAGCCCGCACGATATAGGGAAATAGGGCTTGATTTTGTAAATTAAAGAAAATTACTTTGAAGCTGCTATCCGTTTTTCAAAGAGCGTTTTTCCTTGCAAGTTACGTATAGTAATAATTAAATCACTGTTTTCTTTGAGAATTCTGCCATGTCCGAAGTATAGGTATTCTTCACTAGGTGGCAAATTGCCTTTAGGTGCCCGCGGTGTCCGAAAAATTCTTTCTGGGCCAAACGTCATATCTAAGCTAACACCACGTCCTGGTCGCGTGTGAAATGGCCCTGAAATAAATTCCCAAAAAGGGTCGAAATTTTTGAAACTTGCTCTATCTGCGTGGAAATGGTTTGCGGCAGAATAGTGAACATCGGCTGCTAACCAAACGACATTTTTGATTTTCTGGTTTTTTATGTGAGAAAGAACGTCAGCAATTTCGATTTCCCGGTGTAGTGGCTCGTAATCCCCATAATTTCCGAATTTATCATAACGACGGCGATAGTTTTTGCTTGTATGTGAAATAGGTAAAGGATTGCCAATCACCTTCCAAGTAGCTTTAGAATGCGCAAGGCTTTGTTTTAACCAATTTACTTGAGTGTTTCCAAGTAACGCTGAATGTTCTCCTAATTTTCTCGATTTCTCTAAATTATTGTTGGATCGGTAACTTCTAGAATCTAATAGAAAAACGTCAATCAATTTTCCGTAGGAGATCTTTCTATAAATTCTGTTCGGATCGTTTTTAAATCGTGACATTGGTGTAAAATCAAAGAATGCTTGACGCCCGTTTTGCAGGAGGAAATCTACATCCCTGTTAATATAACCCTTGTGTTCGATTAAACGTTTGCTAAAACGTCGGTGAGGCCACCAATTATTAGTGACTTCATGATCATCCCAAGTCGCCATAATCGGGACTTCCGCTGAAAATTTTCTAAAATGTCTATCAAGAAAGTTATAACTGTAATTTCCTCTAAATTCTTCAAGAGTTTGTGCAGGTTGTAATTTTTCTGGTGTAACGATGTTGCGCCAATAAGAATTATTCCCAATATATACACTCTCCTGTAGAGGCGTATCAGCATAAATTCGATCACCAAGGTGGATCAAAAAATCCGGGTTTGTTTTGTGCATCGTTTCAAATATTCGAAGCCCTCCCCAATCTGGATTGATACCCCAACCCGCCCCACACTGGTCGCCGCCAAAAACAAAGCTAACATCACGCTCCATGTGTGGAGTTTGCAATTTACCAATTTTAGAAATTTTGTTTCTACTATGACCAAAGGTGATACGATAAAAAATTTTCTGCCCCGGAGGCAATCCACTTAAAGCAATTTTTCCAATATGTCCGTTTTGTTTTGAAACATGAGGACCGGCAATCCGAAAACCATTTTCAAAATTGTTGGTGGTCGACCATTCTAAAAACATTTGAGCAGATTTATTTGTTTTTGCCCAAATCACGGCAGTATCTGACGCCGGATCACCTGCGGAAATTCCTTCAATGAACCGCGTTCGAGTTTTGGAATTAGCAATAATCAAGGGTGCTACTGAAATTCCAATCAAGCCATTAATAAATCTTCGTCGTTTCAATTCAATGCTTTGTTTAAAATTGTTGTATGTAAAAGATTATTTTAATTTATATACCAATCAGCAGGCAATCCGTTATAAACCATTATGATTTGGAAAGATGAAGGTCTAGTATTGTCAACTCGCCGTTATGGCGAAAATTCTCTAATTGTAAATTTATTGACTAATAAACACGGTCGTCATTCAGGCATGGTACGTGCAGGCTCTAGTACCCGAAATCGTGGTCTATACCAGCCTGGAAATCATTTGCGAGTGGAATGGAAAGGTCGGCTTATCGAACATCTTGGCACTTTTATAGGAGAACTCGTTAAATCCAATGCTGCTGTTTTATTTAATGATCCATTACCATTGATAGCATTAAGCTCGGCGACTGCAATTCTTGATGTAGTATTGCCAGAACGCGCGCCAGTTCCAGAACAGTTTGCGGAATTGACTCAATTAATTGAATTCTTAGGAAAAACTGGGTGGGAAATTCGGTATTTACGTTGGGAAATGAAACTTCTCCAGCATCTAGGGTTTGGTTTAGATTTAACCGAATGTGCTGCTACTGGATCAAAACAAGATTTAATTTACGTGTCTCCTAAATCTGGTCGTTCAGTTTCTGCTGCAGCAGGAAAAAAATATCGTAAAAAACTTTTAGATCTTCCAGCTTTTTTTATTTCTCAAGACGAACACAAAGTTGAAAGTGCTTGTCTTTCTAAAGGGTTTACTTTGACCGGGTATTTTCTCGCTCGTCACGCACTGAATGATGTAAATCAAAAACTGCCAGCGGCCCGTATTAGGCTCGCAGAATTTTTTGAAAAGAATCGAGTCTAAACTTTCAAGTAAATTTCGTTGATTTTATCCAATTAAACAAATTTAGGGTGTTTTTAGTGCTTGGCTACTATATATAGTGTATAAAGTATCTCATGGAAAAAGTAACGGAAACCACAACAAATACCGCTGAAATTCCTTTAGACATTGCGCTTGGAGAAAGGTATCTCGCTTACGCTATGTCTACAATTACCTCTCGCTCTCTTCCCGACGTACGTGACGGTTTGAAACCGGTTCATCGTCGATTACTATTTGCAATGCAACAGTTAAATTTAGATCCAAGGACTGGTTTTAAAAAATGTGCCCGTGTGGTTGGAGATGTAATTGGAAAATACCATCCGCATGGTGACACAGCCGTCTATGATGCTTTGGTAAGAATGGCACAAGAGTTTGCGGCCCGTTTTCCTCTTATAGAAGGACAGGGTAATTTTGGGAACCTAGATGGGGATTCGGCTGCTGCGATGCGTTATACCGAAGCTAGGTTAACCGACTACGCCTTGGCTATGCTAGACGGCATCAACCAGGATGCAGTAAGCTTTCAAGAAAACTACGACGGCACTGAAGACGAACCAGCGTTAATGCCAGCGGCTGTACCGAATTTGCTTGCCAATGGAGCAACTGGCATTGCTGTAGGAATGGCGACTTCAATTCCCCCTCACAATTTAGACGAAATCTGCCAAGCGCTAATACATTTAATAAAATATCCGAAGGCAACTTTAGATAAAATTCTATCTTTAATGCCCGGCCCTGACTTTCCAACTGGAGGCATTTTAGCTGAGGCTCCTAATTTGATTAAAAAATCATATTCCACTGGTCGGGGCAGTTTTCGGCTTCGTGCTCGTTGGGAGGTCGAAAACTTAGGACGCGGTCTATGGCAAATTGTAGTAAGTGAAATCCCCTACCAAGTACAAAAGGGACGACTGGTCGAAAAAATTGCAGAGCTTTTGCTGGAAAAAAAATTACCCTTGCTTGAGGATGTTAGGGATGAATCTTCAGCTGATGTTCGGCTCGTTTTGGAACCTCGAACTCGGTCTATTTCGCCAGAAATTTTAATGGAAGCATTGTTTCAAAATACAGATTTGGAAGTTCGGGTTGGGCTGAATTTAAACGTGTTAAACTCAAAGAAAATTCCAGGAGTTTTAGATTTAAGGAGCGTTCTACAGGCATATTTAGATCACCGTCATGAAGTGCTAACTCGCCGCAGCCAAAACCAACTAAACAAAATAGAAAAGCGTCTCGAGGTGCTCGATGGCTATATGTTAGTTTATCTTAACATTGACGCAGTAATTTTAATTATCAGAGAGGATGATGATCCAAAAAAAATTATGATGAACAAATGGCGACTAAGCGAGGGCCAAGTGGAAGCTATTTTGAACATTAGGTTAAGAGCATTACGAAAGTTAGAAGAGATAAAGCTTCGAAAGGAAATAACAGAGCTGGAAAAGGAAAGAGATCAGTTAAATTTTTTATTAAAAAATCAAACCATGAGATGGAAAAAAATTTCCGAAGAATTGAGTGAAATTCGAAAAAAATTTGGTAAGAAGACTGAATTGGGAAAAAGGAGAACAGAAATAGGAACAGCTCCCAGTGCTAAAATTCTTCCACTGATGGCAGTTACAGAAAAAGAACCAATTACTGTTATTTGTTCTCAAAAAGGTTGGATAAAAGCAATCAAAGGACATATTGAAGACCTTTCTGCTGTAAAATTTAAAGAGGGCGATCGGTTTCGGTTTGCTTTAAAAGCGGAAACAACAGATAAAGTTTTAATTTTTGGGACTAATGGACGATTCTACACAATTGGCTGTGATAAATTACCTGGAGGGAGGGGGCAAGGAGAGCCGGTACGCCTCTTGGTTGGACTCGGTAATGATCACGAAATTGTAGATTTATTAATTTACAAACCCAAACAAAAATTATTGGTGGTGGCTTCGGATGGCCGAGGGTTTGTTGTATCTGAAGACGAAGTAATTGCCCAAACTCGAAGTGGGAAACAGGTGCTTAATGTGCCTAATGCAATAAAAGCTTGTGCTTGTTCAGCCCTTCCGGAAAACTCAGATTTTGTAGCTGTGATTGGAGATAACCACAAAATGCTAATTTTTCCGCTTCGCGAAATTCCTGAAATGTCCAGGGGCCGAGGTGTCAAATTACAAAGTTATAAAGATGGTGGTTTATCAGATGTCAAAGTGTTTAATATCTCTGATGGACTAGTTTGGAAAACTGGCCAACGAAGCCGTAGGGAAACCAATCTACGAGATTGGTTCGGAAAACGTGCGCAATTTGGGCGCCTCGCCCCCAAGGGTTTTTCACGTTTAAATAAGTTTTAGAAATTTAGGAAACCGAGATGAAAGTACTCGTCGCACTTGTGAGGGTTATTGATAATTTTAATGACACAGTTGGTCGGGGGATAGCTTGGCTCACCCTAGCTATGGTCCTAGTTACATTCGCTGTTGTTGTTTTTAGGTATGTATTTTCTTTAGGTTGGGTCTGGATGCAAGAGTCTTATGTATGGCTTCACGGTATTGTTTTTATGCTCGGTGCTGGTTACACACTTTTGCATAATGGACACGTAAGAGTTGATATTTTTTATCGTCCTAAGTCGGATGAAAAAAAAGCCTGGGTAGATCTTTTAGGTGTCGTTTTTCTTTTGCTACCGGTTATCACTTTGGCTTTTTTTGGCAGCTGGGATTATGTGCTTAAGAGTTGGAAGGGTTTAGAAGAATCCCGGGAAGCTGGCGGGTTACCTGGCCTGTTTTTACTAAAAACAGTAATTTGGGGTTTTTGCATCTGTGTTGCCCTACAAGGAATTTCGCTTGCGTCTCGAAGTATTTTGATCATTAGCAAACAGAAACATTTAATTCCAAAAGATAAAGTAGGTTTGGGGAGAATCTGAGTGTGGAGGCCGGGTTTCTTGCACTTTTGATGTTTATAGCCACTTGTGGTGTTCTCCTTTTCGGTTTTCCTGTGGCGTTTACCCTTTCCGGGGTGCCTTTGGTTTTTGCTCTTATTGGCACTTATTTCCATGTATTTGATCTCAACCTTTTATTTGGTGCGATCCCATCGCGTTTTATAGGAGTGATGACAAACGAGGTTTTAGTGGCGGTGCCTCTATTTGTTTTCATGGGGGTAATGTTGGAAAGATCCCGAATTGCGGAACAACTCTTGGAAACGATGGGCCTTATGTTTGGTCGTTTAAGGGGTGGACTTGGAATTTCAGTTATAGCAGTTGGTGCGGTTCTTGCTGCGTCGACTGGTATTGTCGGAGCAACAGTGGTTACAATGGGTTTGCTCAGTCTGCCTGCTATGCTCAAAGCAGGTTATGATCCAAAATTGGCGACTGGGACAATTTGTGCCTCTGGGACACTGGGGCAGGTCATTCCGCCGTCCATTGTACTGGTCTTGCTTGGGGATATACTTCAGGGTGCTAATACACAGGCACAGCTAGGAAAAGGAAATTTTGCCCCTGACCCAGTTTCGGTTGTTGATTTATTTGCTGGTGCCTTTTTGCCTGGACTTGTTTTGGTTGGTCTTTATATCGGATGGATTTTACTTAAGGCCGTCTTGCATCCAAAGTCTTGCCCTGCACTCGTTGACCAAGAAGGGCGCCCAGATGATCTTGGACAAAGAATATTAAAAGTTTTGGTTCCGCCCGCTTTACTTATTACACTCGTCCTTGGCTCAATTTTGGCTGGAGCGGCAACGCCAACAGAATCTGCAGCAGTTGGCGCCGTAGGTGCTGTTGTATTAGCCGCCAGCCATAAACAATTCAGTATCGTGATCCTTCGTGAGGTTATGCGTTCTACATTGAGTATTAGCTCGATGGTCTTTGTCATTTTATTAGGAGCTTCTATCTTTTCCCTCACTTTCAGAGGGTTCGGAGGGGACGATATTGTAGAAGCGTTACTTAAAGACATTCCAGGCGGGGCGTTTGGCGCTATGTTTGCCGTTATGGCATTAATGTTTTTAATGGGTTTTTTCCTTGATTTTATTGAAATTATTTTTGTAGTAGTCCCAATTGTAGGGCCTATTTTGTTAGGTATGGATTTAAATCCGGTGTGGTTCGGTGTGATGATTGCCATAAATTTGCAAACCAGTTTCCTTACACCGCCATTCGGGTTTGCACTATTTTACTTAAGGGGTGTTGCCCCTGAATCCGTTACCACCATGGATATTTACCGAGGGATCATTCCCTTTGTAACTATTCAGGTTTTAGGATTAATCATTTTGGCTTTTTGGCCAGAACTAGCAACATGGCTACCAAGACTTTTATTTGGTTAGAAAGAGTTACAAAACAGAACTGGCGGGATCTACCCGCCAGTTTTAAAGGCAAAGTTTGGCTTCTTATTTGGATGGCGAAGCATATTTGAAAGGTAACGAACGTGCAGGAAGATAGGTACCTTCTGCGCGGCTTGACCAAGAAAGCGCCCCTTTTCTGAATTTTAGGTAATCATCCATTACTTCCCTACTTAGGGCATCCTTGGAAGCAAGATCACTCATGACCTCGCCCGCGAGTTTTCCTAGACCGTTTAACACAGCATTTGGAAATTTGACCAAATTTACGTTGTGTTTCCCTACTAGGGTTTGCAGGGCAGCGTTATTTCGCGCCATAAATTCACTAAGCACTATTTGATTTACCGCAGCATTTGCTGCTGTAACAACTGACTTGAGATCCCCTGGCAATTTTTCCCAAGCCTTAATGTTAATGAAGTTATCAAGCACTGTTGCTGGTTCATGCCAACCAGGAAAATAGTAATACTTCGCACTCTTATAAAGACCAAATGCCAGATCATTATATGGGCCAACCCATTCCGTTGCATCTAAGGCACCAGATTGAAGTGCAGGTGGGATTTCTCCCCCAGGGAGATTAACAACATTGCCACCGGCTGCCTTAACTACCTCACCCCCTAGTCCGGGTATACGCATTTTCAAACCCTTATAATCACCAATGCTATCCATTTTTTTGTTAAACCAACCACCCATTTGGACACCAGTATTTCCGCTAGGAAAAAATTTAGCACCCATTTGATTATAAATTTTGTCCCCAAATTTTTGGCCGTTTCCCCATTGGTACCACGCATTAACCTCCTGTGCGGTCATACCGAAGGGTACAGACGCAAGAAATTGAGAAGCTGCAACCTTTCCTTTCCAGTAATAAGGGGCACCATGTCCCATTTCAACGGTTCCACTTGCGACTGCATCAAGTGATTCAAATGCTGGAACAATTTCTTTTGAACCGTATACTTTCACTGTAAGTCGTCCGCCAGAACCGTCAGTAATTAACTTTCCTAATAAATTAGCACCAGTCCCAAGGCCCGGAAAATTTTTTGGCCAAGTCGTAACCATTCGCCATTGTAAGTGGCCTTTGGATAACGCAGGTGCGGGAAAACTAGATACAGCAACCGTAGCAGCTGTTGCTCCTGCAGCTCCCCTCAAAAATTTCCGACGGCTAGAATTAGATTTTACTTTGATGTTCTTTGAAACAATTTCTTTAACCATCTTTTTTCTCCCAAAAATTTCAAAAAAGGTAGTGTAGTTATCACTGGAGTGCGCTTCGTAATTAAAATAGACCTGATCAGCTAGTTGATGTTATCTGTTCGTAAAATTTGGTGCAACTATACCAAAATTCACTCAGAACAATAAAAGGGTGGCTTTTATAGTTAATTGAATAGGATCTCTTATGGAGGATTTATGCAGAGTTTCGAAGAGTTTTCCAACCTTTGGTGGTAAAGCCCTCCAAAGGTCTAAAACGTTCTTTATAAGACATTTTTGAACTCTCTTTAACCCAATAACCAAGGTAAATATAAGAAAGCTTCAGTTCTTCTGCGCGTTTTACCATCCATAAAACCATGTATGTACCTAGTCCACGTTTTTTTATCCTTGGATCAAAAACACTGTAAACAGCGGAAAGTGCATCTTTTTGTCTATCCGCTAACATAACGCCAACTAAATCTTCATGTATATCTCTAAATTCGATTATTCGAGTTTCTATTGGGCTATGTTCTACCATCGCCTGAAAATCACGAAAAGCCATGGTGGCCATCTCTCCACCAGTATGGCGAAATCTTTGATATCGGTTAAACAAATTGTATTGTTCTATTGTAGCGTGGGCGACCATGTCTTTACTTAGCAAGTCAACATTTTGTTTCATCATACGGCGAAACGTTCTGGTCCATTTAAAATCACCAACACGAATTCTCACTGGAACACAAGAGTTACAATTGGGGCATATGGGTTTATAAGCGAGTCCATGACTTCGTCGGAAGCCGATTTGTGAAAGCTCTTCATAAAAATCGACTGCTTTTTTTGTGACTAATTCTGTAACGAGTTTGCGTTCGGTCTGCCCAGGAATGTACGGGCATGGTAAAGCAGGAGTTGCCACAAATTGTTTTTCTAGGTGAATGTTAGACGAATCGTTCATAAATTCATTTTAAAATTTGAAAAATATGGTCTTAAAAAACGTTATCAATTTTAACACTAGAAACTTTGGTGTGCCCAGATCTTTTGAAAAGTTTGGTTAATTATTTTTAGTATATCAAATTTTATTCAAAAGGTTTCTTAGTTTAACTGCCCCGTGAAATATATTTCATGCTAAAAATATGTTTCGTTTACCAGGAGAAAAAAGTGTCAAAAAACATAAAAACAATTGAAGAATTGCAAAAGCGGTTGGTAGCTAATCATTTTAACCAGTGGATGGGTTTAAACATTGTTGAACTCAACGAGGATAAAATAGAAATTACAATGAAATGGCGGGAGGAAATGATTTCAAACCCTAAAGCCAAAGTAACACATGGAGGCATACTTGGCGCCCTTGTGGATGTAGCTGCTGACTTCATGATAGCAGCCAAACTAGGTTCTCCAGCGCCAACGGTTGATATGAGGATTGATTATCATAGGGCTGCAATGCCTGGAAGTCTAAAAGCTGTTGGAAGTATTATCCGAATTGGTAAAACATTTTCTACCGCCAAAGCTGAAATTTTTGATTCTGATACTAAACTTATAGCAAGTGGCCGAGGTCTTTATTACACATTTGTAAAAAAATAGACTCCACGGCACATTTTTTGACATCGATGGTTATCCACGCCATCATCCTATAAATCATAACTATTAAGGTGGTCTCCATGACGGTCGATTCAAAAGAGTTTCGGAACACTGTTGGTTGTTTTGCCACCGGGATAACAGTTATTACTACATTGGAGGCTGATGGTACGCCTGTAGGACTAACGGCAAATTCTTTTACATCTTTGTCTCTTGATCCCCCCATGGTTTTATTTTGTCTTGATAGGAAAATACAAAGTTTTGACGCTTTCATAGTAGGAGGGGGTTTCGGTATAAACATTTTGTCGGCGGAACAAAAAGAAGTATCCAAACGTTTCGCAGAAAGCGGTCCCGAGAAATGGGTAGGTTTTGAATACGATAAAGGACAAAACGGATGCCCTATTCTGCGGGGTTGCCTTGCAAATTTGGAGGGTTGTATCACCTCTCTTTTTGATGGCGGTGATCATGTAATAGTTGCAGGCGAAGTAAAAAACTTAGTTTCTTCCGGTTTGGACGTTAAGCCCATTATTTTTTATCGGGGCGGTTATGCTGATTTATCTTGCTAATTCCTTTTAGTTGGTAATTTCTTATCAAATTAGCCATACCAAATTCTATGGATTTTAATAAGAGGGATAAATTTGAGTTAATTTTTTTGGAGTTCCCGGGCTATTTCCAAAGCTGAATATGTAAGAATTCCATCAGCTCCAGCTCGTTTTAATGCTATAAGAGCCTCCAGCATTATTGCATCTCCATCCACCCAACCTTTGGCACTCGCGCTTTTAAGAATAGCGTATTCTCCACTAACTTGATAAGCAAATGTAGGCATTGAAAACGCAGACTTTACACGTAAAAGGATATCGAGATAGAACAAGCCAGGTTTGACCATGACCATATCAGCTCCCTCTTCAATGTCCATGGCGACCTCACGTAATGCCTCATCAGAATTAGCTGCGTCCATTTGATAGGTTTTTTTATCTGCTTTACCTAAACTAGCTGAAGAGCCGACAGCATTTCTGAAGGGATTATACAATCCAGATGCAAATTTAGCGGCATATGACATTATCAAAACATTTTCCATGTCCTCTGCATCCAATGCAGAACGTATTGCACCTATGCGTCCATCCATCATATCCGAGGGTGCTATGACATCACAGCCAGCGTTAGCTTGGACAATGGCCTGTTTGCATAGGATTTCAAGGGTTTCATCATTTGATATAATTCCATCTCTTAAAAGGCCGTCATGGCCGTGGCTTGTAAATGGGTCGAGGGCGACATCACACATAATGCCAATTTCCAGAGACTCTTTTTTTACTGCAGAAACAGCGCGACAAATTAAATTATCTGAATTATATGCTTCTTCCGCTTCTTCTGTTTTTAAAGATGGTTCAATAACTGGAAAAATGGCGACCAGGGGTATTCCTAAATCTTTAGCTTCACCCACTTCTGAGACAAGTTGTTCGACAGAAAGCCTGTTGACACCCGGTAATGATGGAATTTCAATTTTCGGTTCGTTACCGCTATGGACAAATAGAGGTAAAATGAGGTCATTTACAGAGAGGCTGTTTTCAGCCACTAAATTTCGGATCCATTGATGACTGCGATTACGCCGCATACGTGTTGTGGGAAAACTTGGCTTTGGATGCATTCCGGACTTCATTTTAAATTTGTGACTTTTTACGATTAAACAATATCAAGAGCATTTTTAAGGTCTTCAAGAATATCGTCAATGTGCTCAATGCCAACTGCTAAACGAACGTATCCTTCTGTGACCCCCGTTTTCAGCTGTTCTTCTTTACTAAGTTGAGAATGGGTCGTTGTCGCTGGATGAATTGCAAGGCTTCTTGAATCGCCAATATTCGCCACATGGTAAAATAGTTCTAAAGCTTCAATAAAACTTTTCCCGGCTTCTGCACCTTTTACAAGTTCAAACCCAACAAGAGCACCATATCCTCCTGATAAATAGGTATCTGCGCGACGTTTGGGTTCTCCTTCCATCAGGCCCGGATAAATTACACGCTCAACTTTTTCATGTCCTGATAAAAAGTCGGCAACAGCTTTTGTATTTTGGCAATGACGTTCCATACGAAGTGCTAAGGTTTCAAGTCCCTGAATAAATTGAAATGAATTGAATGGGCTCATGGAAGCGCCAATATCACGTAGGAGGGTTACTCTAGCTTTAATTATATAAGCGATTGGGCCAAGTGGTTTTACTGCTTCCGTCCATATAGCACCGTGGTAACTTGGATCTGGTTGGTTGAGCATAGGAAATCGGTCACTATTTGTACTCCAATCGAAATTACCACTATCAACAATCATTCCACCAATTGAAGTACCATGACCGCCAATATATTTGGTGGTGGAATGTACAACTATAGCAGCACCATGATCGATCGGACGGCAGATAATTGGAGAGGCTGTATTGTCCATAATTAATGGAATTCCATGTTCTATACCGATTTTTGCTACTTCACCAATGGGGAAGACTTCAAGTTTTGGATTTGGCAAAGTCTCCGCGAAATAACAACGGGTACGTTTGTCTGTTGCCCTGAGAAAGGCTTCTGGGTCTGCAGGATCTACAAATCTCACTTCAATTCCCATCGTGTTCAAAGTATTTTGAAATAAGTTCCAAGTTCCTCCGTACAAATCTGTTGAACTCACAATGTTATCGCCCGAATGTGTAATATTTGTGATAGCAATAAATTCAGCGGCTTGTCCCGAGCTTGTGGCAAGTCCTGCAACGCCACCTTCTAAAGCAGCTACACGCTTTTCGAATACATCAGTAGTAGGGTTCATAATTCGGGTATAAATATTCCCCAACTCTTCTAGTCCGAACAACTTGGCTGCGTGATCAGGGCTATCAAATTGATAAGACGTTGTTTGATAAATTGGAACTGCTACAGCAGTCGTACTTTCGTCACGGCGCCATCCACCATGTAGGGCTATCGTCTCTGGGTTTTTGCTGTCCGTCATGATTTTATCCTTTTAGAAAACCGTTTGGCTGCTTTTTTCATAGTTTGAATATGATGCCAAGTTAATTCTTATAAAAAAGTATATTTTAAGTTTTTTGACCGTATTGCTAATATTCCAATCCCCAAAGCTCCTAACGAAAATATGATAGACATAACGTAAAATCCGACACCAATATCCCCACCTGCAAAGTCAATAGCAAGCCCCGCAATTGGTGGAACGATTGTAGCACCCACCCTGTTTCCCGTTGTTCGTAATCCTACACTCAAGCCAAATTGACTAATTGGGACACTCCTAGAAAGTAACATTAGTACATAGGCCATGCCTAACCCAACGCCCCCACCAAATAAAATTGTAGAAAAAGTGAGACCCGAAATTCCTTCAAATAACGGTACCAACCCATTTCCCAGGGCTGTCAGAATTATCATTAAAAGAACAATCCAATGCGGTGCCATGTAACGTTTCGCTCTCTCAGTTGGCAGTGCAGTTATTCCTGCTATTAAAAAAGCAAGACCCATCATTAACCCGATAATTCTTCCTTCATAGCCCACAGATTCCATGTAAAGGGACATAAAATTCATCCTAACTTGAATTAAACCATTTATAAGGAAAGAGGCGACAACGACAAAAGCGACAGTGGGAGTTAAAAACAGGTGAAACGCTTGTTTGTAGTCTATTAAAGATGGTGAGAGTGATCGCAGTAGAGGAAAAGAAGTTGGGACGGAAACAGATTTTGGAATTGGCATTAGAGCAACTGAAACCCAAAGCAATACATTACATAACGCTATAACAATGAAAGCCAGCCACGCGCCCCCGTAATTTGTACTTTGGCCAAAATCCCATGCCCAACCGGCTAACGGGGGTGTAAAAAAAAGAGCTAAATTGGTTACAGCGGTAAACCGTCCCATGTGTTTTGGAGAACCTTTGCTTAATTGTCCAATCTGTGTTTGGGAACCGATCCATCCGATTGTGTGTAAGAAACCTGTAACTAATTGCAGAAGAACAATCATGGCTAACTGAATTGCTATTACAGAGGTTATAATGGGCACCAGAGGATAAACTAGAGTAAGGGCAATGCTAACAACGGTACAAAAAACCATTACCCGTCGAACGCCAATACGGTCCAACAAAGCTCCACTGTGAATTGAAAAAAAGGCTGCTAAAAGTGACCTCGCACCGGCTGCTATCCCAATCATCGTAGCCGACATTCCCAATTCGACCAAACACCAAAGAGGCACAATCAGCTGGATCATGGGTAAAATTCCGCTGCTAATAAAAGCTGTGGAATATGCGGTCAATTCGTCTCTAGATGAAAGAATTATATTGCCCGATTTGATATTTGAAGTGCGGGGCTTTTTTTTGGATAGGTTTTCGTTCAAATTAAGGGCTCGATTGGATTCGAAGTTTAAGGGTAATTCTGTCAGTGCGAATTTATTGCTTATGTTCTAACCTATTTGCCGTTAAAAAAATAACAAATTACCAAATTGTTAACTAATTTTTTGTAATTTCTGTTTGAATTACTGGCTTTAGGTGAAAAAGGGATGAGGATCATGGAAACTCGTAAGATTGGTGGTGAGGAGGGATTTGATATTTCGATTGTTGGTTTAGGATGTAACGCATTCGGCCGACGTATTAATGAGGAGGCCAGTAAAGAAGTAATAAAAGCGGCTCTTGAAGCGGAAATCACTTTTTTCGACACAGCAGAAAATTATGGTGGTGGATTGTCTGAAGAGTTTATTGGAAACGCTTTGAAAGATTGTCGTCATGAAGTAATTCTCGCCACGAAATTTGGCCTGACAATGCAACATGTCCCCGGAAAAGGGAAAGGTACCAGGGAAAATATTATGGCAGCTATTGATTTAAGCCTCAAAAAATTGCGGACAGACCACGTTGATCTTTATCAAATACATACTCCTGATTCCTCTACACCTATCGAAGAAACACTTGGTACATTAAATGATTTAGTTACCGTTGGAAAAATCCGATTGTTTGGTTGTTCAAATTTTTCTGGGATGCAGTTAGAGGAAGCTCAAACAATATCAGTTAAAGAAAATTATAGAGGGTTTGTAACAGCACAAAATTGTTGGAACGTATTGGATAGGGGTATTGAAACAGATCTCAAGCCAATTTGTAATTCAAGAAATGTGAAAATTTTGCCCTACTATCCTATAGCAAAAGGTCTCCTTACGGGAAAATACCGGCGGGGGGCTGATGCCCCAAAAGGAAGTCGATTGGAAGGAGAGGCAGCCATGGCCAAAGTGGATTTTAGACGTTTGGAAGAACTCGAAAAATTTTCAAACTCACGCGGTTTTAATCTACTCACCCTAGCAATTTCGTGGCTTTCTTCTCAAAAAATTACTGCTAGTGTGATTGCAGGGGCAACACGCAGAGAACAGCTAGCACAAAATGCTGCTGCAGCCGATTGGAAAATGGATGAACAGGATTTAGCAATGATCGATAAAATTTTAGGTTAATGATTAAGGTTTTCCTTTAGTATACCTCTTTCTAGGACGGAACTTGGAAGCAGCCGTTAAAAAGTCCTACTGGACGTCGTATTTAAGTCAAGATTTAGATTGTTAGGGTATTATCATGCCGTTTTTGCAAATGTAGCTAAATTTCTACTCCGCAGCTGCGGCGCTTGACATTCCTATGGGGCGGAGTTTAGGCATCACTTCTTCAGCAAACATTTGCATACTCGTTTTAACTGCTTCATGCCCTAAAGTACCAAATTGGCCCATAATAACTAAATTGCCGTAACCCATTTCGTTTTGATAACCTTCGAGTTTTTCAGCAACGGTAGCCGGACTTCCACAAACGAACATGCCGTTTTCCATCAACATTTCTATAGACAAGAATTGTTCCCGGAATTTCATTTTATTTTCCATTATCATTTTATAAGAGTTAATAGAGGAATAACCCGGAGGCATACGAAACTCTGTGGGAGCTAGGATAAATTTATTGAAGAAATTTTCGACGTGGGGGCGTGCATCCTTTATTGCTTTTTCATCAGTCTCAGCCACATAAAGTGGCAAAGCCCAACCTAGTTGTTCAGGTGAACATTGGTAACCGTATTCCTGGCATTTTTCCGCGTATGCATTTAGATTTCGTATTACATTTTTAACAGGGCTGAATGTCATCAAAAGAGTATATTTCCGGTCAGGATGAGACGCCCAGTCTTTGGTTTCCGTGGACCCTTGTGACGGAATCCAGATAGGCGGATGCGGTTGTTGATAAGGGCGTGGCCAAAGGTTAACATATTGAAAACGGTAATATTTGCCTTCGAAAGGGGTTGGTCCTGGTTTAGTCCATGCTTGTAAAATTAAATCGTGTGCCTCGTGAAATCGTGACAGAGATTCACTAGGGTTGACCATATAAGAATGGTATTCGCAACCAATTCCCCTAACAAATCCAGCAATAAGACGGCCACCGGTTACGTTATCTATCATCGCATATTCTTCCGCGATTGATAGGGGGTTTTCGGTTAGTGGGAGGGCACGCCCTAAAACACAAATTTTAGCATTGCTTGTTCTTCGGGAAAGTGCTCCAGCTAAAACGCTGGGTTGTGGCATCATGCCGTAAGCTGTCTGATGATGCTCATTAACGCAAACGCCATCAAAACCAAGTTGATCGGCATACTCTAACTCGTCGAGATATCTGTTATAAAGTTTGTGACCTTCCTTCGGGTCATAATTGCTGTTAGAAAATACAATCCAGGCTGTTTCCGTAATAGCCTCCAGATCAACGGCACCATAGGGCATTAAGTGAAAGAATGAAAATCTCATCATTTGGCTCCTTTGGTAATAGTGTCTATCCCTGCTAAAAATTCCGTCAGTTTTTCTTGGTGGGGAACGTGCCCACAATTTGGAATTACTAGTAACTGGGAGCCCGGTATCGCATTTTTATAGGCTTCCCCATAGGCCGGTGGAAAAATTTTGTCGGAATCACCCCAAATTATCATCGTTGGAATTTTTATTCTATGCAGCCATTTGTCGAGATGGGGGTTATGAAAACGGGGGTTCCAGGAAAGTTTTCCAGTGGTAAAAAAATTCCTAAGTTGCATGTCTTCTTCTTCTAACGAAAGGTTTTCTGACAATCTCTGCTCTGCAAGTTTTGAGTCGTAGAAAAGGTTGTGTGCCCGTTCTTCCTTGCTCCACATAAAAATGTCACCCATTGGCTCCCCAATTACACGTAGTCCTGCAGAGGCAACCAAAGTTAATGTTTTAATACGTTCAGCATTTCTTACAGCAATTTCACTTGCGAGCCAGCCACCAAGGGAATGCCCAATTAAATGAATTTGGTCTAGTTTTTGTTGTTCAATAAAATCTAGGTAGAAATAGGCTAGGTCTGCCATATTATCTAACCAGTCTGGATTATCCGAATTGCCATAACCAGGGTGGCTCGGAGCTATTAGATTGAACCGGTCAGAAAGCGCATCTAAATAGGGCGTCCAGCCATTAATTCCACCCGCCCCATGCAAAAACAGCATTGTCTCGCCCGATCCGCCTCGGAGACTTTGTATGTTGCAGTCATTTATTTTTAAAGTTTCAGCCTTGTGTTTAGCCAATTTATTGTTCTCCTGGGCTTTCTTCTGACACAAAAAGAATTTTCTTTTTAATTTTATCTTCTAAAATATAGTCTCGCAATAGATGACTTTTTTATTGGAAATTAATGGTTCCTGGAAAAGTTACGGGCTATAAAAAAATTATGGGTATTTTACGTTACATTCATACACGACTTGCACCATTGGGGTTACCCACACTAGGATAAAGCAGGTGGAATTGGCTTTAAGAAAATTGAATAATTTTTTATTGGGAAAATAAAAATGGACACGATCGAACAAGAAGTAAGATCTGAAGTAGATGAAAAACCGTTTCTTTCGGACCCATTCCTTGATTGGTGCGAGGGCGAAGGGGTCCCCATTGTTGAAGATTTTGGAATTGATCTTCCGAAAATAGATGTAAAGCCTTGGGCGCGTTTCGATGCACATGGCGCATTCGCTCATCTTAAGGGAAGAGGCGATTGGTTGTCGGTATTCGTTCTGGAACTTCAACCGGGCGGAAAAACATCTCCTCAACAACATATGTTTGAAGAGGTGGTTTATTGCCTTGCAGGGCAAGGCAGCACCCAGGTTGAAACGGCTGATGGAACTAAACACAGTTTTGAGTGGGGCAAGGGAAGCTTGTTTGCTTTACCTCTTAATGCCAAATATCAGCATTTCAATGGTTCAGGGCAAGAACCTGCCCGTTTATCCTCAACTAACAATATGCCTATGATTATGAATGTGTTTCATGATTATGATTTTTTATTCAATAATTCTTTTCGTTTCCCAACCCGTGAGGGATCGGCAGATTATTATGCGGGAGAGGGTACGTTTATACCAAAACGTCCAGGCCGTCATATGTGGGAAACAAATTTTATTCCAGATTTACAGACGTTTGAGTTACAAAAATGGGAGGCGAGAGGCGCTGGTGGGTCAAATATGATGTTTGTTCTCGCTGATGGTGCAATGCATGCACATATGTCGGAAATGCCAGTCGGGACCTATAAAAAGGGTCATCGGCATGGGGCAGATTTCCACGTTATGTGTGTAACGGGTCACGGTTATTCCCTTCTTTGGTATGAGGGGGATAAGGATTTTACGAGAGTTGATTGGACCCACGGTACTGTTTTTGCTCCTCCTGATATGATGTTTCATCAGCATTTTAATGCTGCGGCCATACCATCTCGTTATCTGGCGGTTGCGTGTGGTGGTTTACGTTATCCGCTAATGGAAGAAAAACGCAGGATTTTCATGGGTATGGATGTAGATGTTAATAAGGGTGGTGCCCAGCTTGAATACGGAGATCAAGATCCCCGTATACATCAGATTTTTCTGGAGGCAATGAAAAAAGCTGGGGCAGACTCCCTAATGGGGAAATTCATTGATGAATCTCAATATGGGTGAACAATTGCCATTTTTGAATTATACGACGGGGCGATGCCCCGTCGTTTTAATTTGAGGGGATGTCAAAGAGTTGGTGTGATAAAAACTTAACATTTAAATTAAAGTATATTCTTCGTCACCGGGGGAAGGGATGAGCCGGTTCAAAACACGAATGTACAACGAGAACAAATTTAGGTTGGGCTTGTTTGGCATGAATTGTTCTGGGGGTCTTACGATGACAAAGGCTCCGGAATATTGGGTCGCGTCCTGGGAAAATAATGTAAAGGCTGCTCAACTTGCTGATGATGCAGGACTAGAATTTATTCTTCCAATAGGTCGTTGGCATGGTTATGGCGGGGAAACAGATACCGCAAGTTCTTCTTTTGAAACTTTGACCTGGGCATCTGGCCTTTTATCCTCTACTCAGAAAATTTCAATTTTTGGGACAGTTCACGTTTCATTAATAGGGCCAGTATTTTGTGCAAAACAAATGGTTACCGCTGATCATATCGGGAGAGGAAGGTTTGGACTTAATATCGTTTCTGGTTGGAATGTAGGTGAGCATGAGATGCACGGTGTTTCGATTCGGGATCATGACGCACGCTACGCGTATTCAGAAGAATGGATCACCATCGTTAAACGCATTTGGGAGGAAAATGAGCCATTTGATTTTAAAGGAAAATATTTCGATGTAAAAGAAGTAAAATGTAAACCAAAACCATTTGGTGGTGATCGACCGTTATTAATTAGTGCTGGGAATTCTCCTGTAGGACGGAATTTTGCTGCTCGTCACTGTGATTGTTTGTTTACATCCATAAGAGAGCTTGGGGAGCTTGCTGGAAAAGTCGAAGACTTAAGGAACGCAGTATCTAAACGGACTTCGGGTATTTATGCTAGCGGCCATGTAATTACCAGACCAACCTCAAAAGAAGCTGCAGAGTATTATCATTATTTGGTCTTTGAAAATGGAGACTGGGAGGCAGCCGAATATACCGTCCAAATTAGAACCAGGGGTGGGTCTTCTTCTGGTCCAAAGTTGGCGGAAATGAAAGAAGCAATAATCAGTGGAACCGGCACGTATCCGGTAATTGGAAGTTATGATGAAGTGGCCGAAAAATTTAAATTCTTAGCCGATTGTGGCCTTAACGGGATGGCTATTGGCCTTGTGAATTATGTTGATGACATGCCTATCGTTCGTGACGAAATTTTACCTCGTATGCAACGTTTGGGTTTACGTAACAAAAAAACAACTACAAATGTAAACTAGGCTGCTTTTTTCAAAATATTGGCGCCTTCATAACTTAGTCCCGCATCCTGTACTGCTTTTTGAATTTTGGTAAGTTCATCTTCCGAGAGGTTGGTGAGTGGTGGCCTGACTACGGCATTAGGCATACGCCCCAACATAAGTAATGCTGTTTTCATGCGATTATGCATATCAGTTTCCGGGGGAGCATAAAAACATTGGGCGGTTGGAAAAATTCGGTCATTAATAAGCTGGGCTCTTTTCAAATCACCCTCCCGAACGGCATCGAATAAAGCTACATGTAAATCTGCTATGACGCTTCCTGATCCAGACAATAAACCATTAGCTCCCATAGTTAGTGAGGACATCAACCAAGCACTATTCGTGGTGAGTACGTTGAAAGGGCGAGGACCGTTTTGCAGTTCACGAATGTGTCGTTCGTGAAGGTGCCCCATATTCCAGTCCTTAATTGCCACAAGTGTAGGAATCTCTTCAATCATCTTATGCAGTGTTTCCAGGCGGTATGCAAAATTATTAGGATACTGAAAGGCGATTAGGGGCAAGTTTGTAGCATTTGCAATTATCTTAAAGTGGGTGATAGCCATTTCAGGTTTTTGCTGTCCCTGCATCATCATTATGGGCTGTGGTGGAAATATGAGAAGACAAGACGCGCCTGCCGCTTCTGCCTGTCGTGCCATACGAGCGGCTTGGTGACTACCATCAGCCCAAATACCGTTAATGAGAGGTATTTTATTACCAACTTCATTGAGCGCTAAATCTAGCAGTTGTTGTTGTTCCTTCTCGCTACAAGCGTGAATTTCAGAGGAATGTCCGTTTATGGTGATTGCACTAATTCCTCTTACATTCGACACATGTTTTAAATGATTGCGGGTTGCCTTTTCATCAATGGTGTAATCCTCGCTAAATCCAAGTAACGTCGCTGGAATTACGCCTTTTGGCATGAAATCTTTAAAGTCTGCCATGGTCTGGCCCCGAAAATGTTTATGATATAAAGCTCTTACGTTACCAGGTAAATAAATTCAATTTTTTTTTTAAATCCGTTTAACGAATGAACAGAATAATTTAACATTAAAAATTGTAAACATCTGTTTTCTATAAATAAAAAAATTGGGAGCTCTTAGAGAATGCCGAAGAAACGGTTAAAACTTACGTTCGCTACAAGCGATTATGACCATGTAAGAGACCTAACCCTAGGCCCTGTTGAACCAGAGGGAATAGATTTAATAGCGATGACAGTTCAAATTGAAGAAATGTTTCATCGCTTTATCAATTTTGAAGAATACGATATTTCAGAAATTTCTTCTGGAAAATACACCTCAATGATAAGTCAAGGCGATGATCGGTTTGTGGGATTGCCGATATTTCCTTCCCGCGTTCATCGTCAGTCTTCACTCTACATTTCTGCTGATAGCGTTGTGAAAAAGGCTGAAGATCTGGCTGGTAAAAGAATTGGAATACCAGAATGGGGTCAATCCGCTTCGGTGTATTCACGTGGCTGGCTTCAGCATGACATAGGAATTCCATTAAACGAAATCGAATGGCACCAAGCTGGTGTCAATCAAGCCGGCCGAAAAGAAAAGGTCGCTCTTAAGCTTCCTGATGGAGTTAAGTTAATTCCGTGTCCAGACAAATCTTTGACTGAACTTTTACTGGCGGGTGACATTGATGCAATTTTAACGGCACATCCTCCAGACCTGGTTGAACAGGGTGATCCCCGAATTGTACGTCTTTATAAAGATTACCAGCGGGTAGAAAAGGAGTATTATGAAAAGACGGGTATTTGGCCCATCATGCACCTCTACGCAATTCGGAGAGAAGTTTTTGAAGCAGACCCCTGGGTGGCTCAGAATATGGTCAAGGCCCTTACCGAGGCAAAAAATCGATCACTCGAGAGAATGCTCGATATAACAGCATGTAGGGCTCCAATCGCGTGGGTTTATAATGCAGCATCGGAAGCACGTGATTTATTTGGAAATGATTTCTATCCTTATGGTATTGAGCCAAACCGAAAAACGTTGGAGGCATTTCTGCTCTATGGTTACGAACAGGGGTTGTTTCACCGGCACTTAACGCCTGAAGAAATGTTTCCTAAAGAGGTTCAAAGCGAATTTAAGGTTTAGGTCGAAGAAAAATTAAATTTCTAACTTATATTATTGGTTTGAACCTTCATTCAATAAATTCTTTTAAATAAGCAAACAGGATGTTCTTTGGATTTGGAAAATCAATTTTGATCATTCAATAGATTTTTTGGTTACTGTGGGAATAAATTTTTACTATGGACCAGAATAGATGATTCTTTTTTGATTTCTTTGTCGTATTGTATCCGACGTAACTTGAACCTAAGCTGAGTAACTTTTGTATTTTTCATTGAAGTGTTTGACTGAAAGACAAAACTAGGGAGAACAAAATGTTGTTTATCCATAATGATGTTGTACAAGAAATTTTGACTATGGAAGACTGTATTGCTGCTCAAGAAAAAGCATTTTCAGACTTGGCAGAAGGCCGTGCAACACATCGGCCACGTTCAGATATTTATGCACCTTGTGATCTTGAGGATGGATATTATCGGTGGGGAACAATGGAGGGTTGTTCCGGTGGATACTTAGCCATTCGAATGAAATCTGACATTATGACATGGCCGGTCAATGAAAAAGGTAACTGGAGAGAAGATAAATTTTGTATTGAACCTGGGACATATTGTGGTTTGATTATGCTTTTTTCTACAAAGAATGGTGAGCCTCTTGCCTTTATAAATGATGGAGTTTTACAACACATGCGAGTAGGAGGTGGCGGTGGAATTGGAGCAAAATATCTCGCTCGCAAAAACTCCACTTCAGTTGGCATGCTTGGATCGGGGGGTATGGCCCGCACCTATCTCCAAGCCTATTGCGCCGTTCGGGGAATCCGCTCTGTTAAAGTTTATAGCCCGACGGAGGCAAATCGAAATGCTTATGCCTCTGAAATGAGCCGGCGGTTAAATATCGAAGTGGTACCTGTTAGTTCCCCCGAAGAGGCTGTTCGCGGTGCAGATATTGTTTCCTCTTGTACTGATTCAATGGAACCTACATTTGATGCAGAATGGTTGTCTCCTGGCCAACACGTTACGATGCTCGGCCCACTAGAAATTTCAAATGAGGTAATAGAAAGTTGTGATGTAAAAATTTCCCAGGGAAAATCCGGTTTAAAGATCGATGGGGATGATATTTTAAAAGGGGTAGGGCATAGTCCAATGGCTTGGGTTGCAGGTTCTGAAGAAGAACGCACGCGTCTGCCCCCTAAACAGGAAAATTTCAATTTTGTGGCCGATTACCCAGATTTTGGCGAATTAGTAAAAGATCCTTCTCTTGGACGAACAGACGATGAACAGATTACTTTCTATCACAATATAGGCAACCAGGGTTTGCAATTTTCGTCTGTTGGTGGACTAGTTTACGAAAAAGCGTTGAAGGCGAAAGTAGGGAGGCAATTTCCAACCGAATGGTTTCTCCAGGATATCAGAGATTAGTAAAATTCTGGCTCTTTTATAATTTTTGGTTTCACCTTTTAACCACTTAACAACCTTCAAATTCCGCATTTGGATAAACTTAGCCCGTTGGATTTTTTAAAAAAGTTATCTTTTTTTGAGGGTATTAACTACCGAAAAAGGTATCTTCTTTGAAAATGACGGGAACGGTTTTGTTCTCTTCAGAATCACCTCTCATTTCCACACCCTTTTTGTTGACACGGTAGGGTGCCGTTTGTTTTTTATAGTTAGGGTTTCCAACTCGTATCATGACAAGAGGTTCTTTGCTGGTAGCATAAAATTTATATAAATTGCCGCGCGGCAACATGATTCCTTCCCATTGTTTTAAATCAATTTCTTCTTCATTCGGACCAAAAAATTTGGCGGAACCTTGTAGAATCATAAAACTGTGATCCTCGTGGGGGTGAGCATGGAGTTCATTTTCCCCGCCAGATGCGTAAATTTTGAGCCGGATAGTCAAATCATCAGTTGCAGCTAATACGGTGTCTGTTCGGCCTTGGTCAAGCAATTGGCCTTTCAGTGAAAAACAATAAGGAGTTTGAATTTCGGCAAACGAAACTTCTTGTTCTTTCATTTGTTTGTTGGTTTTGGCAGGCTTTGCAAATTCCGGTGAATCTAACATTTCGGTCTCCTTCTTGTTCCGATCAGAAAAATATAAAAATTGTTATTAATATTAACGCTGTGTAACAAAACGGGAAAGCCCTGTTGATTTAAACTAGGTTCGTTTATAAAGATTAAACTATAATATCGATTAAAGTTTTTATGTAGGAGGACGCAAATGTCAGACCGAATGACAGTTAAGCTAGACGATCAAAGGTTTAGCAGCCTGACGCGTGGTGAAGGGCTTGTTGACTTACGGTCTACACTTGAATGGCTTGGCGACGATGTTCACTATATTGACGCCGAGGTCGATCCCCACGTTGAGATGTGTACTATAACCAAAGCCTTTGATAACTCTAAAGTAATTGTTGCTAACAAAATCAAAGGTTATCCAAATGTTAGGATGATATCTAATCTATACTCTAGAAAAGAGCGTGTGTGTTTATTTCACGGGTGTGATGACTTCCGAAACATCAAAAATCAGCTATTAAAGCAGGTTGAAAATCCAATTGCCCCACGCGTGGTAGACGACGGTCCGGTCCATGAGGAAACACTTATCCCGGGGAAAGATTTTAATCATATTGAAGAAATTATACCCGTTGCACAACACACCTTCCAAGATGGCGGAAGAATTTTCGGTGCGGGATCACATCTTTTTATGGGTGAACCCTGGGTACCTGGGGGTGGTAGTCAAATTTCTATGTATCGAATGTCGTTTAGAGAAGGACACAAACTTGCTTCTATAAACATGGTGCCAGGGGGCGCTGGTGACGTAATTTGCTCGCGTCACCAAGGGGAGAAAGTACCATGCACGGTAAATATTTGCCCACCTGTCGGTCCTGAACTAGTTTCAGTCTCTACTATGAACCCTGTCATTTTCCCCGGGCAGACAGATAAGCTGGGTTTTGCTGGTGCCATTCAGGGTTACCCAGTGGATGTAGTGAAGGCCAAAACGGTAGATGCATATACAATTGCCAATGCTGAGTGGTCACTTGAGGGGTATGTTGTAGAAGGAGAACGTGTTTGGGAAACTGCTGAAGCAGAAGAAATGGGTAAACAAGGGGTGGCTTTATTGCATCCCGAGTGGGCGCGTACTATGGGCCATGCATATCGGACGCCCCGGGCTTTTGAACTCACCGCAGTAACTCGGCGTAAAAATAATCCAATTGTGTACACCCCACATTTTGGTGCTTTTTGGTATGAGGCCCCTTTTATGTGTGCCAGCGTTTTTGAGCTTTGTGAAAGGATGGCCCCTGGCTTTGTAAAAGATGTTGCGAGCTGGCTAGGTCTAACACTTTGGGGTGGATTGGTTATCCAGGTAAAAAAACGTCGGCGCTCCGATGAAGGTATGCAGCGCAATTTACTCACCGCCATAATGGGACTTTACCGAGGCATGCGACTCGTCGTTGTTGTGGATGATGATATTGACCCCTGGCAACCGGAAGACGTGATGTGGGCCATTCAATCGCGTGCTTCTGCTACTAAAGATTACATCGTTTATAACGAATACGGACGAGGTCAGGCTTTTCAGCCTTCTGAACACAAGATTGGCAATATCTCCGTATCTGATGGAGGTATGGGAATTGATGCTACAGCACCCCTCGGTGTACAGGTTTATGAACGAGCCCATTATCCAGTCGAGGAAATGGATTTTTCTAAATGGTTTTCTGATGATGAACTCTCTGAACTTCGGGCAATGCAAGATCCCTACTTTCGTTGGTTGGGTGAGACAGGTAACGGCTAATTTTTCAAAAATCGCTGTCATGTTAAACTCAGATTTAAGAGAACCTTTTATCGACAGAAAAAATTGACAGGCAGGATAATGATAGCGTGGCTTTAAACTGCTATACAAATTTTCATCAAATTTTAGCCAAAAACGCAGCCCAGTTTCCGGATCGGATTTACGTCCATTGTATTGATCAAAACAAATCCCTTACCTACGGAACCCTTTATGGGTTGTCTAATCGGATATCTCACTTTTTAAAAACACACAAAATAAAAGCCAACGACCGTATATTGTTACTGGCTGAAAACTCAGTAGAAAATTTAGCAGTATTCGTAAGCGTTCTGCGTTATGGCGCGAGTATAGCGACAGTCCATGTTGAGATGAATCAAGGTAGCTTGATTGAAATCATAAAGGCTATTGATCCAAAAATAATTTTGTATCAAAGCGGTTTGGGACTGGAGGAATTAAAACAAAAGGCCCCTGGGATATGGCTTCTTTTGGGAGAATTTAAAGGAGAGAAAAATTCGACGGGCTTTTTTTCGGAAGTTTATAATTTTACTGACAAGGATGATTTATCCAGTTGTGCAGAGCCGGATGATCATGGCGTTATTTTTTACACTTCAGGCACAGTAGCGAAGCCAAAGGGTGTAATCCAAACCCATGCCAATGCGTTTTACAATTATGACGCTACGGCTGACTATCTCCAACTATCCCCTGGAGACCGGGTTTTAGATTGTCGATCTTATAGTTGGCTATCGGCTCAACATATGAGTCTTGGAGCTCCGCTCATCGCAGGCGGGACTACGTTTATGGCCAAACGGTTTTCTCAGAGCCGTTATTTTTATTGGTTGAAGAAATTTAAAATCAATATTGGTTTTGTAGTCCCAACAATGGTTAACATGTTGTTAAATCGAACTCAAAATACAAATATTGGTAAATTACCAGAGCTCCGATTTTTAACCTCAAGTTCTGCCCCACTTCATGAAGAACAATGGCGTGAATTTGAAAAAATTTTTGGTATTACACTTGCTCAAAGCTGTGGTTCAAGTGAAGGAGGAAACACAGCAGCCCACCGAGGAGCTGATAGAAAAATTGGGTCGATTGGCCCACAGTTAAAATATCAAGATGTTCGTATTGTTGATGGCGATGGTAATTTACTTAAAGAAAGTAAAACCGGAGAAATCATTGTAGGAGGGGGTAAGCAGCAGGCATTTGGTTATTTATTACCAAACGGTAAAATTGAACTCTTGCCAGAGGGAGGTCACAAAACTGGTGATCTGGGTTATGTTGATAGTGAGGGCCATCTCCATATTGTGGGAAGGGCAAAGGAATTAATTATTCGGGGGGGAATAAATATTGCCCCACTCGAAATTGATGCTGTATTGGTTTTGCATCAAGCAGTATCTGAAGCAGGAACATTAGGAATACCTGATAAAATTTATGGAGAGGAAATAATTGCGTACGTTTCTTGTAAAAAAGGCAGTAAAGTGAACCCTAAAGATTTAATGGAACATTGTTCGAAAACATTGCCTGCAGCTAAATGCCCTAAAAAAATTATATTTTTAAATGAACTGCCAAAAAATTCTCGGGGAAAGCTTGATCGAAATGCACTGGCAGAATTTTGGATTAAGGATAAATTTTCTTTATAGAATAACCTGATGTTTTGGGAGAATAAATATTGTGACAAATATACCTCTAATCGATTTTAAAAGATTTGACAGTGGTGACGAAAACGAACGACGGAGAATTTCAGAAGAGGTAAATAAGGCCGCGTCTGAAGTAGGTTTTATGTATGCAAAAAATTTAGGTATTGACCAAAATATTCTCCAAGATGCATTTAATTCTAGTGTAAAATTTTTCAAACAACCGCTGTCCGAAAAATCAAAATTATCTTACGTTCAAGACATGAACCATGGATACCAAGGTGTTGGAGAACAACGACTTGATTCCCAATTTGCCCCTGATTTGAAAGAAGCCTTTACCATGCGCGATGTACCGTTGCGTGAGAAATTTTTGAATTTATGGCCTTCCAACGAATTTCGTAGAATTGCTGTCCGTGCTTTCGGAGAATGTTTACGAGGGTCAAATATTGTTATGGAAGCCTTTGCCATAGCACTTGACCTTCCAATTAAATATTTTCGCGAACGTCATAAGGGAGAAAATGTGGCTTTACGTTATTTACATTACCCTATTTCGGGTAAAAATTTATCTGCAAATCAATTAGGGGCTGGAGCACACACAGATTTTGGTACAATAACTTTATTATTTCAGGATGATGTAGGAGGTCTACAAATCCAAAATCGTTCTGGTCAATGGCTCGATGCAGTGCACATTCCAGGGACGGTAATTGTAAATACAGCTGATTTGATCGCAACTTGGACAAATGATCGCTATTGTTCAAGCCCTCACAGGGTAAGAGCTATTACTGGGGATCGTGAACGTTATTCAATAGCATTTTTTGTTGATCCTGATACAGATGTACCAGTGAGTGCTTTCGACAGTTGTGTCAGCGTGGGTCAACCAGCCAAATATCCAGCCACAACGGCTGGTGCCTATGTTGCTCAACGGATTGCGGAGAGTAATGAAATTTCCGGATAAAATTCGTTTAGCCATTATAATATTGTTTTCCACGCTTATTTTGCTAATACCTCATTTCCCAGTATCTAAATAATATCCAAAAATAAGTTAAAATTTTTAAAGCTTTACGTGACTTCTGTATTAGAATGGCATAATTCTAGTCTTTCAAAAGTTTTTGTATTGCCATTCGAAAACTTTTACCTTTTTTAAAATTTGTGGCAAATTGTGTATTGCCTATTTTCGAGAATAATTGGAAATGGGACGTATTTACTTAGGGAGAGAAATTTTATGGCAGATGTAAAAGCTACGGCCGTTGACAGTGGTTCGAATGTTGGTGCCCGTATGACTTACGAAGATATGAGAGAATGGATCGTGGAAGCCGAGAAACTTGGCGAAGTTAGAGTCGTTAAGGGAGCGAGTTGGGAAAAGGACATCGGGTTGGCTTCTGAAGTTGTCCAGCATGATGAAAACGCGCCCTGCATCATTTTTGATGAAGTGCCGGGTTGTCCTCCTGGTTTTAGAATGATGATCAATTTCTTTGCCGGTAAACGAAAATGCATGACAATGGGTTTTTCCCCTGACTTTACCAAACTTGAGCTAACCGACGGGGTCCATAAACATCTATCTTCTATAGAGCCAATTCCACATGCAATTGTTGATAACGGGCCGGTATTCGAAAATATTATGGAAGGCGATGACATAGACGTCGAGAAATTTCCGACGCCGATGTGGCATGACAAAGATGGTGGACGTTATATAGGAACGGGTTCCTACAATGTAACGCGTGATCCAGATAGTGATTGGATAAATATCGGAACCTACCGGGTTATGATCCATAACAAAAAACAAGTCGGATTTTACATTTCGCCCGGGAAACATGGTCGAATCCATCGTGATAAATACGAAGCTAATGGTGAGCCTATGCCGGCTTGTATCGTTTTGGGTGGTGATCCCATGGCCTTCTTAATGGGTTGTACAGAAATGCCACCCGGTGCCTGTGAATATGATATTTTAGGAGGCTATCGGGGGCATGCTATTGAATGCGTCAAAGGCAAACATACTGGTTTACCCTTTCCTGCAAATGCGGAACTTGTATTAGAGGGTTTTATTGAACCTGGTAACCGGGTTGAAGAGGGACCATTCGGGGAATGGACTGGCTACTATGGTTCAAAAATGCGTGCTGAGCCAGTTTTAGACATTAAGGCTATTTATCACAGGAACGATCCAATAATTTTGGGCTGTCCACCTCTGCGCCCACCAGATGAGTTGGCACGTTATAGGGCAGTTACACGTTCAGCCGCACTCAAAGAAAATATTGTCAAGGCTGGAGTGCCAGATGTGCAAGGGGTTTGGGCCCACGAAGTTGGTACCGCCCGAATGTTACTCGCTATTTCAATAAAGCAACGTTACCCTGGACATGCAATGCAAACGGGTCACGTTGCTGCTATGTGTCATCTCGGGGCATATGCAGGTAAATACGTAATCGTTGTAGATGATGATATTGATGTGACTAACTTGGAAGAGCTAATCTGGGGCATGATCACACGTTCTGATCCAGCAACCTCAATTGATATCATTCATAATTGTTGGTCTACACCTTTGGATCCAAGAATTCCACCGGAAGAAAAAGCCAAAGGCAATTTGACTAATAGCCGGGCGATTATTGATGCTTGTCGCCCATTTCATTGGAAAGATGAATTTCCCCCTGTAAATTCTCCGGAGCCAGAAGTCATGAGAGAGGCTATAGAGAAGTGGGGACACCTTTGCGAAAAACCCTCTTAAAATGGGTGTACTGAAATAGAGGTCGGCTGCCGTACCAAACATTAGTGCGGCGGCCGGATTTCTTTTGACGGAAAACTTACGTTAAACGAGTGTGGGAATGGGGAATGCAATTGAACCCGAGACTATACAGGGTGTTGGCCCGAATGCAGGCTGCGCACTTGAATATGTTGATCTACGTGATTGGTTGGAGGAAGTAAAAAAACGTGGTGACCTAAAAATTGTGAAAGGAGCGGATTGGGAGAGCGATATTGGTCAAGTAGTTGAAGTCGTCTGTCACGACGAAAATACTCCCACAATTCTGTTTGATGAGGTGAAGGGCAGTCCGAAGGGGTTTCGTTTATTAATCAACTGGTTTACGGGTACACGAAAGAACCTCACACTTGGATTTCCCTCTCAACTGAATAAACTTGAACTAAGTCAGGCATATCATCGCCATACCCGGAATCTCACACCTATACCTCATGCTATTGTTAGGGATGGCCCGATTTTTGAAAACATCACCGAAGGTGTAGATGTTGATATTACGAAATTTCCATCACCCCTTTGGAATCCAGAAGATGGGGGTAGGTATATTGGAACAGGCTGTTTCAATATCACACGTGATCCAGATAGCGGTTGGATAAATTGTGGTACCTATCGGGTGATGGTACATGATGCAAAAAGAGTGGGACTTTATATTTCCCCTGGAAAACATGGGAGGATCCACAGAGACAAGTACCTGGCAAATAACAAACCCATGCCAGTATGTGTTGTTGTTGGCAGCGATCCATTATCATTTTTGACATCTTCGACGGAAGCACCCGAAGGTATGTGTGAGCTTGATATGATGGGTGCCTATCGTGGAAAAGCCATAGAGTGTGTTGAAGGTAAACATACCGGACTGCCTTTTCCAGCTAATTCTGAAATTGTTATTGAGGGATTTATAAATCCGGGCAATACAAGTCGTGAGGGCCCTTTTGGGGAATGGCTTGGCTATCAAGGTGGAGTAATGGCGGCTGAGCCTTGGATAGATATTGCGGCAATTTATCATCGCAACAATCCCATTATTTTAGGTGCCGCTCATATTCGGATGCCCTATGAATATGCTCGTTATCGGGCGATCAGCCGTTCGGCTGTATTGAAGGAAAATATTAACCGAGCAGGTGTTCCTGATGTTGTGGAGGTTTGGGCCCATGAGGTTGGGGGTTCGCGTTTATTTTTGGCAGTGTCTATCAAGCAACGGTATCCGGGTCATGCGACCCAGGCTGGCCAAATTACAGCCACCTGCCATGCTGGTGCTTATTTGGGCCGGATTGTTGTGGTAGTTGACGAAGATGTTGATGTTTCTAATTTAGAAGAAGTTATTTGGGCAGTTTGTACGCGCTGTGATCCAGCAAGTGGCATAGATATAATTCACAATATGTGGAGTTCCGCGTTGGATCCAGTTATTTCGCCTGATGACCGTGAACAAGGTAAGCTCTATAACAGTAGAGCTATCATTAATGCTTGTCGTCCATTTCATTGGAAAGATAAGTTCCAAAAAGTGAACGCACCTACCCCAGAAGCCCGACGAAAGGCTTGGGAAAGATGGGGCTACCTAAGGGATTAAACATGTCGATAACAACAATATTTGTTGGTAGAAGATTTAAAAATGAGAGGAGAGATGAAAATGGATGGTGGTAGGGAGAACTTCAGCCCGCAAACAGATTTACGAGATTTTTTAGCGGCTGCAGAAGAAGCCGGTCAGCTTGAAAAGGTAAATGGTGCGCATTGGGATAAAGAAATGGGCGCGGTTGTTGAAGTTTTGTATCGAGAGCGTGTCGAAAAAGCGAAAGCGGTTTTGTTTGATAAAGTTCCCGGCTATCCAGAAGGATTCCGTTGCTTGTATGGGATGCTGGCGTCTCCTTTTCGTTTAGCACTGGCAGTAGGAATGGATACAGAATTGTCGACTGATCGATTTGCTCTATTAAACGCCTACCGAGAAAAAATGTTTAATCATGAACCTATTCCACCAAGGATAGTAGAAAATGGACCTATCCTTGAAAACATTTTGGAGGGAGATGAAATAGATATAACAAAATTATTACCTGTACCTGTACATCATGAATTAGATGGAGGACGTTATATAGGGACAGCGTGTGGTGTTGTCACAAGAGACCCTGATAACGGACGCGTTAATTCCGGAACTTATCGGTGTATGGTACATGACGGCCAAACTCTAGGCGTAATGATTTCCAATGGGAAACAAGGAAATATTCAGCGCGCAAAGTATTTTGCAAAGGGTGAACCCTGTCCTGCTACAATTGTCGTGGGCGTTGATCCGACACATTTTCTTGCAGCGCGCATGACAATTCCCGACGACGTTGATGAATTTGCTTTTCAAGGAGGCCTTGCTGGTAAGCCAATTGACTTAATTGTTGGCGATAATGGTTTACCTTTTCCTGCACATTCTGAAATTGTTATTGAAGGTGAACAAGTTCCGGATGAAGAACGTATGGAAGGTCCCTTTGGGGAATGGACCGGGTATTATGCTGGTGACGCTGAAATGGATCCAATTTTTAAAATCAAAAAAGTATATTACCGGAGCAACCCAATTTTGACGTGTGCAGCAAGTCAAAAACCGCCGCATTCGCATTTGTTTGAGCGGTGTTTTACACGCTCCGTCACCTTGCTTGAAGGATTGCAAAAAGCAGGTGTCCAAGATGTTCGCGGGGTATGGCATCATGAAGCAGGTTCCGGTCGAACCTTTGTTGTCGTTTCAATAAAACAAAGATTTTATGGGCATGCCACTCAGGCTGGACTAATGGCGTCGCAACTTAACCCAGCAACTTATTGTGGGCGCTATACTGTTGTAGTGGATGAAGATATAGATGCAGCCAATTTACATGATGTTGTTTGGGCAATGGGTACAAGGTCTGATCCTGCTCGGGACATTACGCATTTGTCGCAATGCCAATCCTCCCGTCTCGATCCAATGCATGAAGAAGAAACTCTGTTCAATAATCGTGTGATCATTAATGCCTGTCGTCCTTACGAGAGAATAGACACGTTTCCGGCAGTGGCACAAACATCTCCGGAACTAGCTTCTGAAGTGAGAAGTAAGTTCCCGAACGTATTTAAATATTAATATTTAAAGATTTTTAGAAGGCCCAGAGATCGCTTGGGTCTTCTTAATCCTTTTCTAAATATTGATATTTATTCCGAAATGGGATCTCTATCACTCAGTTGTTGTAAGAGGGATAGTCTGTCACCCAGAACCCAAATATGGCTAATCAAGTCTGCTCTAAAAACAAAAACACCTATTCCCACAAACTGAATGGTTCTTCCGGTAGGTTCAATACCAAAAATTTTCCCTTCGTGGGTTCCCTGAAATGTTAAGCAAGCTGCAACCTTTTGTTCTTCGGCAATTATATCTTCGACAGAATTTTTAAAGTCAGGAAAGGCACTACGCACCTGATTGGCATACTCTATAAAACCCTCATGACCAGTTTTTTGGGTTCCCAAAGAACCATGAAAAACCAAGTCCGGGCTCAGTAAATCACTTATAATATCAAATTGCCAATTATTCCAAAGTTCATGGTAAAATCGATAAACTAAAAGCCGGTTAGTCTCAATTTGCTGTTCTGACATTCTTTCCACTCATTGCCTTTAAACAGTTTTTCTATTATCTACTTTAGTTTATCATGAAAGTTGTTAACGACGGAATTTAACGTGGAGGTTACCGTTATGGATAGTGGGGTAGAACAAACAAGAGAACTCCTTAACCAAATTACGATAAACACAGATACTCGTGATATTTTGGCGCATGAAACAAAGTTTCGTATAGAAAATGGTTTTGATGATTGGACCATAGTTGATGTTGATGCTCACCACTCAGAAATGAGTTCTTGGCGTGAGGTCGTAGAATATTTAGATGATCCAATACTTAAACACTATGCACAAGAATTTCAATCGCGGACAGGAGGAGCACCCGGGCTTTCAAATGCGACACCGGGATTACGTTATCAGGATGCGGGTGGGCGGATACCACATCAACAAAAATTAGCAGAAGATGTAGACGATAAGAGCGTTCATCGTGATGTTACCCTTATGCGCCGGTCTTTAGATGCCATGGGTTTGGATTTTCAAGTGTTATTCCCCGGAAACCTGTTACAGCTGGGGACGCATCCGCAGCCACGTGTGGAAGCACAGTTGGCTCTTGCTTACAATCGTTGGGTATGTGAACGAATTTTGCCGGCTGATGACCGGGTAAAAACATTATTATATTTACCGATTTCAGAACCGGACACTTGTTTAAAAATAATTAAAGAATTTGGAGAAAACCCAAACGTTATGGGGTTTATGATTACGGCGATCCGTTACAAGCCGGTGCATCATAATCAATATATTCCCATTTATAAAGAATTAGAAGAACGTGGTTTGCCCCTTGCGTTTCATGCCGGCCTTACTTGGGGTGACGATTGGATGAAGCAGTTAGACTTGTTCATCTCTATGCATTCTGTGTCTTTTGTCTTGTGCAATATCGTGCATATGACTAATTGGATTGTACACGGTATGCAGGAACGTTTTCCTAAATTACCTGTTATTTGGATTGAATCAGGCCTAGCATGGTTGGCTTTTCTAATGCAACGTCTTGATTCTGAATATATGATGCGTCCTTCGGAGGCACCATTGTTGAAAAAACTACCTAGTGAGTATATGGCGGATATGTATTACACCTGCCAGCCCATTGAGACGGCAAATATGGGTTTAACAGAAGAGACCTTTAAGGCTGTAAAGGCCGAAACGCAGCTACTTTACGCATCTGACTGGCCACACTGGGACTTCAATCCACCCAGTACAATTTATAATCTACCCTTTTTGGATGAGCAGGCCAAACGTAATATTTTGGGTGAAAATGCCGTAAGGTTATTTAATTTAGATATTAAAAAATAAAGAACAATAGGGGAAAAGACATGGCGGACGTATATGTAGGTCGCGAGGAGGAGTTTGAAGATCGCGGCCGTAAAGTAATTGCGCAGGGTGACTTAGAAATTGGCGTCTTTTTTGTTGATGGGGAATTTTTTGCTTATGAAAACAAATGTGTTCACCAGGGCGGTCCAATTTGTCAAGGGCGCATTCTTAATCGTGTTGTAGAATTGCTTGGTGAAGATAAAACAAGTCAGGGCCTCACTTGGTCAGACGAGGATGTGCATATTGTTTGCCCATGGCACGGCTACGAATTTAACATCAAAACAGGTGTGCATCCGGGGTATAAAAATGCTCGGTTGCGGAAATTTGACGTTAAAGTTTTAGATGGGGAAGTCCATGTCATCATCTGATAAGATGGCAAAGGAGGTCAGCCAAATTTTTAAGAGTGCCCTAGAGGTGCTGAACGATGGCGGTACCGAATCTGTTTCACCGGAAACCGTCCAGATGTTATTAGCCGCTGGAGCAAAACTTTATTGTAAGAAGTTGACAGATGAAGACACCTATTTTCCTCCTTTTCGAGAAAAAGATGTAGTTACCGCGACAGAAGCCGTAGTTGCAATTGCTGAAATGATGCGTGCGGCAGATCTAAACACATTTGATCTAGCTATGTGGATGTCCCGTCCGCATTCTGAATAGATTTGAAAACCAATGCGTTTGGTTTTCGTTGAAAACGTGTGGACCAGTGTTGCTCTTGGCCCATTAAGGATTTTGTCATGACCAGTGAACCCGTTAAAACAGTCGACGACATTGCCCGGATAAAAAAATGGGCAAAATTCGATTGGCAAGACCCTTTGCTTTTCGAAGAGCAACTGACTGAAGATGAAAAATTAATTAGAGAAACGACCCGGCAATATGCCCAGGAAAAATTAATGACACGTATTCTGGAAGCCAACAGGAAGGAAAAATTCCACAGAGAGATTATGTATGAAATGGGTGAACTCGGCCTTCTAGGATCAACTCTTGAAAATCGATACGGTTGTGCCGGTGTAAATTATGTAAGCTATGGCCTTATTGCCCGAGAAATAGAGCGCGTAGATTCCAGTTATCGCTCAGTTTTATCTGTACAATCTAGTCTCGTAATGTGGCCAATTTATGCTTACGGGAATGAAGATCAACGTCAAAAATATTTGCCGAAGCTGGCTAAGGGTGAGTTTATTGGATGTTTTGGTTTAACTGAACCCGATCACGGTTCAGACGCTGGAGGTTTGAAAACCAGAGCTAAAAACGTTGATGGGGGGTACCAAATTTCTGGCACAAAAATGTGGATATCAAATGCCCCTATTGCTGATATATTTGTGATTTGGGCTAAGGATGATGAAGGCATAATCCGAGGATTTATTCTTGAAAAAGGAATGAAAGGGCTCAGCGCGCCAAAAATGGAAGGTAAATTCTCTTTACGAGCTTCATTAACAGGCGAAGTCGTTATGGATAATGTCTTTGTACCGAAAGAAAATAAGTTGGAGGGGGCTAAAGGGCTGGGTGGTCCCTTTGGTTGTCTTAATAATGCCCGGTATGGAATAGCTTGGGGTGTGTTAGGCGCTGCAGAATTTTGCTGGCACGCGGCCCGTAATTATGTGATGGAACGCACTCAATTTGGCAAACCTTTAGCATCTAATCAACTCATTCAGAAAAAACTAGCTGATATGCAGACAGAGATTACAGTTGGCTTGGGGTCTTGCATACGGTTGGGTCGGTTGATGGACGAAGGAAAGTGCGCTCCAGAAGCGATTTCTTTAATGAAACGTCATTGCACTGGAAAAGCACTCGATATTGCTAGAACCTCTCGAGATATGCATGGAGCAAATGGTATTATTGATGAATATCATGTAATTCGTCATGTTATGAATTTGGAAACAGTGATCACTTACGAGGGTACGCATGATATCCATGCCTTAATTCTAGGGCGTGCACAAACGGGAATACAAGCTTTCGTATGATCCTTTTCCAAGTGCAAAATTCCGTAAAAAAATGACTGCCCCTCTTTCACACATACGTGTGTTAGATATGAGCCGAATTCTGGCTGGGCCCTGGGCTGCACAGACTTTGGCTGATCTAGGGGCAGAAGTAATTAAAATTGAAAGGCCGGGGACAGGAGATGATACCCGAGCATGGGGCCCACCTTTTATTGTTGATTCCGAGGGTAATCAGACTAAAGAATCTGCTTATTTTTTATCAGCAAACCGAGGTAAAAAATCTTTGGCTCTAGACATTGCGAAATCGGATGGTCAGGAGATTTTGCGCCAATTGGTCGTTGTTTCGGATGTGTTGATTGAAAATTATAAGAAGGGGGGGTTATCACAATATGGGCTTGGGTATGACGATTTAAAACAAATTAATCCTAGTTTAATATATTGTTCAATTACTGGATTTGGCCAGACTGGGCCCTTTAGTAACCGGGCAGGTTATGACTTTTTGATTCAAGCTATGGGTGGCCTTATGAGTGTAACTGGTGAGCCGGATGGTAAACCTGGGTCTGGACCGCAAAAAATAGGAGTAGCGCTAACAGATATTCTAACTGGCCTTTATACAAATATAGCTGCTTTAAGTGCTCTTTCCCAACGCGAACGTAGTGGGAAAGGATGTCATATAGATATGTCTCTTTTAGATGTTACGACTGCGTCAATGGCAAATCAGGCGATGAACTACCTGGTAACGGGGGAAGCTCCTAACCGGATGGGAAATGCACACCCTAATATTGTTCCCTATGAAGCATTTGAAGCCTCGGACCAATTTTTAATTATAGCGGTAGGAAATGACGGCCAATTTCAAAGGTTTGTTGAAATCGCTGGGCATGCAGAACTCGCCAAAGATGAAAGATTTTCCACTAATGCCGCCCGCGTAAAAAACCGAAAAATATTAATTCCTATAATTCAAAAATTTATGAAACAAAGAAATAGTAAAGAATGGATTGTTGAACTCGAAAAAGTAGGCGTTCCTTGCGGGCCAATTAACAATTTAAAGCAAGTGTTTGAGCACCCACAGGTCAAAGCCCGTGATATGAAAATGGAGTTATCTCATCCTTTAGCTGGATCAGTTCCTCAAGTGGCTAACCCAATAAGATTTGTTGGCAAAAACCTTGAATACAAGGGAGCCCCTCCGACCCTCGGTCAACACACAGAAGAAATTTTGAAAAAAGTTTTAAAATTAGAAGAAAAAGAAATCCTTTCGTTGAAAAATGATGGCATTGTTGGCTCTTCCTGATCAGTATTACTGTATTTATCTTTAAACAACCTGTACCAACCTGTAAAAAAATGAATTTAATAATGGCTAAACGGGAAATGTCATTTTAACAATGTATTAGGCCCACAAATTCTTGATAGTCTTAGTTTTTCTGGGAAAAATTTGTATACTAACTAAAAATAATGGACTGATGTAGGTACAAGACTTTGAAGAATTTTAAGCAACAATATATTCTGGAGAGACAGGCGGGGCATTTACTGCGTCGTGCCCGGCAACGTCATTCAACAATTTTTCAAGAAAACATTGGAGACCCTCAACTAACACCACTCCAGTTTGCCGCTTTGGTAAAGCTTCGTGACCTGGACGAGGTTTCCCAAAACCATCTTGGAAGGTTAACGGCGATGGATGCTGCCACAATGCAAGGGGTTATTAAGAGGTTAGGACTACGAGGTTTGATCGTTCGTCGTCCAGATCCAAAAGATGGTCGGCGCCTCATAATCAGTTTGAGTAATGAGGGCAAAAAAACAATTTCAAAATTAGTAGAGTTTGCAAAAAACGTTACAAATGAGACGCTGGCACCTTTGAGTTTTTCAGAAAGAAATACTTTTTTATTTTTACTTTCCAAGGTTGCAGAATTAGATACATCGGAAGATTAAATTAAGTTTTTTGGTTTAAATTTTGTATCATTTGTTCAACGGTATTAAATTTTCGTCGGGGTGCAGGTGGTGTAGCGGCTTCTTCTTCACTTTGTTTAATAGCCAACCAATCTTCAAAACTGACTTGACGTAATTTTCGACTATCAATGAGTGAATCAAAAAGATCAGGACCTGGTCTTCTATCTCCTTTAAAGTCAGAAATTATTATGTCAGCAACATCATAAGAATCTAGTCTGTTAGTTCCAATAGTTCCAACCGCGCCGCGTTTCACCCATCCCGCTGCATAAATTCTGGGTGCTATTCTGCCATCCTTATGAGTCACAATTCCAGCTTTTGTGTCAAAGGGGACACCTTTAATCGGTTCTGCTCGTGATCCTATGCAGGTGATTACCATTTCGCAGGGTACGTCAAAAGTTTTTCCGGTTCCAATACATCGCCCGTTTTTCACTTCTGTTTTTTCCATTCGAATTCCTTCCACTTGTTCGTTACCAAGTATTTTTACTGGTGAAGCAAAAAATTTAATTTTAATAGCTCTACGCTTTTCCCCTAGTTTTGCTTCAGATAACTCTTTAAGTGTTTCCAGAATACGCCCTTTGACTTTTTTTTCTTTATCATCGAGGTTATTAGGAACTTGGCTTGGTAGCTGTGCGAACTCAACGGTTGTGGCAGCTGCTTCCATGGCACCCAGTTCCTTTAGCTCCGTGTTGGTAAAAGCGGCTTCTATAGGACCGCGCCTACCAAACATATATACCTCCTTCAGAGGAGAAACTTCGATGGCTTTCATCGCATATTCGCCTATATCTGTCGTAGCCATCTCGGTTGTTGTTCGAGATAAAACACGAGCGACATCAATAGCAACATTACCTATACCGATTACAACTGCAGAATTTATTTTAAGATCTGGGTTTAGGTTTATAAAATCGGGATGACAATTGTACCAACCTACAAATGCATTCGATCCAAATACATTTTTTTTGTCTTCTCCTTTAATCCCCAGCTTTTTGTCATATGGTGCACCGTAGGCTAAGACCACCGCATCATAAATTTTTGTCAGCTCATGTATACTCACATCTCGATCTAATGAAACATTGCCGATAAACCGCACTTTTTCATTTAGAGATATCGTTGATGAGTATTTTTTGTCGACGCGTTTTGTGTGTTGATGATCAGGTGCTACACCTCCTCTTATCAACCCAAAGGGTGTAGGTAAACGATCAATGATATCGATTTTTGATCCCGGGGCTTTTTCAACCAAAGCTTGAGCTACATACATCCCACCTGGACCGGAGCCAACAATCGCAATACTTCGACTTTGAGTATCTACCATTTTGATCAAGCGTTAAAAAATTTTCACCTAAAATAGTGGTCTAAAATTCAATGAGAGGAACCATCCCACTAATATAAATTTTTTAGAGTGTTGTATTTTAAATATTCCTTTTCAAACCACAGTCCAGGTGCGTCCTTGATGAAGGAGCTCATTTAATGAACCTGGTGGAGATGCTTTAGTTACTTCTGCAATTTGTTCGTGAACAGAAGTTTCATAAGAAGGTGCCGGATCTCTATAAATAATTCCCATTGCTACTGGAAAGTTAGGAGGTTGAAGAGCTGATAACATTGATGCAAGTGGACGGCTTGTCTCATCATGGTGTAGTATATCTTTCTCCTTGATATTATCTTTCCCTATAGAAACAACCTCCAATTCCAACTTCCCTGGTTTCATTCTGAGACCCTTTTCCTTTTCCTTACCAAAAAGCAAAGGTTCTCCATGGTCACACACAATTTGTCCATCAAGAATGTTAGCCTTATCTGTAAAAGAAGAGAAAACACCGTCATTATATACGATACAATTCTGGATGATTTCGACGAATGATGCCCCCTTGTGCTCTTTTGCTTGCCTCAAGAGGCCAGGCAAGAGTTTTTGATTTGTATCTACAGATCTGGCAATAAAACGCGCATTGCATCCCAAAGCAAATGAACAAGCAGAAATCGGGGAATCAACAGAGCCCGCAGGTGTGGAGGGTGAACGGGTTCCGATTTTCGAGGTTGGTGAAAACTGTCCCTTAGTTAAGCCATAAATTTCATTGTTAAAAAGTAAGACTTGAACGTCGATATTGCGCCTTAAGATATGAAGTGTGTGGTTGCCACCGATGCTCAGCATGTCACCGTCACCACCAATGACCCAAACATCGAGGTCTGGGTTCGCTAGTTTAACTCCAGTTGCAACGGCAGGGCTTCTCCCATGAATGGTATGAAAACCATACGTTGCCATATAGTAGGGAAATCTTGCCGCACAACCGATTCCTGACACAAAAACGGTTTCAGCAGGGTTTGCACCAAGTTCAGATAATGCTCGTTGGACGGACTTTACAATAGCGTAGTCGCCACAACCCGGACACCAGCGTATTTCCTGATCGGATGCGTAGTCATTTGGTTTCAATTTTTCAGGTGAAGGCTGAATGTTCATGGGTTAGTCCTGAATTTGGGTTCGGATTTCTTGTTCTAAATCAGATACTTTGAAAGGCTGACCGCTAATCTGTGAAAAGGATTCAGCAGGCACTAAATATTCTGCTCTTAGTAAGGTGACAAGCTGTCCATTGTTCATTTCGGGGACAATAATTTTTTCGAAACCCTTTAAAAGGTTTCCAAGATTTTGTGGCAGCGGCCAAATGTAGCGTAAGTGAATATGTGCGACATCGAGTCCATCATCTTGGCAAAGCTTTGTTGCTTGTTCTATTGCTCCAAATGTAGAACCCCAACCTACTACGGCCAATTTTCCAGAAGAATTTCCAGAGGTCACTTTTTGTTCTGGGATATCTTTTGCTATTCCAATTATTTTTTCTGCACGAACTTTTGTCATTCTGTGATGATTCTCTGGATCGTAGGAAATATTGCCGCTGTCATAGTCTTTTTCTATTCCACCTATTCTATGCTCGAGGCCTGGAGTTCCGGGGATTGCCCATGGTCTCCCAAGTGTATCTTTGTTGCGGAGATATGGATGAAACCCTTCTGTTTGGTTATGAAAATTGACTGGAAAAGGTTTTACATTTTCTACATCAGGCAATTTCATTGGTTCGGCAGCGTTGGCAAGATATCCTTCGTTGAGCAGCATAACCGGTGTCATATATTTTGTAGCTATTCGCACTGCCTCGATTGCACATTCATAACAATCAGAGGGTGTAGAAGCAGAAATTACTGGCATGGGGGTATCAGCATTTCGACCAAAAACAGCTTGGTATAAATCAGATTGTTCTGTTTTGGTTGGCATCCCCGTTGAAGGACCAGCCCGTTGAAAATTAACGACAATTAGTGGAAGCTCTGTTACTATGGCAAGTCCTAAAGTTTCGGACTTTAAGGCTACACCCGGTCCCGAACTGGAAGTAACTCCAAGCGAACCAGAAAAAGATGCTCCCAATGCGGAACACGCTGCTGAGATTTCATCTTCTGCCTGAAATGTCACCACACCATAGGGTCGAAGGTTGCTTAAAGAATGCAAAAGTGGTGAAGCTGGAGTAATTGGATAGGACGCAAAAAAAATCTTTAAACCAGCTTTTTGTGATCCTACTAAAAGCCCCCAGCTCGTTGTTTCAATACCAGTAACAGCACGATAAATGCCGGGCTCTACTTTAGCTTTGGGTACAATATATGTGCTAATTTCGCTTGGCAGTTCTGCAGTTTCTCCGAAGGCATGCCCCGCGTTGAGTGCGGCAATATTTGCTTCTGCAATTTTTGGAAGTTTCGCAAAGCGTTGTGTTAACCAATCAATGGTTGGCTGACGGTCTCTACCGTACATCCAACACATTAAGCCCAGGGTCCAGAGGTTTTTTGCTCGCAAGGCTTCCTTCTGAGTGACATCTACTCCTTCGAGAGCTGCAAGGGTTAATTTTGAAATATCAATTTTAATTGCCCTGTAGTCGTCTACTGTACCATCCTCTAAAGGGTTGTTGTCATACCCTGCCTTTTCGAAATTACGTTTAGTAAACGCGCCAAGGTTGATGATAATAGTCCCACCTGGCAAAAGATCACGTAGGTGGACTTTTAACGCAGCCGGGTTCATGGCGACTAACACGTCAGGAGAGTCACCAGGGGTTTTTATATCATGGGATGCAAAATTGATTTGAAAAGCAGAAACACCGTAGGTGGTACCAACAGGAGCCCTAATTTCAGCAGGAAAATCGGGAAATGTAGATAAATCATTTCCCATTAAAGCTGTAGATTGGGTAAATTGTGTTCCCGCTAGTTGCATTCCGTCACCCGAGTCACCAGCGAATCTAATTACGACAGAATCTAGGACCTTGCGGTTATTTTCCTCAGCATCGTTTAATTTTGTTGCCATCTTATGTTAGCTTGGTGGTCCTTTTTCTTTTTTCAGTGAATTCCTGAATCGGGTTCACTAGCCAAAAGATAACTTGTTTGTATACTAACAAATTTTGCAAATTAGTATCGACTTTGTTTCCAATTTGTCAAGAGTATCATAGGGAAAATTGATTCCAGGCAACATTTAAGTTACAGAAACTAATATCCAACTGGAAACGGCCCTGTTAGTTTAACTAAAATAAACTAAATTTTGTTAAACAATGATTTTTTGGGCTGTTGCGTCGTGGAGGGCTAATTGGCGGAAGATTTAAACAAAAAAAATGAAGGTTTAATCCGCTGTGACGCTTGTCCAGTATTGTGTCGAATTCGTGAAGGCAAAACAGGGGCTTGCGACCGTTATGGAAATTTTGACGGAAAACTTGTCAGAATAGACCCGATTATAGTTGTTCAAAAAATAAAAAACGAATCTGGTAATTTAGTCAAATTTACCAAAACTGATGAAGATTGGGATGGGACAATTATCAGTCAGGCACCAACCTTCCTTACTGGCATCGGGTCAACTACCACATACCCCGACTATAAACCTGCGCCTTTTATAGTTTCTACCAAACACGAGGGGGTCGATACAGTTACCGTGGTTAGCGAAGGCGTCTTCAGTTATTGCGGTGTAAAGGTTAAAATAGATACAGATGCCTATATTGGCCCTGAACCCGCAGCTATTCGGGTTCAGGGTGAACAAATAGGCCATGTCACTACTGCCGAATATGGATCCCAAATGCTCGCCATTGGAGGTGTTCGTCATCTGACAGGTGGTAGTAAAAAGGAAGGTAATATTACGTGTAATTCTATGCTTAGGCTCTGCAATAAAGAGCCTGTAGAAATGACTATAGATGGAGGAGCTAAAATTGTTGTACAAGCCGGCAAGCCGCCAATAATCAATGAAATTCAGGAAGAACGAATGCGTGTTGGTTGTGGTTCGGCTACAGTAGGTATCTTTGCACCCCAATGGCACCAACACGTTGACGAAGTCATTGTTGTTGATGACCATATCACGGCGGTCTTAAGTGAACATCAAGCTGGTAAATTTCTTGATTTCCCGGCCACGGGGATTCGTGTGCGTGGTAGGCGTTCTACACCGGGTCGGTATTTTCAAGTCGCCGATCACGGTGCAGGCTGGGGAGGTACAAACATTTCCAATCCTCTGGAAATAATTGAGAAAATTGATGACAAATACGCATGGCCTGGTTTGAAATTGCTGATGGTCTCCACTACTGGACAAGATTTCGCATATTACGTTTTAGATAATGGGCTTAAACCTATAGAACAGGAAATGCCTGAAGCAGTTAAAATTGTTGTAGATCGTATTGGTGAAAATTGCGAACCCGCTTTGTGTTCTGTAATGTTTATGGCAGGCGCAGGAGGTAGTCTTCGCGCAGGTGTTACGGTGAACCCCGTCCGTCTAACTCGGTCAGTTCGAAAGGCGCTAACCAGGGTTACTTGTGGTGGCGCTCCAGTTTATATTTGGCCAGGAGGAGGTATTACTCTTTTAGTGGATGTTAATGAAATGCCGGATAATTCATTTGGATATGTCCCAACACCTGCTTTGGTTGCGCCAATCGAATTTAGTTTAAGCCGTGAAGAATATATTCAACTCGGGGGGTATGATGACCGCGTGAGGCCTCTTTTAGATGTGATAGAAAAAGAAAAAGTGCGTTCAGTGCCTTGGCAGGAAAGTCATCCCTGGCCAATCAATGGGGCAGACCCAAAATCGAATAAAGAAAGCTGAGTAGCATTGGAACCGAAAATGCGTTTGCTTCCTGATGGGCGACGCTTACACTTAAACCATGGTCCCATTGACCTCATAATAGAAGCATTCGGTTTACCAGGTGAAGTGGAAGCAGCTTATTGTCGAGCTCAAAAATCCTTTCCAAGCATTTTACCTAAATTGGTTGAGGAACTCCATCAACTAAGGAAACCCTTAACCAAGGAAAATGAACTGACTGGGCCAGTGGCCAAACGTATGGTGAAAGAATGTGAGTTTTATTCCCCCAAATTTTTTTTAACACCTATGGCTGCAGTAGCTGGCGCAGTTGCAGATGAAATTCTTGAGATGATGCTAGTTGGGACGAATTTGGACAAAGCATATGTAAACAATGGGGGTGATACAGCATTTTTTTTGACACCCGGTGAAAAGCTCATTATCGGATTAGTAGCTGATTTTCACCTCCCTAATATAGATGCTCGTTGCACAATTGAATATGCAAACTCAATCCGGGGGATAGCGACGAGTGGTTGGAAAGGTCGAAGTCATTCCCTCGGGATCGCCGACTCTGTAACCGTTTTGGCAAAAAACGGAGCTGGTGCCGATGTAGCCGCCACGTTAATTGCAAACGAGGTAAACGTTCAACATTCTGCAATCAATCGGAAAATTGCCTCTGACTTAGATCCGGATAGTGATTTGCGTTTTCGGAAGGTGACGGTGGATGTTGGATTGCTGGATGAAGCAAGCATAAATATCGCACTTGATCGCGGAGAAAAAGCTGCGATAAAAGCAAAACAGGGTGGACAGATAGAAGTGGCAGTGTTGGTATTAAAAAACAAATATCGAATAGTCGGAAACCCGCCAGTCGGTTTAGTTTCCAATGTGGCATAGGAGAACAGAGATGGATGCAATACATAATATTCCCGAAATTGAAACATCAGAGAAAGGCGATTTTGGTGAACTAGTAAAGGTTCGAAAATTCGTAATACACATTGAGGAAACTCTTCATGAGTTTGGGCCCGCAGCGGAGCCACCACAGCTCAAGGGCTATATAGCAGCAGTAGCCGCTAATCCATATGCAGGAGAGTATGTGGAAGATTTAATGCCTCTAATGATGGCATTAAAGCCCCTTGGAACAGCGATGGCTGAACGATTAATTTCAGCTCTTGGCGGGAGTGATAAAATCGCTGCCTATGGAAAATCAGCGATTGTTGGAGAAAACGGTGAATTAGAGCATGCCGCACTTTGGCACGAGCCAGGAGGGTATGGTATGCGGGAATTAATTCAACCTTCAAAAGCAATTGTGCCATCCACCAAGAAAGTGGCTGGACCTGGGAGGACGGTTGATGTGCCCCTTGCTCATGTCAATGCCGCATATGTACGGAGCCATTTCGATTGCATCGAATGCTCGATTGCTGATGCGCCTCGAGCCAATGAAATAGTCTGGATTCAATCAATGGCGACGGGGCCTCGGATTTATGATAGGGCAGGGGGTTTAAAAGAAATGGACGTTAAAGGAGAGGATGGGCTGAAATGAAAGCAAAAATAAGAAAAACCCAAGTCATCGTTGAAACCACCTTAACCGACATAGGTCGGAAAGTGGATCCGCCAGTACGTAAGGCTGCGGCGTTGGCTGTAATCGAAAATCCTTTTGCAAATAAGTTTAAAGAAGATTTGACAGACCTGATGGATATTGGAGAGGAACTTGGAAGTCTCCTTGGCAAGATGTGTGTAGAGGCATTAGGAATTGCTCCAAAGGAAGCTGAAAGTTATGGAAAAGCAGCTATTGTAGGAGAAAATGGTGAATGGGAGCATGCGGCAGCCATTCTCCACCCAAAGCTTGGTGCTCCCTTGCGAAAGGAAGTAGATAAGGGAGCGGCTTTAGTTCCATCAGTAAAAAAGCTTGGCGGACAAGGTGCCCGCATTGATGTTCCCTTGGGCCATAAAGATGCCGCCTACGTACGTAGTCATTTTGATGGGATGGAAGTGGGTTTGGCAGATGCACCGCGTGCTGATGAAATTTTAGTAGCCATTTCTGTAACCGATTCCGGTAGACCCTTTCCGCGAGTTGGTGGCCTCAGCACAGGGGAAATCGTTGGAAAAGACGGTTTGAGGTAGGACGACTAACTTACTTGCGTTAAAGACACAGGATTTTTCCTCGGGATAGATAATTGGGCCTCCGCTTCAATTAGGCGAGCAAGAGTTTGCCCGGCTTGGAGAGCTCCGGCATCTGCATTGATATCAATTTCTGATGGTTTTCCATGGGTATCAATAAATTGTTGTTGTGCTTCTAGTACCTCTTTATCTTCTAAGAAGGTATTGAGAATTTGATCATAAAAAAAGTCATTGACCTCAGGTTTATCATTTAGTCCGGGTCCTAAGGCTTGAGACCAGAAGTAGTGACTGGTGTTCCGTGTTTCTGGTGTAACGGTACTTAAATTATACATTTCTATACCGTTACCCCGGACGCTGTTGTCCCCACCTGTTCCTGCCGGTGCACCACTAACCTCAATCGAAACCGTACTAGGGGCAGTCCAGGTCACAATTTGGCAGCGATCAACATTACCTTCAAAGACCCCGAATTGTTTACAAGTAGGTGAGGGTGGAATATCCATCATCCAGCGGCTTACTGTTACATCGTTTTCTGAACGCTCTACCTTGGCGGCAGTCTCAGCGTTGCCCTGGTACTGATATACAATTCCCTTTTGGGTTGTATAAAAGACCATGATACCCACATCGTAAATTATCACCGTTTAATTTTCCTCGCGATAGGGGCAATGAACGGTGACAGCAACGGTCTTCTAGGGCAACCACAGAGCCATCCGAAATCCTATATAAAACAATTGGCTCCTCTAAAATTGTTCGGGCAAATATTTTTTCTCACAAACTTCGTCGTTCCATCCAACCGCATACCAACAATTTCGCAAAAACATTTTATTCTCCCGTCATAGGACATCGGAATTGCTTGATTTTTGTTTATCGTTCAAACCTTTTCTTTTCCTTTAAACAAGTCCCACTCGCCTTTAACCCGTTCCCAATGTTTTGAATCTATGTGTTCCCCAATTTGCCCTGGACGAAATTCTTCGCCCTTCGGCCCCTTCATAGTGAATACTTCGTTAACGTAGGTATAATCCATGTAACCTAAACGGGCGAGCGGTTGAATTTTCAGCCAGTCCACCTTGCCGTCTGACAATGCATCATCATTTATATGGATTCCAATAACCTCACCAATCACAACATGATGGACGCTTTTCGGTGAATTTGATGGCAAAGTAAGTGTGGCGTGGTGGGTACATTCCAAATTTACAGGACTTTCTGCAATGCGTGGACATTTTACCTTCTTAGATGGGGCTGGTGTTAAGCCGCACATCGCCAATTCATCGACATCCGGTGGTACATGTTTTGAAGAGAGGTTTACCTCATTCCTAAGCTCATAAGTGGCCATGTTGTAAACAAACTCGCCAGTATCCTCGGCGTTTACTACAGAATCTTTTCGTCTAGGCTCAGCTTCTTCTCCGTCAATTGCTCCTGAACCGGAAAAAAATACAAAAGGAGGATCATAGGCAAGCTGATTCGAGATGGAAAAGGGCGCCAAATTTACAATCCCATTATGACTCAAGGTTGTAATCCAGCCTATTGGCCGGGGTACGACACAGGCTTTGAAGGGGTTAAAAGGAAGTCCATGATTATCCTTAACAGGTTCATAAAACATTAAAGCGTTCCCATATAATTAAACAATTTCTGATAGAAACTTAATTTCGTATTACTAATTCCCAAAATTTACAAATAAGAGAAATTGGAACATTAAAAACCAATTTTAATTAGTGAAGGTTTTGGTCCGTGTATTGGTAATGGTTTTAGATAGGGATTTTATGAAGCATTTTGTATGGCCTGCCAAACCCGGAAGGGCGTAGCGGGAGCATCCAACGTAGTTATCCCCCGGTTCTCCAATGCGTTCAAAATAGCGTTCATTACCGCCGGCATTGCCCCTCCGTTACCAGCTTCTCCGCAACCTTTAACTCCTAGCGGGTTAGTTGCACAGGGTACATTACGGGTAGAGAAGTCTATATTACACATGTCGTCGGCACGTGGCATGCAATAATCCATATAAGAGCCGGTAATGAGTTGTCCGTTTTCATCGTAAAGAGTGCGTTCAACAAGTATTTGGCCGACCCCTTGCATGACACCTCCCTGCACTTGGCCTTCTACAACGAGTGGGTTGATAACAACCCCGAAGTCGTCCACTACAGTATAGCCGACTATCTCAATTTCACCTGTTTCTGGTTCCAACTCGACTTCACAAATGTGGCAACCATTTGGAAAACTTGAGGGGCTTGTATCGTGGACTGCTTTATTATCCAGACCGTGGTGAAGACTTTCTGGTAGATCGTTGGGGTTTTGGAGCCTTTTGGCGAGTTCCATTACATTAATAGAACGGTCAGTACCCACGACAGTAAAAATTCCCTTACTAAATTCAATATCTTCTACGGCGGCCTCCAAAATATATGCGGTTGCAGTTTTCCCAGTTTCAATAATTTTTTGTGCACAGTCTATGATAGCATTTCCTACGCCTACGAGTGTCTTGGAACCTCCCGAACCGGAAGCCCCCGGACTCATTCGGTCCGAGTCGTTTTGAATGACTTCTATAGATTCATACGGCACACCGAGATATTCATGTAAAATTTGGGCAAAAGGTGTTCGGTGACTAGTACCCATATCTTTGGCGCCCGTAATTAGGGCCACAGTATCGTTTTCACGAAACCTAATATCGGCAAGTTCGCCGGCTGCACCAGTATTCTCTAAATAATTGGTTACACTGATACCTCTAAGTTTCCCCCTTACAGAAGATTCTAAACGGCGATTTTCAAAGCCCTCCCAGTCAGCACGTTCTAGTGCTGTATCCATAATTGCTTCAAACTCACCGCTATCATATGTTTGGCCGTTTGGCGCTGAATAGGGAAAAGCGTCCGGTTGAATTAAATTACGGCGGCGCAATTCAACTTTGTCTATCCCCATTTCCCTTGCCGCTTTATCAACTAGCTGTTCCATTATGTATTTAGATTCCGGACGTCCTGCACCCCGATAAGGTCCCGTCGGAACCGTATTGGTGAATACGGCTTTTGTTGCGTAGGAAAACGCCTTAGTTTTGTATACGCTGATGATATTTCTACATATCACATTGGTCATGGGTGCGGGTCCCATCGCAGTCAGATAAGCGCCGCAATTACCAAAACCACGTATCCGAAGTCCCAAAAAATCACCTTCAGCATTTAGGGCCAGTTCTGCAAAAATCAAACTGTCTCTTCCTTGGTGATCTGAAACGAAACTTTCCGATCTGTCCGCTGTCCATTTGACGGGAACCCCTAATTTTCGGGCTGCATACAATACACATATGGGTTCTACAAAAGCAGCACCCTTCATTCCGAAAGATCCTCCTACATCATTCGAAATGACCCTGACCTTTTCAGGCTGAACTTTGAAAATAGCTCCCGATAATGTAGCGCGTGCACCCATTACGCCTTGTGTTGGCATATAAACAGTGAATTTTTCATCTTCTTTATCATAGCATCCAATAACGGACCTTGGTTCCATTGCATTGACAACCATGCGCGTATTTTCAATTCTCATTTTGGTGATGTGTACTGCTTCTGCGAATGCTTTTTCTGTAGCATCTTCATCGCCTACGAAGAAATCTAAGCAAATGTTTTTTGGTGCTTCCTTATGCAATTGCGGAGCATTAGGTTTTACGGCTTCTTCAGTGTCGGTAACCAACGGCAAAGGTTCTAATTTTATATCCACCGCCTCAGCTGCTTCTTGTGCTAAAATAGCAGTTTTCGCAATTACGACAGCGATTGCTTCCCCTACGTGACGTACTGTATTAATCGCCAACCCGGTTCGAGGTGGCACGATATAGGGGCTCCCATCGCGGTTTTTTAGTGGGAGGCCACTTGGAATATTACCTATTCCATCGGTTTTTAGATCCTGTCCAGTATAAATAGCTATAACACCCGGCATTTTAGAGGCAACTCCGGTATCTATATCCTGCACTTTGCCGTGAGCGTTTTGGCTCCTTACAAAGCTCGCATAAACTTGCCCTTTTAGTTTTGTGTCATCCGTGTATTGGCCCCCGCCAGTCAGGTGGCGGGGATCTTCCGACCGGGTTACAGGCTGCCCGATCCCAAAATTAAGAGGAATATCATTTGAAGTATTTATGTCCATAGTATTAAACAACCTCCGGAATTTTGACGGCTGGTGGAGTGTTACGACTGCGCCCGCAAGCAATTTTTCCATTGATCACCACCATGCCAATACCCGGAATGTCCCCAAGCGAAACGGCTTCAAGCATAGTATTACCTGCTGAATGCTGGGGCGCATCAAGGAAAACAAAATCTGCCGCGCGGTTAACTTCCATTAACCCGCAATCTAGCTCCCGAACCCGGGCTGTGTTGCCTGTTGCAAAACAGAAAACAATTTCCGGAGGGACGTCGCCAATAGATGACAGCATTGCGACCATGCGGATAATGCCAAGAGGTTGAACCCCCGAACCCGCTGGACCGTCTGTGCCAAGAATAACTCTACTTTCTTCTCCAATTTCAAAGGCCGTACGCATGGCAAAAAGGGCGGCTTTTTCATTTCCATTGTGAACAATTTCGATGCCCGCACTACAATCTTCACAAAGACAACGAATTTGATCTAAAGGCAGAGAGGTATGTCCGCCGTTGATGTGGCCAATAATGTCTGCGCCTGCCTCCAATACGACGTCCTTGTCAATGAGGCCAGACCCAGGAATGGAGGGGCCACCAGTATGGATGGTACTTTGGATACCATATTTTCGGGCCCAATCTACCATAATTTTAGCTTCGTCTCCTGCCTTAACGCCGCCAAGCCCGATTTCACCCAGTAATTTCACGCCGGCTTCGGCCATGTATTTAAAATCCTCTTCCACCATGTCTTTTTCAAGAATTGGAGCGCCAGCGTGAACTTTTACCTGCCCCGGGAATGCTGAAAAGGACCTTTGTACAGCAATTGCAAGGGCGACCACCCCCTTTGGGTCTCTGGGACGTCCCGGAAAATGAGCTTCTCCCGCTGAGATCATAGTGGTAACGCCCCCATTCATCGAGCTATCTATCCAGTTGACCTGGCTTTGGCGGGGTGTCCAATCCCCCGCTACAGGATGAACATGACTGTCAATCAAGCCTGGCGATAAGACGGTACCTTTTGCGTCAATTGTCGTGGAGGCACTTTCTGTATCAAGATCCGTTTCTTTGCCAATTGATACAATTTTTCCGTCGACGGCAATAACACAATTGGCTTCTAAAATAGGGTTTTCCAACGCACCTGAGAGCATTGTTCCAACATTTTTTACGACTAGTTTATCCGCCATCTATTGCTCCCCGTTTACCGTTTTTATATGTTCAACTTATACTGCACCCGCTTTGGCCTCAAAACGCAAAACAAAGAAGGAATTAGTTAAAATTAGGACCAAATTCTCCAAATTAAAAACTAAACTAATTAATTAAAAAAGATTTTTAACTTATTGATAAATATTAAATGTTTTATTAAAAAAATTAATTTTCTTTTTACCATACCATTAACGATGTTTCCATAATAACAAACCATCCCCTAACGGGAAGGGTTTGTTATTCTGCTGCTGTTGCAATCGGTGTTTGTTCGAATAAGGCTAGGACTTCATCCGTTGACTGGACATCGCCAAACTGCAGATAAAACTGGTTAAGCGTATTGTTATGCAAGTCGTCATTAGGCGCAGCGCATCCATCCGAAATCATCATGGTTCGATAATTCAGCATCATTGCGTCCCGAGCAGTTGATTCGCAACAGGTACAGGTGGAAACACCAGTGATTAACACGGTATCAATATTGTGAATTTCTAAAACGGCCTCTAATTTTGATGGACTTGGTATAAAAGCTGAATAACGGGTTTTTGGAACAATCTCGTCTTGTTCTTTTACATCTAAATCCGGCCAAAGATCAAAGCCACTCCCGCCAGGGTTCATCCCGTCTACACGTTTTTTGCCGTTTTCGGGTGTCATTCTTTCATAATACGCTGACCAAAATTCCTTAGACTGTGGTCCTGAATGTGTTTGAATCCAAATGACTTTGCCACCAGCCTGTCGAGTAGCTTTCGCTAAGCGATTTACATTAGGTACGATTTCGCGGGCTTCAGGACATTCTGATGGTTGTCCTTCACCCATAAAATATAATTGCATATCCACGACCACTAAAGCTGTTTTCGGGCCCGTTAACGTTTCGACAGAATGTGCTCTCCCGCCGCGTTTAATTACGTGTTGCACGTGTTCGGGTTTAATATGACTTTTGTGCATGTTTATCTCCTGATAACAAAGAAAATTGGGAACCAAATGGCAGAACAGGTTTCTTTCAACAGTCGGCCTTTATTATACACTACCCCCACCACTTGCGCTAACAGCGTCTCCCGTAACATATCGAGCTTGGTCGGAAATTAAAAATCTAGCGACATCCGCTATTTCATTGGGATCACCAATCCTACCCAGCATTGTTTTATTGGTGGCATTTTCTTTGGCATCATTGGTGTACTCAGAAATCATAGGCGTTTCAGTGGCACCCGGGCTTACTGTATTGACTCTGATGCCGTAAGGACCCAATGATCGGGCAAGTGATCGGTTCAAGCCATAAATAGCCGCTTTGGAGGTGACATATGCCGGCCCTCCTCGTCCACTGCCACCGCCGATTCCGCTTGATTTAACGGAGCCTGAAGAAGTAAGGACGATTGCCCCACCGCCATTGTCTTTCATCCACTCCCCTGCCGCTTTGGCCACATGAAATGAGCCCACCACATTAACTTCCAGAACTCGGTTGAATTCTTCTGAAGAGACGTCTTCCCAATTTAGGGTGGAATGTATTGCAGCAAAATGACACACGGCGTCCAGACGACCAAATTTTTCTATTGTTTGTCTAACAGCATCACGGCATGAATCCAGAGAACTCACGTCTACGTTCAGTGCAATATAATTTTCTGCTGAAGACGCGTTTAAAACATCTTCATGAATTGGTTTTACATCAATTGCTGTGACTTTGTTGCCGTCTTCCAGCAAACCTCGGGCACAAGCAGCGCCAATGCCGCCACCTGTTCCGCTCACCAGTACAACTTGTTTCGCCATCATACAAATCTCCCTCTCAAATTTACCTATACATTAACTTATGAATTCGGCTTCGGCCACCATTACACATACGTTTTCCTTGAAAATTACATCTATTTTCATAAAATAAATGGCTCAATTTAATTCGAATTAATAACACCTTAATGTCGTTCAAACTTGACACGAGGACTTCGATGATATCCCATCCTTCGCTGTAGCAATTGAAAACTATTTTTGATGGCTTGTTTTGTTTTGTCTGGAACGATAAAAGGACACAAGCGGTGCATAAAATTTTTGTCCGAGGTGGAATTTATGTGTGGATACAAAACCGTAAAATAAAAAGTTGAAGTTAAAACTGTTTAGCAGAAAATAATTTAAGGCGAGTATTATGCAAGAAGTTTCGTTACTTAATGAGGCGTATCAAGCATTAGGAATTCTTTTTACCTTCGAGAGGATGGGATTTCTTATTTTAGGCGTGATCATCGGTTTGGTGGTTGGTGTTATACCCGGCCTTGGCGGGTTGGTAGGGCTTTCCCTCTTGCTGCCTTTTACTTTCGATATGAATGCGCATACTGCTCTTGCATTTATGATGGGTCTGCAAGCCGTTACCGTGACTTCTGACACTATTCCTGCTGTTATGTTTGGGGTGCCAGGGACAGTAGGTTCGGCGGCAACAATTCTTGATGGATACCCGATGTCTCGTAAGGGTGAGGCTGGGCGTGCCTATGGCGCTGCATTTTCCGCATCGGTAATAGGGGGTCTTTGGGGTGCTCTCCTCCTCGGCGTGAGTATTCCAATTTTACGTCCGGTAATGCTACACATCGGCTCACCTGAACTCCTCTCATTTTGTGTTTTTGGTCTTTCATTAGCGTCTGTCCTTAGTGGCGGATCATTATTGAAGGGCTTGGCTGGGGCGTGCATTGGAATTCTTGTTGCGACCGCTGGTGACGATCCCCAGACGGGCACGCTGAGGTGGACGTTTGATTCCCTTTATCTTTGGGATGGATTGCCCGTTGTACCTCTTGCTTTGGGGTTGTTTGCTATTCCCGAGCTAGCGGATCTTGCAATACAACAAAAAACTATTGCTGCAGTAGGCTCAAATACAAAGGCCACAGACAAACAAGTTGTAGGCGTTTACGATACGTTTAAAAACTGGTGGCTGGTCCTTCGGTGCGCAACCATCGGCGCAGGCCTTGGCGCGGTCCCGGGTATTGGTGCTTCCGTTGTGGACTGGATTGCTTATGGTCATGCAGCCCGTACTGAAAAGGGGGCAGACCAGTCGTTTGGTAAGGGTGACGTCCGGGGTGTCATCGCATCTGAAAGTTCCAACAATGCGAAAGAGGGGGGCGCATTGGTTCCAACGATTGCTTTTGGCGTTCCCGGTTCTGCTTCTATGGCTTTAATTCTGGGCGCATTTCTTATTCATGGTTTGGTTCCTGGGCCAGACATGGTTACCAAAAAACTTGACGTTACCTACACAATGGTGTGGTCAGTGGCTACCGCAAATCTCATTGGTGCGGGTATCTGTTTTGCGTTTGCCAACCAGCTTGCCAAACTGGCTCTAATTAGGCCGGGTATTTTGGTGCCAATAGTCTTGGCCATTGTTTTTGTTGGCGCCTTCCAGGGTTCCCGACAATGGGGTGATATTTGGGCATTGCTCGGATTTGGCCTCCTCGGTTTCATCATGAAACGTTTGCGTTGGCCAAGACCGCCCTTGGTTTTGGGTTTTGTCCTTGGGGGATTGGTCGAACGTTACATGTTTATTTCCGTTGAACGCTACGGCGCTCAATGGACCTACGACATAACTGAATTTCCTATTGTCGTATTCATGTTCGTAATTACTTTTTGGGGGGTTATGAGCCCCTATATCCGTGATTCCCGACAACGTCGGCGAGACAGGCTAGAAGGCAAAACAACAACGCAAGAGAAAGCATTCAGATACGACAGTAAAGGGTTTGACTTTGATTTTCTGTTTGCGGCAGGCATTTTTGTCATGTTTGTTGTTGAACTCTCAATTTCCAGTGAATGGGAATTTGGAGCGAGGTTGATACCGCATGTCGTCGGGTATTTAGGGCTTATTATTTTGGCCTTCTTCATGTTTGCAAAGTTATTTTATCAGAAAGGACCCAAGACTACGGTTGTGGCAGATGGTTCGGGTAAGCAAATTAGCCAGCAGGTGGGAGAGACTGACGTCCATTTTGATATTGTCGTAGATTTTGGAGATTTACCTAAGGAAACAATCGTCCGCCGGTCTTTTGCTTATTTTGGGTGGTGCGGGGCGTTCTTCCTCACGGCATCGATCATTGGTCTTTTACCGTCGATGTTCTTCTTTTTGATTGGGTATATGCGGATTTGGGGTAAAGCCTCATGGAAGGTTACGCTAGGAGTAGCTCTACCGCTTTGGATTTTCTGTTACGAATTGTTCCATAATATTTTAATAATTCCTTGGCCACAGACGGTTGTGGGGGATTGGTTCCCAGTATTGCGCACCATTAATTGGGCCAATTTGTTTTAAGGAAAAATCAATTAAATCCCTAGAAACCGCTACCCCTTAGGAGTTAGCGTTTTTTTTGGGGGGGGGTGGCCAAAGACTGCACTTCAAACGGGCGGTTTTTTATTTTTTTCATTAGATGATAGATCTTATTGATTTGGCGTACTATAGCTATTCTACCGCTTTTCTTTTCGCAAGGTGGACAATTTAGAGGGTCTTTTTACATGCCATTAGTTTCAAAAGCCGGTGATGTAGGTTTTGATGAAGAATTTGATGTTATTGTCGTAGGGTATGGCTTTGCTGGTGGTGTCTCTGCAATCGAAGCGCATGATGCCGGTTCAAATGTTCTCCTGATTGAAAAGATGCCTGACCCTGGTGGAATCTCAATTTGTTCTCATGGGGCCATTTGTTCTACACGAAACCCAGAGGGTGCTTTTACCTATTTAAAGAAAACGAATGCCGGACGCACCCCGGATGCCGTAGTTCGTGCACTCGCTTACGGTATGGAGGATAACGAAAGTTACGCGCGTAATTTGACCAAGCTAACTGGCGCGGAGTTTATGATCCGAGAAAGGGGAGGTAACTATCCATTTCCTGGCGAAGATGCTTTTTATTATACGCAAATAACATCAGTGCCGAATATTGATGCCGCTCAAGTTTATCCGCAGGTAAAGGGTAGACCAGGGGGCCCCCTCGTATTTTATGTTTTACAAAAAAATGTAGAACAACGAGGAATAGAGGTGCGTTTAAACACACCAGCAAAAGATCTCATAACCACTTCAGAAAAAGAAGTTATAGGAATTGTCGTAGAGACCACAAAAGGGGAAAGCCGTATCCGCGCAAAACAGGGCATTGTTTTGGCTTGTGGGGGCTTTGAGGCCAATACGGAAATGCAAAAACAATTTTGGCAGATTATGCCGGTTACTACAGCAGCGAATGGCGGTAATACCGGCGATGGAATACGAATGGCTCAATCCCTGGGAGCCGAACTTTGGCACATGTGGCACTTTCATGGATCTTATGGGTTTTTACATCCCAATCGAGAAGCTTTTCCGTATGGAATTAGGGTGAAACGATTTCCTGATTGGATACCGGGCTTGGAGCAGCGGGCAGTTGTCCAGGCTCCTTGGGTAATTGTTGATCAAACAGGACAACGTTACATGAACGAGTTTCCCCCTTATGTCCAGGACACGGGGTGGAGGCCGATGGAACATTATGATCCAGTTACCCAAAATTTTCCAAGAATTCCTTCTTTATTAATTTATGATGAATTAGGTCGGCGACGTTTCCCAATGGGTAATCCCGCTTATAACGAACGGAATATGGACTATGAATGGAGCCAAAAGAATACCAAAGAAATTGAGGAAGGAATTATAAAAAAAGCAAATTCGGTTGGTGAATTGGCAGAACTATTTGGGCTTGACGGTGAAGTGGTTGAAAAAACTTTGTTTCGTTGGAATAAGTTGTGCGTCAATAAAAATGATACAGACTTTGGACGGCCTGCCGGAACGATGATGAAGATTCAGCGTCCTCCATACTATGGAGGGGAAATTTGGCCGATACTTTCAAATACACAAGGTGGTCCAGTACACGATGCGAAACAGCGTATAATTGACGTTAATGGGCAGCCAATTCTGCGACTTTATGCGGCTGGAGAACTTGGGAGTTCCTTTGGACACCTTTATTTAGCTGGTGGCAATATTGCTGAATGCTTCGTTACCGGCCGAATTGCAGGTAAAGAGGTTTCCGGGTTAGTCAACTAGTCTCTTACAATTTTTGCAAAATTATTGCTAACTTTACATTTTGGTTTTAAAGCAGGGTTTGCCATTAAATGACCCAATCTATACATTTTTCGCCACGTAAAATTTAATTAAGCGACTAAACTATGTAGGCTTTACTTTGTGAGGAACAGTTTTATGAGAAAAAGCCCTGAATCCTTTAATGGAAAGGGTTACCCAGATTTTCAGGAACATCTCACCGCTCTAGATAGTGCGGGTCTTATCCAAAAGATTGATCATAGGATCAATAAAGATACCGAGATGCATCCTTTGGTACGTTGGCAATTCAGAGGCGGAATCCCCGAACCCAAACGAAAAGCTTTTGTTTTTAAAAATATAACCTGTTCACGCGGAAGGTCATACGGACTTCCCGTTGCTGTCGGTGCCCTATCTGCTAACAGAGAAATTTACAGTATCGGTATTGGTGCCCCAGTGGAAGAAATCGGTGAGGTTTGGAAAAATGCAATTGCTAACCCGATACCACCACGTTTGATTGCAGAAGCACCTTGTCATGATGTAGTAATTACCGGAGCAGAATTAGATGGAGATGGCAAAGGTCTCGATAGTCTACCCATTCCAATTTCCACCCCCGGATTTGATAGCGCACCCTATTTTACTGCGACCGGCTGTATCAGCCGAAATCCGGAAACAGGTATACAGAATATGGGTACCTATCGTGCGGGTCTAAAATCCCCAACCCGTATGGCAGTCAGGATGTCAGTACGTTCCGGTGGTGCGGAGGGGCACCAACATTGGCTAAAATATAAAGAGCGCGGAGAAAAAATGCCGATGGCTATTATCCTTGGGGGGCCTCCAAGTGTATGTTATTGCGCTCCACAAAAACTTCAGCTTGGTGTTGATGAAATTGCTGTTGCAGGAGGCATCGTAAATTGCCCCATCAACGTCGTTCAAGCTAAGACCATAGATTTGTTGGTCCCAGCCGAATCCGAAATCGTCGTTGAAGGTTTTATCGACCCCGAGTTTCTTGAACCTGAAGCGCCCTTCGGTGAGAGCCACGGGCACATAGCCCTGGAAGACTACAACAATATTATGGATATAACTGCGATTACCTATCGAAAAAATGCAGTTTTACCGTCCATCATTTCACAAGTCACTCCTTCTGAGTCGAGCGTTATAAAACGCGTCGCCTGGGAGCCAATTTGGTACAACCATTTGACCGAACAATTGGGTATCAAAGGTGTAAAGCGGGTTTCAATGCATGAACCGTTAACCAATATTCGACGTGTTCTTTTTATTGTTTTTGAGAGGGGAGTGCCAACAACTGAAATTTGGAGAGCACTCTATGGTGCTTCCGTTCTGAATTCCGCTGTTGGCAAATATGTAATTGCTGTAAATGAAGATATAGATCCCGATCAAGGCGATGCCGTTTTCTGGGCTTTAGCGTATCGAGCAAATCCCGCCCTGGATGTAGTTATTTTGCCTCATCGCGATAAAGGACATGGACCTAAAAGCGATACGCGTATGGGCCGGGAGGAGGCGACCATGCTCATTGATGCGACACTAAAATCTGATATGCCGCCAATTGCACTACCAAAAAAAGAATACATGGAAGGGGCAAAAGAACTTTGGGAAAGACTTGGATTACCTTCTCTTAACCCCGAAAGCCCTTGGCATGGTTACTCCCTTGGCGATTGGAATGACCAATGGGATGAAATGGCTAAACGGGCAACAGCAGGGGATTACTTGGAAAATGGGAGACGTAGTGCCCAGCTCCGCCGTAACGATGTTTTCCCAAACACCTCAATACGAGACATCAAAGAAGAGCCCGACGACAAAAAAAATTAAAAGAACCATCAAGTGTTTTTCAAAGATAGGTAGGAATGTCAAAAATGGAAAAGAGTGTCAGGGAACAAACTGCTAAAGATCGTGGTTATGTGGATCTCCACGAACATATCGAGGAGCTTAGAAAAGCTGGCCTGGTGTTTGAAATTGACCGACAAATAAATAAAGATACCGAGATGCATCCCCTTGTTCGCTGGCAATACCGAGGTGGCATGGCAGAAGAGGACCGTAAAGCATGGCTATTTACCAATGTAAACGACTCCAAAGGACGAGAATACGATATCCCGGTTTTAGTCGGCGGCCTGGCTGCAAATAGTGCAGTATATAAACTGGGCATGCGGTGTGACTTGAAGGAAATCAAAGAAAAATGGATAAAGGCCCTAAACAATCCCATAAACCCTAGGGAAGTTCCTTTCGATGATGCACCCTGTCATGACCTTGTTTACGAGGGCCAGGATTTATTAAATGGATTTGGAGTTGATCAAATTCCTGTTCCAATCTCTTCGCCGGGCTGGGACAACGCCCCCTATTTCTCGGCTTCTCATTTTATTACCAAGGATCCCGAAACGGGTATTCAGAATATGGGTAATTACCGGGCTATGGTGAAAGCCCCAAATCGTGTGGGCTTTAATCCATCCATAGAACTTCGAACCGGGGGATACATGCACTGGGAGGAGTGGAAGAAACGTGGTGAACCGATGCCCTGTGCTATCGTTGTAGGCGCACCACCGGTAGTTTCTTTTACAGCTGTCCAAAAGGTGCCAGAAAAATTTGATGAATTTCAGGTTTCAGGGGGCCTTTGTGGAAAACCGTTAAACGTTGTTAAAGCAAAAACGGTTGATCTTTTTGTGCCCGCTGAAGCAGAAATTGTTATTGAGGGTTTTATTTCAACAGAATTGCTGGAACCTGAAGCCCCCTTCGGGGAAAGCCATGGCCACGTTAATCTCCAAGAATATAACGGGTTCATGGATGTAACCGCGGTTACACGAAGAAAGGATGCTATAATGGTGTCTTGGGTTAGTCAGGTTACGCCTTCAGAAAGCTCTGCCATAAAACGGCCGGCATATGAAGCAGCCCAAATTGAACATCTGCGTGATCATTTGGGAATTAAGGGGATCAGGCATGTTTGTACCCATGAACCACTGACATCACTTCATAAACTGATAATTGCGGTCGTGGATCGGGATATGCCGCGAACTGAAATATGGCGTACCCTTTATGGAATTGCTTCTCTTCGTCGAGCGGAGGGTAAATGGGTGATCGCCGTTAATGAAGATATAGACCCTGATGACACTAACGCCGTGTTTTGGGCAATGTCCTATCGTTGCAAACCCCACCGCGACGTAGAAATTTTGAAAAACAAAGATGAAGGGCATGGACCGCGATCACTTGAAGATTCAAATGACTCTGCCGTATTGATAGACGCGACGTTGAAAGAAACTTATCCGCCGGTTTCCCTTCCAAAACGCAAATTTATGGAAAAAGCAGCAGAAATTTGGTACGAGTTGGGTATGCCAAAACTTGCACCTCAGCGCCCATGGTATGGTTATGATATGGGTGAATGGAACGAAGACTTGGAAACAATGGCACAACGTGCCGTATTGGGTGAATATTGGCAAACCGGAGAAATTATTGCACAAAAACGTAGGGGAGATTTGAAGATGAACACCGAGGTGCGTACACTTGGTGAGGGAACGCCGGGAGCTGGCGACAAGCAAAAGAAGGGAGATCTAACATGGGACGGCTTGAAGGACGCGTCGCACTCATTACTGGTGCGGCACAAGGAATAGGGGCAGCCTTTGCAAAAGGCTTGGCTGCAGAAGGAGCCAAGGTTGCAATCTCAGATTTGGATTCTGGTCAGACGGTTGTAGACATAATCAAACAAGCAGGCGGCGAAGCAATTGACGCCCCATGCGATGTTTCAGATGAAACGTCGGCTGAAAAAGCTGTACAGCAGACCGTAGAGGCGTTTGGCCGGTTGGACATACTCGTCAATAATGCTGCAATTTTTACAATGGTAGATCGAAAAAATTTCGATAAAATTTCGGTTTCTGAGTGGGACAGGGTGAGTGCTGTTAACATCAAGGGTGTTTGGTTAATGTGTAAAGCAGCAGTCCCAGAAATGCGGAAAAATAAATACGGCAAAATAATAAGTATTTCATCAGGTCGGGCGTTTAAAGGTTCAACTCATTTTCTCCATTACGATGCTTCTAAGGCAGCGGTGGTTGGCATTACACGCTCTCTCGCCAGAGAACTCGGAGACGATAATATCTGTGTTAATGCAATCGCTCCCGGCGGTACTGCCAGCGAAAACGTTTTAAAAAGAAATACCGACCTTGGTTCATCCATGGAATCTACTGTAGCTACCAGGGCTTTAAAACGAATAGAAACGCCGGAAGACCTGGTCGGTGCTTGTCTGTTTTTGGCGTCTTCTGACAGTGATTTTATTACAGGACAGAGTTTGGTTGTTGATGGTGGATCTGCAATGCACTGATTAAAATATTCCTGTTAGAATTTTGGCGTTGAAGCAATTTGTAATTTTGGTGGTTGGCGATTGAATTAAATAATAGAAAAATAACCAATGAAAATTAATCGTCTTTCAAAAGCTTTAGGCGCAGAAGTGTTGGATTGTGATGTCACTTCTATCAGTCAAGATATGATAGATGAAATAAACCAAGCATTTCTAGTTCATCAGCTTCTCGTTTTTAGAGACCAAAAAATCACCCCTGAAGCGCAGGTCACATTTAGTGAACGTTTTGGTCCTATTGAGTCTAGGCCAAACAGACCCTTTACCCTCGATGGTATGCCAGAAATTACAATTCTCTCTAACCGCCAAAAAAAGGGCAGGCCAGTTGGAATAATCAATGCGGGCGATTTTTGGCATACGGATCTGTCATTTTCTATTACGCCGAGCCGCGTGACCTTTCTTTATGCTTTAGAGGCGGCTGATGAAGGGGGGAACACTGAATGGTCAAATATTTATTTAGCTTACGAGAATCTTTCGAAAGACCTAAAACAAAAAATATCTGGTTTAAGAGGTATTCATGTTTTTGACCGCCGCCGCAATTCAAGGGTCTGCGTGGACAACCAATTTAAAAAGGCCCAAAGTCGAGTTTACGGCTTACCAATACCGGATGCTGTCCACCCGCTCGTAAGAACCCACCCGGACACCGGCCGAAAGTCTCTCTATATTTGTCCACGGTTTGTTGTTGGAATAGATGGTATGAAAGAAAATGATGCCCAACCACTATTAGATTTGCTTTTTGAACATCAAATTAAGCCTGAGTTTAGGTATTTACACCAATGGCGCAGAGGGGACTTCTTGATGTGGGACAACCCAAGTCTTATACATATAGGTAGAGGGCACATTAAACCGCCCGGAATTCGTCACATGCATCGAACCATGGTATTGGGTGATAGACCTTTTTAGTTACAAATTTTGGGATAACTGATGGAAATTAATCGTTTGTCTGACGTGTTAGGTGCTGAAGTGCTCGGCGTGGATGTGGCTAACGTCGATAATGATACAGTGGCCGTTCTTCGGCAAGCATTGTTGGATAATTTGATCCTTGTATTTAGGAATCAAACTATCACACCAGAGGAACACATCCGATTTAGCGAACATTTTGGGGAATTGGAAATTCATATTGCTACAGACCATTTATTAGAGGGTTATCCAAAAATAATAATTGTTTCAAACAAAAAGGTGGATGGTCGCTATATCGGTGCGGTAAGCGCTGGTGATCATTGGCACTCAGACCTCTCATGTAAGGGAAAACCGTCTCTTGGTTCATTGTTGCACGCACTGGAATTACCAAAAAAAGGTGGGGATACGGAGTTTTGTAATCAATACAAGGCCTATGAAACTTTACCAAAGTCAATAAAATCACGTATACAAAATTTAAAGGGGATTCACACTTTCAACCGTATGAGAAATCCGCGGGTCGATGTTCCAAAGGAACATGTCCGAGATGCCAAAATGCGGTATGAAGATAGGGCACCCGATGACGCAATTCATCCAATTGTAAGAACGCACCCAGAAACGCAACGCAAACTCCTTTATGTTTCACAAAGGTTTACGATTGGCATAGAGGGTATACCGGACAGGGAAGCTCAACCATTGCTGGATGAACTTTTTGCTCACCAGCTTAAGCGTGACCTTATTTACCGGCATGTTTGGCAATCCAGGGATATGATCTTTTGGGATAACCGATGTACCAGTCACTTTGCTTGCCGAAATTTTGTTTCCGGTCAAATACGCCACATGCATAGGACAACAATTGCCGGGGATGTTCCTTATTAAAAAATTTGGAGGAAGAAGTGCCCACTGAATATCCTGACCTTGTTAGGGTTTTTAAAAATGGACGAACGTTTGATTATTTTATAAAAAAGACTGTTCCCAAGGCGCTCCTGAAAAAAGCTTACGATATGGCACGTCTGGCACCTACGAGCGCAAATTGCCAACCTATGAGAATTTTATTTTTAAAAACGCAGGTTGCAAAACAGCGCGTGTCTCCTGCCCTTTCTTCTACTAACAGGGAGAAAACCCTTAAAGCCCCCGTTGTAGCCATCATAGCCCATGATTTGGATTTTTATACTGCTTTGCCAAAACTTTATCGAATTTCTGGAGCAGAAAAATGGTTTGCAGGGCAGGAAGGATTATTAAAGGAAACTGCGTTTCGAAACGGGTCTTTGCAGGGAGCCTATTTTATATTAGCGGCCCGCCTTGTCGGCCTGGATGTCGGGCCGATGTCTGGATTTGATAACGATGCGGTTGACAAAGAATTTTTTAAAAATACTCGTTGGCGTTCTAATTTTTTGTGTAACCTTGGTTTCGGTGACCGCAGCATGTTGTCTAAAAGAGATCCCAGGTTAGATTTTAACGACGCCTGTCAAATTATTTAGCTATCCCAAAAATTTTCTGGGAAGGTTTCCCCTAATTAATTTTATTTTTGTCTAAGTTTCAGATGAATTTCAAAAATTGTTTGGTAGCAAAGCGAATTTGGAGGGCTGGTTTATTTTGTAGAAGCAGTGACAACAAATAAAGGATCGGTTTTCCCGGGATTTGGCGAAATATTATCGAATACCGGTGCTTTGAACATACTAGATTTATTAAAATAATATGTAACAAGTTTGGCATGGCCCTCGCTGCTCAATTTGTGCCAAAGGGAGATAGCCTTTGTCGGAAAACAACGATTTGAAAACGAAACGATACAATTTCCTCCTGGACGCAAAACTCTTCCTATTTCAGAGAACACCTCCAGCGGTTGTATGAGGTATTGAACGGATACGGAAATCATACAGCCGTCAAATGAGTCATCGGTGAAGGGAAGGATAGGGTTATTACTCAAATTTTGAACTATCGTTTTTGTAAGTTGAGGATTTTTATCCAGCTCTACCTGGTTCATGCCAAGGCCTATCACACCTTTATATGAAAGGTCGTAAGGCAGGTGAGAAACACAGCTGGACATGAGATCTAGCAGTTCTCCATTTTCTGGAAGTTTCTCACGAAAAAAATCGTTTAAGGCAGCACAAGCTGGTTCATCAATATGGGCAACCAAACGTGGTTGTTCATAAAAATGTTCATCGTCCGTTTCATCTTCTCGAAAAAAAAACTCAGGCGGAAGTTTTTCCTCTTTTTCAGCCATGTATTTGTATGGCTTATTGAGCCGCGGCCATTTTAAAAGGGGGGCTTCCAGGCAGTACAGGATGTTCATCTTCCAGTGTTGTCCGGCGCAACATTCGACGCTCGTCTTTAGGAAAATCGGTACGTGCATGCACACTGCATCGATTATCCCACAACATTAGATCGCCAACACGCCACTGATGTTCGTACACAAATTCGTTTTTGCTTTGGTGTTGGAACAAAAGATTTAACAAATCTTGACTTTCTTGTTTTGAAACCCCAAGAATTTCTTCTGTCATCAATTCGCTAACAAAAAGAGCAGAACGCCCGGTTTCTGGATGCTTACGAAAGATAGGGTGGGCAAAGTGGGGATGAATTTCTTTGCTGTAGCTTTCAGCGGTCTTATGTTGGTTGCCGTAATCATAAATATGTAAAGCTTTCTTATGACTAATCCTTTGTTTGATTTCTTCGGGCAGGGTTTCGGCGGCTCTATAGCTGTTGGAAAACAGTGTATTGCCCCCATGTGACGGGATTTCAAGAGCGTACAACATTGTGGCTTTTAAGGGCTTTTCATAATACGGCGTATCAGAATGAAACATCATCTCCCCATCAGGCAGAGTCCCTATTGGTTTGCCGTTTTTCCGTACATTTGTAATCAGCATGACCTTGTTACTGGTGTTTTTTTCATGGTCCGTTGCTGTCTCTTGATGACGAATAGCAACTTTCCCAAAGTTAATAGCAAAGTCATTCTGTTGCTCTAGTGTAATTTTTTGATTACGAAATAAAATGATTACAAATTTATACCAGGCCTCTTCAATAGTTTTTGCGACTTCGGCTCCTAACGGTTTTTGCAAATCGACACCTAAAATTTCAGCGCCAATAGCGTTCGACAGTGGTCTGATTTCTATCTGGGCCATAATCCTAACCTTTCAAAATCCCTTGTGTAATAAAACGATATCTTTTGATAGAACTCAACAGATGTCTCGCTTGATTGACGGTTTTCTTGCTCAAGCGTAGAATTTCCCAAGGATCACGCAAGGTATTATTGGTTTTTATTGGGGCATTTCATGCAAATTAATCGTTTGTCAGAAGTACTGGGAGCAGAGATAACAGGGATTGACGTTTCAAAAATTGGTGTGAATAGATGTCGTGAAATCGAAACTGTGTTTCATCAGAATCAGGTTATTGTTTTTCGTGATCAAAAAATCACCCCGGAGCAGCATATTCAATTCAGTCGTAATTTTGGTCCATTGGAAATACATATTTCAAAGAAATTTCTTCATAAAGAACATGAAGAAATTTTACTTGTGACAAACAAAAAGGAGGATGGAAAATACATTGGTGTGGAAAACGCCGGTGATTTTTGGCACTCAGACCTCTCTTATATGTTAAAACCGAGTTTAGGTTCGATTCTATACGCTCTGGAAATTTCCGAAGAGGGTGGAGATACGGAATGGGCTAACATGTATACTGCCTACCAAGAGTTACCTGAGAAGACAAAAAATAGGTTAGAGGGTTTGCGAGCTCGTCATACTTTTAACCGGTTTAAAAATAAAAGGATCCAAATTCCCGATAAACATAGAAAAGACGCTAAAGATCGGTATGAAAAAATAAGTCCTCCCGATGTGTTTCACCCTGTAGTTCGCATTCACCCCATAACTAAACAAAAGGCCCTTTATGTATCACCCCGCTTTACGATTGGAATTCTCGATGGATCAAAGGATGAGGCGCAGGGGCTTCTAGATGAATTGATAGAGCATGCAACACAGCCCGAATTTATTTATCACCACAAATGGAAACTCGGGGATTTGTTGTTCTGGGATAATCGCTGCACCCTGCATCTGGCCTGCAGGGGAATTCCCGAGAACCAAATTCGTCATATGCACCGGACTACTGTTTCCGGTGATATACCATTTTAAATAAAGAGGACGTCTATGGAGGTTAATCCACTTTCACAAATTCTCGGCGCTGAAATTAAAGGAATAGATGTTGGGGAACTCAATAATCGAACATTTTCAGAAATATATAAAGCTTTTCTTGAATACCATGTCTTGGTTTTTCGTGATCAAGATTTACCGCCGCATAACCAACTAGCTTTTGCCCGAAGATTTGGGGAACTCGATATTCATATTCAAAAAGAAAGTGCTCATTCCAATTATCCCGAGGTACAAATTCTATCTAATAAAAAGGTGGATGGAAAATTTGTAGGGTCTCCATCAGCAGGAGATAACTGGCATTCGGATCTTTCCTACACTGAAATTCCCACTCTTTGTACAATGCTTTATGCTTTGGAAGTGCCGTTTCAAGGTGGTGATACGGAATGGGCTAATATGTATAAAGCTTATGATAGTCTGCCTGAAAAACATAAATTAAAATTAAAGGGGCTTCACGCTCGCCACACCTTTAACCGATTTCGTAATCCAAGGGTGGAAGTTCCGGATGTTTATAAAGGAAAAGGCAAAGAAAGATATGTAGATGTTGCTCCGCCTGATGCCATACACCCAATTGCTAGGACCCATCCGGAGACCGGTCGTAAGGCGCTTTATATTTCAGAAAGGTTCACCATTGGAATTGAAGAACTTGATGAAAATGAAGGACAGGATTTGCTAGATGTTTTGTTTGAACATCAGAAAAAAACAGAATTCATTTACCACCACCGTTGGGATCTTCATGACCTTACGATTTGGGATAACCGTTGTTTGATTCATCTGGCCTGTGGCGGCGTTCCTGAAGGCCAAATTCGATATATGCACAGAACGATCGTCCGTGGGGACAAACCATATTAAGATCAAATTTATTCAGGGAGTTGAAACCAATGAACACCAATATTGAAAGGCCCAAAGCCAGTAAACCGCGGATTCGCCACACAATGATTCGCGTAAAAGATCTTGAACATTCTACAAAATTTTATACAGAAGTCCTTGGTATGCAGGTATTTCGGCGTAGTGATAATGAAGGAGGAAAATATACCGTCGTTTTTCTTGGTTATGGTGACGAAAATGAAGATCCAGCGATCGAGCTAACCTATAATTGGGGTAGGGGTGACGGCTATGAATTAGGCAGCGGTTATGGTCACATAGCAATTGGTTTCCCTGATATTTACGAAATTTGTAAAAAAGTGGAAGCTTTTGGTATGGAGGTTCCCCGTCCTCCCGGGCCTTTAAAACATACAGGGCCCAACGGACCCGTAATTGCTTTCATTCGCGACCCTGATGGTTATTCTATAGAGCTTGGTGAACGCGCCTGAAGCATATGAAAATTTAAGCTGGGAGAAAATTATGGCGGATCAAGGCGTATCCCGGATCGCTGCTACGCACAATGTTCAGCACCGGTTCGCTTATGACGACTTACGAGACTGGTTGACGGAAGCAGAACGCTTAAACGAACTTGAAGTGGTCAAGGGTGCAACCTGGGAGCAGGATATCGGTCTGGCTGCGACTGTCGTTAAGTATAATGAAAATTCTCCAGCAGTAATTTTTGATGAAATTCCTGGCATAAAAAAAGGATTTCGGGTGTTGATTAATACCTTTGGAGGCAAAAGGAAAAATATGACGCTGGGTTTTCCTACTGAACTTTCCAAAGTAGAACTATCGGAAGCTTGGGCTGATATTTACAGTCATGAACCAGGTGCATTAATTCCCCCCAATTTTGTCGAAACCGGCCCTGTTTTAGAAAACATAATGACGGGAGAAAACATTGATGTGCTGGCCTTTCCCTCGCCTATGTGGCACGAGGACGACGGTGGGCGTTACATAGGGACAGGAACATATAGCGTAACAGTAGATCCGGACGAGGGTTGGTATAACTTGGGCAGTTATAGAGCGATGGTAGTCGATAAAAGTACCGTTTGTTTTAATACCGCACCCGGCAAACATGGACGCATCCATTTAGAAAAAGCGGCTGCAAAAGGAGAAAAGATGCCGGTTGCTATTGTGGTTGGTAGCGATCCCATGAGTTTTATTATGGGTGGCTATGAAATTCCAGACGGAATTTCAGAATTTGATGTCCTTGGTGGTTTACGGGGTAATCCTGTAGATCTAGTACGGGGTAAGTTCACCGGCCTCCCATTTCCTGCAAATGCGGAAATCGTTATTGAGGGGTATGTGGATCCTGAACAATTAATCCCTGAAGGCCCGTTCGGAGATTGGTGTGGCTCGTATACTGAGAAAGGTCGCGTGCGACCAAAATGCGAAGTGGTGGCTATCTACCATCGAAATGATCCTATAATTTTAGGTTTTCCTCCGCAGGCTTTACCGGATGAATACTCCCGGTTTCGCGCAGTGACCCGGTCTGCGTTGATGAAACGGAATATTGAAGCTGCTGGTGTTCCCGATGTCCACCAAGTTTGGTGCCATGAGGTCGGGGGTTCACGGATGCTTACCGGGGTATCCATTAAACAGCGTTATCCTGGTCATGCCACTCAAGTGGGGCATATCGCAAGCCAGTGTTTTGCGGGTGCGTATGCAGGAAAATGGGTAATTGTTACAGATGACGATGTGGAGGTTTCTAATCTTGAGGAATTAATTTGGGCGGCGCTGATGTGTTGCGACCCTGCAACCGAAATTGATATCATTAAAACGGCTTGGACGTCACCGGCTGATCCCCGGCTGCATCCTGATGATAAAGCTGCTGGCAACATCACAAATTCCAGACTGATTATTGATGCCACCAAGCCTTTTCATTGGCGTGACCGATTTCCTCAGTCCACTAAACCTCGGCAGGAATTACTAGATATGGCACGAAAAAAATTTGGTTATTTGGTGGAGTGAATTATGGGTCGACTGGACAAAAAAGTGGCAATAGTTACCGGGGGTTCTTTGGGAATTGGTGCCCAGTATTGCAAGAGTTTAGCAAAGGAGGGGGCTAAAATTGTTATTGCTGATCTGATGGATGGGACCAAAATTGTAAAAGAAATTGAGGAAAATGGTGGCGAAGCCCTATTCGTTGAAACTAATGTTGCGGATGAAGAGGCCAATAAAAATATGGCTAAAGTAGCCCTGGAGAAATTTGGGGACATTCATATTTTTGTAGCAAACGCTGGGCTTTATACTTACCTTGAAAGAAAGCCGTCTACCGAAGAAACGGTCGATGAATGGGACGAAGTTTACTCAGTAAATATCAAAGGGGTGTGGTTAGGAGCAAAAGCTGTTTTACCCGTTATGAAACAAAATGGTTATGGAAAAATAGTAAATATAGCTTCCACAGCGGCATTTCAGGGTACCCCGGGAATTACCCGGTACGCCGCTTCGAAGGCCGCTGTCGTTGGTATGACACGGTCAATGGCAAAAGAATTTGGTGATTATAATATCTGTATTAACGCCATCGCTCCGGGGCCGATTGACACGGAGACCGGAATTGCAATTGCCACTGATGCAGATTTGGAACGTCGTCGGGCGAGTAGTAAAATGCGAGCGTTAGGCCGCAACGGCGTTCCACAGGATGTAGTTGGATTATGTGTTTTCTTGTCTTCACCAGAAAGTGATTTTTTAACCGGGCAAACGATTGTCGTCGATGGCGGCGGAACAATGTGGTGATAGGAGTATATGCAGATGGGACGACTTGAAGGACGCGTTGCGATCGTAACGGGTGGGGCACAAAGCATTGGAGCAGCCTTTGCTAAACGGCTTTGTGAAGAAGGAGCCAAGGTTGTCATAGCGGATGTGGCCTCTTCAGATGAGGTTTTAGCTATCATCAAGCAGGCGGGCGGACAAGCCATGTCTGTGGAAACAGATGTTACCGATGAGACTGCCTGTCGGCA
>JAYZBC010000024.1:0-8495 GCA_036339375.1 Pseudomonadota bacterium | reverse complement strand
TGGAAACAAAATTATTGTCCATACAAGCCTTTTCTACGAATTTACGAACAATATGCCGACCCACTGCTTCAGTATCCTTTTCCAAAGCGGTTCGACAATCTTTAATCATTTTTTGAAGCGTATAGGTCATAGCAGTTTCCCATAATGAATTATTTCAAAGACCAATGTGTCACGTTGCTAAAAATTTTGTAACTCCCCTGGAAGAGTTTATACTTAAATTTCTATTAAATAGACGATTATTAAATTGTAAAAATAAACATTTGAAATTTTGAAAAAATTTTTCTGAACCACCTGTATTACGGGTTAACACTTTTCACCACAATCTTTTAAAAATTTCTCCAAGAGTTCATTAAAACGGTTTGGATGTTCCAAATAAATCATGTGCCCGATATCAGGTATTACTTCCTCCTGAATTCCAGAGATTTGTTTTGCTATCCTTTTTATCACTTGTTTGTCAGCAGTGGTATCAAACTCACCTGAAACAATTAGGGCAGGTATATCGGGTTTCCTTGTCCATTCAAAAATATTAGCGTGTTTCAATGATCTAAATTGCTTCAAATAACCAGCCTGTGGAATTTTTGCCGTAAGAGAAATGCCCTTTTCAAGAATATCTGGAGGAACGTCTGGAGAGCAGGACTTAGGAACATGAATGGCAGCATATTTTTCCATACCCAACTTTTGAACAAGCTCAAACCGCTTTCTAATTTCCTTTTCTCGATCTTTGGGTTGTTGTATGCCACCACCAATTACAGGTTGAGCTAGTGTCATAGACAGCACTCGTTCGGGATAGGAACGGTAAAATCCGGCAACCATAATACCACCATAGGAATGTCCGACTAAATGAACCTTTTTAATTTCTAACGCATCTAAAAATGACGCTAATGCCATTATGTAATCAGCTACGGAAGGCAAATCGGTATGAAAATTGCTGGATTGACCATAACCAGGCGCATCCCAACCAATCGTGAGATAGCGGCTGGAAAACCAATCATATTGGCTTTCCCAATTGATTGAACCACAACCCATACCATGTACAAAGAGCAGAGCCTCACCATCACCAGTTTGACGAAAAGAAATCAGGTGGTCTCCCGCCTCAATTTCTTGAAGCTCTGGTAAAAACATTAATGTCTACTTACCCAAACCAATCAAAGTTAAAAGACGATGAAACCAATTTTTGTTGTTTTGATTTCCAGAAATTTTATTTTCCTGTCCGATAAGTCTGTCAAAGAATTGTTGAACAACAATTTTTGCCGCTCCCTCCAGCATTCGACCTCCCACTGCTGCAACTTTGCCACTAATGTCAACATTATAATCATACACAATCGTGGTTCCATTTTTATAGAGGTTCAGGGTTAATTTTCCTGATCCAGATGTGCTTCCTAAGGGCCCTTCCAAATTGCCGGCTAGGGTTATTGAATTAGGAGGTTTAAGGTCTGATAAATTTACATGAGCTATGAATCGGCCCCGAACAGGCCCTACGCCAAGAGACACTTCAGCGCGGTATTTATGCTCAGATATCAAGTCAAGTTGGTGACAACCCGGAATTACTTTTGCCATTGTTTTTGGGTTTAAAAGAGTCTCCCAAACCCTTTCTGGTTCCTTCGGTACAAAAGTTTCTCCGTTACCTGTAAGTGAGGTTTTAGTACTGATTTTAGAAGGCCCTCCACGCACTTTCGGTGGTGGTGTTTCAGCGCCATGGATTAGTTCACTAATCTTTGCGGGTGTAAGGGGGACAACAATATCTTGTTTTCCTAAAGCATCTGAGACCGCATTTGCTAAACAGACAGGCGTGGACATGCAATTGCCTTCTGCCGCACCCTTAGCGCCTAAAGGAGTAAAGGGAGACGGAGTTTCCATGTGCAAAACAACCGGCTCTGGTACTTCAACAGCGGTTGGAACTAGGTAGTCTGCAAAAGTTCCTGATAAAAAGCTGCCATCTTCAGAATTGTGGAAAGCCTCATAAATAGCTGCTCCCACACCCTGTCCAAAAGATCCGTATACCTGACCTTCCACAATCTTTGGGTTTAAAAGAGTTCCGGCATCATGCATTGTCACATATTTGTCGATTCTAATTTCCCCAGTATCTGGATCAATTTCTATTCCGCAAAAATCAAAAACAAATCCGTAGGTAAGTGAGGTATTGATTTTGTCATTATCATCCGGTGCGGTGAGTTCTGACGGGGCCCAAATTCCGGTTTCTCGCAGACCGGAATCCATTCCATCCGGAAGAAGGCCGGGGGACCAATGCGTACCGCCAGCGATGCGCCGAAAACTTAAAGTATTGTCTGGGTTCTCCCTGTCAAAAATCTGTCCACCGCCAAACTCCACCTGATCCGCTTGTACATTCAATTGTTGTGCGGCAATTCTTGCGAGCTTTTCTCTTATCTTCCCTGCTGCAAGGTGTCCTGCCACTGCTGTTCCTGGTGAAAAACGGCAAGAATAGGTTCCAGCCGCAATCGACCAAGGATCCTTATGAGTGTCGTGTTCAGTATTTACGCGTATTTCCTTTGGATTTAGGCCTAGCTGGTCTGCAACAATTTGGCCCAAGACAGTACCATGGCCTTGCCCTTGGGGTGTGGTGTCACTGGTTACCGTCACAGACCCTAAGGGATCAACATTTACGGTTGCCATTGAAACAGCACCATCTTGGGAGCCTCTTTTTTTGCGTTCCTCAACGGGCACAATGGTGCTGAGGTAACCCATGTTAGACATACCGGGTTCTACAACTGCAGCGTAACCTACGCCATATAACTTACCCACTTTTCGGGCTTCACTTCGACGTTCCAAAATTTCCTTCAAACCGCCTTCTTCAATAGCTTTTTCTACAGCCTTTGGATAATCACCGGAATCGTAAAGAGCACCGGCAGGGGCCTTATGTGGAAATACATCAGCTTGAAGAAGGTTGTTTTTGATGACGTCAAGAGGATCGAGTTTCAACTCCACAGCAATTTTGTGCATGAGCCGCTCAATTGCAAAATACATTTGAGGACCACCAAAACCGCGGACCAAGCCAGCAGGTGTTTTATTTGTCATGACCAATCGATTTGTGACATCCAGGTTTTTAACCTTATAGGCACCGCTAAGGGCACCATGCATACGATAAAGAGGACCTGGCATGGGTGAACGGAGGTAAGCACCGTAGTCGTCTAATTGATCAATCCGCATCCCAGTCATTAAGCCGTCTTTTGAAACAGCAGCCGCAATCGAAACAACTCTGTTAGGAGCAGATGATGCGGCGGTTAAATGTTCCAAACGATCTTCCACCCATTTAACCGGACGCCCAACTAATTTGGAGCACAGGCCTATTAAGACAATATAAGGCAACACCGCTTGTTTTACACCGAAACTACCCCCGGAATTAGCCGGAGTTCGGAGCCTGACATTACTCTCCGGAACTCGAAAAGACCGGGCCATCACTGGATGTCCGGTATAAGGGCCCTGAAAATTAGAAAATACGTCGTAGGTATTATCATCCACTTGGTAATCTACTAACACAACGAAAGCTTCAATTGGTGTTAAAGAATTTCGGGGGTATTCAATTTTTAGAGTGATTTTGTGATCAGCATCCCTAAATGCTTTCTCCGGATCCCCGTAAATAAAATTCCGGTTTGAGATGACATTGGTACCCGCTGCTTCATGAACCAAGGGAGAACCGTCAACCGCCGCCTCTTCCGCCCTAATAATCGGCGGAAGCACATTATAAGTAACATTTATTCGATCCAAAGCGTCTTCTGCTAAATATCTGTCCCTAGCAATTACAACGGCTACGGCTTCTCCAACGAAACGCACCCGATCAACAGCTAAACCCCATTCGTTTAAGGGTTGTTTAACGATAACCAAAAAAGGATCTGAAATTGCTTGTATATCCGCGCCGGTGTAGACAGCACGTACACCCGGCATTGTCTCAGCCTTCGAATAGTCGATAGAAACAATGTCTGCACTGGCATGAGGGGAACGCAATACAGCAGCATAAAGGGTCCCTGATGGGACTGGATAATGGTCCGCAAAACGTGCTCTTCCTGTAAGGAGTCGGTTATCTTCAACCCTTTCTATGCTTTGACCAACATATTTTTTGGATGTGTTTTCTGTATTCAAAGGATCTTAACTCGCTATGTTCAGTGTCTGAAGATTCTTTATAAAATGCCATTTTCTATCAAGAAATCAATTATTCCTTGGCGACATTCTTCCGGTTTTTGTATTTGCATCAAATGTCCTGTCCCAGGAATTGTCTGGTAAACATATCCACCATCCTCAGCAAGCGCTTTGTTGGCGAAAGCAGGTCCCGGTGCTCCTTTTGCCCCTGGATCACATCCAAACAATTTTACTGCACCCCCAATTTCTGCAGCGGTAGGCCAAAGATTTAAAGTCATGGCCTGTAGATAGATACTTGCCTCAAATTCACGAGGACAAGACAATACCCAATCGCTACTGTCTTTTTCTTTTACCAATACAGATTTCGCCATCAGTTCATGTGCGCCATCGACCCAGCTACTGTGTGCTCTGGTTGTTTTGTATTGTTCAGAAAGTTCAGATGGATCTTCAAAACGTTGCGGCCTTTGCATCGCCCAGTCGTGGAGGCGATGTTCAAAAAGATCCATGCGTTCGTATTCCCTATGCCCAATGGGCGGTACATTTGGAGGATCAAACAAAAACAATGCTTCCCATTTAAAACCAAGTTCAACTGCATGTTTCATTGCTGTCCTTCCCGACATCGAATGAAAAACACCGATATTTGCCTTTCTTCCAAATTGGTAATTTACATTCTTAAATACGTGGTCAAGATCGAGGGTCATTTGGGCATAGTTATGTCCAGCTAATCCAGATAAAGCTGTGGGGTTTAAACCATGGTTCCGAAAATCAAAAACGGTCAAATCAAATTGATCACAAAGGGGTCCCCAAAAAGGATAATAGCCATCCACGGCAAAACCGTTTCCGTTTCCAATAAAAACTCTAGGCCCATCCGGGTTACCATGAAGCCGCACTCGGATAATTGCCCCATCGCCCATAACTAAATCAAAATTTTCGCGTGGCTTTGGAATGTTCATATCAGATTTTTTCTTTGAATTTTTATGGTTTAGCAGCTGTTTTGAATTGTGGTTATTCTTGGTTAGAGTGTATTATTATTTTTATTCCTAGAACAAAGGAATTATACGTTAAAACTCTTTGAATAAAAATAACAAGAGGCCAAAAGGTAAACGCTATTCTCAATTTTAACGTAATTCCAAATTTCCGTTTTGGTGGTCTCAGCTTTGAAAATTTTGCCTTGTGCAAATGCGTCTGGTGCGTGAGCAAATCCAACTAACGCCGCTATCACCAACGCTTTCGGAATATATTTTACCATTTTTTCGGTCATAATTGTCTCCCTTTATTTTCGGTTAAAATTTAGCTGTTCTGTTAGGCCCGGTGAATTTTGAATTATGGGCTTCTTAAATTTATTCGAAAGCAATTTTTTTATGTCGCTGGATACAGTGAATTAACTCGCGCACCACCGAAAACTTCCCAGCCAACGATATCGTGTTCGTTATCCACTCGGACATGAAAAACAACGTCCTGATCACCATCTCGCTTCATTTCTCGAATGCGGCCCCAAGTTGCGAAATCATTGGGATGCCATCCAGCTCGATTCCAGGAATCCCACATCAAATCTGATACCGTAACTGTTCCCAAACGGTTGAGTTCCGGCCCTTCCGGAGTACAAAAAGAATCGATCACGAGCATATTTCCAGTCGTCTTTAATCGATGCGCATCGCCCATAGCCCATGAAATCACTCTGTCTTCTGAGTCATCGCTCGATGAAACCCAAACCTCACTGACCTCCATTTTTTCAGGATCGACACGGTACTCAATAGCTCGGGAAAAACACTCATGGGGCGGCGCCGAGGGGCCATGAAAAGGCATGGCCCGGCAAACTCCATTGTCATACATAACGAATTGATTTTCTCCGGTGACCCTCGGGTTATGGCCATGATAATGCCAACGCAGGTCATGAGTTGGGGTCAATAGCTTTTCTTTTAGCTCCCCCTCCCAACCATCATGATCGCCCAGTATCCAGACAATATCTTTAGTCTTGCGGTCAATTTTGATAATAGCGTCTTGGTGGCGCAACGAAACCAGGATGCTGTCATCATGAAGATCATAGGAAACACCGTTGCCATGGCTCCAATCGAGATGATTTGGAAATCCCCGCGTGTGCCAATAAGTATCGGTCAACTGATATCCAATTCGCATAGGATCGAGATAATCAAATGAATTCCAACTCCATACTATTTCACCTTTTGGCGTAAATTCGACAATGGTGTCGCCGACAACTTTTTGTGTTTTGCGCGGCGCGTCGGGGTCCTCTTCGCTGGTGTAATAATTTTCGATCTCCTTCGCATTTGCGGTAAGGGCTAGATAATTTCCATCCGGCATTTCGTGGGGTTGATGGTGCAGACTTTCGGCTTCAATTCCGATTGAATTATCCACCGGTCCCCAGGGTCGATTGGTAGCATGGAATTGATTGATCACATTTCCGCACATATCCATTTCGATCGACCGAAAATTTACATGGTGAAAGAAAAGATTTCCATTCTGCAACTGATGAACACCGGCAATTCTGCTATCTGCAATATAGTACCAAACAATCTCCGCCTCCTCATCCAGTGCCACCAGCAGGCTAAATCTGTTTTGAAAGAGAAACTGTTTATCGGTCATGTAAATTGCCCGCATGATCGGTCGGCGCCGGATAGAAAGCAAAGTAAAGCCCGGCTCCATTTTATCGGTCTTCGCGTTCGCTAAGGTGAAACGTGGCATTATGGCAGCATCGACCGGAAGTGGTGGCGTTGTATAGATCAGATTTTCAGGCCCGCTTTTTTCGCCAGCCTCATCTTTGGCCGTTACTGTAATAGTGTGTTTAGTATCAGCACGCATGCCAATGATGGGTAAGCCTTCTGCAGGATTCTTGTCCGGTCCATAAGTAAAATCACGCTTCTTATTACCATCATTAATTTCTATCGTGGTCGAAACCGGAACATCGGCAGAAAAATATACTATTGCTACGAGTGGCACGCTTTCATTTGGGTTTTTTTCTACCCGCAATGTTTCACCTATTTGCATCATAATAGTTACAATTCCTCCGTCGACAATTGAGTCTCGTTTTTTTTAAATACTTCCCCCAATTTTCGCTGTCCCCGTCGGATTGCCTCGTCATGTGCTCTCATTTCCATAGATGCCCAGTCTTGATCACGAGCCTTGAGAGCTTGGATAATACGTCGATGCTCAATCGGGGCTCGATGAGCGGTTTCAATATTGATCTGTCCGAATTTGGTAAAAAGCGTGTTTGGAAAATCAATAATCTGCATCAACATTTCAGTTATTTTTTTGTTCCCGGTTGCGCGGTGTATTGTTTTGTGAAATTGAGAATTCAGATCGATTTTCCTAATCCCCTAAAATCATTTCTAGACTAACGGCAGCTGCCATTGCCTGATACCCTATCCGGTTAGGATGAAGACCATCCCCCGCCCCCCCAATGGAAGAACCCGGGCGCATTTCTAATCGTAACTCTCCAGTACTTGAATCAACCGTCACAGCGTCGAAGTCTATGAAGCCATCGATTAAATTCGTCGACTTCACAAATTCATTAAAAGCTCTCCGGTTTTGATCAACTGCTTTAGTACCATGCCCACCGGTTGTAGCATTGAGAGCTGGAGTTAAGGTGCCTAAAATAATTCTTACTCCTGGAATCCCCTCTCTGAGGCGGGTGATACCCTGACAAATACCTTTGATGACGTCCACAGAATTTGCTTTCGCATGCCCAAAATCGTTAATTCCTTCCATCCAGATAACAGTTGAAACTCCCGACATACTAATTACATCTCGTTCCAAACGCGAAAGTGCTGAAACTCCCCCTAACCTTTCGTTCAAAGGTATGTCTTCACTTGGACCCAGTACTTGATTTCCTCCTATTCCCTGATTTATGAGCGATACAGAATTCCCATATCTTTCATGAAGCCGGCGTGATAAAACATCAGGCCAACGATCAAAGCCGTTAATAGTAGATCCGGATCCATCAGAAATTGAGTCACCAAAGGCAACTACAACTCGGGTTTCCGCAGCCATATTCATATCGACGGCGTCAAGAAAAAACCAGGAAGTTGTCGGATAAGGAAAATCACTTTCTCGCTCACTTGAGCCGAAAGAACCTGTTCCATGAGCCGACAAGTAGGACGTCTGAAGAGCCTTTGCATGATAAGTCATTGGACCAGTTTCCCCGCAGACATGAAAACTGACCGCGAGTGACTTGCTGGATAAAATAGAGCCGTTCAGGCGGGATACAAATCGAAGAGGAACAGGATCACTGAAAACGTGTTTCCCCCTCTGAATCTCCACTACCTTTTTACCCGAAAAGGTTATGGGTTGATTTGTTCCACGCAAAACCGCACTGCTCATATCCTGCAACCCAATAAAAACATCGTCGAATGTGACTGAATTTGACCCGTGGGCATTTGATAGACGAA
>JAYZBC010000023.1:0-58466 GCA_036339375.1 Pseudomonadota bacterium | reverse complement strand
ATATCGTACTCTTGGGTCCCTTCAATTACCTGCATTTTGGCAGAGGGAGATTGGTCATTTACAAGGTCAATGTATTCAGTTGCACCCGCTAAATATTCTTCCAAGCCGCAAATTTTTTTATTGAAGCTAATAAACCAAAATCCCCGGTAGGAATCTATTCGGGGTGCTGGAGCGAGGGGAAAATTAGATTTATTGAAATTTGGTGGATACGAGTCTTCGCCGGGTACCCCTACCAATTCACCATCCTGGTTATAGCTCCAACCATGATAAAAACAATTGTAACGTTTGGTATTTCCGCGTGCCTCACGGCACACCATTGCTGACCGGTGGCGACAAGAGTTTAGAAAAATACGTATTTCGCCTGCACTATTTTTACAAAAAATCACCGGCCTTCCGCAAACGTTACGTGTAATAAAATCACCCGCCTCTGAAAGTTCAGATTGGTGTCCACAGTAAATCCAACAAGCATCGAAAATCGTTTTTCGTTCTCGTTCCAGGACATCGGGATCAGTAAGTGTACTTCGGTTCAACCGGAAAACCATCTCTTCTGGTTTGTCAATGATAAACGGGGTATAGGGCACGGTGTTTTAATCCACTAAATTTTCGATACTAATCCAAGGTTTCTTGGAAAACGCCAATTTCAGTGTAATGCGTCATCATAAGAACGCCGGTTTTCCATAATTTCAAGCAAATTACCGCCAGGATCTCTTATAAAAAAGCGGTCCTGGTGAAAATTCCTTTTTTCGGAATAAGATGCTTCAGCTTCAATGATTTCAATACCATTCTTCTCAAAAGTGGCCCGAGAATTTTCTAAGTCTTGCACTTGGAAGGCTAAGTGATTACGGAGTGTTTTTTTTAAATTTATATCGGAAGCACTTGTATCCCGTGCCACACCAACATGTAATTCATACCAAGGGTTTTCTGAAATGCAAAAATGACCCCCGGATGGCCCAAGATTGTCAGGCTTTTTAAGCTGTTTAAATCCGACCAAATCTCTATAAAATTTCACTGCTTCTTCTTCCCGATCGGGAGGAACCTGAACATTTAGATGATCAACACAGGTTAAAATCGGCATACCTTATCTCCAAAATCAAAGTTTTAACCGCATAAATTTATCTCGTAACGGCGGTTAATCCAACCCAAACCTTTGCTATCAGACCTTACTCATGGCAAATTTATAAAATGCATGGAAAATCAAAAGTGGAACAGTGAAAAACCCCAGTTCAAAAGTGACTAATAATCAGCGTGGTCCAAACGATTTACGAGAATGGCTTGACGGGGTGGAAGCAGACGGAGGTTTGCACCGAGTACATGGGCAAGTGGACGTTAAAGAAGAACTTGCTGCAGCTACCTATATGGTTGCACAAAATGAAAATTCCCCTGCACTTATATTTGAAAACCTTGCAGGCGATGAAATTGGTGTAAAAATTTTAAGTAACATGCTAGGAGCGAGCAATAGACGTTACGCTATAGCCTTGGGCCTGGACCCGGGGCTTTCAACCCACGAACTTATCCTTGCAACCCGGGAAAGAAGTAAAACAACTATCGCTCCATCTCAAGTGTCCCCAGACCAAGCACCTGTTAACGAAATAATTTTAACGGGAGAAGAAATAGATTTAACAAAACTACCAGTGCCCAAATTTTGGCCACGGGATGGGGGTAAATACATTGGAACGGGTGATATTACATTTACGAAAAACCCTGATTCCGGGCGCATCAATGTCGGCTGTTACCGCCAAATGTTACACGGGCCACGGCGTGTAGGTATGTATTGTTCCCCGGGAAAACACGGTTTGTTAGACCGTGAGGCCTGGTGGGCAAAAGAAAAACCTTGCGAAGTTGTATCTGCTTTTGGAATAGATCCTGTGCCTTTCATGGTGGCAGCCCAATCTTATGGTCCAGATGTTTCCGAACTTGATATAATTGGCGGGCTCATGGGGTCGCCCTTCGAACTAACAGAAGGAATCGCTACCTCCCTACCAATTCCTGCACGAGCGGAAATTGTAATCGAAGGAATCGTTTCTAAAGATGATCTTGCAATGGAAGGACCTCTCGGAGAATTTACGGGATATTACGGACGCCCTGAATCTGCACAGCCTGTCATAGAGGTAAAAGCTCTCCATATGCGAAACTCGCCAATTATGACTGCGGCTTTAATGGCCGACTATCCAGCATGTGAGATTGGCGCATATTACGCCATCATGCGGTCTGCAGCTATTTGGGATGATATTGAGAGGTTTGGGATCCCCGGCATCCAAAGTGTTTATTGTCATCCGGCCGCTGCTTCTGGCTGGGGAATGACGGTCGTTTCTATCAAACAACAATATGCAGGACATGTTTCCCAGACATTGTCTGCCACAGCACAATGTCCGGCGGGTGCTTATTTTACCAAATGGATATTAGCGGTAGATGAAGATGTTGATCCCGCTGACATGAATCAGGTGTTATGGGCATTGAGTACCCGGGCAAATCCTGTGGACGACATCGATATTCAAAGAAAAACATGGTCAACGGGCCTGGATCCAAGCCAATTTCCGCCCGAAAAGCGACTTTACGGGTCAAAAGCAATGATAGACGCCTGTAAACCTCACAGATACCTTTCTGAGTTTCCGGCCCGTACAATGATCCGTAAACCAATTTATGAGAAAGTAAAATCACGCTGGGAAGAACTGGAGTTACCAGGCAAATCCCCTTCCCTTTCTTCCTTAGATGAAATTGAAGACTAAATCTTATGTTGACGAGAAAAGAGCCTTAAAAATGGGCTTAAACAGCTTTAAGCAAGGCAGAATTCTGGAACTTTGTTAATTTTTTTAAGTGCTTCTTATAGAGGTCGCAACTTTTCAAATTCAATTAGAATGATTTTTTTATCCTCCTAAAGCCTCCCTAATTGATCGCGGGATAGGTGAAGAAGAAAACGATTTTGGATTACCAGGTTCACCCTTACACCAAACACGCTTCTCAAAACCTTCCGCTGCCAAGTCCTTTCCCTTATTAAAATGGTGAGTAATGGTAAAGGAGCTATTTCCCCATTCTGACACACTGCTTACAACCGAAAGTTCATCTCCAAACATGCTGGGTGACCGAAAGTCAGCATGCGCACTCAATATGGGTATCCCTAAGGCATTCCATTTTTCATTCCATTCCTCCCAACGGATGCCGACAGATTTAAAAAGATAATAAGACGCCTCATCCATCCATTTGAAATAATTTCCGTAAAACGTAATGCCAGCTGGGTCTGTATCGGTCCAAAGAACTCTTATTTTATGGATATTTTCGTAACCAGATTTAATCATTTTTTTATTCCGTTTACACCCCGGTTTACCTCGTGACATAACCCTCTCGCTCGTCTACTTCACGGGTTTCCGGCTTTCGTTGAAGAGGATCACCATAACCGCCCCCTCCAGCCGCTTCTATTCTCATGGTATCTCCTTTTTCAAGGTCAATTCGTGTTGTGATTGGCATTTCCCGTTCGTTAGGCTTTCCAGGATTTAAAACGAAACCGCTTGGGCGCCCTGGCTTTCCACCATTAACTCCTAACGGGGGCCGAACAGCTCGGTCTCCTCTAAAAATAACCATTCCCGGTTGAAGCATTTCATATTCTCTTCTTAAAGCGAGACCGCCACGATATTTTCCATCACCCCCAGACCCTGGGATAAGTTCGAATTTTTTTATGCGGCAGGGAAATTCTGTTTCGATGATTTCTACAGGTGTCACAAAAATATTAGACAAATGAACTGTAACACCTGATGCCCCATCCTGTACGGCCGAACCACCATAAGCTGAACCATAAATTTCGTACTGATTACCCCGCGGTTGGCGTTCTCCTGGTCCCCAATCAATCGTGAGACCACCTCCACTGCCTCCACTATAGGCTGCAGCCCGTTGAGGAATAAAGGGCCCTAAGGCTTCGATCAACATGTCTATCACTGTCATGCACGTCTTCATATAAGAACTACAAGGCGCAGGAGGATGAGGGCTTAGTACCGTGCCCTCCTTTAATTTGATAGAAACCACGTCGCGAATTGCATCACTAAAACGGAGGACGGGGTTTAACATACCGATTAACACCTGAAAGCAGCAAGCCTCAACCAAAGCCCTTCGAATATTAACTGCCCCTCTACCCTGAGAATCGCTCTCCGAAAAATCAAATTCTATTTTACCTTCTTTAACGCAAATCTTTACATGCATTCTTATCGATTTGTTTAAGTCGATCCCGTCGCTATCCAGATAGGATTCAGCTTCTTGTATGCCGTTTTCTAATTCTGAAAGAGCTTCACGAAATTCTGTCCCAGCTGCTTCTATCATTGCATTAAAAGAGCTAATTAGTTCGATTTTTCCACAATCACTACAAATTTTGCGCAGACGATCACGTCCAATAAAGCACGCCGCTACCTGTCCCCGCAAATCCCCCAAAGTAAGGTCTGGCTGGCGACTGTTAGTCGCTATCAAACGCTCTATCGATTTATCCAAAACGCCTGCCCGATAGAGGCGAATTGGTGGGTAGACAATACCCTCTTGAAAAATCTCTGTCGCCTGGCCCCAGGTCGAACCCGGCATAGTACCACCCACATCTGCTTTATGGGCAATGGACCCAGAAAATCCTATTAACTTATCATCATGATAGATGGGAACAACGACACCCATATCCGGAACGTGTGGCATACTCCCGTCATAAGGATGATTGGATATAAAAACATCACCATCAATAAAACCACCTGTACCAGCCAATTCAAAGATTCTCCCAACAAAATAACGATACGCGGTAGAATGGAAGAACATCGGGGGAGCCACCAACAGCCTTCCTAGAGGATCAAGAATAACACAACTAAAATCACGAGATTCGCGCACAATAGTAGAATAACCGGAGCGAAAAAAGTGATGGTGCATTTCATCCATTAAACTCCCGATCCTATTACGTAAAATCTGGACAGTGATTGGATCAACTTTACTTTTGATGTATTCCTCCATATTTAATCCTGTAATGTCAGCTCGATGTTACCAGCCTCGTCAACTCGAGCATACCATCCTGACGGAACCACTGTAGTGGCATCTAATTGCTCTATGATGATAGGCCCAGTCATTAAAGTATTAAACGGCAGGTCCACCCGGCGCCATACATCAGCCTTAAATGTGCTTCCATTTGAGGAGGTAAAATTACGTTTCCCAATTGGTGAATGATCTTTACTTAATTCGGGTTGCCTAAAACTTTCAGTGTCGATTTTTTGGACGGGTACACGGACACGCAATCGAAAACTCACAACCTCTATCGCAGCACCACGCGCTGAATGACCGTGAACAGCTTCGTGCTGGGAATGAAATTTTTCCACCATTTTGTTCAAGCCAGTTTGGCTAAAAGGCTGCGCAATTCCCTTTACAGGCACTCGGAGCTCGTAGCCCTGTCCAGCATACCGCAAATCAAATTCCCGATAGAATTCTTTTGATTCTTCACCTAAACCTTCTTTTTTTAAATCTACGGAGGCACGTTTTTCCAGATTCAGAAATGCGGCCTCTACCTGGCTTAAGTTCATCGATTGAAAATCATTAAGGTCAGACCGAACGTAGTCGTGAACCACGTCCGCGCATAACAACCCAAGTGCAGAAAAAGCCCCGGGATTTGAGGGAATTATAATTCTTGGAATACCTAGATCTTCTGCAATTGCTGCTGCGTGTGCCGGTCCGGCACCCCCAAAAGGCACCAAACTAAAATGCGCTAAATCAACCCCCTTTTTTGCTGCCTGCACCCGAATTTCATCAGCCATTCTGGCATTAATTACACGTGAAATCCCGGCTGCAGCAGCACTTGTGTCCAATGCCATCGGTTTTGCTATAAATTCTTTAATAGCCTTTGATGCGGCACTTTTGTTTAAACTAAATTGACCGCCCAAAAAATATTGAGGGTTGAGAATTCCGGCTACAATATCCGCATCCGTTACCGTTGGGAGCCTTCCTCCTTTTCCGTAACAAGCAGGGCCAGGGATAGCACCGGCACTATCCGGCCCAACATCTAACATACCTGCCGCATTCACCCGGGCAATACTGCCACCACCAGCAGAAATTGTAGAAACATCCAAGGCGGGAATTGCAACAATTCGATTGGCTATAATTGCTTCCAAATGTTCGAGAGGTACCGCTCCCTGTATAAAAGCAATATCACAGCTAGTCCCCCCCATATCCATCGTAACAATGTTATTCCATCTTCGTTGCGTGCCGAGTAGATAAGCCGCCCCCTGAACACCTGCCGCCGGACCAGATAAAAGCGTATGCACAGTTTGAGCTTCCATGTTTGCAGAAAGCGGCATGACACCGCCATTCGACTGCATCAAAAAACGTCGCTGCGTAGTCACTTTATGCTTATCCAACCCAGATTCAATATCAGTCACGTAGCGCGATAATACGGGAACCAAATAAGCATTTATCAAGGTCGTCGAATATCGTGGCCACTCCCGAATTCGCGGCAAAACGTCACTAGAAATTGTAACAAAGGCATCCGGTGCGAGTTCACGAATTTTTAAGGCAGTCGCGCATTCATGAGCATCATTCATATAAGAAAACAGATAACAAATTGTGAAGGACTTGACCCCTTTTTCTAACAACGCCTTTGTCGAGATGGTGACAGCTTCAAGATCAACCGGCTCTAATTCTTCACCCTTGTAATCCATACGACCCGGTATTTCATAAGTTAAACTTGGAGGTGTGATATGTTGAGGACGCTGAAATAAGTGGTCGAAAGGATTACCCTGATCTCTGGCTTGGGTTTGCACTTCACAAATTGCTCGAAATCCATGATTGATTAGCAAACCGACTTTTGCTCCTTTTCCTTCCAGTAAGGCATTTGTTGTAACCGTCGTACCATGGGAAAAAAATTCAATTTCTGCGGGATTCACGCCGTCTTTAATAAGGCTTTTAACCCCTTCGAGAACGGCTAAAGCAGGATTTTCTGGGGAAGAAGCAAGTTTTTTAATCTTAATTGTTTTTTTTACTAAATCATTGAGAACAAAATCGGTGTGTGTACCCCCCACATCAACCCCGAGACGGTATCGCGGTGGCTGTTTTTGTTTCCCCATGGATTATCCAAAAGTTTAAGTTTCCTTAGTTGGAAAGTACGCAAAGTCAAAGCTAGAAGCAATAAAACGGACAGTGAAAAATGGAGCCAATAAGCGCCCGCTAACAAATAACTTTTTAAATTTAATGAGACGTTAAAATAACTTAGGTCAATTTAACATTTAGACCTATAACTTTTAAAACTAAATTTCAGGAATTATAAAGTTTTTATCAGTCGGATTAATCAAAGAGCTTGGGGTATTTTTTGCGAATTTTTGCCTTTAGGTCTGAACTCGCTTCTGCAACTTTTGGAAAGTCATCCTTCCATCCAAAAGGGCGACAGGCATCAATAATACCCCGGTTATTGTGCCACGGTGGCTCCCGTAAAAGTGGGTCAAGTGGTGTGGACCAAGAACGCTTAATGAATTGGACATCTTCAGGAGGATCGCAACGGGTCGACATTGCCCAGATCACGTCAAACATATTCGACGGGTCAATATCCTCATCCACCACAACCACCCAGCGACCCGCATAATTGCCGGCGTGACAATTCATGGCCAACATTGCAGCTTGTGACGCATGACCTGGATATAATTGTTTGATGGCTATGACATTAAATAACCTACCCGCACCTGCTTCATGGCACCAAACACCCGAAATTCCGGGCAAACCGGCTTTTTCACATTCGTCCCAAATCATCGCCGACTTTACGGCTGCCCTTGCAAATGTAAAATTTTCCGGTGGACGAGAAGGAATGGCCAAAGTGAGAATAGGGTCTGTCCTGTGGTAAATTCGTTTTACTTTCACAATAGGTAATTGACTGGCGTTGGAAGCGTAATAACCCATAAACTCTCCAAATGGCCCCTCTTCCTTTAGCTCATCTCCATAAATCTCTCCTTCTATGACAATCTCGGCATGGGCTGGTATTGGCAGCCCATGGATTTCACTTGGAATAACTTCTAAAGCACGCCCACGCATACCTCCAGCATAAGCAAACTCATCTACTTCGTGATCAATCTCCTGGTGGGACACGAGAAACAATAATGGATCATGGCCACATGAAATCAAAACCGGACATGGCTCACCCTTGGCAAAATATTTTTCACTGATTAACCGTCCTTGTTTGCCCGGAGACATCCAAATAGCTAATGTGTTTTTATCGTGCACCATAACCCGGTAGGTGGCTGAATTGACCCAGCCCGTATCGGGATCACGCATAATTACCGCATCATCGGTTCCAATATATCGCCCGCCATCTAATTCATGCACAAAAGGAACTGGAAATTTCCAAACATCCACATCGCCATCTCGCATGATATTTTCAAGAATTGGACCCTGGGAAACTTCCACGGGAGGAATTAACTCAAAGTCACGTTTTGACCGATTCCGATAATTCTTAACTAGGTCAATTTCGTTTAGTGGCTCCGGTAAATTCAGGACAACCGACAACCGACGAAATGCATTTGCTGCACCAGAGAGAATACGATAACCAGGCGGATAACCTTTAATATTATCAAATAACATAGCTTTGGCACGACCCGGTTTAGCAGCCGCGGTCATTTCTGAAATTGCTCCGACTTCAAGGTTCCAATCGGCGCCGTCTATTTTTTCGACCTCACCCATTTGTTCAAAACGTTCCAGTAAGTCTCGTAAATCCTGATATCCTTCATTACGCAGTGAAACAGGCACAGGGACGCTATCATCCGCCATTGATCTTCTCCGAATTTAACAACTATAAAATTTGTTAACGGGTGGTTTTATACATCCTCTCACTGGCGGGCAAGTATATAGAACGGCCAGATGTGTTAAAAATTTTATATCAAAGAGAATAAAAAAGAATTTGAAAAAAATTTAAAATCCCTGTTTTTGAGGCTCTTAATAAAATGGTGGCTTTTTTTAAAGAATTTTCAAAGACAGATATCACCTAAATATATGCTATTTGTTAACTCTAATGACATCAATTTTGGGGCATGCCCGTCCGCTAAAATCTTAATTTCATAATTGCCGCTATTTTCGTCTAAGTGATCAAATTTAAAATCCCCATAGTTATCTGTCTGTGTAGTTGCTATCTCTACCGTCTCCTTCAAAAGCAATACAGTGGCACCCTCAACACAATCTTTTCTGTCTTCAAACTCCGAAGAGACGGAACCCCCAATAAAAGCCTTTGAAAATCGCCATAAATTTTTATACCAAACTCTTGGTTTTGTACCTAATTCAGGCTGTAAAACCTCTAAGTTTTGGTCATCGGCTATACGTTCCATTTCCTCATCAGTTACCTTAATTGATTGCATCGCCCCCGTCGGACAGGAATGATGACCACGTGTTTTATTCCATCCCTTATCCAAAAGATGGGCTTCAAAAGGCCAGGCTTGCGGAATTTTCAACTCTTCATTCCACCAAATGTGCCCGTAAGGGCAAGCGTCGACTAAGTCCTTATTCCCTTTTGCTTTTTCTGGATCAATTATAACAATGCCGTCATCGCGCTTTTTGATTGCCCCGTTTCCAGCTGAAATACAGGGCGCATTATCGCAATGGTTGCACATAGTTGGTAAATAAGAGACATCCATAAAAGGAACTTGTCCCCGTTCTTTTGCCAAAATATTGATCCATTTATGGCCATGTTTTGGCATTGGGGCTGCATATCCAGGCCAATCATTACCTATATATTCATCCATAGTCGCTAGAGTACATAAATTACAATTAGTACATTCCGCGACATCTATAACCATGTTCCACTTAGACATTTTTGTTTCCTATTTTGCCGCTGGAAAATCTATTTGGCGGGTACCAATAAGGTTTCTTTTTGGTTTGACAAATTTTGAGACCCGATTTCGTTTTCTGCAAATGTTTCCGAAACAAATTCTGTATTGCCATCCCAGATTTCTATTTGAACCAAAGAATTAGCACCGGCCAAAGAGTGAGTCGATTTCGTTTGTGTCTTTGAAGGCGTTAGAAGGTTCAGGCAACCCCCGCGATCCACCGATTTACCCGGTTCACCCATTGGGTCGTAAACCGCAGATGATTCATACCCGTGGCACACACCACGCGGTAACCTTTGTGTTGGATGCGCAGCACAAATTACTGCGCCCCGATGGTTAAACACTTTCACTAAATCATTCCGTTTTATACCGCGGGCTAAAGCATCTTCGGCATTTATTCGAATTGTCCAGTAATAATATCCGTCTACTTTTACACGATGATCCTCTATATTGAGCAGAAAACTGTCTTTGCCATCCCCCTGAGTATGAAAACTGAATTTTGAGTGTGGGGTCAGCATTTGAAGGGGAAATTTTTCAAATAATTCATCTGAATGAGGTCCCTCCCACGAAGGTTGATATTTAACAATTGGGGGTCTTTCAGGATCGTTGAAGCGTTTTAGACTGTTACACTCAAATTCGATTTTTCCAGACTGGGTTTGGAGCCCCTTTAAGTATTCCTCAGTATAATCAGACGGCAAAGGCTGTGGTTCCGGAACATCCTTTTTCCGATTTTCCCAGAACCAACGAAATGAAACGGGAGATCGAAAATTTTCCTTTTCAGTTGGAACAACGTAATAACCTTTTTTGATAAATTTCTTCCAAGAAATTTTAGAGGGTAAATCCGAGGCATCAAATTGCCTTTTTACCCAATCGATTTCGTTAATACCCTCAGAAAAATAATTTGCAAGGCCCATTTTTTTACAAATTTCGTTAAATATCCAGAAATCTGACTTTGATTCACCCTGCGGTTTAATGGCCGGTGCCTGAAAAACTATAACCCGATGATTTAATTGTTGATGGCCATGATGTGCGTATCCTCCTAACCCTGCCCACTCACTAATATCTGGACGTTCAAAATTGGTACATGCTGGCAAAATTACATCCGCAAATTTGGCTTCACCCTCAAACCATATCGACTGATTTACGACAAATTCTAGATTTTCAGATTGGTACATCTTTACCCATCTGTTGGTGTTGTTCATTGTCGCCAGAATGGAACCACCATATTTATAAAGCATCCGAACAGGAGAATGCCCGGGCGCGGGATACACCATTTTACCAAACTGATGTTCTATAGACTTACCTACCCAAGGTTGCCCTTCAGCTTTTCCATCGATAATTGCTTCTGGCATTTTAATTCGAGGAATTTTCTGGAATGAAGCATTCATAGTCGGAAGTTGGGGCATCCGCTGGTACAGTTCAACGGGCATTGAAGTATTCTCGAGGTCACCCGACATTCCGCCGTCAGCGTAACCTGGAAAGTAAAAGTTAAAATCCAAGGGACATCCCCATTGCAAGTTGCCCATGTTCACACCAGGTTTCCCAATTCCCTGCATCCCGACAAGGCAAACCATCACACGTGCCCACTGAATACCTGTCTGATTTCGGCAAGCACCACCATGACCATTTCCCCAACCCCCGGGTGCCAAATAAACGCGCTTTCGACCCCATTCCCTTGCAAGAGCTCGGACATCCTTAGCCGGCACACCCGTTTCTGCTTCTTGCCACTCTGGCGTCTTTGAAATTCCATCCAAATCGCCGGTTAAATAGGATTTCCATTCATCAAACCCAACTGTGTGAGTGGACACAAATTCCTTGTCGTATAACCCTTCATCAATCCAAACATAGGCAATGGCCATTGCCATCGCAACGGATGTCGTCGGCTTTGGTGCAAACCACTTACCAGGTAAAAATTGGGCTGAGGAGTTATAGAAAGGATCTACGTGAACAACTTTAATTCCCAAATCTTTATTTTTTAACCATTGACGGCGTATTGTCCCTTCCTGTGCGCCGTAGGAGCCACTGGTTGTTTCTGGATCAGCAGACCAGAAAACAATCATATCGCAATTTTGAAGACAATCCTCAACGGTACCGTAGGTTTCAGACTGGCCCACACGAAGACTGTAACCCCAATGGTGAACAGCACCCCAGTACCAACCTTCCCAGCTGTCGGGATTGTGATGGACATGGGTCATGCCAATCGCGTTACGAAAACGATAAAGCGCACTTAGGTAGTAGCCAATATTTCCCCAAGTGTGGTGAGAGCCATGGGAGTTCGCAATTGCACCAGGTCCGTGTTCCTTTTTATTTCTCTTTATTTCACTAGCAACAATATCAATTGCTTCTTCCCATGAAATTCTTTCATATTGAGAAATACCGCGTTTCTTTTGATTTCGTTTTCCATTTGGGTCGAAATCCACTCTCTTCATTGGATAAAGAAGGCGGTCAGGTGAGTCCACTATTGACTTGGCGTTTTGTCCATGTGGTGCAAGCGTCGTTTTTCGAGGGGGTGTAAATTTCATACCCCGTGCCTCTATCGTCCAGGGCTGTGTATCATCAGCACCAAACTCAATTGGCGTTAAACGTATAATTTTATCATTCTTCGAATCAACAAAGACAGGTCCACCGTTTGTCATGTTGCATGTCCGATGTGTCCCATCGGAATTTTCTGAACCATATTTCCAACTCATGGTTTGACTCATCATAGTCGTTTGGGCAAACCAGTTAGATAGTTTTTCCTCGCCTTCCATTTTTAATTTAAAATCTTTAAGCGCATTGATTTGATCTAACCAATTTATCGGGGGCATCAAAAGGCTTGCACCAAGCCCAGCTGTCTTAAAAGAGAGACAAACTTCAGCCTCAGGATTAATTCCACTTTTGGATTCCACCCTACCATCCTGAAATCTGTAACAACGTCCCACACTATCGTCCCAGGTTTTAATTTGTGCAGTAAAATTGTGTTCTTTCAAACGTTCCCGAAATAAGGGGTAACGCCAAGCCGTGTAACGAAGCTTGAGATAAAGACCAAATAAAATTATGGATAACTTCATTCCTAATTCTCCTTACACAACAATCAAATTCACTAAACGTCTAATGGGGCTGAAAACTTGGTTGTTTCGTCAAAAATTCCTTGGGAAAACTTCCAAATTTCTGGTGGAAGAGGCCTCCGGTCACCAGTATTTAACCAAATCCTTAGTAAATGTCTCTTACGGTCGTTTTCGGGCCAATCTTCAAACTTTGTTCGTGAATGCAGGGTCACATGGTTCATGACATAGCTAACATCTCCGCGCTCCATTGGCACTTCGATTGCTAATTCGTTGGCCAATTCGTGATAAAGTCTAAATGCTTCTTTTTGTTTTTTGGTAAACTTTGGGACACCTGGGAGCGCTTGAGCTTTTTCTAAAGCTGCACTCACACTACGACAAGCAAAATAACCTTTATGGAAATTAAAAGTAGCCTGTCGGATCCAAGGATCTTTTTGACCCGGATGCGTTTCAGTGGAAAGCTGACGATAAAAATGCCACGCCAATTCTTTTACCAAGTCTGGACGTTGCTTTAACATTTCGTTGTAAAGAGCAACGGAACTGCAAACTAGGTGTTCACCACCCTTCTTTGCAGTATGGAGGCATGCGAGACCGAGAATATCGCATTGGTCGCAATGGAAAGCCATTCGAGCCTTCGTCATGTAACCTCGAACTTTCCCATAGTTTTCACCAATATCTTTTACGTGACCTAGTACATGGCCTTGGTGATTTTGTGATAGGGCTTTTCCGATATATGACGAGATACCCCAAAAGGTTGTTGCCACTTGCCAACGATTCATTTGGTCCACAGGGAGCCCTTTTATAAGCACCAACCCCCGGCCTTCCATAAGCTCGTCCTGAACTTCTTGAAGACCCGAAGATAAAGTGGGTAAAAAAAAGTCCTTTGAGGTGATATTTTTTATCTCAAAGCCACGCTGTTCAATCTGCCCAACGGCTTCTTTTATTTCCGAAATTTCTGTTTGGGAAAGACAGTAAATCCAGTTCCTATTTGATAGAATTTCATCCGGATTCCAATTAGCGGGGTCCACCAACGGTTTTCCAATAACCCCTGGCTCCCGTGGGAATTCACTGCGGGACCAATAATTTTTAGTCATCAAACAAAACCTTCATAACCAAATTCTGACACATCCAATGGTTTATGCAAAATTAAATATTCAGGTGTACAAAGTCACACAATTTTGTGGCGACGCACTATGACTTCCCCATTTATTTTTAATCGCACCACGTTGACAGTTTCAGCCAAATCTGGTGACCCCGAATAGTAAGCCCGAATAGATTCATTCCCTACCTTAAGGGGACGGTTCCAATGACCAAGAGCAACATAATCCGCCCCAGTTTCTAATAAGTCTTCATCACCAATCAGCCAAGATGGTCGAAGCGCTGTATTCCTGTCAGGAACTGGCTCATAATGGCCGTGAGCCATTACAATATTCCACTTAGCGGTTCTTTTTCTGGGTTTGATCAGTGGTTTCATATCGTCATAGCTTTGATGTGCTTTACCCCACACTGCAAGATCAAAATTTTTAAAAACCACTAGCTGTTTATGGGTGACGCCAAAAATGTGAATGTTATTTTTCGTTAACATAGCCTGGTGATGCCAGGGAGAATCAGTAATTGCGGGATCATGATTACCAGGGAGAATTACAATTTGCATTTTGGATTGGCTCAAATGACTAGCCGCACTTATAACGATGTCCTCCGCCAACCTGTTATGCTCAAACGTGTCACCAGCCAGCATTAGGATATCCGCTCCCACTTTTTCTGACGTCCTTAAAACTGATTGGAGTGGGGCTGTACCATCACCAGCATTCGCCCGTGCGGTATACCCATCATCTACATGGATATCAGAACTGTGAACAAGAACGATATCCCTATCCGAAGGTTTATTATTATTACTCACAGTAATTTAACAAATTATCGATGGAAAATTGGGAAACAAACTCAAAACTTTTACCTTGGCAAAGTAATTGTATTAATAAATTTTCAAGATAATGGTTTTGCATTTGGCAACACCTTCAGAAGTCCTCTCTTATTTACAAAGGAAAAGAGATTTTCCTTTAACAAAAACATATTACGTTGCAGCATACTTACCTGTAAGCTGGGGCGTATGGACACCGTCGGCTCCTCGTTCGGCGTGTTCCAACCTTGTTACTCTCTCCCAAGTGCGTTTTAACTCGTCCTTTATGTGAATTGTTAATCGTCCCAATCCCTCAATTTCAAGCTCAATTCTATCCCCATCCATGAAGGGATTAAGGCCACGATGATTTGTACCAGTTGCCAAAATATCCCCCGGTTCTAAAGTGTGAATCGAGCTAACCCAGGAAATACAGCGGGGAATTTTATGCGCCATATCATCAGTATTGAAATTTTGCCTGAGGGCTCCATTATTCCAGAGATTGACTTGTAAATTTTGTGGGTTATCAATTTCATCTTTTGTAACAATGTATGGACCCATCGGGGCAAAAGTATTGCGAGCCTTCATCTGATAGAATGTATTACCGGGGGGTAATAAACCTCGGGCTGAGCCATCGATAAAATTAGTATAGCCAAAAACATAATCCATTGCCTCAGTTTCACTTACATTGGTTGCACGTTTACCAATAACAAGAGCAAGCTCTGCTTCACCCTCAAAAACAGTGGCCGGAATATCCGGTAAGATCATCGTGTCATCATCACCAATTACGCTATTGGGAGATTTCATAAATGCATTGATTGGGGCTGGTTCATCACGCGTGCCATCCTCCATGTAATTAACTGCCATACAATCGATATTGCCCGGCCTGGGTAGGGGCGGACGTATGTGAACACTAGCTAGGGGCGTTCCATCATTTTCCGAAACCACCGCTTCAAGTTTTTCACGGTAATCATCAAAGTTTTGAATCAAACCGTTTATCCTTTCCTGAGGACCAGTTTGTGGAATGTCAGAAACTACTGAGGTAACGTCCACAACGTTATTTCCTTTAAGTACTCCCAGACTGAAGTCGTTAAAATGCAATAATTTCATTCTTCTCCCTCATTTTTTATTGAAATTGAATTTAGGATTTCTTTTTAAATCGTCAAGCTCTAAACGATTTTTATTTTAAAATTAAAACGGGGTAAACTTCATAAAAAGTTTCTATCCCTTAGACCTTACATTTATTGTGTTTTATTCCAAAGCAACGCTACATTAGTCCGTTTCAAATACCAAATCCTTTATCAACCTGCGGTTTGGCGGTGGCCCAACCACCATGCCGTTTGTTGCCAAACACATGCAGGTCAGTTGACGACGGCCATCAACCATCATTGAACATATGCCGCAAACACCGCGTCGACAATCAGAATTCCTAAAGGACAAGCTCGCATCCTTCGTTTGATAAACCTTTCTTATAGCTTGTAAAATAGAGATTGGGCCCTCGGTTGATATTTCATAACTAACCTCCTTACCCTCCAAATCCACTTTCGGATCGTACCGAAATAAGGTTATCACTATCGTCCCCATTAACTAATTATCCGAACTGCCACTTGTTGGCTGGTTTGGGCTCAAATTCCAGTACCTCATTCTTTTTACGAATGAGGATATTCTTTAACCATTCTGAATCATTTTGTTTTGGAAAATCTTCCCTATAATGGGCGCCCCGACTTTCTGTCCGCATCATTGCAGCCCCAGCTAAAACTTGCCCGAGACGCAACATAAACGATACTTCCAAAGCTTCTATCCAATCGTAATTAGCAACACGCTCCCGATTCGACAATGACATTTCGTTTAAATCGGTGGATATAATCTGTTTGATACCTTTCACTGCACTTTTCAAGCCGTTTTCGTTTCGAACAACACCAACATTTTGATTCATAATTTCTTGTAAATTTTCTTTAATTTCGTTTGGACGTTTTCCGTTACGTTCTCCTTTAAGGTGTTTTAATAGACTATTAGATGCTGTTTTGGCCTGTTTTAAGTCTATTGACACCTCCCCTTGTGTTAGCGCCACATCAGCGGCAGCGTTTCCCGCTCTTTTTCCAAAAACCAAAATTTCTGTTAAGGAATTTCCTCCTATGCGACCACCGCCGTGGGGACCTCCAGAAACCTCCCCTACCGCAAAAAGGCCTTTTAGGGTGGATTGTGCGTCAGCATCGATTTGAATTCCTCCACACATATAGTGAGCAGCCACCCCAACTTCTAACGGTTTGGTCATATCTACACCAAAGGATTCAAGATATTTTGTCTGTGAAGGTAAAGATTCTAATAATGTTTCCTCCGAAACTGATCCAGGATCAAAATAGGCACCTCCGTGTAAACTCCCTCGTCCCGCACGAACTTCCCCATAGATGGCTCTAGCATATATGTGGCGAGCCGGATTATTACTACCTTCTGGATCATATTTTGATAAGAACGTCTCGCCATCTGAGTTATAAAGTTGGCGTGCGCCTTTGGACAACAAATACTGAAAAGTAAATAAAACACCACGCACAGTCCTTGGATATAAAACCGCATGACCGAGCATCAAAATGAATTCCATATCCACCAAATCTGCCCCGGCCTCTAGAGCAATTACGTATCCATCACCAGTGGAATCTGGTGTATTACTGTTAACCGGAAAAAGTTCCCCAGCGCCCCCAGCTGCGATGATAATGGCTCCAGCTTTTATTTGGAGAATTTCTCCTGTTCTGAAATCTAGACCTACCGCACCGGCCACCTTTTCACCATCCTTTAAAATTTCGGTAACAAACACTTCGTGAAGCCGTCCTATTTTTCGTTTGTTTATTTGCCGTCGGAGGGCTTGCATAATGGGTGTGCCAAGCGCGTCCCCTTTTTTGACAGAACGGGCATAGGTCTGTGAAGAATCGAGCTTCCTCTGAATTAATGAACCTTCGCTATCACGGTCAAAACGAGCACCAAAGTCTTCTATATCTTTAAAAGCGTCAATTCCCTCACGAGTGAAGATTTCAACGAGTTCAGCATCAGCTAAACCATAGCTCCCCTTCATACTATCAGCATAATGCACAGCAGGATTATCTCTTGAATCCGCGTAACCAAGTGCTACCTGAAACCCGGTAACAGCAGTTTGAGTTAACCCACTTTTTCCAACGATGCCTTTTGATAAAACTAGTACCTTGGCCCCGGCATCGTGTGCTGCAACAGCCGCACGTAATCCACCCCCACCGCCGCCAATTACCAATACGTCTGTTTTGATCTTTCGATCTATCATTTTTGTAACCGTATTTTTATTTCGTCGAAATAGGAAAAAAGTGAATGTTTGAAATTATTAAGAATTAATGACTAAAGGATCAAACAAATCATTTACACAAAGGGTTTTGTCCATCAATCCTTGGTCAGCACAATAATTTAAAAATAAATCAAGATTTTTTCGATTAGCTTCGACCCCGGATGGCCACAAATCGGGGGCGAGAAATGCACGCTCAGCTCGATAGACGTTGTCCGACCATGCTAACATCGAATAGTTAGGATCTTCATAAAATTTATAAGCTATTTTTTTTGCATCCTCCCACATTAGAATCAAATCGCGTGACAATGACGGCAACCTTTTGGCAACTTCGTCTCGAATAACCAATAAATGCATGACTGGAAAAAATCCATTTTTTTTGAAATACCGTTTATCTTCTTCTTCAGGTTTTTTAAAAAGCCGTCTAATCTTCGGACCTGCATTGGCCAACGCCTCAGAGGTTCGGGAAGGTTGCTGTGGGGAAATCAAAGCATCAATCTCCCCATTAACCAGCATTTCCCCAATGTCAGAATTCGGAGGGATGGGTTCTACTGAAACATTTTCTGGAAATTTTAGCGGTAATTGTTCAGGGCGCATGCATTTCCAATTAATTTTCTGCCAAGGCACATCGTATTCCTTAGAGAGGTCCCCTTTGGCTAACACAGAAAGTGTAACTTGAAATGCATTTATCCCAACATTTCGGCCAACCAAATCTCTAGGAGTGTCGATACCAGAATTTGCATTTACAAAAATCTGGCTCAAAGAAAAATAACGGCGTGGAAAAACCGGAACGCCAATAAATGGAAAGTCAGGATCCCTCGACTTTCCTAAAATAAAGGAACCTAAAGACATCTCACAAACATCAAACTCAAGATGTTTTAGCATTCGGTTATGTCGATCAGTGCCGTCACGGCGAGGAGAGACTTCGCCTACCTCCACGGGTATTAAATCAACACCGGAGGGAATTTTCACTTGTCCTAAAAAGAAGGGAATATGCCGCTCATAACGCTCTAAAGCCAGTGTTACCTTCATTTAAATTCCAATACGATTTATAGGAGTAAACATTTATATTTTTTGTTGTATCTTTTTCAGATCAAATAAGAATAATGAAAATAAGCCTTTCTAAAACCTAAATTTCTATAAACCATAAACCTATGTTTTTTCCAATTATAGTTTAAATCCAAAATCCCTATCAATTGAAAGTAAAAAATATGTTAATGACAGAACCCAAATACATCGATGTTGATGGAGTCCTCACTCGGTATTTCGATGCCGGGAAGGGACCCCCACTGGTTTTATTCCACGGGGGCAACTTAGGATCAGGCAATTTGGCTGAGTGTGCTGTCGACTGGGAACTTAATTTCTTGGATTTATCAAAAAATTTTCGTGTTTTGGCTGTAGATAAACTAGGCCAGGGCTATACAGAAAACCCCCTAAGTGATGACAAATACACAATGTCGGGAACTGTCGAGCATGCATACGGTTTTTTAAGGGCGTTGAAACTTGAAAGGCCAAATATCGTTGGCCATTCTCGAGGTGGTTATATCGTATGTCGTTTAACTTTAGACCACCCAGAGTTCATTGGAACCTGCGTTATTGTTGATACAAACACACTAGCACCTGGATCTCCCCGAAGTGCGCAGGTTTTGGAAAATCCACCCGTTCCAAGACTCAGTCGGGAAAGCCAGTCCTGGATTATCGAACATTATTCCTTTAACCCCAACCATATAACCCAAACTTGGTTGGACGCTGTCTGTGAAGTGGCAGAACTTCCGAAAAGTATTGTCGCCAGCAAAAAAATGGATAAGGAAGGCTTGAGTAAAAAACAATTCATGCCGAAACTCGTGGAAGACAAACAAAGAACATTTGCTGAGTTACGTGATAATGGGATTAAGCGCCCTACACTCGTTATGTGGGGTAAAAATGATCCAACTGCCATTGTAGAACAAGGTCAAATTATTTTCGATTTAATTGCTGCTAAGCAACGACAGGCTCAAATGTGTGTCCTCAACCAGGCCGGCCATTTTTGTTTTCGGGAACAACCGAGCCTTTTTAATTCGCGCGTATCAGAGTTTGTCTTGAGTGCAACTTAAAAGGCTTTTACAAGCTGGCTTTCGGAAATTTTGGCGCGCTAAAAAAATTTTCTTCGCACAGAATTCTTTTGCCTTATTCCATTGAATTTATCCATCGAACTTAATTGCATATAAGCAATTTCGAGTACCCAATTTTTGGCATAAAGAGTATTGGAAGGGCTTGAAGGAACCAAAACACCGGACTCACAGTTTTGCATACTTAACGGAAAAACCAACTACCCTTCCAGCCGCAGAATGTCAAAAACATTGACTTGAGTTGCCGCAAACAAATCTGTCGTGCATGTTGTTATTTATTTCAAAAGGAGACTTCCATGGATAGGTTAGAACCTGTGCCTTTAGAAAAAATGAACCCTATACAGCGGGCATTATATGACAGAATAGCTTCACAAAGGAGTGGAGGACAGGTAACAGGTCCGTTTGCCGTTTTATTGCACACACCGGAAATCTGTGATCCAGTTTCGAGTTTTATTGATCATTTGATGTCGGATACACGGCTACCTCACAATTTAAAAGAAATAACCATTTTGGCTATAGCCAAAGCCTATTCCGCCCCATACGAATGGGTTGTTCACGAAAGACGTGCTCGAAGAGCTGGGGTTTTGGATAGTGTCATAGAAGCAATTCGAAAGGGAAACAGACCCTATTTTTATGACCCCGATGAAAAACTGGTTTTCGACATCACAACCGAAATGATCGAAAAAAGACATTTTAGCGAAGATACTTATTCAAAAGCTTTAGCCACGCTTGGAAAAGAAACCCTTGTAGAATTCGTTGTTTTACTGGGGTTTTATATTTCTGTGGCGGTTTTATTAGTTTCCTTTGACGTAGCCGGGCCTGAAGATATCAATCCTTTTACGAAACAGAATGGAGCCTAACTGATGCCTAACCAGAATACTTCCATTCGTAGAATTGTGGCAGGACATAATCAACTTGAGCGTGCGGTAGTTCTTATGGACGGAGCCGCACCAAATCAAAAGGTTCGTCCTGAAGGTAATATTTCCACTTTAATTTGGGGTACCGATGAGGCGCCGGCAGAGGTCTGGACTGGTGAAGATTTTGGATTGCGGGAAAGTTCAATTGCCCCTAATGCAGATGGTTCGTGGTTCCGAATTGTAGAATTTCCACCGGGGGCACCGGGTATGATGCACCGCACCGAGACGCTTGATTATGCAATCTGTATATCAGGTGAAATTGACATGGAACTTGATGATGGTGTGAACGTTAAAATGAGACCCCACGACATTCTCGTTCAACAGGGCACCATTCATTCATGGATCAACAAAGGATCGCAACCCTGTCGGATGGCTTTTGTTTTAATTGGAGCCAAAATACCAAAGGATGACAACCTAATAGGCCCGGGCGTTCAAAAACTAACACCCATTGAACCCTATACAAAAAACGACAAACCACCATTACCGCCCATAAGGCGCATTGTCACAACGCATGACCCTGCAGGAAAGGCAATCATAATGAATGATGGCCTGGCTCCCCAAAGGCAATTACGAGCTCGTGGAAATGTCTCAACTCTAATTTGGGGTAGTGATGAAACACCAGCGGAAATTTGGTCAGCGGAAGATTTTGGCTTACGCGAGAACGACATCGAACCTCCACAAAGGGGTTCATGGTGCCGAGTCATAGATTACCCCCCTGGGCTTCCAGGTCGAATGCACCGAACAGACAGTATCGATTACGTAGTCTGTTTAAGTGGCGAAATCGATATGGAATTAGACGACGGTGCAAAAACTCGGATGCACGCAGGTGATGTTATGGTCCAGCAAGCCAACAACCACAGCTGGGTCAACACCGGCACAGAACCCTGTCGTATTGTCTTTGTCCTACTGGGATCCAAACGCAACGACTAACCTATAAAGGTACGACTGGCACTAAGAGGTGAGAATCATATTGGCCACCAGTATATATTATGTGTTGCCCACGATTGACTGTTTCTTCGTGTTTAAATCTATTAAAAACGTTTAAGACATCATAACCCTGCACAATCAAACGCAGTTTATCGCCTTTCAAAAACCCTGTTGCGGAAGGTAAAATTTCAATTTCGCACGACACCACCTCCTGTGGAGATAACTTTAAAAGCCTTTTGTGTTTGAGCCATGGCTGATAAATGTTCGACCTCTCCTCATCCAATTCTCTATGGGAAACACGAAGCCACCCACTGGCCGCTAAACCTCTTTCTACATGCTGGAAATCTGGAAAAAATACTTCGTTTCCATGTTTATCGATTTTTTTTAGGGCAACGTGTAAATCGAGATCATCACCACCTTCAGTACTCACCCAGAGTTTTAATTTTATGTGTCCAATGAGATCGATGGCTTCTCCGAAAATGTAATCCCAGGAAGTAGAATCTTGCTGCTTATCCGATTTTAAAGCTGAATAACGCTCTTCAGATTTTTCTGACACTGATTGTTCATTTAATGAGCAATCAGCAGCGTCGAGAAACAAGGGCCGATATTCCGTTTGTGGTACGGGAAAGTCTTCAAAATACCGCTCCCTGCCATTATAAAAATGATCCCGTACTTCTATGCAAACACGGGGTATTTCCCGCATGCCGTTTTCCTTGCCTTTTAAAAAACAATCAAAGAATTTGCGTTGCTTCTCCAAACCTTCTCGTGCGTAATAGGTCTCCCATTCTTTACGTCCGTGACCGTAAAGCCATTTATTTTCAGAACTCGCCTGTTTAAACCCTTCGATTGAACCGCGAGTGTGTAATCCACAAGTTGCCCAACTGGCTACTGCAAAAACCGCGGTATCAATGTTTTTAAGATCTGGATGTTTGGACCGCCAAAAGTCATCCATTAAAGGTCTTTGTTTTTGTTCAGCAACTATATCCTCTGTCGTAGCACCTTTTGCGATAAAACCGGTTTCGGAGTTCATTCGGCGACCCCAAATTTCTCGGAAAAAATTTGTATCGGGTATTCCGCCATGAGTAACATGCTCCCGATAAAAATCATTAAACCCTTCCCAGGGTATAATAGCTTTTAAATGAGGTGGTTTTTCTGAAGCACCCAACCATTGTGTCGCTGCAAGGTAGGAAACTCCATTTCCGCCCACATTTCCATCACACCAATTTTGTTGGGCTGCCCATTCAACAAGATCGTGGAAATCTCGAGAAATTTGAGAATCAAAGTGAGCAAAATGGTCGCCTTCACATTCGTTTGTAGCCCGGCAATCTGCTCCAATCACCACATAACCATTTGGAACCCAAAAGACTGGGTCTGGCATTTCCCACCCGGTAAATTCAGAAAATGGTAGGGATCCTACATTGGGAATTCGTTCAAACTGTTTATCAGGGGGATAAGAATGCTTACCATAAGGAGCGAGGCTCAAGATTGCGGGATACCTGCCTTCAAAATCTGGTCGAAAAACATTAGTCTTCAGTTTTATGCCGTCACGCATTTCAGCAATAACGTCTTCTTCAAAAACAATTCGGGCGTCCTTCTTAACTCCGTAAACATTCCAGGTACGCGTATCTTCAACCTTTATTATCTTTGTTTTCACTTTATGTATTGCCTCCTTAGCTGATTCATAAAAAAACAGAATTCAATAATTTTCCCTTCGGCCAACAACTTTCAATGGCACTAAAAACTAGAACTTTTGATTAGGAAATAGAGTGTAATTAATTTCGTCTAGCCGGCTCTTACTCTCTAGTCCTTACCATGAAGAAGACGAGCGGGATAGAAAACAATGCGCCCAACATAATCAGATGAAAGTCATTCAAAAATCCAATTAACATAGCTTGCCGACCAAGCTCGTTATCTAATAAAGCCAAACCTCCTTGTGTAAAAATGTTCCACTGTTCCGGAAGCCACGGGTGACGTATCATTTCGTTATAAGGTGTTATATTTTCAGCAAGGTAAGCATGCGATTTTATTTGTGTGCGTGACAACACACTAATCACCACAGATACCCCTATACCACTCCCATAATTTCTTAACAAACTTGTTAAAGTCGATGCTTCAGTCCGCAAATTAACCGGAAGCGTCCAAAATGAAACGGTGGTCAAAGGAACCCAAATAGTCCCAATGCCTATCCCATTAAAAATCGCAGCAAAAATAAATTGCCACAACCCTACGTCGGTGGTGAAAGTCGATAAAAGCCATGCTGAATAGGCAACGCAAAGAAACCCAAAAATTATGGTAACTCGTGGATCAATCAAATTGGCGACTCGCCCAGCAACCACAAGTCCTACTAACGTCCCTAAGCCGCGCGGCATCATAACCATTCCCGCGGTGAGAACAGGAAATTCTCGCAAATTTTGGAGAAACAACGGCATTATGACATTCATTGAAAGCACCAGGAATCCGAGTAGAAACATAAAAATTAGCCCTAAAACAAGATTCCGATCTCTAAAAATACCAAGGCTGATAAACGGGTTATCGGTGGTCAGACTATCGACTACAAAGAGATAAACACTAATTCCAAAAACACAGCTTGAGGTAATGACAATGGTAGAATCAAACCAACCTTCCACTTCTCCGCGGTCTAAAGTGAATTGTAACGAAGTAAGTGCAACTGCAAGACAGATAAAACCAAAAAAGTTGAATGAACGTTCCTGTTCTTTGGGTAACTCGGGAACAGAAAAAATTGCGCCCAGTACACCTAAAATAGCAAACGGCATAGAAACGTAAAAAACCCAACGCCAACTAAATTCTTCGGTAAGCCAACCACCTAAAACAGGACCCATAACCGGCGCAAACATCACACCTGTTCCCCAAATTGCTAAAGCTTGACCGTGACGTTCCCGTGGGTATGCATCCAACATTAATGCCTGAGAAATAGGAACAACAGGTGCAGAAAACATGCCTTGTAAGCCGCGAAAAAACATAATTTCAGGAATTGAATTTGCATTTCCAGAAAGAACCGAACAACCAGCAAATCCAATTAGGCTCCATATAAAAAGGCGTTTCCTTCCAATCTTTTCTGCCAACCATCCAGTCGCAGCCATCGTCGTTGCCTGCATCATAAAATAAGTTGTCATGATCCAGGAAACTTGGTCTTGGTTGGCCGACAAACCCCCTTGCATATGAGGAAGTGCAATGGAAGCAATGTTAATATCCAAAACCACCACAGTGGTTGCCATCATCGCGGAAGCAGTAATTAAAGGCCGCTTTACGTCTAAACCGTCTGTAGAGGTAGAAGGACTTACCATAAATTTTGAATTCAGTTATTTTTATAAAACTGTGCAACCGCGGAATTTATAGTGTCAAAAAGGTTGCGGCGACGATTTGTATCGATCTTGACTTTTGCTGTCATTCCACTCCGGAGGCGTATTTTTACATTAGAGCTTTGGAATGCGAGCCTAATGGGTACACGTTGCACGACCTTGACCCAATTTCCACTTGCATTTTGGGGTGGTAAAATCGACAGTTCTGCGCCAGTGGAAGGACTAATGGACTCCACCCTGGCTTCCAAAATTTTATCCGGGTAAGCGTCAATCTCAATTGTAGCATTTTGCCCTGTATGGATGTGTGTAAGTTGCGTTTCTTTCAAATTGGCTTCAATCCAAACCTCATTTGCCTGGATTATGGGTATAACAGCGCGACCCCTTTGAACGTACTCACCCTTTTGTAATGTAACCCTGCCAACGGTCCCATTTGCGGGAGATCTAATTTGTGCCCTCTGAAGGTCAAGCGTGACCCGATTCAGTTGTGCCATAGCCTCAAGAAACATTGGATGCGCTTCTATCGGCAGTTTATAATTACCCCCTAGTCGTGCCAAGATGCGCTGAATTTTTTGGTTTAAAGCACGTTTAAGCTGTCGTGATTTCTCTAAAACCCGCTCAGCTGCATCAAATTTAGCACGTGATGCAAAACCTCGTGCAGACAATTTTCGCTGTCGATCGAAGACCCTGCTGTGATAAGCAACATCATGTTTTGCATCGACAATTTCTGCCTGCACTTGCCTGTATTCGGCTTTAAGGGCATTCAAAATATTGCGCACCCCGGCAAGCTCCGCTTCGGCTTTTGATACAAAAATGCGAAGAGGTTTAGGATCAAGAGTAAAAAGAAGGTCTCCTTGTTTGACCCTATCATTTTCTTTTGCCAAAACTCGAATTGCCCTTCCATCAATATCAGAGCTCACTGAGAGTTGAGGAGCTTTTATGTAAGCGTTTTCTGTGGTGACGTATCTTGTGCTCTTTATCCAGTAATCTCCGCCAATGGCAATTGCGACCAAAGGTATAATGCATAAAAATAAAGAACGTATGATGAACTTTCTTAAAAATTGCACGATCAATTCCTTTAAATCCCCTAACGGGAATTTTTTAATCTGTCGTTGTCTTTTTGGAGAGTCTTAGAAAGGTTGCTCTTTACTCGCAATAAGGATTCATGAAGATTTTTCGCCTGTTGTTTGGACAAGCCTGCTATTGCAGAACCGAGAACCTGATCGGCAATTCCGTACATTTCTTCCAGAAGTGGTATTGCTCGTTTTGTCAAAAATAATCGTTTCGTCCGCGCATCTTCTTCATCAGATCGACGCTCAATCCAATTCTTTTCCTGCAGCCTATCTAAAAGGCGGCCGAGCGTCGGTTTTTCAATTTCTAATAAAGCAGCCAATTCCGTTTGTGTACAACCTTCGCTTCTGCTAATTCGAGCAAGCACCCGCCACTGAGCCCGGGTCAGACCTAAAGGTTCGACCCGGCGATCGTAAACGATCCGCAACATTCGAGAGACATCTCCAATTAGAAATCCAACATGCTCAGGGGGACCACGAAAGGCCATTTCTTATCCTTCAAAATATTAAGCTAGCTTAATTTAAGTTAGCTTAATATTAGCTAGCTTAATAAATAAAAACATTTTAAGCAACCTAAAAGTTTGTGGAGATATATTCATGAAAAGACGGTACTGATTGAACAGCACAAAAAATTTAGGCTAAGAAAACATTTGCTATTTATCCATCAAAAAGATTGCTTTGCGGCAACAATGATTGACAAATCACCCCAGCAAAGAGTTTCCAGGAAATTTCATCCCGTCACAATTCGTCAATCTGAAATTTCTACATTAATGACTGCAGTCTTTCCTTCTTTTGTTGCCGTTAACCCGTCCTGCAGGGCAGACTGAAGCTCAGACGCTTGAGTGACATGCCGTCCAAACCCTCCGAACGGTTTCACTAATTCTGAATAATCCGGACCATCTATTGGATGCCCTAAATAAATTTCATTCTGTTTTCCAACCCCATCTGGATAATATGACAGATGATTATTTCTCATCGCACGATAACCACGATTATTAAATACCACGATCATAATTGGTAGATTTGCTTCCATGGAGAGGCCAAGGGCCTGGGTAACTGGGTTATACAAAAATCCACCATCACCGATAAGAGATACAACAGGTCTATCTTGCATGGCCAATTTGACTCCCAGCGCAACGCCAAGCCCTTGGCCCAAACCGCTAGGAGTACGAAAATAACTTCTCGGGGTGTTCCAGTTTAAGTGTCGTAGGATATCTAAACGGTTTGTTGTCGTTTCATCCACGTAAGCCGTATTGGCAGGCATTGTGTCAGCCAATACAGAACAAAGCCAAGAAGGACCCATAGGATCACTGGATTTTGCTTTTTCCTCCAGAATCTCGCATTCCTTTTTGGATTTACTAAACTCCGCAGACCAGTGTTTTCGTCGCCTGTCTACCTTCTCCTGGTCAAACCCTAACTCTTGGACAGCCTTAACTAAAGACTCCAAAGAAGCCACCACGTCACCTTCGAGATAAATATCTGCTTGAAGGTTTTGATATACCATGTGAGTTTTAAACGGGTTTTCATCAAGTATGACAATTTTTGCTTTTTCGGGACAATTCCCTGGCGGATACCATGGCGCCTTATTCCTGACAACCAAAACCAAATCTGCTTCCATTAAATGGGGTTGGATCGAAAACCCCTGATGCAAAGGATTATCCTTTGGAAAATTGGCAAAACTTGGTGTGTCACTTTCAACAACCGGAATAGCCAAAGTCTCAGCAAGGGCAAGAAGACCATTAAAACCTTCGGGTTCATATCCAGCAGCACCGGTGCTGATAACCGGATAATCGGAATTGACTAAAAGCTCTGCTACCTTGTCGACATCCTGAGAAGGAGAGAGTTGTTTAGGTGTGACAGGCGCCTGACGATTTTTTGCCGGTCGGTTCCATTCTTCCAACATAACTTCGACAGGTACGCTCAAATAGGTTGGTCCAACAGGTGTCCGTTGGGCCATTTCTCCGGCTCGCATCAGCGCTTCATAAAGTGTTGAAGAACTAGTTGCGCGATCACTCCACTTTACAATAGGTTCCACAAGACGATGAGTTCCCCCTGCTATACTTAAGCTGGTCAACCACTGTCGCCCGGGATCAAAACCATCCTGTTCACCATAGGTAAGAGATTCACCTGACATAACTATCATAGGTGTCTCAGAAATGAGAGCGCCATGCACCCCCATTGAACCCTGTAACAAACCAGCACCAGCATGTAAAATTACTGCCTGCATTCGACCGGTCGCTGCTGTATACCCCGTTGCCAAATTTACAGCGAGTGTTTCATGCCAACAACTGAGATACTTGGGACCAGGGCGATTACTCACTTGCTGCCGAGTAAAAGCTTCCCAAACCGCTCCCCATTCTGATCCTGGCGAAGACATAACATAATCAACATCGAGATTACGAAGGGCTTCAACGATCGCTTCACCACCATCAGCATAATTTTCCATAAATTTATTCTCCCTGTTTTCAAAATTAAAGGCCTTTTCTTCCAAGATAGTCAATACTTCAGGTCTTTTAACTAGGTTTTCCTCCAAAAACCGGAGTTTATGGGATTAAACCATAAGGATGTGCATATACAGTTCACCGGTGTATAATCCCCACAAACCATCAGTCTTCAGTCAGCAAGTAAAACTCATGTTAAAATTATGGTGAAAATTGCCGGTATAAGTGCGGTTTGGCGTACAATGCAACTGCCAAATTTCCGAAATTATATGATCGGCAACCTTTTCTCACAATTTGCTATGTGGGTACAAAGAATTGCTGTTGCTTGGCTCACATGGGAACTCACGCAATCTCCGACGTGGCTTGGCATCATAGCCATGGCCGACTTTTTTCCTAATGTGATAATGGCTCCTCTTGCAGGTGCTTTAGCGGATCGCATGGACCGCCTTAAAGCTATCCGGGTGTATGTTTTTATCTCAGCCACTATTTCAGCAATAATCGCTTGGCTGACAATAGGAGGGCAGATCACTGTTGAATCTTTACTGATTTTGGTTTTAGCAAACGGTATTGTAATGTCCTTTAACTACCCCGTTAGGCTATCCCTTATTCAATCTCTCGTAGGCCGAGATGCTTTAACTTCTGCGGTAAGTGTTAACGCTATTTTTTTTAATATAGCCCGCATTGGGGGACCAGCCATGGCCGGGCCGGCAATTGCCGTTTGGGGAGTGGGGCCAGCACTAATTTTTACTGTGATAGCCGATATCATTTTTGTGGCCATCTTGTACAAAGTGCATCTCCTCGATGCGGGAACCAGAATTAAGCCAAAACCTGCTCGTCATCTTCCTGCAGAAATCAAAGAAGGGTTTAGTTACGCTGCAAAGCATCCAGGTATCGGGCCCCTACTCTTCATTCTTGTTACAATGGCAATTTTTGGGCGATCATTTATAGAATTGTTACCAGGTTTTGCAGATAACATATTTGGGCGGGGTGTAGATGGATTTGCGTTATTCACTGTAATGATGGGTTTGGGCTCTTTTATTGGAAGTATCGTGTTAGCCAAAAGAGAAGGGGTAACGGGCCTCACTAATATCTTGATTAACAACACACTACTTTTATCTATTTCAGCCATTGGCTTTGCAGCAACCAATATTTTTTGGGTCGGGCTAGGGTTTATGGTCATTGTTGGCTATGCAATTGTCGCTATTGGCGTTACCGAACAAACCCTTATCCAAGTGGCGGTGGACGATTCTATGAGGGGAAGAATGTTGAGTTTTTATACATTAATCGCCCGTGGTTGTCCGTCCATCGGCGCATTATTGATGGGATCCCTTTCCTCAATTTTTGGGTTACAATTGCCCATAATTGTTGGTGCCGGAATTTGTATTGGGGTATGGGCCTGGTCGCGTCGAAAACAGGATCTCTTAGTTAATTCCCTAGAAGGGGAACTCAAAAAAATTTAGAATTGAACCACCTAAGCACCGCTTGTGTCTTCTAACTGCATCACCTTTAAAATTTCATCAAAATGGTAGCCCCTCCGCTGAAGCCATGCGATGTCCCGCCGTTCCGTTTTCTGATTGTTGTGACCTTTCCTAAACGGTCCCCGTCCTGCTTGCTCTAATGCAGATAAAGCCATAGCTACCGAATTTTGGCTACTTTCAACATCAAAACTTTGAATATCTGGCAGTGCCTCTTCTAAAGCATTTTTAAGTTCTTTTTGTACGAGATTAAGAGGAACCATTGAAGATTGGGAGGCTTTTCTAAGAGCAGAACCAACAGCATAACCGGATTTCAATGCGGTTCGAAGCTTAGCGGAGGCTGCCTCCTTGTCACTTACATAACCGGATTTGGAGAGCTTTTTCACTAGCCCAGGAATTTCCCACAAAAGTTCGCCTCGCTTTTCAGAATCGCGTACCTCTCGAAAAAGTCTACCTTTTAAATAGTCTTCCAGTTTTGCTTCCGATACTAAAAAACGTTGGCAATAATAAAATGCTATATTTTCGAGCCTATTCAAGGACATGGGCCGTCGTTTTTGATCTTTACCCTGAAATTTGGTCATCAAATTTTTCTTCACGCCAAAGTTCAAGTTTTTGATGAACAGGTCGGTCAGACACACTAAATAAAACGGCACTATCAACATTTTGATGACGGTGTTTTTTCCAACCTGGAACTACGAATACATCTTTTTCTTTCCAATCAATCCTTTGATCTTGAACAAATGTGGTCCCTTCTCCTTCTGCAACACAATAAATGACGCTATCAGTTGATCGGAATTCGGCTCCTTTAAAATTATCGGGAAATAATTGTAAAGATGCCGACATACTTGGTGTTGCAGGCCCTCCAGTTACCGGATTTATGTATTCTAGTTTTAAACCCTGACAAGGATCCCAATTTTCTGCACGTCCAGCAGCTTTTAGCGCGGCCAAAGCCCGGTTGTAAGGATACTTAAAAACCGGTGAGGACAACGTTTTTGAACAATAATTCAGAGGCAACATTCCAGAACCATAGCGTACCAGAGAATCTCCATCCGGCTTAACAATTGGCTGCTGGGTTTCTGGGTAATTTTCTCTAAAAACAGTATCGAGTAAATCCACCAGCGGCGTATCGAGTGTATCCAACCAAATGACTGGTTCATTCCCTTTATTGCCGTGGTCATGCCAGCCCCAACAGGGAGTAATGACGAAATCGCCAGGTTCAAGCCAAGCTCGTTCGCCGTCTACAGTGGTGTAAGCCCCTCTCCCCTCAATTACAAAACGAAGAGCCGTTTGACTATGGCGATGGCAAGGTGCTATTTCACCCGGCAAAACCAGCTGCAAGCCAGCATAAAGAGTGTTCGTTGCTCTCATTTCTCCAGAAAATGCGGGATTTTCTAAAACTAAAACACGACGAAAGGCTTCCTCTGCAGTAACCAAATTTCCTGCTTCCATCAAATCAGGACGAACCAAATCAAAAGGCCATAACACAGCTTGAGCTGGAGATTTTGGTTTTGAGAGATCAACACCCTCTCGTCCAACCCAAAGGGCTGCAAGGTTACTATCACCAATTCTTTCATGAAAACTTTTTTGTTGTAAGTCAGTCATTTTTGGAACAATGATAATCTCGGACAACCTGATCAAGAAATTGGAGCGCCGAGGCAGCAAATTCTTGCATATTGGCTTCTCGATCGTTGCTACCAGTTTCTAAAGTAATTGAAGCCTCCACTGGACCGGAAACCGCAATACAACAATGGCCCGCCGCATCACCATAACGATTGCCAGTCGGACCACTTGCTCCCGTTTCACAAAGGCCCCAGTCTGTATCCAACTTTTCTCTTATAAGGCGTCCCATAATAAGGGCAAACTCCTCAGTTGAAGCACGCATCGTGACAACTTTTTCCGTGGCCCCTATCAGACCACGGCGGGCTTGACGTGTATAAATTACCCCGCCACCGACAAAATAAGAGGAGGCTCCAGATACAGATAATAGGGCAGCAGAAATTAACCCACCGGCTGAAGATTCAGAAACTGAAACGGTTTGGTTCTTCTTCTTTAATAAATCACCAACCGAGACCGCCATAGAGTTAAATTGCATATCAACCTCTATTTGTTAACAATATCTGTATTAAAATGTCTTCGTTAAACGCACGTTGATGGTCTTTTAATAATTGGGGCTGCATTCAACCAAGAAATAAAATTCAGTTTTTCTTACCGATCAAGGGGTAGCAATGGTTCCATTTCGGGATGTAAATGGATATCAAAGGCCGTTAGAAGAGAAGCCGTAGCAGCATAACTCCCCATCACCGACACGATATCAACCAGCATCTTTGCGCCAAAAAGTCGCAGAGCATCAGCAAATATTTTCGGCTCAACGCGATGGGCGCCAAATAATTGACGACCAAAGTTGATAACCACCCTGTCTATTTCGTCAAGTTCTTCAGTCGAATAACGATATTTAATTATGTCAACAATTTCCTGGGACACCCCTACTTTAAGAGCGGCAGGTTCATGCGCTGACCATTCAAATTGATGATTATGCTCACGGGCGGTAGTTAGTATTGCCAACTCTCTTACACGATTTGAAATTCCTGATTCATATCGTAGGTAATAGTTGACTTTTTGCACCGTGGCTGAAAGTTTGGGGCTGTGCAATCTGATACCTCCCGGACCGCGAATTCCAACATATGTGCCGCCTTCGGGATCTAAAAAATGGTCATAAATTTCCTTACCTTCCTGATCAAGTTCTTCTCTGTTAGGAAGGGGAAGGCGAAACCCTGATTCTTCAAAAACATCGGGGGGGAATTTTTCATTTTTCATAAATTTAACACCTGTTTTCGATCAAATTAATAAGTTTTTAAAGGCCTCTCAGGTAACTTTAGTCATTTTAGTGGCCGGACGGGCAAGACCCCTCCGGTGATGTCCCGTCTTCATAGCTTTATCTGTCCCACGTATATTCATTTCCACAGCAATAGATTTTTTTTGTCTTCTAACACCAAATGGCTTGTCACCTTTCACAGTCAACCGTTCCATTCGACGCCTGTAGGGCAAATAATCTCGTGGCGCATAGTGCTGAGTTTGCCGATTATCCCAAATTATGATCATGTTGGGTTCCCAATTAACCCTTAACTGATATTCAGGGGTTTCCGGTAATTGATACAGCATGTCCAAAATACGTTCACTCTCAAAATCCCTTACCCCTTTGATAAATTTTGTTGTCTGGGGGCTAACATAAATTAGTTTTTTCTTGTTTACGGGGTGAACCCGAACAACGGGATGAGTCATGTTAGGAAACAATTCCTCCATCTCAACAAGTTTTTCTCGTCCCTCCAAACTATCTGAATAGAGTGCCCGAAAAACCTTAAAATCGTTGACCGCTTCCAATTTCGAATAAAAGTTTTGCAAAGCTGGGTTTAATCCTTCATAAGCTGCTGTCATGCTGGCCAATAATGTATCACCCCCAATTTTTGGGACGATTGTTGCTCGGAGAATTGTGGCCGAAGGTGGCTCCTCTCGAAACATTTCATCGCTATGCCACTGGTCAGTCGAAAGGGGCGGATTATTGCCGTCATTATCAAGAACAATTAGTTCAGGATTTTTAGGTAGACTTGTTGCAAAGGGATGTACGGTAAGCTCTCCGAAATGGCGGCCAAAATTAATAAATTGGTTTTGAGTCATAACATGACCCCGAAATACCAGAACACCATAATTGACAAATGCCTTGTCGATGATTCTGAAATCTGATTCTGAGATAGGGGCGCTTACATCGATGCCGGAAATTTCAGCACCCAACTTGGCACCTAGTCTTTCCACCCGAACTTTAGATTTTTGGGTTTTCTTCGTGTTATTCAGTTCAGATGTCATAACTTAAAACATTTAGAGACTTTTGAAGGATAAGTAAAAGAGGCTAGACCCGCAATGATGACTTCTTAGAAAGTTTTTAAGAACGAAATGGGTTTAGTTGAGTTTCTTCAATGAGTTCGCCGGGAATATCATCAAAAGACGCATAATTTAAAGCATACAGGCGGGCGTAAAGACCGCCTTTAGAGACAAGAGCATCGTGATTTCCTGTTTCAATTAAGCGCCCATCTTGTAAGACAATAATCCGATCTGCATTTCTTACTGTTGCAAGACGATGCGCTATTACAATTCCAGTACGGCCTTCCAGCAATCTTGCAAGAGCAATTTGAATCTGTCTCTCTGAATGGCTGTCAATATTGGCAGTCGCCTCATCCAAGATCAAAATCTTAGCGTCCGCTACTAATGCCCGAGCAAAACTCAAAAGCTGGCGTTGGCCCATGGAAAGATTACGGCCCTGTTGTTCAAGAATTGTGTCATACCCATTCGGTAATTCCATAATAAAATCATGGGCCCCTACAATTTTTGCAGCCTCGTGTATTTGGTCACGGCTGGCTTCACTGCAACGATAACGAATGTTTTCAAAAATTGATGATGTAAATAAAAAGGGGTCCTGTAAAACCATGGCAACATGGCGTCCAAGAGCAACTTTTGCGTAATCTCGGACGTCTCGTCCATCAATCAAAATGCTTCCCTCCCAAACATCGTAGAACCGATTTAAAAGCGCTGTTATACTGGTTTTTCCTGAACCTGTTGGACCCACTAAAGCGATGGTTTCGCCCGGAGACACATAAAAGTTGAGGTCTTTCAAAATGGGCTGTTTTTCATAATATCCAAATGTGACGTTACGAAATTCCACGCGGCCCTTTATTGATTCAGGATTTTCCGCATTTTTTTTATCTGTAATGGCTAGCGGGACATCCAAAACCTCAAAAATTCTTTGACCAGACGCCATGGCACGTTGCATAACGCTGTATTGAATTGTAAGGGAACGAATAGGATCAAAAAAACGTTGAACATAGAATAAAAAGGCAACCATTATTCCAACATCCAGCGAGTTTTCGAGGACTAACATCCCACCGACCACAACAACAATGGCCAATGCACCGCCAGTTAGTGTATCCACAATGGGTACCATGACTTGAGCAAATTTAGCTGAACGTAAATGTGCCCTTAAATTTTCTTGGGACTTATCGTCATAAAGCTCCAAATTTACAGTTTCTCGGCGCATACCCTGGACAGTACGAACCGAATGGATTCCTTCCGCTAACGCACCGTTTGCAATGGAATTAGTCTCACGTGCCCTTCGAAATGAGCGTCGTGCACCCGGTAACCACACCAAACGAACGAAAAAAAGGATGGGAACAACAGATAACGTCAACAAACCCAGTTCAAAATTGAGTGCCAACATAATAAAAACGATACCAAAAAGAAGAACCAAATCACCGAAAGCCGTAATTGAATTTTCCAAAAATTCCTGAAGAGAATTCACGTCTCCCTGTAGACGTGACATCATTCTGCCGACTTCGGTTTTGTCCATAAAAGATAGCGCGACATTTTGGAGATGCGCATACATCCCTCTTCGAAGATCGAAAATAACCCTCTCACCAGTGAGTCCAACTAAACGATCTTGAAAAAAATTGGCGATATAATTAATTAAAATTACAATAGCAAATGCAAAGGTGGCCAAAATTAATAAAGACACATTGCCGTCTCCGGCAATAATGGCTTCATCAATGGCATAACGTATTACTAACGGTATAGATAGCTGTGCCCCAGTAAAGACAAGTACCGCAAAGATACCCATAGCAAGAGTTTTACGATAAGGATAAACATATTGCGCAAATCGCCGCACTACTTTGCGATCAAAAGCTGCACCAAAAATTAATTCATCCTGACTGATTTGGGATCCCACAACGGCATGGGGCGGACGAAATTTTTGTGTTTGATTTTGGAAAATAGATTTCAACGGCTAAAATCCCCCATTTTTTTCAGGTGGGTTTTTTAGCGTTTTCTCACCCTCACGGCTTTGCAGGGCAAACAAATTTGCATAACGACCGTTGAGTCTAACAAGCGCATCGTGGTGACCGCGTTCAACAATTTTACCCTCATCCAAAACAATTATTTCATTGGCATGGCGCAAGGCCCCCAATCGATGCGAAATTATGATCGTGGTACTGTCTTTCATATTTACTTTTAATGCCTGTCGAATTCGTTGTTCTGTACCGGCATCAATAGCTGCTGTCGAATCATCAAGTATGATGATTGCTGGCCGCAACATAGCAGTCCGAGCAATAGCAGTACGCTGTTTTTGTCCTCCTGAAAGGGATACTCCCCGCTCTCCAACTAACGTTTGGAACCCAGCGGGTAAAGATCTTATAAAACCATCGATTTGGGCTAGAGATGCCGCCTTAGATATCGCTTCATCGTCCGTCCAGGGATCACCATATGCTATATTGTTTTCAAGTGAAGCAGTAAAAAGGAAAGGATCTTGAGACAAAACAATAACTGTCTCTCTGAGAGATTCCAGTGTGTATTCGGAAATTTTTTGGCCATCAATCGTGATTTTGCCTTCCGAAACATCATAATAACGGGGAAGGAGTTGAGCGATAGTTGATTTGCCGCTACCAGGCGGTCCGACAATACCTAAGGTTTCCCCGCGTTGAATTTCAAAGGAAACATTTTGAAGTATTCTTCTCGCACCTGAACCGGGATAAGAGAAAGAAACATTATCAAAACAAACCCGACCATCCGTTAGCTTCAAATCCAAAGCATTAGTTTGATCCGAAATTTGCTTTTGCAAATCTAAAACCGCAAATAGCCGAGCGCCGCAAGTTAGTGCCCGAGCAAATGAATTAACGACCAAACCAAGTTGGCGGACAGGGGCCTGTAAAATGGTCATAAATGTCAAAAACTCTGTTAAAGTGCCAACCGTCATTTGTCCATCCAAAACACGAAGCCCTCCTGCCCACACCACCAGACCCATGGACACAAAGTAAGCAAATGTCATCATTGTGGTTGAAGCCACACGCGTTTTGATTCTTTGGCTAGCTAAAGAATGAGCCTCCTCAGAAGCAACATCATATCTTTTAAGTTCATAGGGCTCTCCACCAAAGGCACGCACGACACGTATTCCCGTTAGGTTCTCATCCATTATTTTACCGAGAACACCCATTTTATCTTGAAGGGCCCACCATAAGGCTCTGAGTTTTAACCTAGAGCTTGCAGATTTCCAGGCGACAAAGGGTACAAAGCTTAGGCTTAAAAGGCCAAGCAAGGGGTCTTTTGAGATCAACAAATATGCCCCTCCGCCAATTAGAATTATGAGCAAAACGACACGCAACAAACCTGTATTCATAAAAGAACGAACCCCTTCAAGGTCCAGCATACCGCGTGTAATGAGTTCACCCGTATGGACATGATCATGAAAGGAAAAATTTAATTGCTGGAGTTTGTCATAAAAAGCAATTCTCAATTTATAAGCAACAATATGGCCAATGGTCTCTCCGCAATAGTTATGCATAAGTGTAAAGCCGCCACGCAAAACAGATGCGCCCAGCAATAAGGCTGCAGTAAAATAAAGTGCTTCCCGGGCGCGGTCAGCCGACACAGCTCCTTCTGATAACAACCCCAAAGCACCATCAACCGCATCTCCAAGATACTGGGGGATAAGGAGCTGGAAAAAAGCAGCAGCGAAAATGCCTACAATAGCAAGTGATATTCGTAACCGATTATCAAAGACCAATTTAAGAATTCGCCAAAAAACCGTAGCATCATCCCCAACAGTCCGTTCCGGATCCATTTCCATACCCTCGTAGGTTCGAGCATAGAGTTTTGGATTTATTTTTTTTTTAGTTTTCGTCGCGTCTATTGTGGCCATTCAAACTGCACTTGATCTTTACTAAATATAATTTCCATACTTTTGGGATAACCTAAAAGAATTCCTTTTTGATTTTTATTTCAAATAGCGTCTCAAACTTGTTCTTTAATTCCAGACAAAAGCGCTGATGCACCCGCATAAGACTTTTTCTCTACCCAACCCCCGCCTTCAACCAAATTCAAAAAATTAGCTACGTACATATTAAATAAACCAGGATCCTCCAGATTAACAGTGTGCCCAGTTTTTGGAACAATCCATAGCCCCGACCTAGGAATAGTACGCTTCAAATAAATTCCAGGTTCTATACACCAATCATCTTCATCACCTGCAACAATTAGTACTGGTACAAACAATTTTTTGAGATTCTCCTCTAGATCGTACAACGAAGGGCGGAGTTTTTGAATCCCTCGCATTGTTAGTGCAGATCCAACTGTCGAATGTTTTGAAAGTTGCTCACGAAACTCCAACCAACCACGCGGATCCTTTTCTTTGAACTGCAATCGATAGGCTCCATTGGCATAAAATTTTGCCATCTCCACGGCTCCTATATTTTCATATTCCGCCGCTAGTTTTTCCGACTCTTCAGCATATTGTTCACGCTGGTCATACGCCGCACCATAACCACAGGCTGCAACAGTTAGAGAAATCGCCATTTTGGGATATCTTAACCCAAAATGGAGTGCTGCAAATCCACCCATCGACATTCCCACGATGTGAGCTTTATCCACGCCAGCACTCCGCATGACGGCAGCAATATCATCAGTAGCTAAATCTTGTGAATACTGGTCCTGGTTTTTTGGTACATCTGAAGGTGGGTAACCACGCGCGTTAAAAGCTATACACCGATAACGACGGCAAAAATAGCGAATTTGCGGCTCCCAACTTAGGTGACTTCCGGCGAATTCATGAACAAAAACTATTGGAGTTCCGTTACCAGTATCCTCATAAAAAAGTTTAACTCCTTCACTATCTGCATAAGCCATTTTTAATCTCTAATTGATCTCTTTAAAGACAATCTTTTTGGCAAGTTTCGTATCATAAAACACACCGTCGTCGCCTTTATATTTTTAAAAAATCGGATTAATTATAGAAAAATTTGTGATGTCAGATCAACTGACAGATTAGACAGACCCCAACCAAGACAACCACAACCCAAAGAGCAGTGTTTTGCATACGTGATATTGCGTTGGTTATCTCAATCTGGGGGATTAACCTTTTCAGCGAAAATATTTTAGGAAAGTTATACATATCCAAAATTTTTCAGAAGCTCATAAACTTAGTTCTTCGTTTAGATTAACGAGTTTTATAAATCGAGGCTAATCATTAAACTTTTATACATTTTAGGGAATTTAAGTTTTAATTTACACTAGCTATTAATAATACATTTAGTACCGACTCCAAAGTAAATAAAAGGGAGTTTTTAAGGGCTCGATTGTTAAAGGTTTAAACTCCTCATTCCCTTGCAAATAACCACTTTAATGCCTTAACTTTAATAGATTAATGGATAACCATACAAAATTTGATTTAATCTGCATTGGATCAGGAATTGCAGGGTGTGCAGCGGCACTCGCTGGCGCTGAAAAAGGCCTTTCTGTGTGTGTACTGGAAAAATCATCCCGATTAGGAGGTGGTAGTGCTTACTCTACAGGCGGCCTATGGATTGGTGCCAATCATCACCAGGCTGAACACAACCTTTCAGATTCTCTAGAAGAAACCCAATCTTATATGGAATTTGTGTCTGGAGGTGCAGCAATTCCGGAAAACCTTAACGCCTTCGTAAAAAAATCGCCTGAAGCCCTAAAGGCCTTTGAAAAAATGGGTTTAAGGTTTGAAATTCGTCCCACTGTTCCGGATCACTATTATCCGCACGGCCCCAATTCAAAACCAGGGGGACGCTCTTTCGGTGCAGCACCGGTGACGCGGGAAGAACTTGGTAATTGGTTCAACTTGATTGAGGAAAACCCCTATTTTCCACCAGGGGTGTCAAATTCCGAAATTGCGGATTGGGGTGGCCTCGGCAATATGCGGAATTGGGATGCAAAAACCCTCCGCGAGCGATCAAAAATTGGGACTTTGGGTGTAGGTCAAGCTGTAGTAGGACAATTTTTGTTAGGTTTATTGAAGCGCAACGTCTCCATTTATACAGATTTTAATGTTACGTCGTTGACTACACGTGATGGTCGCGTCACGGGTGTCAACGGAAGTCATTCCGGGCAAAGTAAAAAAATTCAAGCAAACCTCGGTGTTGTCATAGCAACAGGAGGCTATGAAGGTAACCCCGAGTTAGTAGATAGATTTGAGGGAATACCAGGTTGGCGTTCTATGTTTCCTCCAGGAGTTACGGGAGATGGGATGGTCATGGCGACCGAAATTGGTGCTGCCGTTTATCGAGTACCAGAAAACTTCTTTTTCTTCCTTGGTTATGAAATTCCAGCCGATAAAATTGAAAAACAACCCCGCTTTCGCATGACTGGTTTTTCAGAACTTAGTTACCCTCACACAATTGTGGTCAATTGCGAGGGTCATCGTTTCTTTGATGAATCAAGTTTTCAAAAGGGTGTGAGACCCCTTAAAAACTTTGACCCGGGGACCCATTCATTTCCCAACCTTCCATGTTTCATGATCTTTGACCGTCAATTTTTAGAGCTTTACTCATTTGCCGGACGTCCCCCGGGAGCTACGCCCCCAAAATGGCTCCGAAGAGGGGAATCAGTGGAAGACCTTGCAAGAATATTGGAAATTGACAGCACTGCATTTAAAAATACAATTGCGCGTTTTAATCAGAGTGCTACCAAGGGTACTGACCCGGAATTTGGACGTGGTCAATTTCTATGGATTAAGGCGGTCTCTGGGGATGCTTCCCACCCCGTCCACCCGAACCTGGCACCACTTAACACGCCTCCCTATTTTGGCGTACAACTGCACCCCAGTGGGTCCAGTTCAGCAGGTTTATTAACTGATAAAAACGCTAGAGTTGTCCACGTTCGTGGAAATCCAATCAATGGTCTCTATGCCTGTGGTAACGCGGCTGCAACGGCAGATTTTGGCGTTGGATATCAGGCAGGCTTCCTCCTCACACGGGGGATGACCTTTGGTTATTTGGCAGCACAACACGCTGCAAATACCTCTAAGGTTCGTTTTTAATGCTTAATAGAAAAATCACTCAATGTTGTAAAAAAAGCAAATGAATTAAAAAACATCTATGATGATGTAAAAATTTTAATAAATTCATTGTATAATTCTAATCATATTAAAAGCTTGTAGACCCTTTGCGGAACCAGATGTTTGTATTATGAATTTATTAAAATTAAATTTAGGGAGATTTATGATGTCGCTTTACAGAAATCCAATTAAGGCTTCTAGCGTTCTCGCTGCCATCATGGTTATCGCCTTTGTACCGTATGCAAATGCAAATAATGTGGCCAAATTTTACAAAGGAAAACAATTATCCATGCAGGTCGGGTTTGGGGCTGGTGGAGGTTATGACACCACCACTCGAATTGTAGCAAGGCATTTGGGTAAATATATCCCTGGCAACCCAACGGTTGTTGTACAGAATGTACCGGGTGCTGGAAGCATGAAGCTAGCCAACCGAATTTACAATTCTGCTCCTAAAGACGGTAGCGTTCTTGGTGTTTTTTCCTCCTCTGCTGCTATGGTACCGCTTTACGGAAAACGCAAAGCTAAATTTGTCACAAGTAAGTTCGAATGGATCGGCAGCATGCATAGCGACATTATGGCTTGTGGTGTTTGGAATGGTGCGGGCCAAGGTATAAAAACACTACCCGATTTCATTGAAGCAAAAACACCTATTATTTTCGGGTCCACCGGTGTTACATCCCCACTGAGTACTTTTCCACTTTTTTTTAAAAACGTCCTAGGAGCCAAGGTTAAGGTCGTCCATGGCTACAGAGGGACCAAAGGGGTTAGCCTTGCCATGCAAAACGGAGAAGTTAACGGTACTTGTGGCATGTTTGAATCATCGGTCAGGGGAGCTTTTTACTCTAGCTTCAAATCCGGAAAATTAAATTTATTTGTGCAGCTCGGGACTCAACGAAATGTTCCACTTTTTGGAAAGGCAACCAACGTATTTACAATGTTAAAAACTGAGGAACAAAAACAAATGGCAACATTATTGTTTGGTCCTTCAGAAATAACCCGCCCGGTTGCAGCTCCCCCGGGAGTCCCCAAAGCTCGAGTAGTTGCGATTAGAAAAGCACTCCTTGATACCATGAAAGATTCGGGGCTTATTGCCGATGGTAAGAAAATTAAAACTACCTTTACACCCATGAGTGGTGCAGACGTGGCTGCGGCCTTTGCTGTGTTTTACAAGACGCCACGTGCCTTGATTGATAAAACTTACAATTTAACTATTACTAAAAGAAATCAGAGAAAAAAGAAATAAAAATAGAATATCCTCACATTAGTTGTTTTGACTGGTTCGGTGATCAACACCGAACCAGCACCTTTTTCAAAAATTTTCCTGAAACGTTGGTAAATGTTGGGTGCTATTAAAAATTAATTTCTACTTAACCACGATGACTCCTCGAATGATCAATAATGCACAGCCAGTTTGAAATCCTTTAAACTGAGATACGATCAACCTTGTATGGTATTAGCACAACCTAGCTTTCTTGAAAAAATAATCAGCAGGTTGAAACTCTATGGCGAGTGACTAAACGCCCTTTTTCTGAGGTAAAATGTAGGAGGTATGAGGGAGCCACTTCAATTAGCGAGTTGATCTCTTTACGAAGATCGAGTGCAACGCTTGGCATTGTGGTGACCATCGTGCCGGCCCAAGGCTCGCAATGAAAGAAATGGACGTGTCCACAAAGGAGACCTTTAACCTGTGAATGGCGACTAACCAAAGCCCTTAGGTCTGCAGTATCTGTAGGGTTGCGATACCCATCTAAATAATGATCAGAGATATCCAAAGGCGGGTGATGAATAAAAAGTACCGTCGACTTCTCAGGTTCTTGAACGAGCGTGTTCTCTAACCAAGCGAGCCGTTGAGCACAAAACACCCCTTTCCTTTCTCCTGCAGCCACCGAATCCAGAGCAACCAAGCGTATTGGAAAGTCCTCCACCACATAATGTAAAAATTTATCATCTAGAGGTATATAAGATAAGTTCTTAAAAGCTAAACGCATTAATCCATGCCGGTCTCGATTGCCGGGTATCAAAAAAAACGGCACGTCCAGGTCAGACAAAATTTCTTCAAGATGAACATATTCCTCGGCCAAACCGTTATGCACAGTGTCGCCAGTGTGGATCACTACATCTACCTTTTGTCGTTTGATATCAGAGATACATTGCCGCAAGTTTTTTGCGCGATTTAAGGCTTCGGCCTGGTTTGACGATTTTGCCATTATGTGGGTGTCACTGATCTGGGCAATAATCATCGAAAACTTTTTTTCTCCAGTCCGATAGAGATAGGCCGGATTGACATTTTTAGGATACCCGTAAAAGTAAGATCAGCTTTTGATGCCCTACAACAATATACAAAAGTCGAAAATCTGTCGAGCCATGCACTTCCAGTAACCTAATGTGGAAACACCCTTAGAAAGTATCAATCAAGCGAACCTTACAAATCTTTGTTAACGGTTAGATTGAGATTAATCTTCGTTCGTAAAATAGTTGAAAGACATTTTATAACTCTACTTAGCTCGAATTTTCGTAGTGTGCTCTGAGAACTTCGATAACTTCGGGACGACTAAAAGTAGTCGGGATCGGTTCTTTATTGGCAAACATTTCGCGGAGCCTGGTCCCTGAAATTTCCAATCTTTGAGTTTCATCGTGAGGACAAGTCCGGCTAGTGGCTGTGCCTTGGCAAATGTTGCAGTAGAATGTTATGTCAATTTTCAAGGGTTCTATTTCCAGGCTATCAGAATCAATGGAATCAAAAATGTGGTGTGCATCAAGAGGCCCGTAATAATCTCCAACGCCAGCATGATCACGTCCAACTACCAAATGAGTACACCCAAAATTCTGGCGAAATAAGGCATGTAACAGGGCCTCGCGAGGGCCGGCATAACGCATCTCTATGGGATAACCTGCTTGAATAACCGTATTAGAAGCAAAGTAATTTTTCACTAGGGCATCTATTGCGGTAGTCCTAACGTCTGCCGGGATATCACCGCTCTTAAGCTTACCTAATACTTGGTGAATCAATAACCCATCACAAATTTCAATGGCTATTTTGGCTAAATACTCATGACTTCGGTGCATAGGGTTTCTAGTTTGAAAGGCGGCGACGCGTGACCAACCGCGTTCCAAAAAAAGTGAACGGGTATCAACAGGCCGTAGATACAAACCTTCGAATTCTTTTGGAAATCTGCCTTCGGTCAAAACTCTCACCGGTCCGCCAAGATTAACTTTGCCCTGGTTCATCACCTTAGTAACTCCGGGATGTGCAGGATCGTTGGTTTGAAAAACTTCGGTACATTCTATTTTAGGGTCAATTATGTATTTTTCTAAAACTTCCATGACAGCCATAATTTGGCCTGTTTCGCCATCGACCAGAGATACCTCCTCGCCCTTAGATATTCCTTTAGCAATTTCCTCATCACAAGATAAAGTAATTGGAATGGGCCAAAAGGTTCCGTCATTTAACTTCATCTCCACGCAGGACCCAAGCCAGTCCTCTTGGCCCATAAAACCCTCCAAAGGGGTATAAGCACCCATGGCTAGCATCAATAAATCTGACGTTTCACGGCTGGTCAAAGTCACGGCCGTCTGCTCGGCCGCCTTTTTTAAAGCCTCTATGCGTTCTTCCTCGGCATCTGGTCCTGAACCAAGGAGTTTTGGTTTAAGTTCTCCCCCACCGTGAGGAATAACCAGTTTTAATAAATTTTGTTCGTTCTTTACCATTTTCCACTTCCAAAGATTCGACTTTGCCGATTAAGAAAAGTATTCATATTGTATGATGTTTACGAAGCCAAACGAAATTACTATCATGAGGTTGTCAGGATCAAATGTCTTTATTAAAAATGTTAACCGAACTTGATATCTTGAACGTTTGGCTACCATGCCATATGTCCTTGAAGTAAAAAGAATTTGCCTATAAAGGTGTTTTTTATGTTTACTAGTAATCCTTTTGCCGCGCTTTCCACTTTCATTCCACCATATGCCATGAAGACTTACGTTATCGTGATGATACTTCTAGTTTTGGGTGGCACTCTTTTTGATATGTTCCATAAAAAAAGTGCCAAATTTTTCTTTGAAAACTGGCGCAATGTGAATAAAAAAGGATCTAAAAAGGTAGGGAAAGGGGAAATAGTCTCTCTCGCAGCCCAAACAGCTGTTGTTGAGGGTTTAACATCAAGTGAATTTTGTAACATACGACGCAGAATTGCCCACCTCCTAACTATGTATGGATTTCTCGTCCACATCATTACTACCATAATTATGGTTTTCTGTTATTCATCCTCGACTACACCAACGCCTGCTATTTTGCCTCAGCTTTGGTACATTGGAGGATTTATGGTTTGCCTTGGTGGCTATTGGTTCTGGTTTTTTATTAGGGCAGATGTTGCCGCTGAAGGAAATTCACCATTTCGCGTTATCCGTGCCGACCTTTTTATCTTATCACTTCTTTCCAGCATTACACTGGGTCTAATTTGGGCATTGCTGCAAGTAGCAGAAAATTCTTGGGCAACCGTTTTTCTTGGTTTGTACTTAATCGCCACAACTGTACTATACGGATCTGTGTCATGGTCCAAATTCTCGCATATGTTCTATAAACCCGCTGCGGCTTTACAAAAACGAATTGAAGAACAAAACGGCTCAAGGCGTAATCTTCCGGAACCTGCCGACAAGCCAGAAATTTTTGGGAGTACCCGCGGGGAGCCCAAACATTACTAATCAAGCCATTACCAGTCTTTGATACAGGAGTTAATTAAAACCATGCCTACTTTTGTTTACATGACGAGTTGCGATGGATGTGGACAGTGTGTTGATATTTGTCCATCTGATATCATGCACATCGATACTACTTACCGCCGCGCCTATAATATTGAACCTAATATGTGCTGGGAGTGCTACTCCTGTGTAAAGGCTTGTCCACAAAACGCTATCGATGCACGAGGTTATGCTGACTTTGCTCCCCTAGGTCATAGTGTTCGGTGCCTCAGAGAAGAGGAAAAAGGAACCATCTCATGGAAAGTTAAATTCAGAGACGGAACGGAAAAAGAATTTGTTTCTCCTATCCGGACTACCCCATGGGGTTCAATTAAATCACCTGCCGACTATGAGGCACCAAACCAAGATGCATTAAAAAACCAAGAGCTTGCACATGAGCCCGATGCCCTGAACATAGACAAGTTACCAACCATCACCCCGGATAGACTCAAACAAGGATTGGTTTAATGGGTCTATTTGGGCGTAATAAAACGGTTTTCGTAGAATCAGATATTCTTGTCATTGGTGGAGGAATGGCCGGTTGTGGGGCCACTTATGAATCTAGATATTGGGGACGTGACTTAAAGGTCGTTTGTGTTGAAAAAGCAAACATTGAGCGCAGCGGCGCCGTCGCCCAAGGGCTATATGCAATCAACTGCTATATGGGTATGCAGTGGGATGAGAACCAGCCAGAAGACCATGTCCGTTATGCAAGAAACGATCTTATGGGGCTAGTTCGCGAGGACTTGGGTTACGACATCGCACGGCATGTAGATTCCACTGTACACAAGTTTGAGGAGTGGGGTCTCCCGATTATGAAAGATCCAGAAACCGGGCGGTACCTTCGAGAGGGACAATGGCAAATCATGATCCATGGGGAAAGTTATAAGCCCATTGTTGCTGAAGCTGCTCGCAAGGCTGCAACGGAAGTCTACAATCGGATCATGGTAACTCACCTGCTGATGGATAAGTCAAAAACAAATCGTGTAGCTGGGGCGGTTGGCTTTAACGTCCGGACTGGTGATTTTTATATCTTCCGGTCTAAGGCCGTGATTGTGTCTGCAGGTGGAGCATCACATATATTTAAACCTCGCGCCGTCGGTGAAGGCATGGGAAGAACTTGGTATGCCCCTTGGAGTAGTGCTTCTGCATATGCACTCCCAATCCTTGCTGGTGCCAAGATGACACAAATGGAAAACCGAATCGTCCTGACACGATTTAAAGATGGCTATGGGCCGGTTGGTGCCTATTTTCTGCACCTAAAAACCTACACAGAAAATGCCTATGGGGAAGAATATGAATCTAAATGGTACGACCACACGAAGGAGTTAGTTGGGGATTATATTGATCGTCATCCTGTACCCACTTGTTTACGGAATCATGCTTTCCTGGAAGAGGTTAAAGCTGGCCGGGGGCCCATTCGTATGGTCACCAAGGAGGCCTTTCAAGATCCTCACAAGGAAACAGTGGGCTGGGAGAATTTTCTAGGCATGACCATTGGACAAGCTGTCGTATGGGCATCCCAGAACATTGATCCCAAGCACACTAATCCTGAATTAACAACTTCTGAACCTTACGTCATGGGATCGCATGCAACCTGCTCAGGCGCGTGGGCGAGCGGGCCGGATGACTACGCTCCGTCAGACTATCAGTGGGGATATAATCGGATGATGACCGTTGATGGTCTTTTTGGCGCCGGTGACACCATTGGAGGTACCGCTCACAAGTTCTCTTCCGGATCCTTCACAGAAGGTCGTATTGCCGGCAAGGCAGCAGTAAACTATGTGAACGACTTGGGGAAAGAAAAGCCCGAAGTGGATGAAAATGAATACAACGAATTGAAAAAAACAATTTTCCAGCCTTTGGAAAACTACGAAGTGGGACGTAATGAAATTGTCGCAGGCACTGTTTCCCCGTCTTACATCCTCCCGATTCATGGCCTTCAGCGTCTTGAGAAAATTATGGACGAGTATGTTGGTGGTATAGGGGCTCACTATACGGTGAACGAGCCATTGCTTACCCGTGGTCTGGAGTTATTAGGGATGCTGAAAGAGGACCTCGAACACCTTGCAGCTGAAGACCTTCATCAACTCCAAAGAGTTTGGGAACTTCAGCATCGTGTCCTTGCCTCTGAGTCTGTTGCCCAACACACTATGTATCGAACTGAAACGCGATGGCCTGGCTATTACTATCGAGCGGATCATCCAAAGCTTGACGATAAAGACTGGCATTGTTTTACGCTATCCCGCTACGACCGACAAACTGGTGAATGGGCAATGGAGAAGGCTCCCGTTTATCACATTATAGACTAAATACCTCCTTAAGACCGATTACCCATTGATAGTTTAAAAGAGAGCCTTGTTGTTGGCATCGTTTGATCCGTCGTTGCGCTTATAGATATCCACGCTGTAATGTCTGTTATTGGGAAATACCCCAGAGTATATTCTGCCCGCGATCTCAAGGACAAATGTACTACTGGAACGTTTTCAAGCAAGGAAAATGGAATGAATGCTGATCAACGAAATTTTACCACACAAGATATTGAATATCTCAGCCACGGTGACAAAACGTTAAACCTCCGACTCTTTAAACCGTCTGGTGTAGACCCCGCTCCAATTGTAGTAGATATACACGGGGGAGCTTGGAACAACGGAGACCTGACGGGTTGCCAGGCACGCGATGAGGTTTTGGCAGAAGCGGGTTTCGCCGTTGCGGCATTGGATTTTCGTCAAGCAGGTGACGGGTATCCCACCTCGCTGATTGATATTAATTATGCAATTCGTTGGTTAAAAGGTTCTGCCAAAGAATTTGGAATTGATCCTACCCGAATGGGAATATCAGGCCAATCCAGTGGCGGACATTTAGCCATGCTTTCCGCGATGCGTCCGCAGGATCCAAGATACACGGAGATAGCGCTGGACATCGATTCTTCTTCAGTCGATGCCAGTGTAAAATGTGTGGGCATGATGTGGCCCGTTATTAACCCCTTATCACGCTACCGGCATGCCCTTCGATCACGCGCTTCAGCTAATCCAGGAGACTGGGTGGGCAACCTTCCGGAAAGCCACGATCGTTATTGGGGGACAGAGGAGAATATGAAAGAAGGTAACCCAATGTTAGCACTTGAGCGGAAAGAGCCGGTTAAAACCCCACCAGCCATTTGGGTTCAAGGAAAGCCTGATATTGTGCATGACTATAGAGACCCGGAATCTGATACGGGTGTTAATGAACCCGAGCGGTTTGTCCGGAACTACCGTGAAGCAGGTGGAAAAATTGAACTGCTTTACGTAGACATCTCTGAACGATCAAGCTTTGGGTCTTTCAAAATATTGGCTGATTTTTACAGAGAACACCTATCAAGTTAGTGTCAACTCAGAGGTCTAATCCTTAGAAATATCGACTTTTGGATTACCAAGCTGGAAACAGTCAAAATTCCTTTATCCATATTTAAAAATTTAAACCAAAAAATTTGATATCTATTTTTTTTCTAGAGCGCGCCAGACTCTCTCAGGCGTAACCGGCAAATTTATATCCCCGAAACCCAAAGGAGAAAGCGCATCGATCAAAGCATGGACAATCGCTGGCGGTGCACCGCAATTTCCGGCTTCGCTGCCACCCTTAACACCAAGAGGATTGTTTTTTGAGGAGACCAAAGCAAGGTCTGAAATAATATCAGGCATAATATCCGCACGGGGCATTCCATAATCCATAAATGATCCGGTAAGCAATTGCCCACTCTTTCGATCATAAAGAATTTGCTCCACCAAACTTTCCCCTAGCCCTTGCGCAATGGAGCCGTGGAGTTGTCCTTCAAGTGTCATGGGATTGACCGCCACACCTACATCATCCACAGCATAAATCTTATCTACCTGTATTGAACCAGTCTCAGGATCTACTTCTATTTCTGCAATCATGCATCCATTGGGAAAGGAAAATTTTCCGTCATGTGTTCCAATCCCGTCCAGGCCGATACCCAGTTCAGGTGGTATTCCGGCACCCAAATAAGAAGTCTCCGCTACCTCACGAAAACTCACCGATCTGTCAGTACCCGTGACACGGAATACTCCATCCGAAAAGTCTATATCAGCTTCCGAAGCCTCCATCATCCATGCACTAAAACGACGTCCTTTTGAAATCACTTCATCGGCTGCATGCTTTAGGGCAGAACCCCCGGTAGCCATGCTCCGCTGGGCAAAGGTGCCTCTCCCAAAAAGTACCTTGTCTGTATCTCCCTGAAATACGTTAATTTCGGACATGGGGATTCCGAGCCATCCAGAGACCATCTGGGAAAACATTGTCTCATGCCCTTGTCCGGTAGAAAGGGTGCCAACATGGAGTGCTACCGTGCCATCCTGACCCACGCGTATTTCCATTCTCTCCGAAAAGGTCCCTGCCCTCTGGCAGTGAAGTGCTAGTCCGATTCCGCGTAACCTCCCACGATCTTGACTTTTGTTTCGACGATTTTCAAACCCATTCCAATCCGCTAGTTCCAGAGCCTTATCAAGGACTTGTTCAAAATTGCCAGAATCATAAATATAACCACCTGGCGTCTGATACGGCATCGCACTTGGCAAAATTAAGTTTCGTCTCCGTAAACTAATGGAATCAAGACCCATCTGGCGTGCCGCTTTTTCGATAAGTCGTTCCAAAACAAAGGTGGCTTCCGGTTTTCCAGACCCTCGGTAGGGACCCAACAAAGTGGTGTTGGTGTATGTCGCCCGAACCAAAGCATGAATTTCCGGAATATGGTAGGTTCCAGGATAGCTGATGGAAGCATTACGTGGTGGAACACCAGCAGAGCCACTGAGATAGGCACCAACGTCGACCAAAACTGATGTACGAAACGCTAGGAATTTGCCTTCTTTAGTCAAAGCCAAGGCTGCTTTAGCGGAGGGACCACGACCATGCATATCCGTGGTAATGGCTTCACTGCGATCCGCGGTCCATTTTACAGGTCGATCCAACTTAATGGCAGCCCAAAGAACAAGGGGTTCCTCCGGATATACTTGGCCCTTCATGCCAAAAGCGCCTCCAACATCCATGGCCACCACCCGGATATTTAGCTGAGAAACACCAAGAACACGGGAGACGACCTCTTTTACACCGTGAGGTTCTTGTGCGCTTGAACACAAAGTGAATCGGCCATCAAGTGTATCACGATAGGCAAGAGCGGCGCGTGGTTCCATGGAATTGGCTGTGACACGCGGGTAGTCAACAGAAATTTCCGTAACATGATCAGCCACTTCAAACTGACGACTTACAGCGTCTGCATCACCAGATTCAATTTGAAAAGTCAGATTATTTTCCGCTTCTTCCCAAACTTTTGAAGCACCCTTTGCATGCGCATCAATGAGCGTAACTGCAGGAAGGATATCATATTTCACCTGGAAAAGTTCGCCGGCGTCTTTCGCCTGAGCAAGGGTCTCAGCAACCACAAGGGCAACACCCTCTCCCACATATCTTACTTTATCCCTCGCCAAAAGTGGTTGTTCGGAACAGAAAAACGAAGTTCCTGAAGACACCTTGGGAAAAGACTGGCATTTGAGGGTCCCAAGGCCTTCTGCAATTACGTCCTGCCCAGTCAAAACGGCAAGCACACCCGGCGCAGAGGAAACCGATTTAGCATCTATACCCTTAATGCGAGCATGTGCATGGGGGGAACGGAGAATATAAGCAAAAACAGTATTTGGTGGTGTAAGATCATCCACGTAATGACCCTTACCGGTAAGAAGCCTTTCATCCTCAACACGGCGTACTGAGGCACCCATTCCGGTTTCGTTTTCGCTGTCAACCACTTATGCAATCCCCCGTGTAGCCGCCTAAAGCAAAGCAAACTGGTTGTTATAATAACCCAATTCGAGAGATAGGGAAGAATAGGTATTTTAATTATGGCATATGTATTTTCAATATTGTCCAAAGTTTTTGAGGACAAATAGTTCGAAAACAGCCTTCCTCTCTACCAATTTTTATCTATTGAATATCATGATTCCGGCACTATCGATCGTCTTCCAAACCACCAAAATAGAAGAATTAAAGGTATGAGAACCACTGTCATTATGAGAGTCACGCCAGACGCCAGGTTAGTGGTGCCCGAGTTCCAATAACTCCAAATCACAGCGGGCAGAGTTATATTATCATGCCCGACTAGAAATACAGCTACTGTCAACTCACGATAGACGAGGATGGCAGTCCATATCCAAACAGACATCAACGTGGGCCTCAAAAGCGGAACCAGGATACGCCAAGAGGTTCTGATTTCGGAAAGCCCTGAGACGTGGGCAGCCTCCTCCAATTCCTTGTGGATCTGAAGAAGAGCACTGTTTATCGCCCGTGTGGCAAAACTAATTCGGGTAATCACGTAAACGATAGCGACAAGCGTTAACGTGCCATAGAGCGGTACAAAATCCTGCAGTACAAAAAGGGCCATGAGGATAGCTGCAACGGCAAGAATAACTTCAGGCAGCGCATGCGGTAGGAAGGCACCAAATTCAAGGATATACCGGCCTTTGCTTCGGCTTCTTACGATGAGCCAGGAAATACTGAAGGAAAGAAGGAGAACGACGAAGGGTACGGTAAAAACAAGAATTACCGTATTCCTCAACCCCCGAAAAACCAGATCCCAATCTAAATTTTCGGTAAGGTTGGTCACAGACATCAGGCTGAACATCTTTGCGGATGGCGGAGCCATATAGGGGACAAAGGCCGCGTAAGCAATTAACAAGAGGGGTATGACCTTCGACGCAATGATGTATACGATAATAAAACCCCAGGCGACTTTTCCCCAATGCCCTATATCGATAAGGGTGGGGCGATAACCTTTCCCGGTAACGACCTGGTACTTGTCGCCCTGGCGAAGGACGGTGCTGTACCACCACGTTAGAAGCAGGGCTATTGCAATCATCAAAACACCTAGCGCAGCCGTAATTCCGTGTTGAGAGAACTCTTCATCACCAGGATTAGCCTTCTCAAATACATAGGTACTGATCATATAGACACGGTTGCCCAGGCCAATGATCGCAGGAACGTCGAAAGTCGCTATTCCGATGACGACGATATAAATAACAGCCGCTAAGATCGCTGGCACTGCGAGTGGTAGGGTAACGCGGCGCAGGGTGGCAAAAAATCCCAAACCATGAATTTTAGCAGCCTCTTCGAGCGATGGGTTCATCGCGCGAAACATTTGAGCCGTCAGAATAAAAGCCAAAGCCGCGAGGCTAAGCCCTTGCACAAACCCCATCCCGATCGGTGTCGCAATATTGATCGGAGCTTCCGAGAGAGAGAAAAACTGGACAGCCCATCTGTTAAGAAAACCAATTCGGACATGTGCCAGGAATGTCCAGCCCATCGCTGTAAAAATACCTGGGATCAGTAGTCCCAGCGTCATGATGGCATAGACAGCGCTCTTGGCGCGCATGGTGGTCCGTTCCGTAAGCCATGCGATAGGCAGTCCCACCCCCATCGAGACTAGGGTCGCAGTGATCGAAAAAACAATGGTATTATAGGTTGCTTCTCCAATAATTGGGTCGGTGAAAAGATCTGGATAATTTTGGAACGTAAACTTAGCATCCGCCGTTCCCAGAATGCCGGTTTGGAAGCTGATTGAAATAAGAACACCAACCAACACCAGGATGACGAACATCGGAAGAGCAGCTAACACCAGCAGCGTAGGCAAGGATTTAGAATGCAAGGGAAGTTCCTATCACTAGGCGGGGAAGTGGTTAATAGAAATGGTTAACAGAAATATACGAGTTGGGGAGCATAACCCCCCAACTCGATTTCCTGGTGAAAAAAAGTGCTTACTTCTTCTTTTTCTTCCAGCGCTTCTTGAGAATTTTCTGCAATGCCTTTCGGGTTTTTACATAACCACCCTGAGAGCCGAGCCATTGCGGTGAGTTTATGACTACTTTCGCACCCAGCGCCTCTTGGGCTAAAAGCTTCTTCCGCATGTGGGATTCGGGGTAGAGGTGAAAATCCATCCCGACTTTATCCCACATCCATTTCTGGCCTTCCTTGGTGTGAAGATAGACAACAAACAATGCAGCGGCATTGGGTGAAGAGGAATGCACCGGCACCGAACCGTAGCGCGTGTGTGAGACTACAGCTTCATTCATAAGTGCATAGCCGAGTGGTTCACCCCGGCGTTTAGCCTGGTTCACGTACTGGTCACCGCAGCTCATGACCAGCATGAGAAACTCACCACTGGTAATCTTATTCATAGATCCGCAGCGCATCAGTCCACCAATATGCTCGGAAAGCTTTTTAGTATAAGGAACCATAACTTTCTTCCCTAGGAGGTCGGGCATCGCAAACTCGCGCATACCTGCTGCATAGGGTGTCGATGCAATCTTCCCTTTAAAAAATGGCTTTAAAGTATCTGGAAGAGATTTTGGTATGTTTGCGCCTTTGACTAAGTCACTATTGTAGACAACGCCAACCAGCGTACCGGCACTTGCCAAACCAGTGCCCTTCGGCGCGACAGGGTCAAATCTCTTTTCCTTGATCATCGGCCGGCTTAAATAGTTTAGCCAATTCATCGAACGGAAAAGACCTATTTTCGCACCCTTCAGCGATCCGCCAGAATTGTTCCAGACAACATCGGAACTGGCCTTCTGGCCCGCTTTCATTTCGCGGGTGAGTTTGGCAATCGTTCGGGTCATGGAAGGCCCGGGTGTAAATTTGACTTTGATATTCGTTCCATATTTCTTGTTCATGGCGGAGACAATTTGTTTTGCTCCCTTGCTACCGCCCAAACTGGATGCCGACCACATAATGGCCAATGTTGATTCCTTTTTTGCCCCGGCTATTAATTCTTTTAAATTTTTAGGAGCGTCTGCCGCTGACGCTGAACCGAACGCTAACATAGCTGTAACAGGAATTACTGCTATGGCCTTCAAAGGTGTAAATTTATTTGACATATAACTCCCTCCTTGCCTTTCGTTGTTTATTGGCTTCGTTGTGGACGCGACTCCTTAGTCTTGTCCGTAAACCACTTTGTTTTTTTAATCCTCTCATTTCATACTTTCAGTCTTAATGCCAGTGTAAAACTTATTCTAACTCATACTTCCCGTCCTCAAAGTACCAAACCAAAGGCTGGTTTATCTGCCTGCCATTGACGCGTTAATAAACGTAGTGTTGCTGTCATCCGCAGCAAATACCATTACATCATCAGGATCAACGGCTATATGCAATTGGTCCCCTTGCAATGTAGGTGCTATTCGGCTTTTGCCATGTAACGGCAGGTTAGACGTAGAGGCTTCAAAGGTATATTGGTCGCCAAGAAAAACCGTTTTCTCCAGATTGGCTAAAATATGATTGGATTTTGGACTGTAAGACTCCTCGGGAAAGGCCAGATGCTCTGGTCTAATCCCCAACCATACATTCTTGTCAGCGACAGCATTCTGAGAAGCCGAAAACTCACCTATCTTAGTTTTCACGACATCGCCATCCAGTTCCCCCGACAACCAGTTCACGGTGCCAAAAAACTCTGCGACTTCCGCGCAATTGGAATTTCTGTACAGCTCAATTGGCGAGCCATACTGCAACAGCTTGCCAAAACTCATCAAAGCGATTTTATCGGCCATAGCCATTGCTTCTATCTGGTCATGGGTTACGTAGAGCACTGTGGCTCCTAACTTTTTGGCAAGGTCACGTATTTTCCCCCGGACGTCTTCCCGAAGGCGAGCGTCTAAGTTACTAAGAGGCTCATCCATGAGGAGAACGCTTGGGTTAACTGCAATTGCCCTTGCAAGGGCAACCCGTTGCTGCTGTCCGCCGCTTAACGCTGTCGAGGGTCTATGAATTTGTTCTTCTAACTGCACCATTTCAAGAGCTTGTTTAACGCGGCCTTCAACTTCGTTGCCCGGAATTTTTTGGGCGCCCTCTCGTAATGGAAGGGCAACATTTTCAAAAACAGTTAAATGGGGCCAAACGGCATAGGATTGGAAGACCATTCCAAACCCGCGTTCCTGCGGAGCAACCCATACTGGCGGATCGTTTGAAAACACCATGCGTTCAGCAATTTTGATCGAGCCCGTATCCGGTGTCTCCAGGCCAGCAACAGAACGCAACAGGGTTGTTTTTCCAGAGCCACTGGCCCCAACGATGACAAAAAATTCACCTGGGTCGACTTCAAGATCGAGTTGTCGTAAGGCGACCACCTTGCCATCGGTCACCGTAAATTCTTTCTGGAGTTCTTTAATCGAAATCATATTTTTTAAACCTTAAGCCAATGTAGAATTTTATCGAGCTTTTAAACCGATGACAACATACGTTGAGGGTAGTTATATATAGTGAGATGCTATTTTAAAGGGGTATACAAAAATACGTCTCAGGGAAAAAACTACGTTTCCGGCAAGACAGAAACCACCAAAAAGGTCTTTCATGAAGCACAAATTTAGAGTTTACATTTAGAAGTTCACAGAGTATTTCACCTTGGCTTGCAAATCATTTTTGGTATCGTTGTACAAACTCCCAAAGTAAATATTTTTGTGCTTAAACCCTAATAAAATACTGTTCTCTCCTTTCACACCTTTGACGTGATTTGCGTCTTTGGTATGCAAAAATTTTGTACTGAGGGTTGTATCCCAACCAACGCCAAAGGCGTATCCAACCGCTAAGTCTAACTGCCGCCCACTGGGTTTAAGATCAACCAATTTATTTACATAAGGAATGGAACCGTCTGCCCCTGCTAATCCAGCGATACGGAGACCCATAGAGCCACTTTGTACCCTGTGGGGTTGGCTTAGCGCGACAGTCAAACGATCCTCAGCAAACAAACCATACCTGTTGTAAGACGCAACAAAACTATCAGACACAACATCCTTCATAGAAACTCATACGGTGTTATGATGAGTAAATTGGACCTTTCAGAAAAGGCCTCCTTGCGCTCAGAAAAAATTTCATTTGTTGAAAGGTATGTTATTTATCTTTTATGCAAGATTAAAATGTCAGGTAAAATAAATTATAATAAAAAGGCTCTCTGAGGTTAGCATTGTTTCGCACTAAAAAATAATCTGAATTTTCTGTTTTTAAATTCGGAAAGGATAAATAAAATTTCTCACATGGAAAATTGCCCAACCTGCGCTAAGGCGGGTATAGAAAAGGGAGTTGTTAATGGTGAGGTAGTCTTGGTCTGCCCACACTGTACTCTGTGGTTTTACAACTCTGAAGTTCGTGGGAGACCATCAAGCGATGAAGATTGGTATACCGATCCAGAATCTGTCGCACCTCAGTATATCAGAAGCTGTTTGGAGACTATGAAACCAACATTTCAACGACAGATCACCGAGTTAAATAATTTGGTTGAGGAACGCCAAGTCTTAGATGTTGGTTGCGGTTTGGGATTTTTTTTAAACGTTGCGGCCTCGGAGGGATGGGAAACAAAAGGATTTGAAAAGAATATCCACGCAGCTAATGTGGCTCAAGACATTTTAAATATTTCAATCACAAATGAATTCGATAAGATCTCAGATGAAAGCTTCAGTGTGGTACGTTTATCCCATATTCTTGAGCATGTACCAAACCCGCTCGAATTTTTATCAAGTGCTATATCCAAATTGAGACCGGGTGGAATTTCAATTTCAATTGCCCCCAATGCTAATTCTTTTTCGTATTCTGCTATAACTCTCCTTCGAAAATTAGCCACAAAGTCGAATCGAATTACGGCTCCGATGTCACCTGGTCACCATATATTGGGTTTCAATAGGCTGTCACTATCAAAACTATATGAAGCGGTATCCATGCAACCCTTAAAAGTTTTTAACATCAGTATGGGATCTCAAACCTTTTATCCCTTTTTTTATGACGGATTAATGACCCAACAAAAAATTACTGATTTCAATTTAAAAACCTTGTTAAAGTATTGGCTTCCAACTTTTGTAGATAATGTTGGTAATGGATTTGGGGGTGGTCAATGGGTGGTGGGTTACTTCAAGAAGCCTTTAAAGTAGTAAAAAAAGGTTCTGGTAATGAAATGGGGGTAATTTTGGTTGTTTTATCCATTCTTTAAGTGCTCGCAGATCTTGCGACAGGGCTTTCTTGGGTTTTTCCAACTTTTACCGTGGTTTTTTAAGAATGCTCTAGAATATAAAATCATCTAGTCATCAACGTACCCTTAGGCTGGCACTTCCAAATAGCACGGCAAATCGTTTTATATACGCCCCTTATATTCAGTATGCTGCCCCTGCAGAGGCTTCGTATAGACGAACCTCAACAACGGCCAAAACAGTCCAAGTAAGCAATACACCCACGGTCTTATCACGACGCACTCTTCTTCGACCCATTGAAGCCATGCGCCATCGGGAGCCATACGATTATCAAAAGGGCGGATCGCAATTTCCGTCCATTCGGCGGGCCCGTCAGTTGCAGTTGGCCTTAACTCATGGTCGCATTTAATGAATTCGATCACCTGACCGAACGACAGGGGGTGTCATAAAAAACCTTCTGCTTTCCATGGCGTGTCGGCTTTTCGGATCACAAAATCCCCTTCTTTGATCATCAGATGTAACTCCTTATCGCAACAGCAATCATCAGTTAGAGT